>JABSOX010000029.1 GCA_013215655.1 Colwellia sp.
GTATAAAAATAAAACAAGCCGCTGCAAAAACAAACTCCAAAGATCAACAGACCCTAAGTTTATGCCAGAAAATTTATATGATCCTGCACGACATGAACCCTTTACTCAACAAGTATGGTCGTCACCACTTATTGTTAGTGAAATTAATACCATTGTTAGTGATATTAATAGGTCGATAATGGCAAATGGTAGCTGGCCAACGCATCCTTTAGATGCTGAGAGCTATGCCAGTGATAGCCCCAAATGGGCAGCATACGCAGGTGCCGCGGGTGTTGTTTCTGCAATGCAAATATTAAAAAGGTGCAGCTATGCAGCTAAAGATTTCTCTGCTCAGTTATCAACAATTTATTGTTCATATCTAAAGCATCCAGATGTGCAAATTGAGCCCGGTTTACAGTTAGGTGAATTGGGTATATTAATGCCCACATTTTTAGCCCAACCTAAAAATGAAACGGTAAAACAGCAGCTTTTAAAAGCGATGAAACAAACGCTTAATTTACCTTTATACGAAGTGACTTCAGGGCAAACGGGGATGATGCATGCGGCTTTGTTTCTCTACAGACAAACAAAAGATCAGTGCTGGCGAGATGTATATATTCAGGGTGCACAGTCATTGTTAGATAACTGGCAGCAAGACCCTGAAAGCAAACAATGGTTGTGGCAAAGTAAAGTCTTTGGCCCTGCACGTCATTATTATGGTGCTTGTCATGGTATTGTCGGTAATGCCAATATCCTATTGCAAGGAATCGATTTACTTGATGATAATTTAATTGAGACGATCATCGAACGTACCGTTGCAACTTTGCAGTTATCTGCTAAATCTAATGACGATATGGCTAATTGGCAACTTTGCACTAAACCCGATATTGAGAAATTATTGGTACAATGGTGTCATGGCGCCGCAGGTATTGTTACGGCAATGGCTGCTACACCAATAAGTGATTCACAAAACTCATTGAATTTGGATTCTTTATTAAGAAAAACAGGTGAACTTATTTGGCAAGCAGGGCCTTTAAAGAAAGGTAGCAATATTTGCCATGGCACTGCAGGCAATGGCTATGCATTTTTATACTTGTATAAACGCTGGGGAGATGCAATGTGGTTAGAGCGAGCTCGTCAATTTGCGATGCATGCTATTCAACAATGCCAGCGTGATAGAAAACAATACCAACAAGGACGTTATTCTTTGTGGACAGGTGATGCTGGTTTAGCTATTTATTTACATCATTGTATTTATCCTGAACATGCGGTATTACCTGGATTAGAGTTGTTTTAACTTTCATTTTCATTTTTATCCTTTCACCTTCATCAAGCCACGCCACCTGAATTTTATATTCCAAGTGGAGTAGGTATAGCAAATTGTATTGTTATTCTCCTCCACAGCCCCCACAGCAAACCCCATCACTGCCATGCTTTTTGGGACTTGATTGCTGATTCTCTTTAACTTCATCAATATCACTATTGCTATTTACTATCTCATTTAATTGCCTTTCTTGATGATTTTCTTTTTTTGATTTAAATAACTTAAACATGATTAATATCTCTTTAATGGGATTGGTATTAGATGCTGGATAAAGCACTTTGATAAGAGTATTGCAGAGGACATGCCAATATTTTTAGCTTTCATTAATTCTTTAAATTCAATTGGTTAATGAGGATTGTTAACGTATTTATTGGGAGTGAGTCTAATTGACTTTGTTTTGTTGTGGTTTAAAAGTTACAAGAGTGTCTTTATGACACTTGATCGGGAATGAATTCACTTAATGCGCACGAGCAAAGTAATTAATTTGAGTAATTATTTATTTAGTAAATTGTGACGTGTAGATAGTTAACACTTAAATATCAAACGATTACAGAGTATTCCAGCAAGTATTAATGGTTATTTAGTTTGTTGCTTTTTTTAAATTATTGAAGTGGCTTGATACATGCTAAATGAAAGATAAAAGAGCAACTAAAGAAGAGATTTAATAAATGAAAAATATTCCTGAGAATTACGTGAACTATAAATCAACGGTTGTTATGGATAAAAACAATGTACCAAAAATGTTCCTGCATTTGCATAATACTCGTGCGGGTGTTTACGGAAAAATTTCCGTGCTTACTGGTCAGTTAAAGTTTTTTGGATTTGTTGACCGAAAAGCTGAAGTTGAACAGGAAATCATTATCTCAGCGGGAGATTCAGCTGTTTCTCCTCCAGAATACTGGCATAAGGTGGAATTGTTAACTGAAGATACCCAATTTAGAGTCGATTTTTATGCGCAGGATGGTTCTGATATTGTGCTTAAGAATCGCTCTGAGCGAAATTAGTATTATTCAAACTGTGCTCGATATTGGCTAGGTGTCATATCAACATATTTTTTAAACAATCTATTAAGTGTTGAAGTTGAACTGATGCCAGATTCATAAGCGATAATCTCTATTTTTTGGTGTCGCTGACTTTCATCTTTTAAGATCCTTTTAATTTCTTCAATGCGGTAAGAGTTTACAAAATCAAAGAAAGTTTTATTACTCCCTATATTTATCACGCGTGACAAATCTTTACTCTTGATCTCAAGTTGGTTTGCCAATATTTTTAGCGTTAACGTTGCGCTTAAGTGCGGCTTATCCGTTTCCATATGAGTATTTAATTTAGTCAGTAGCTGTTCTAACTTATCAGACGTTATATTGCTTTCGGTTTTGTTATTATTATTTTCAGGAAGACCCTTAGGCAGAAATATATCAGGGCTTAAAAAACTGTAATAACCTATCCAATAAATTAAAATAGAGAACGTTAACCAAAAAAATTCGGTTAATAATTCAGGTTGCTTGAAAGGTAAAATTTTAATATCCGCACCAAATAAAAACAACCAAGTCAAAAATATAGTCGCGATACCAATGAGTAGGCGTTTAAGCCATAACAGGCTTTGCTTGTCTATCGTTGAGCATTGATTTCGTAACCAAAGGTTGTATGCAGTTATTTTACGTATGGTTAAAATTAAATAACTAAAAAGCTGTAATACTACGGATAGTTGAATTATTGCTGCCGTTATTGCCAGCCATGGGATGTGTGCAATTTCTTTATCCGTGGTTATACCAAATAGTGCGGCTAATGTAATAACGACAAAATAGGCAAGTGCAGCAAGAAAGTGACGAGAGCAGCTTTTAGTAAAACTCTGAGTATTATCAATTAAATAACTGACATATAAATATATAAACGGGCCCATTAACGGCACTAATACATTGGTAATAATCGCCAAATAACTAAAATTAAGTAGTAACCCTTGAGTCTCGGTAATGTTTCGAATAATGATTAAAGACAAGCACAGAATGAAACCACTAAGCATTTTATTGGCCAAGCTGCTAAAACGATGAGTAAAAAATAACAACGCAGCTAAACCTAAACCTTGTATGCCACCAAAAAATATCAATGAATTAAGGAAGTCTAAGTTCATAGGAAATAGTTATAGTCCTTTATTAGCGATATAGCAGTTTAACGTTTTTTGGTAAAGAATCAATGCCCAACTCCTGACTTGGGCATTGATATTTATGGAAAAATTAATTACTTAGTTCTAGCATTAATGACAATTCACTTTGATAGGAAGCAATGAATGAAAGTCTTTAAGCAAGTAATATTAACCGGTTTGTTTTTATCTTTATTGGCTTGTGGCAATAAAAATGTATCAGTAGATACGCCTGTTACTCGAGATGTAGGGACTGCTCTGCAAGCGGGCAGTACACATTTTACCTCTGTGATCAGTGATGTAAGAGGCAATGTTGCACTTGAAGTTTATTTGCCGCCAAGTTGGGATAAGACGGATGATGTAGGATACCCAGTCATTTTCTTTTTACATGGTGGTACCGGTGATGAAAAGTCTTTCTTTAATCATGTAGAAAGTCAGCAGTTAAATCTATGGATCAATAACGGAGAAGTGCCACCGTTTGTACTAATTGCTATAGAGTCGGAATATATAGGTGGTGAAGAAGGACAGTGGTCGAGTGCTAATAATGAGGTGTTTCTGACCAGTGAAGAGCAAGGTGAGTTACGTGAATTTACTCGTAGTAATTATAATGCGGGTCATAGTTCACAATCCATTTCGGTTCATGGACAGTCGCGTGGTGCCAGAGGTGCTTTACATTACGCCTTTAAGTATCCTGCTAAATTTGCTGCCGCAATGTCAAATGCCTTTGTCAGTGACTATGCCTTAGAGGAAGAACAAATAAATTCATTATCAAATAAAGAGGCGATAAAGGCATCGGGGATAAAGATTCGTATGGTGATTGGTACCGAAGATAATTGGGTATTAGAGCAAGGTCGACAAGCCTCTTATATCATGCATGATTACTTAACTGATATTGGCATCACTCATGAGTTTGAAATCCTACAAAATGCCGGGCATCAATTAAATAGTATGTGGCTAACCTCAACAGAAAGTGGTTTGGTGAATGGTTTATATGAATTAAAATTACATGCACAAATGTGGAAGTAATGAGTACTTTATTCTAAAGAGTGCAGTGCTATTCATTGGTATAACAGGTAAAATTGTTGTTTAGAAACATTTATACTCATGATACTTCAAAATGTCTGTTTCAGGACGTCTGAGCAAGTCATGATCAAGGCGCTTGTTTTTATTAATGACCGCTCCCTTAAAAAAAGGAGCAACGACGAGCATGATTTGCTTAGACATCCCCGTAGGGCGAGTTTAAAAGGCTTATCTGCGGCGTTATTGATTTCGACAAGGGAACAACCATTCTCTTTAATCAATGCCTTGCCTCTAAGCCTTTTAATTCTCGCTGAAACGAACATTTCGAGGTAACATGAATATATATCATCGCTTGGTGATTAAATGATAGAAATCACAGATGAAATTATGCCTTCAATAGAAAACTGCTTTACCCCTTTTTCGGAACCTATAGATGGGATTGAGTTACCTGAACGTTTTACTTATCCGTTTTATTATCAGCCCCATCCAATATCGTTATTAGCGACAAAAGAGCTGCAACAATATCTACAGAGCCAAACACAATGGCAATGTAACGTTAGTGATGAGCTAGATAAAAATGATAATAGTGATGTTGGCTCAGGAAAAATGTTTGGTGTCTTAGTTGTACAAAAAGGAAATGGTGAATTAGGGTATTTATCTGCCTTCTCTGGCAAGTTAGCGAATAAAGACCATTTGTCCAATTTTGTTCCTCCAGTATTTGATACTTATGTCGAAAATGGTTTTTTTCAAACAGAACAAGTCATTATTAATCAGATAAATAAGCAAATAGAAACTTTAGAAAATAATCCAGAAATAGCGACATTGACTTCGTTATTGTTTTCGCAAGAAAGTGTTGCTGATGAGAAAATTGAAAAATTTAGATTAAAGGTTATTACTAGTCGTAAAATACGCAAAGCAAAACGTGATGCCGGTGATAAAACACTGAACTTCGAACAAATGAATGATCTAAAAGATAAATTGAGTAAAGAAAGCATTGTAGAAAAAAACGAATTAAGAGATTTAAAGCTTTATTGGCAAGAACAACATCTAACAATTCAACAACCACTGGCTCTATTAACCGAGAATATTGATCAATTAAAACAGCAGCGTAAAAACCAATCATCAGCTTTACAAAAAAGGTTGTTTGCTCAATATCGTTTTTTAAACATTGAAGGGGTTGAAAGAAGTTTAGGTGAGTTATTTATTCATACTGCCTACCATACTGCGTATGGAAAACCACCTGCGGGATCAGGAGAATGCGCGGCACCAAAATTACTGCAGTATGCCTTTAAATGGCAACTAAAACCTATCGCTTTGGCTGAATTTTGGTGGGGACCAGCACCAAAATCTGAAGTGAGACAACATCAGAATTTTTATGCGGCTTGTATTGGTAAGTGTCAACCGATCTTAACTCACATGCTTACAGGTATGGATGTCGATGAAAACCCATTGCTAAAAAATCCTGCAGAAGGTAAAAATCTTGATGTTATCTATCAGGATGAAGATATGCTGATTATTAATAAACCCGCGGAGTTTTTGTCGGTACCCGGGAAGAACATCAGTGATTGTGTTCACAATAGAATAAAACAGTTATATCCCCAAGCGACGGGCGCAATTATTGTTCATCGTCTTGATATGTCAACGTCGGGTTTAATGGTTATCGCGTTAAATAAACCGGCACATAAAAATCTACAAAAACAATTTATCAATCGTAATGTTAAAAAGCGCTATGTCGCGTTAATTGATGGTTTGATAAAAGAAGACACCGGTACGATTACTTTACCATTACGTGGTGACTTTGATGATAGACCAAGGCAACTTGTATGTCAGCAGGACGGAAAACCAGCACAAACAACGTGGCAAGTGATTGAGCGTGATGAAGAGCACCAAACAACCAAAGTATATCTCTACCCTAAAACTGGGCGTACACACCAATTAAGAGTACATTGCGCCCATTCATTAGGGCTAAATATGCCTATTATTGGTGATGATCTTTATGGTGCCAAAGCTAATCGTCTTCATCTTCATGCGCAAATGTTAGAGCTTAGTCATCCGATAACAAAAGAGTTAATGCACTTTGAGGCTGAGGCAGAATTTTAATGATTTTTTACAAGTGTGACTTTTTAAGGCGTGATTTGGCTGAATATAACAAGGCTATTGAATAAAGTTTATGGAATAGTGATAACGCATGAAAAATAAAACCAAACGATGGTTTACCTGTTTGATCATGTTTTAAAGGTACAACTGCGGAGCCAAAATACAAACGTGTTTTACAGCCGTTTTCTTTTTTACTTTGGTTTTTGCATACAATAGGCTCAACCATTAACCATGAGCGGGTACGCTTGAAATGATCACACATTAGCAATTGATTTTCACTGCGCTTTTCGACATCCCAAACAGCAAAACTATCTATCTCGCCATTTGCTAATAAAAGTACTTGTTGATCGGATGATGGTTTTGAAACCGCCCACTTTAAAATTATCCGTTCTAATTTGAAAATAGCGGTACTATAAAAGGCATGAATATACTGTGATTGATTTATATCAGCTGAGACCTCAACGGTAAAACAATCAGTATAAGCACCATTTTTTTGATAAGTTTTAAGTAAAGCATTATCGGGCAATGCACAGGACTTAATTGAAAACACGGGTTAATTTCCTTACACCTAATATTATCAGTAAAGAAACTATATATTGACCACCCAGTAACAGTCCTAGTTTCGGCCAAAAGGCTATTTCTTCTGTGAAAAGTCTTAAGGCTACTATTCCCGGTGCCGTTAAAAGTCTATAGCCTGGTAAAGTACCCGCTAAGAAGTTGTAGTTTACGATAAAAGCAATTGCTGCAATGATAAAAGCAACAACAGCCCACTTGGCAGAAAACTTTAAATCTGACATGTTCAATACTTGCTTGTGATTTTATTTAAATGCGGCACGTTACATAACAATGTTTGGAAAATTTTTTCATCACTAAGGTTTTTGGGAAGAGGGGGAGAAACAAGGTCTTCAATTCCTAGCATTAACTGACTTCCATATATTATTGTAAAATTAAAAAATCCGTTTACCGGTGATTGCAATATAACTAGCTAAAAACCCAGTCAGAGCATAAACCCATTCAAAGTAATCAACTTCTTTATAATTACCATTTAAAGTCATCACCATAATCATATACGCTAAGTACAACGAAGGGATGGCAACGATACCGATCAGTATTCGAATATTATTAGGCAGTTTTGGTTTTTTGTTGATTTTCATATATAAAATATTCTTCTAGGTCTAAGTAAAGCAATTACCGTTAATTTACCTTAAAGTTATTTGATTTCATACTGTTAATTATGCTCTACCGTGTGTCTTGAATAATTCGTAACGCTTTATAGGTATTATACCCGTGATACTTCAAACTGCATGATTTAGTTGGAATTAGAAACGTTTTAGGCAAGGCATTGATTGTAGAGAATGGTTATTCCCTTGTCAAAATTAATAAAGAAGCATAAAACGTTTATAAACCAACCCGTAGGGGACTTCTGAGTAAATCATGCTCGTCGTTGCATCTGTTTTTAAGGGAGCAACCATTAATAAAAAGATGCGCCTTGATCATGAATTACTCAGAAGTACTGAACAAGTATTTTGAAGTAACACGGGTATAAGTACCTAACTTAAAAACCATAACCAAAAAGGTATAGTGATAATTGACGTTATGGTACTTGCGACAACGGTGCCGGCAACTGTTTGTTGATGTTGTGTTTGTTGTTTAGCAATTAAATAGGCATTAACACCCGTTGGACAAGCACTTAGTATCACCAAAGTTGTTACTGTCATTTGTTCAAAATTAAAGACATATTGTGTACTAAGGTAAACCATTAATGGCAGTAACAGCAGTTTAAGTGTTGTAGCAAAACAGATGAATTTTATTTCATCTTTAATTCGATAAAATGTCAGTGATGCACCTAAAATAAATAACGCCAAACTAATGGCTGGGCGGCCAATTAAAGAAAGGCTTTCATCAATAAAATATGGCAGCTTTATAGAAAGTAAGTTAAAAATAAAACCAGATAAAATGGCTATAATTAATGGATTATAAAAAGTTTGTTTGATAAAACTTTGCCAATTAAAGCTAGCAGCTTTTGACGTTAATGCGCTACAAAGACCAAATAACATCGCACTATGTAAACTAACAATAAGAAAAACAATCGCTAATGCTTGTTCTCCTAATACCATCATCACTACTGGAATGCCGACAATCACATTATTAGAGTAACTTGCCGCTAAAGCAAAAATAGCAGATGCCGCTGTATCTTTTTGATGATTTTGATGAAAATAATAATTAGTTAATCCCGCGATTAAATATATGAATAGCACCGGTAAATAAAATGCGGCGTATATTTTTATATCTAAGTTGGCTAAATCAGTATTGACTAATTTTTGAAATAAAAAGGCAGGAATGCATAAATTAAAAGCAAACTTTGTCAGCGTCTCAATTTGTACTTTACTTAACCACTGGCTTTTAGTTGAAATAAAGCCAACAAGCCCAACAAGGATTAGTGGGCTAATAACATCAATAATATTCATGTGCTTCTTATGAGAGGATAGTTAAAGGTACTTATTTTAAAAACTGTCGGTTTAAAGGTTTATATTTTACAGCTGTTTGTTTAAATGTACTGAGCTTCAAAATAGCTTTCGATGATGAGTTTAGCAGACTCGGCATCTATATTATCTTTTTTAAGGTTACGGTAGCCGCCTCGCGCAAAAAGCTGTTCTTTAGCATCTGCAGTGGTTAAGCGTTCGTCTTGAAATTCAACCTTTATACCAAAACGACCAGTAAGACGTTGACCAAATTTTTTCGCATCTAAAGTAAGTTGTTGTTCACTGCCATCCATATTTAAGGGTAAACCGACAACAATAAAGTCAGGTTGCCATTCTTTTAAGTAGCCAGATAAATTATCCCAATGAGGTATACCGTCATTCGCTTTTACTGAGCCAAGTGGTGACGCAGAGCCAGTAATTTCTTGACCAACAGCTACGCCGATATATTTTTTACCAAAATCAAAACCAATAACGGTACGTTGTCCAATTTTATTTTTAGACTTAAAGATCATTATGCATGACCTACATCGCTAGAGAGGTGCGTTATATCGATACCAAGCTTTTCTGTCGCTTTTTTCCAGCGTAGCTCAATGGGGGTCTTAAATAAAATTGTACTGTCGGCGGTTGTGGTTAACCATGAATTAGCTTGTATTTCTTCTTCTAGTTGCCCCGGACCCCAACCAGCGTAACCTAGGGTTACAAGAAAATCTTTGGGTGCATCGTCAGTACCTAGTGCCATTAAGATATCTTTTGAGGTGGTGATCATTATATCGTCACTTAATGATAAAGAGCTTTCCCAGCAATCTTGAGGGCTATGTAAAACAAAACCCCTTTGATTCGCTACCGGACCACCAGTTAAAACTTGCTGCTCTAATGTTGGATTAGACTCCACATCCGCTTCAATTTGAATAAGTAACTCATTTAAGGTGATATTAACGGGCAAGTTAATAATAAGCCCCATCGCACCTTCGTCGTTGTGTTCACAAATATAGGTAACCGTTTTATTAAAGTATGAATCATTTAATGCAGGCATTGCGATGAGTAGCTGATTCTCTAAACTTTCCATACTTTTATCTCCGAGTTTATTTATTGTGATGGTACTATCTTGGGCGAATGTTTTCTTCAATTGCATCCATTAATTTACCACTAATATTAATAGGGTAGGCGGCTTCAATTTCTCGAATACAAGTTGGGCTGGTGACGTTAATTTCAGTGACTTTATCACCAATTACATCTAAACCAACAAAAAACAATCCGCGTTTTTTTAATTCTGGGCCTATGGTATCGGCAATAAATTTGTCAGTAGGGCTTAATGGCCGAGCTTCACCTCTGCCTCCTGCTGCTAAATTACCCCGTGTTTCACCCTTAGCAGGAATACGAGCTAAACAATAAGGCATAGGTTCGCCGTTAACAATCAATATACGTTTATCACCTTCGGTAATTTGCGGTAAATATTCTTGTACCATTGCATATTGGTTACCATGATCAGTCAGTGTTTCTAGTATGACACCAACATTTACATCGTCAGCTTTTATACGAAAGATGGATGCCCCACCCATACCATCGAGTGGTTTGATGATAATATCTTGCTCTTGTTGATGAAACTCTCTAATAAGTTTACTGCTGCGAGTCACTAAGGTTTTTGGTGTTAAGTCAGGAAACCAAGCAGTAAACAGTTTTTCATTACAATCACGTAAACTTTGCGGTTTATTAACGATTAAAGTACCTTCAACTTCGGCACGTTCTAACATATAAGTAGCATAAATAAATTCGGTATCAAATGGAGGATCTTTACGCATTAATACCGCATCGAGATCAGATACAGAAATGTCTTCAGCAACTGATAAATCATACCAATGCTCAGGATCATCATATACTTTAATGATTTGTGCAGAAGCGCGACATTGCCCTTGCATAAGGTACAAGTCTTTCATTTCCATGTAATAAATTTCATAACCACGTTTTTGTGCTTCTAACATCATGGCCATTGAAGAGTCTTTTTTCACGTTAACTTGTGAAATGGGATCCATGACGATTCCGAGTTTAATTGTCATTATTTATCCTGTTTATTATTTTTGTTCGATTCATTATCAAACATTAAATTTAATATGAGTATTGCAATTATTGCTGCTTAATTCGTTAAGCTAAATCACCATAGCGACATTGCAATGCGGTAATTGCGGTTAACGCTGCTGTTTCTGTTCTTAATACTCTTGGTCCAAGTAAAACATCATAAAATCCGGACTCATTTGCGCGCTTAATTTCATCATCACTTAACCCACCTTCAGGGCCTATTAGTAAACGAACCCGAGTATTTTCTTCGGGTAAATTCATAATAGAATGCGAGGCTTTAGGGTGTAGATTTAACTTTAATGCTGAGCTTTGTTGTTTTAACCAATCATCAACTGAAATAGCAGAGTTAACTATAGGAACGGTGCAACGACCACTTTGTTCGCAAGCACTTACAATTATTTTTTGCCATTGTTCTATTTTCTTTTGTAGCCTCTCACCAGAAAGCTTAACTCCGCAACGCTCGGTAAAAAGAGGTGTAATGGTATTTACCCCTAATTCCACTGATTTTTGTAAGGTAAAGTCCATTCTATCGCCACGAGAAATGGCTTGCCCTAAATGAATGTTTAATGGTGATTCATTTTCTTTAATATTGAATTCATTGATGATCATATCTGCACGCTTTTTACTAACATTACATAGTTGTGCTTGGTATTCACCTAATTTTCCATCATACATGCGACCGTTAAATACCGTAATAGCATCGCCGTCTTTTAAACGTAAAACTCTTATAGTATGGCCAAAGGCATCTTCACTTAAGGCTATTGTTTCACCAACGGCTATGGGCTGATTTTGATATATTCGAGGATTTCGCATTTGTTATTTAGTTTTAAGTATCACGGGTATAGATACAAGATAGGGTCGAAAGCAGGCATTTTCAATTGGTGGTATAAGGGAATTTAAAAATTTATAGCAAAAAGCCTTCAATTGAAGGCTTTTTATGTATGATTTTGTAATTTTAAAAAATTACAAACCAGCAGATTGCCGCAATGCATCCGCTTTATCGGTTTTTTCCCAACTAAAGGCGGTAAAAGTATCATCACCAACAGTCATTTCAAAAGGTTCACGACCAAAATGTCCGTATGCCGCTGTTTGTTGGTACATAGGATGTAATAAATCAAGCATTTTGGTGATGCCATATGGACGTAAGTCAAAATGTTCACGTACTAGCTCAACCAGTTTTTCTTGAGAAATTTTTCCTGTACCAAAAGTATCGATAGAAATAGAGGTTGGTTCAGCAACACCAATGGCATAAGAAATTTGAATTTCAAGGCGATCAGCAAGACCTGCGGCAACAATGTTTTTAGCAACATAACGACCCGCATAAGCGGCACTACGATCTACTTTTGATGGATCTTTACCCGAAAACGCACCACCACCATGGCGTGCCATGCCGCCATAAGTATCAACAATAATTTTACGTCCGGTTAAACCACAATCACCAACAGGACCGCCAACTACAAAGCTTCCTGTGGGGTTAATATGATACTTGGTATCTTTAGTTAATAATTCCGCAGGTAGCGTATGCTTGATGATATTTTCCATCACCGCATTGTATAAGTCTTCTTGTTTTATCTCAGGGTTATGTTGAGTTGATAAAACAACCGTATCAATAGCTACTGGCTTATCATCTTCATAAATAAAGGTAACTTGTGATTTAGCATCAGGTCGTAACCAAGGCAATATACCTGATTTACGAGCTTCAGCTTGGCGTTCAACTAAACGATGTGAATAATAAAGTGGTGCTGGCATTAAAGTTTCGGTTTCATTGGTTGCATAACCAAACATCAACCCTTGGTCACCAGCGCCTTGATCTTCAGGTTTTACACGGTCAACACCTTGCGCTATTTCAGGCGATTGCTGACCGATAAGATTCATAATGCCACACGTAGCACCATCAAATCCAACATCTGAAGAGGTATAACCAATTTCACAGATAACATTACGTGTTAGTGCTTCTAAATCAACCCATGCAGTTGTTGATACTTCACCAGATATAATAGCAACACCGGTTTTTACCATAGTTTCACAAGCAACACGGGCATGTTTGTCTTTGGCAATAATTGCATCAAGCACCGCATCAGAAATTTGATCGGCGATTTTATCAGGATGACCTTCAGATACAGACTCTGAAGTAAAAAGATATCTAGACATAAAACCTCTAACTATTTAATCGATTAGTAAACGTGTGTTAATAATGGTGTATTTATTTCAATACGATGGGTTAAGTTTAACTGTTCAATTAATTTTTGCATAGAATTATTTACGCCTAGACGGCTAAATGGCTTAAATAAAATTAAATGGAGAGATTAGAGTGATTGGAGATCAATATTTTTTTGCCATAGTTGTGACATTAATAATGCTTGTTCTGTTGAAAAAGCTGAGCTGTAACAACAAAATGTGCCTAGTTGCTGACTTGTTGTTATTAAGTCATGTTTTTCTAGTTGCCTTTTTAGTTGTTGTGTTACGGGTAGTGCTGTTTCCATTATTTGAATTTGTTTACCAACAATGGCTTTAATTTTATCAATCAAAAAAGGGTAATGAGTACAGCCTAATACCAAAGTATCAATTTCTTTATTTAACAATTCACCTAAGTGTTTAATTAATAAGGTTTCACATTTTTTACTTGATAATTGATTCTGTTCGATAAGTTCAACTAAGCCCGGGCAAGGTTGGATATATATTTGGGTATCTTGTTTATGTTGTTGTATTAATGATATAAAGCGAGAATTTTTTGCTGTCGATTCAGTGGTTAAAATACCTATTTTTTTAATTTTGCTTAATTTTGCTGCGGGCTTTATCGCCGGTTCAACCCCAATAATAGGAATTGAAACTTGCTCTCTTAGTTGATCTATTGCTGCCACTGTTGCGGTATTACAGGCAATAACCAAAGCTTTGCAGTTTAAGTTTATAAGCCTATCAGCAAGATAATTAACCCGTTGCTGAATTATTGTTGTTGATTTATCACCATAAGGAGCAAACTTTGTATCGGCAATATAAATGAGCTGTTCATTAGGTAAATGTTGTGAAATGCATTTTGCAATGGATAAACCGCCTACACCTGAATCAAATATACCAATTGGCGCTTGGTTAGAATTGCTTATCGGGTTAATCATTGCTTCCTCAAGATATTTTTTAAATATTCTACCTGTGTTTATTTGAGCTTTATATTTATTTTTTAAATGAAAGTAAAACGGTTGATTTTATCTAGTATATTATGTAAAGTCTTTTGTTTATATAATGTGTCGATTTAACCGCAAAATAACTTGTTTTCCGTTAAATTGTCAGTAGTCATTTTCCCCGAGGTTGCCATGCAAAGCGATGTTAGTTTACAGCGAATTAAAGATTTTCCGGTATTAATGTGGATTATTTTATTTGGTGCTTTTATCACTCGCGGTAGTTTTTATATGGTATGGCCATTTCTTGCCGTTATTTTATATGAAAAATTTGGCATATCTGCAACAGAAGTTGGCTTAATACTTTCATCTGCAGCAATTATTTCAGTATTAATTGGCTTTATTGGCGGCACGTTGTCTGATCGCTTTGGTCGTCATCAGCTGATGTACGCCAGTGGTATTTTGTATGTTATTTCTTTTACTCTATTAGCCCAAACCGAAACAATGACAGGTTATGTCATTGTCATTACTTTATGTTCAATTGCAAAAGCACTTTGGGAACCACCTACATCGGCACTTATTGGTGATATTATTGATGATATGAAAACCAGAGAGTTGGCGATGCAGTCACGTTATTTTGTGGTTAATGTCGGTGCAGCTATCGGTCCAATGGCGGGGGTTTGGTTTGGTTTAACGGGGCAACAATCCAGTTTTTATCTCACTGCGGCGGCATTTGCAGTGTTTTTACTATTATTGACGTGGGGCTTTAAGAAGCACGGCATTATTGAACGTGAACATAAACCAGCAAAGAGCCAATTTAAAACAACGTTAAGAATTTTGGCACAAGATAAATTATTACAGTGTTTGATTTTTTCAAATATTCTTTGCATGTTCATTTATGGACAAATGGACTCCTCCTTAATTCAATATTTAAGCCGAGCAGAAGTGCCTGAATTATTGTTATTGATATCTTCTATGATTGTTGCCAATTCACTTGTTATCGTTTGTTGTCAGTTTTTACTACTAAAAATGATGTCGTCTATGGCATTAGAAAAACGTATTCAAATAGGCTTAGTTTTATTGGCATGTTCACAATTGTGGTTTGCACTTAATCCTCTTGATTTCTTTTGGGGTTGGATAGGAGCCGTGATGGTGATGAGTTTAGCTGAAGCTATTTTGTTTCCAACGATGAATGTACATATTGATCGTTTAGCACCAAGTCATCTACGTGGCGCATATTTTGGTGCTGCTTCCTTTTATTCGTTAGGTTTTGCTTTTGCGCCGTTAGGTGGTGGTATTATTTTAGATTCATTAGGAGCAAGCTGGTTATTTGCGGGGGCAGCTGTTTTATGTTTTGTAGTGATCTATTTATATTCAATTTTAAATAAATTACCAAGGCCTGATTTTGAAACATTTAAAACTGAAGCAGCGTCTGATTAAGTCTTTTATAAAGGATATAGGAAAGCAAAGGGAGAATGCTTCCAAGGTGCCGTAGTAAATCTAAGTCCTTGAACACCGTGTGCTCAAGGCGGAAATCGCACAATAACCGTAGGCTTCTCGATACGAGCCGAGCTTGCACAATAGCTAATGTTGAACTTCCTAAAATAAAACTTATCGGCTCACGGACAGAGTTCACAAACAAACACCCCAGAAGACAGTTTGATTATAGGTTATCTTGACAGATCAATTAAGGCTTTTATGATTAATTATGTTTAACCGTTGTTTATTTAAGCTTTTAAGGGGAATTGATAGAGAGTTAGAACAAAAACCAAGCAATTATGCTTGTTTGTTTTGAGTCGGAAGTATGGCTTGTTCAATAGTTGACTGTAGTAATTCTATTTTACTTTGATTTTCCTGACGTTCTCGTTCCATTTGTTTTTGCATAACAAGTAATTCGTTAGCAAGATTTAATGCCGTCATTAACATCGTTTGCTCTGGGGTCTTAGTCCCTTTACTTGTATGTCCAGCTTGCTTTATACGTTCAGTTATTTCATTTGCAGCTGCAATTAATGCACTTTCTTGACCAACAGGGCAGGCAATTTTTAATTTGCGATTAGCAATATTGACAGTAACGGTATGTTGGCTCATTAAACGAATCTATCTCAATTATTGGATATTACTGACAAAAAGGCATATGTAAGAAAACAGGACACCATTAATTGGCACTATAACGGTGCATTCTTCTCTATGCAACCTAATTGATTGAACATCAGAGCTTTTTGATGGTTTATCGCAATAAACGAGGAATAAGGTTAACAAGTATTTTTAAGTCACTTGGGTATAGGTCGACTCAATGTTAAGATGAATAAATAATTTCATTTTACTATTTAATTCTTTATGACTGAGCAAACCTCCTTCGATTTTTCCTCTGTGCAAGCTATTATTACCGCCGAAAGTGTTGAAGCTCATGCTTCTGAAGTTCATGGTGTGTTAACCGGTTTAATTTGTGCGGGTTACGCATATGAACGTACTGACTATCTTGGTATGGTCAATGATATGCTAAATAATAGTGAAGGTTTACCCAAAAAAGTTAAAACTGTACTTAAAGGATTATTTGGACAGCTATGGCAAGATATTCTTGATGACTCATATAGCTTTCAATTAATGTTGCCCGATGATGATGATACTATTGTTGAGCGAGGCAATGCTTTAGGTATGTGGGTACAAGGCTTTAATTTAGGTTTTGGTCTACAACAAAATAAAACCACGGTATTATCGGCAGATGTTAAAGAAGTTTTAAACGACTTTGTTGAAATTGCTAATTTGTCTGATGAAATGGAGGAAGACGAAGATACTGAACAAGCATTTTTCGAAATTTCAGAATATGTTCGTATCTCGGCGCTATTGTGTTTTACCGAACTAGGCATACTTCCTGAAGATAAAAATAAATCTGAAACATTGCATTAGGGACATCGGTCCTTAAACTTTGAATGTTAACGATTAAAAGCACCAATAAGAAACATCAGTACCAAGGTCAAAATTAATGAAGCATACCTTATTAAATGTTGAAGAGTTTAAAACTCGTCGGTTAAAGTTGCTAGCGAATATACCTGTTGGCAGTATTGCATTTTTTCCTGCAGCAAAAGAGATAACACGTAGCAATGATACCGAATATGCATTTTGTCAAAATAAGAACTTTTATTATCTTACCGGGTTTAATGAACCTGATGCTTTATTAATTTTAATAAAGTCTAACGATGACCAGCTGCAAAGTATCTTATTCTCCAGAGCAAAAGATCCATTGCAAGAAATCTGGCATGGTCGCCGTATTGGACAAGAAAAAGCAAAAAAACATTATGGCTTTGATCAGTGTTATACGTTAGAAGAAAGTGATGAGATATTACTTGAGCGTCTAACTGATATAAAAGAATTACATTATTGTTTTGGTGATGCGCCGAATTTTGGTGAATGCCAAACATTTGATCAGCAAGTTTCTCAATGGCTAGCGTCAGTAAAAGCAAAAGTTAGACAAGGCATCACAGCTCCTCATACTTTAGTTGATTGTTCTGCGGTTATTAACGAAATGCGGTTGATTAAAAGCGATGCTGAGCTCGATATTATGCGCCAAGTAAACGATATCAGTTGTGCCGCTCACCAGCGCGCAATGGAAAAAACGTTAGCTGGGAAATTTGAATATCAAATTGAAGCAGAAATATTACATGAGTTTGCGCGAAATGGAGCTCGTTTTCCTGCTTATGCCAGTATTGTTGCGGGCGGCGATAATGCCAATATTTTACATTACACTAATAATGATGATGTATTAAATGATGGTGAATTATTGCTTATTGATGCTGGGGGTGAACTGGCAGGTTATGCTGCCGACATTACCCGTACCTTCCCTGTAAACGGTAAATTTACCCCGTCACAAAGAGCACTTTATCAATTGGTTTTAGATGTACAAAATGCTGTTATTGAACAAATTATACCGAATATCAACTTTGCTCAATTAAATGCCTTTACTTGTGAGTTTTTGACTAAAGGTTTAATTGAACTAGGTATATTATCGGGCGATTTAACAGCATTGATTGAAGAAAAATCCTGTAAAAAATATTTCATTCACGGCTTAGGTCATTGGCTTGGACTTGATGTTCATGATGCTGGCGATTACCAAGTCAATAAAGACAAGCAGCAGTTACGTAGCTTTGAACCCGGTATGGTGATGACTATTGAACCCGGCTTATATATTCCATTAGATGATGATAGTGTTGATGAAAAATGGCGTGGCATAGGCATTCGTATCGAAGATAATATCTTGGTTACTGATCAAGGTCATGAAAACTTAACTAAAAATGCGCCAAAATCTATAAAAGCAATAGAAAGTCTGATGGCTAATGCTAAGTTAAAGCTAAGTTAGTTATTCTAAACCTAAGTTAGTCGTAACCTAAGAGAATAATAAGTGAATACAGATACATTTGATGTTGTTATATCTGGAGGTGGTTTATCTGGATGTTTAATGGCATTAAGCCTTGCTGATTTAACACATGCCGATGGCACACCACTGTCTATCGCTATCATTGAAGCAAGCCCAATTCTTAAAAGTCATACCTTAACCTTTGATGATCGAGTTTTGGCTTTATCTCATGGTTCAGCTGAATACTTAGAAAAGGTGGGGGCATGGCAGACACTAAAAAATGATGCTCAAGGGATAGAAATAATTCATATTTCTGATCGTGAACATTATGGTAAAGCCCGTATTTATGCAAAAACATATGGTGTCGATGCTTTAGGTTATGTCGTTGAAATGGCGTTGATTGGTAAGTCATTACTTACCGCGTTAACCAACAAAAGTAGCATTCATAAAAATATATCTTGGTTTTCACCTGATAACATTTCCACCATTAATTGGCAGCACGAGTGTGTTAATATTACACTGTCCTCTGGTCAGTCTTTATCCGCAAACTTACTACTCGGTTGTGATGGCGGTAACTCAATATGTAGAAAATTAGCCAATATTAAAATGTCAGAGGCTTGTTACGGTCAGTCAGCATTAATTACTAATGTGGCTACGGTTAACGCGCATAAAAACATTGCCTATGAACGCTTTACTCATACAGGCCCTATTGCAATGTTGCCTCTTTCATCAATTAAAGAAGACCAAAGTCGTTGTTCTGTGGTTTGGACATTAACGCCTGAACTTGCCGATGAAATGTCACTATTAAGTGATGAAGAGTTTAAAATTGCTTTAGAGAAAAATTTTGGCAGTTGGTTAGGCGGCATTACGGATGTTGGCAAACGTGATATTTATCCACTTAAATTGGTGCAAGCAGAAGAGCAGGTTTATCACCGCATGGTATTAATAGGCAATGCTTCTCATACTATTCATCCCATTGCTGGCCAAGGTTTTAATTTAGGGCTTCGAGATGTTCAACAATTAACAAAAGTGATTAAAAAAGCCCTTAATGCGCAGCAAGATATTGGTTTATTTTCGTTGTTAAGTGACTATGCTCAGCAACGGATAAAAGATCATCAACAAGTTATTTCACTCACAGACTCATTAGTTACCTTATTTTCTAATCAGTTAACGCCTTTGGTTGTAGGACGGAATATCGGACTTAAGGCGTTGAATTATTTATCACCCATTAAGAGTGCTTTAGTAAAAAAGACTATGGGTTATTAATAAAGCTGCGGCGCATCTTTATGCAGAAACGTTTAATTGAAGATTATTTCAAAAAAGAGACATAAGTAAAAATGCAGAAATTTGATATTGTGATTGTTGGTGGTGGTATGGTGGGATTAACCCTTGCATTGGCAATTCGAAAGTCAACATCACTAACCGTGGCGATCATTGAACCTTCACCTATGAGTGAATTAACTGATGAGCCTGAAGTTAGAGTGAGCGCAATTAATGCAGCTAGCCAGCAGGTTTTCGAAAATTTACAGGTATGGTCATTAATTCAAGCACAGCGTTCACAACCTTATCAGCAGATGCATATATGGGATAAAGCAGGCTACGGACAGTTAGACTTTTCTTTAAAAGATGTTAATCATACTCCAGAGATAGCACAGCTAGGTTGGATCATTGAAAACAAGGTTATCCGTAATGCGCTATGGACCAAAGCAGAGCAGAATGATGGTATAACCTTCTTTACAGACTGTATCATTAGTAACCTTAGCATCGGTGATAACGAAGTATTTATCAGTTTTAACTCATCGGTAAATAATCAAATGCCAATAACCGCAAAGCTTGTTGTTGGCGCTGATGGTGCACATTCATGGGTGAAAAAACAAATGGATATTGCCACCACGTTTCGAGATTATGACCACCATGCAATAGTCGCAACAGTAAAGTGTTCACAAGGGCATAGTAATACTGCGTGGCAAGTGTTTTTATCAACAGGACCTTTGGCTTTATTACCTTTATATCAAGATGATCTATGTTCAATCGTTTGGTCAACAACACCCAATGACGCCAAAAGGCTACTTGCTTTATCACCTGAGGAGTTTGCCAAAGAGCTGACGGCGGCAAGTGATGGTAAGTTAGGCAAAATAACGTTAGTCAGTGAACGCTTTTGTCATCCACTAACCATGCGTTTTGCTCAAGACTTTATTAAGGAGCGTATTGTGCTTGTAGGTGATGCGGCACATACCATTCATCCATTAGCAGGACAGGGTGTTAATCTTGGTATACTTGATGCTGCCGCGCTGGCGCAAATACTGGCTGAACAAGTCAGTAAAGATCAGAACTATAATACTTCAAAGCTGTTTATTTCAAATAAGGCTATTACAAGTAATAGCTGGTTGAATTCAACCGCGTTAGCACCAGCACTAAACCAATATAACCGTTGGCGTAAAAGTGATGCGAGTGAAATGATCGTTGCGATGGAATCAATTAAACAGTTATTTACACCACAACAAGGTATACCTAAGTTGTTACGTGGGTTAGGTATGACGTTGCTAAATAATATTAAACCCGCTAAAACGGCAATGATTAATCAAGCGTTAGGTTATAAAGGTGAACTGCCTGAAATAGCGGCGAAGCCTTTACGTTAATAGAAAGTACTATACATCTTTATATCTTTCGTTTAATTAAATCACGAATGATGAATCGATTAGGTGATAAGTTAAATAACATTTTATTATCAACAGGGTAAGGCGTTCCGCAAATGTCTGCCGCTAAAATATCTGCTAGCAAAGGTGCACTACATAAACCGCGTGCACCTAATCCTGTCATTACATATAAATTATCAATAACGGGTGCTGGCTCGGTAAATTTCCAGTTTTTGTCTTTTCTCAAGTGTGCATAATGATCAACATGCGCGGTTAAATTGGGCATCGCACCAACCATAGGTAAATGATCGGGTGTCATGCAGCGTAAACGCGCTTTAGCGCTGACAATATCATCTTCATGCCAATCAGTTAGTCCCGGCAAACATTCATTTAACATACGTAGGTTGTATTGATCGTGTTCAGTTTTAACTTCGGTATCAAAGCTATTTTTATCAAATGTTGCACCAATGCAATGAATGCCGTTGTTTTCGGGAGTTAAGTAACCTTTATGACATATGACTGTCGCAAGTTTACTAATTTCTCTCTTGCTTGTCATACTGGTGATTTGACCTCTTACTGAGGTTAATGGCAATTGATTAATGGGTTTTATTTTTATCGATTCAGCACCACCACAAACAATGAGTATATTTTCATTATAGATTTTAGTATCGGTTTTTAATTGCCAGCTTTTATCACTATTTTGTTTTATTTCTTTAATGGTAATATTATTTTCAATTTTTAAAAGGTTAGTTGTTTTAGTGGCAGAAAATAACTGTTTCACTAACTCTTGAGGAGCTATCCATCCTGCTTCGGGTATAAAAAGACCACCGTGATCTAATCGGATATTTGCAATTGCAGATGCTTGGTTTTTATCAATACTGTGAATTAACTCTTTTGGCCAAGCAGCGATTTCATCAAAGCGTTGTTGATGTTTCTTTAAGGAATCTTTATAAGCGATATCAAGTAAACCGCACCATTGATGAGAAAATTTAAAACCATCATCGAGCAACTCTTGGTAAAGCTGTTTAGCTCGCCAAAAGGCTTGTTGATAAAATTCGCTAATATCATCTTTTTGTTGATGTAATAATGGGTATAAAGCACCAATAGCATTACTTGATGCTCCTTGGGCAACGGTACCCTCTTTGCAATACAAGGTCACCTTTACGCCTTGGCGTGTTAATAAATAAGCCACACAAGCAGATGCAATACCGCCTCCAATGATGGCAACATGTTGCGGTTTATTGATATGAGGTCTTATTTGATAACCTTTACCTACGACTTTATTTTGTTGATGATTTTGTTTTATATTTATCATTTTATTAGCAACCGCTATTGTTATCAAAGTAAGAGTCATTGAACCGTTGGAAATACGGCGTACCGTCTTTTTGAAAAATAACAGAAGTTTGGTCAGTCACAATGATTTTGCGTTAAAGTGTATACAATTTTTATATTTTACCTATACTTGCCCGCAATTAATACGAGTAGCTTTATCCAGTAATAAATGGGTTTGAAAATATCAGAGTACATGTGTACACTGAACAGACCAGTATAGGGGGCGAAAGTCTGTATGATACGCCCAGATTTTTAAATTTAATATGGTTATATAAATGAAACGTGTAGTGATCACCGGTTTAGGTATAGTTTCGAGCATTGGTAATAATGCCGAAGAGGTTTTGGCTTCATTAAAGTCAGGAAGTTCAGGTATTACACATTCTGAAAGTTTTGCTGAAATGGGTTTACGCAGTCAAGTTTGGGGCAAACCAACGATTGAACCTAAAGAACATATTGATCGTAAAGCATTCCGTTTTATGGGCGATGCTGCAGGTTATGCGCACATTGCTATGGAACAAGCCATTAGCGACGCAAAATTAACCGACGAGCAAGTATCAAACGTTCGTACTGGTATTGTTGCTGGCTCTGGTGGTGCTTCATCAGAAAATATAGTTATTTCTACTGATACCTTACGTAATCGTGGTATTCGTCGTGTAGGACCTTATGCGGTACCTAAAACTATGGGTAGTACGGTTTCAGCTTGTTTAGCAACACCATTTAAAATTAAAGGTGTTAACTATTCAATCAGCTCTGCTTGTGCAACGAGTGCGCATTGTATTGGTAACGCCATGGAACTAATTCAACTTGGCAAACAAGATATTGTTTTTGCTGGCGGCGGCGAAGAAGTTCATTGGTCATTAGCGATGATGTTTGACGGCATGGGCGCTTTATCTGCGGGTCGTAACGACACGCCAGAACTTGCTTCACGTACTTACGATGCAGACCGTGACGGTTTTGTTATTTCTGGCGGCGGCGGTATGGTTGTTGTTGAAGAACTTGAACATGCACTTGCTCGTGGCGCACACATTTATGCTGAACTTGTTGGTTATGGTGCCACATCAGATGGTTTTGACATGGTAGCACCAAGTGGTGAAGGCGCGATTCGTTGCATGCAACAAGCAATGGTAGGGGTTGAAGGAGACATTGACTACTTAAATACCCATGGTACTTCTACACCTGTTGGTGATGTTAAAGAACTTGGCGCTATCCAAGAAGTATTTGGCAACAAATCTCCTGCTATTAGTGCAACTAAAGCAATGACGGGTCATGCTCTGGGTGCTGCGGGTGTTCATGAAGCTATTTACTCAATGTTAATGATGGAACACAGTTTTGTTGCTCCGTCTATCAATGTTGATAACTTAGATGAAAAAGCTGAAGGTCTCGATATTGTTACTGAAATGCGCGAAATGAACTTAGATTTAATTATGTCTAACAGCTTTGGTTTCGGTGGCACAAACGCTACGTTAGTAATGAAGAAATATAAATAAACCTCCATAACTTTTCTATGTGATATTTTTAAAATGTCCTTGAGCCACTTTAATAGTGGCTTTTTTATGTAGAAAAGAAAATAATCATGGTCATAACGACACAATGTTTTTTTTAAATTACAAATGAAAATTTTTTACGACGAAAATATGCCTTTTGCCAAAGAGTTTTTTGGCGATTTAGGGAAATTACAACCTTTTGTAGGTCGAGAACTAACCGCAGAGCAAGTTAAAGATGCCGATGTATTATTAGTTCGCTCTATTACTAAAGTGAACAGAGTTTTACTTGAGCATAATACCAAGTGTCAGTTTATTGGTACGGCAACCATAGGAGTTGATCATATTGATCAAACCTATTTGGCCGAGTGTAATATTCCTTTTAGTTCAGCGCCAGGATGTAATGCAATATCCGTCGCCGAATATGTCATTAGCGCACTCGTTATCATGAGTGAACGCTACCTTATTGATATGTTTTCATTAACGGTAGGGATTGTTGGTGCAGGTAATACCGGTACAAGATTAACTGAAAAACTCGATGCTTTAGGTATCAAGTATTTATTATGTGATCCATACCTTGCCGATAATGATGCAGAAAACAGTGCGGATAATGTTACCGATAACCGTCAATTTTCGTCTTTAGATGATGTATTAAAATGTGATGTCATTTCATTACATGTGCCACTTACTAAAAGCGGTGAACATGCGACCTATCATTTATTAAATGAACCGCGTTTAGCGAAGTTAACGGATAACCAAATACTGATCAATGCTTGTCGTGGAGAGGTGGTTGATAACCAAGCATTGTTAAAATTAAAGCAACAAGGCTTAGAAACTAAACTTATTTTAGATGTTTGGGAGAATGAGCCCAATATTCTTACCGAGCTAATTGATTATACCGAACTTGCCAGTGCTCATATTGCTGGTTATAGCTTAGAAGGAAAAGCTCGTGGCACTGAAATGCTCTATCAGGCATTATGTAAAACACTCAACATCAAGGCTAATAAATCGCTCAGTCAGTTTCTACCCGATGCTCAAATTGATTATGTAGAAATAAAACAAGATTTTGATGAAATACTACTAAACCAGTTGGTCAAAATGGTTTACGATGTCAGGCGTGACGATGGCATTTTTCGACAAAAACTAAATCGTCAACAATTAACTGCTCAAAGCTTCGATCAAATTCGTAAAACATACCCCGCTCGCAGGGAGTTTTCTGCAATAACCGTCGCATTGAAAAATCAAGCCAGAAGCGATGTGCCACATCGACTTGGCTTTAGTAAAACGTCCATATAAAAGAGAGAGGATCATGGCACAGAAATTTGATGTTTGCGTACTTGGCGCAACAGGCCTTGTAGGCAAAACGATAATTGAAATTCTTGAACAAAGAGACTTTCCTATTAATAAATTATATCCATTAGCGAGTGCTCGCTCAGCTGGTGAATTTATTGATTTTAATGGTGAAAGTATTGAAGTACTCGATGCAGATTTATTTGACTTTAGCCAAGCACAAATAGGCTTTTTCTCAGCCGGAGGTTCAGTTTCAGCTAAATTTGCACCTATTGCTGGTGAAGCGGGTTGTATCGTTATTGATAATACTTCTGAGTTTCGCTACGAAGCAGATATTCCACTGATCATACCTGAAGTGAATCCAGAAGCATTGGCAGACTATCGCAACCGTAACATTATCGCTAATCCTAATTGTTCAACCATTCAAATGCTGATGGCATTAAAGCCTATTTATGACGCTGTTGGTATTTCACGGGTAAATGTTTGTACTTACCAATCCGTTTCTGGTGGTGGGAAAGCAGCAATGGATGAATTAGCCAAACAAACGGCTGATTTATTAAGTGGTAAACCTGTAGAAACCAAACAATTTTCTCGTCAAATTGCTTTTAATGTTATTCCGCAAATTGATGTTTTTCTTGAAAATGGCTACACCAAAGAAGAAATGAAAATGGTTTGGGAAACAAAGAAAATTTTGGGTGATGAAAACGTATTGGTTAATCCAACTGCGGTTCGTGTACCCGTATTCTTTGGTCATGGTGAATCACTTCATATTGAAACCAATTCGCCAATTTCGGCTGAAGAAGTAAAAGAGTTGTTGAGTCAAGCTGAAGGCATTGTTGTTTGTGCAAATGATGAGGACTTCCCAACACAGATTGGTGAGGCGAGTGGTAATGATGCGACTTATGTTGGACGTATTCGTGAAGATATTAGCCATAACTGCGGTATTAATATGTGGATCGTTGCTGATAATGTTCGTAAGGGCGCGGCAACTAACAGTATTCAAATCGCAGAATTATTAATAAAAGATCATTTATCGTAATTAAAATTAAGCGTTATTTTAATTAATAGCTCTTTAGTTAATCAAATCTTATTTAAATTTGCTATAACACTAAGATTTATTAAAGAAAAATCAAAACTCGTCGTTAAAGTTAACGGCGAGTTTTTTTATTTTTGGTACTTATAAAAAAAAGCAAAAAAACAATGAATATCCTGATGCGATATTGATATTATATGTTTGCGCTGAACAAAAAGAAGAACATAAAAAAGCGTTTATTGTTTTTTTGTATTTAATGGAATACATAATTGGAATAAATTTTGCTTTAATTTCCAGTGGTTTGAATGCGCCAATCTATTGGCACTCTTAATTGTATATAGGAAATTTGTAATGCAACGATTGTTACGCCTGTGCCTGTGGCAGGTTATTATCATCAGTTTTGCTGTTTTAAACATCTCGATAGCCTCTGCACAAGAAGGCGGTATTCGTATTCTAGGCCCTAAGAGTGTCGATACTTATTACAACGAATATGGCCCTATTACCTCAAAAGATACCCTATGGAATATAGCCATCAATGTTCGTCCCGATCCAAGCATATCCATTTATCAAGTCATGCAAGCCTTGTATGAAAATAATAAACAAGCCTTTGTTGATGAAAACCTTAACCATCTGATCGATGGCCAATATTTAAGAATACCTCCTCTTGAAAGTATGCGTTTTATCAATAAAGACTTAGCGCAGCAAAAATTCGAAGATGATGAAAAGGATTGGGTCAGTGGTACAAAGGGTGCTAAATCTAATCGTAGTGGTAATCGAGCCGTTAAAAAGAAAGATTTAGATGCCGCTAAAGATGATATCAATAAACAGCTTACAACGTTTAATGAAGGTCAGAAACAGCGTTTAGCAACAATCCAGAACGATGTTTTAGACTCTATTGATGGTTTACAAGCCATCCTCAAAGAAAATGAAGGCCTGCGTAAAAGACTATCGTCATTTGATGATCAACTTACTAATATGCAAAGTGAAGTTGCCAAAAGCGAAGATATGAAGCTTCAAATGAATGATATGACTGTCATACTTCAAGAATTAAGAGATAGTAATGAAGCACGATCTCGAGAAATAGTACTTGCACAAGAACAGGCCGAAATTGATAGTCAGGGCGGAATATTAAAACTTGTGTTAATGGCGACGGTTCCAGCATTGCTTATTTTGGGAGGCATCGCCTTCTTTGTTCGTCGTAAAAAAGCTGCAGAGCCGGTGAAGAAAAAGAAGAAAAAATCAGTTGAGTTAGAAGCTGAAAAAAGTGATGAGACAGCTGAACCGGAAAAAATTTCAGTAGCTGTAGAGGAAACATTAGACAGTGAATTGTCACTGGATGAAGAGTTATCTCTTGATGATGAATTATCAATCGATTTAGCCGAAGATGACTCGGATGATTTAGATTTACTTTCTGATGATTTAGATTCTTTAGGCGACGATTTACTTGGCGAAGATGATATTCCCGATGACGATGTAATCCACCTTGATGATGATTTAGATGACTTAGACGATCTTGACGACTTATCTCTTGATGGAGAAGCATTAGAAGGAGGAGAGCTTGGACAGGATGATTTGGACTCCTTATTGTCAGGTCTTGATGATGATATTGATGACGAGCCGCTTGAAGGTGGTGAATTAGATCAAGACTCTCTCAATGATTTACTCGCAGAAGATGAAGAGGCTGGGGAGGCGCTTGAAGGCGGCGAACTAGATCAAGACTCACTTAATGACTTATTAACTGAAGATGAGCCTTCAGCAGAAACATCTGATGAAGAATCAATTGAAGACAAGGAAGACTTATCTGGAGACTTAACCGACCCAGATGATATTGATGCCTTGCTTGCAGCAACAGATGCTGTACCGGAAGAACCTGCTGAGACACTAACAGAGCCAGAAGAAATCGCTGATGATTTATCTGGAGATCTAACCGATCCAGATGATATTGATGCTTTGCTTGCCGCAACGGAAGAGTCGACAGGTGCGACAACTGATACAGGAAAAGAAGAATCAACTGATGCAGTAACGGAAGAATCAGCAGAAGACTTATCTGGCGATTTAACCGACCCTGATGATATTGATGCCTTACTTGCATCGACAGGTGCAGCGACTGAAAAATCAACTGATGCAGCAACGGAAGATTCAGCAGAAGACTTATCTGGCGATTTAACCGATCCAGATGATATTGATGCCTTGCTTGCGGCAACAGGTGCAGCAACGGATACAAAAAAAGAAGAATCTGATAATACAGTAACAGAAGAATCAGCAGAAGAAATAGCTAAAGACTTATCTGAAGATCTAACTGAGCCCGATGATATTGATGCACTTATGGATTCTTTGTCTGGTGATACATCAACTGACGATAACAGTTCAGAGCTGATCACTGACAAGAATGATCAGCAACATGAAGTTGTTGAACTTACCGACCCCGATGATATTGATGCGCTCATGGATTCTTTGTCTGGTGATGTATCAACTGATGATATATCTACCGATGACGCTTCTATTGATAATACTTCTCTTGATGATAATAGTTCAGTTCAGATCCCTGACAATAATGATGAACAGCCTGAAGTTGTAGAACTGACCGATCCCGATGATATTGATGCACTTATGGACTCATTGTCTGATAGCGCTGTTGATAATAAGTCAGTGCAGCCTGTTGACAATAGTGATGAACTGTCTGAAGTTGTTGAACTTACCGATCCAGATGATATTGATGCCTTATTGAATTCTGTACCAGGAGCTGACAATTTAAGTGCGGAGTTTGATGTTGAACAATCTGAAGTCAAAAACATTCTGCCTGATGACGACATCGATACTGAAACTGAAACTGTGCAGGGTGATATAAATGAGAACCAAGTATTAATTGAAAACTTCACTGAAGAGTACGTTGAACCTTTCTTATCGATGGATTTTAGCGACATTACAGCTAAAAATGAGGATGAAAGTGCAGAAGTTGTTGAAATTGATACGGATGACGAAATTGATATTGACGCATTATTAGATGCTGAACACGGATCCGCTGTAAATGAACAAGATGAAATCACCATAGACAATGATGCTTCTGTAGATAA
This sequence comes from Colwellia sp., assembly GCA_013215655.1. Lineage (GTDB taxonomy): Bacteria > Pseudomonadota > Gammaproteobacteria > Enterobacterales > Alteromonadaceae > Colwellia_A. Next base: position 29,424 of record JABSOX010000029.1, read on the forward strand.
TGTCTCCTTAAGCGAAGAGTTGGATGATGAGCTTGATATTGACGCTTTGATTTCAGAGGTTAATCAAGAGCAAGGAGCCGAAGATGACGTAAGTTTGGATATTGGTGACGATATTCTTGGTGGTGAAGAATTTAATGCTGATGAAACGTCTTCAACGGATGACGCTATCGATGATGGAATATTACAAGACATAAGTAATGATTTTGATGAATCAACACTCACGCAATTGCTTAATGATGAAAAAGAATCACAAGCACCGATAGAGCTTTCTCCTGATTTCACTGATAGTAATGTTTTAGCTGATTTACTAGCAGATGATAATGCGAGTAAAGAGCAAGTTGTTGAAGCGAATGAAATTGATGATATTAAAGAGCTTGATAGTTTAGATTTTGATGAACTCTTAGCCAATATAGAAGAAGAGTCGAGTTCTTCTGATACTGAAGATTATAACCTCACTGATGAAATTGATATTGACGACGAGCTTGATATCGGTGATGAACTCATTGTTGAAGATGTAGATGATCTTGAGGGTGAAAACCAAGAAGTGGAAGACTTCGTTTCCGTTGATTCTTTGTTGTCAGACAGCTTTGAAGGAATATCTACTGAAGAACCTTATAATAAAACTAATATAGATGTTGGCTTGGATGAATTTCCTGAATTCATTGGAGACATGGGACAAGATGATGTCGATGATGACAACGGTATTGCCGCTAAACTTGATCTTGCAAAAGTTTATATTGAAATAGGCGATAGTGAAAATGCAGAAGTTATCTTAATGGATGTTGCAAAAGCAGGAGATGCTCAACAACAGCTAGATGCCCAACAGTTATTAGAGAACTTAAAGTAGTGGTTAATTGAATTAGCATTACATTTAAATGAAAAGGAGCCAAAAGGCTCCTTTTTTTATGACAATGTTTAACTATTACCAAATTTTAACGCGTTTTTCTGGCGCTAAATACATGGCATCACCTTCTTTAACGTCAAAGGCTTTATAAAATTGTGGCATGTTTGATAAAGAACCTAATGCTCTAAACTCTCCCGGCGAATGAGGGTCTGTTGCAACGCGGTTACGCATTGATTTTTCAACAATTTTTGAGCGCCAAATTTGTGCGTAACCCATAAAGAAACGTTGGTCACCGGTTAGTCCATCAATCACCGGAGCTTTTTGGCCGTTTAACGATGTTTTATAGGCTTTATAGGCAATAGTAACACCCGACAGATCACCGATGTTTTCACCTAAAGTTAATTCACCATTAACATTTAGATCATCATATACTGCATAACCACTATATTGAGCGACTAAGTCATCTGCACGTAGCTTAAATGCTGCTAAATCAGCTTCAGTCCACCAATTTTTAAGATTACCTTCAGCATCATATTTACTACCTTGGTCATCAAAGCCATGACCCATTTCATGACCAATTACGGCACCAATACCACCGTAGTTTACGGCATCGTCAGCAGACATATTAAAGAAAGGTGGTTGTAATATAGCGGCAGGGAATACAATTTCGTTTACCGTTGGATTGTAATAAGCGTTAACAGTTTGTGGAGTCATGCCCCATTCCCATTTACGAATAGGGCCACCTAATTTTTCAACTTCTTTATGATGGGCAACGTTACCAGAGCGCATCATGTTACCAATTAAATCATCAGCCTTAATATTAAGAGAGCTGTAATCTTCCCATTTGTCTGGGTAACCAATTTTGGGTGTAAAAGCTGCAAGTTTTATATGGGCTGATTTTTTAGTATCTTCAGACATCCATTCAAGTTCATTGATACTTTCACCGTATGAATTACGAAGATTTTCAACTAATTGGCTCATGCGAGATTTAGCTTCAGGGGTAAAATGTCTATTAACATAAACTTTACCAATTACTTCACCTAAATTAGCATTAACGACACTAACACCACGTTTCCACATTGGGCGTTGCTCTTTACGGCCACTTAATTGATTTGAATAAAAATCAAAATTTTCATTATCGAGTGCCGTTGTTAATGAACCAGCGAAATTACTTAGGGTATGGAAGGTTAAGTATTTTTTCCAATCATCAAGTGACGTTGCTGCAAATGTTTCACCAAAACCTTTAATAAAGCTTGGTTGGTTTAAAATAATATCTTTTTGCTGAGCAACACCTTGAGCTTCAAGGTAGGCATTCCAGTTAAAGGCATCAGTAACACTCTTTAAATTAGTAACATCAAATTTGTTGTAGCGTTTAGTGCTGTCACGAGATTCAACACGTGTCCAATGAAATCCAGCTAGCTTAGTTTCTAACGCCATGATGTTAGTTGCCGCGGCTTTGCTGTCAGTTAAACCAGCAAGGTTAAACATGTTTTCAATATGGGCGATATAACCGTCTCGAAGTTTTACAAAACGTTCTGTTTCGTTAAAGTAATAATCTTGATCTGGTAAACCTAAACCACTTTGCCAAATATGCGTGGCATAACGGCTGGAATCTTTGGCATCAACACTGATATAAAAAGCTAATGGACTGCCGATACCAACTGCTTGATATTGTCCAAAAAATGCAGCCAATGAATTTTTATCTTTTAAGTTGTTAATTTCACTTAAAATTGATTGAATAGGCGCAATACCTGCTGCGTCACGAATTTCAGTATTCATGTAAGATCTAAATAAGTCAGCGACTTTTTGTTCGTCACTACCATCAGTTAAATTTGCTGTTGCTGCTAATTCTTCAATAATAGCTTTTACGTTATCATCAGCATCATCACGTAAATCGTAGAATGAACCAATGGCAGTTTTATCACCTGGAATTTCAGTATTCTTTAACCAACTACCATTAATATATTGGTAGAAATTGTCTTGTGGACGTACTGAAAGGTCCATGTTGGCTTTGTCTATACCTGATGCAAGCACTGATTTTTGCATTAGTGGTGCTTTAGTGACTTGTTCTTTGTTTGTATCTGTTTGTGCTTCTTGTTCATTACAACCTGAAAGTAACAGTAATGAAGAGCATAGAGCACTTGTTATTAGTATTTTCATTAATTGATTCTCGTTGTGAGCGATGTTATTCATCTTTATTTTCATAGAGATATTGGGATTGTTATTATATACCCGTTCCACTTGAAGATGCAGTTTCAGAGTTAAGCTAGGAAATCAGATCAAGGCGCGATACGAAGCTAATGGTTATTCCCTTAACAAGTATCGCAACGCTGGACTGGTTTTCTAGCTTAGCTCCCTTCGGGCATGGCGATAAAGGGTCATCTCCTGCGTTATTGATTTCGACAATAGAATAACTATTCTCTTCAATCAAGGCCTTGTACCTGACCCTTTCTCGACTTGCTGAAATCTGTATCTTCAAGTGGAGCGGGTATATAAAACGCAGTGATAATAATGGCTACAACAGAGGAATGCTAGTTTTAAAGATAAGATGGATACTATTTTTGGTTTTCAGGAACCATAAAGGTATTAACAATGCATTCACACATTTCATCAATATATTCAGCATCGCCATAAATACCATCAATAATAAGTCGAGCAAGTCCATGTAATGCTCCCCATGTAATTTGCGCCAGACGTAAGGTATTTTCACCTTGAGCCATCAGTCCTTTTGCCTGCCATATTTTGGTCATTTTAACTTGGTAATTAAAGCTTGGGTAAGCAACATCGCGCAATGTTTGGGTACTATTATTATCTTTCCAGATAACACGTCCAAACATTAATTCATATAAAGAGGGGTTGTTGATGGCAAAACGAATATAACCATGAACGAAGTTTCTATATTTGTTCATATCTGAAACGTTTTTATCAGCAAAGATACTTTCACATTCTTGTTGCCACTGGACAAAACCTTGCGTGGCAACGGAGCAGAGTAAATCATTTTTATCTTTGAAATGATGGTAGGCGGCGGTTCTTGATACACCGACCTGTTCAGCTAGCTTTCTTAAAGATAACGCTTCAATACCTGCTTGGTTGATCATTGTTGTTGCAGACTTTAATAAAGATGTACGTAAATCACCATGGTGATAATTGGATTTTCGCATTGTTTTTGTTGGTTCATTACTCATTTTTATAACGTTTTTCGAGAAGGTAAAAGTACGTTAGAAAATATTAACCCTGCGACTAATGACATAAATATCAAAAAAGCCTGTGAGCTGACATCGGTAGCATTTAACATCACTTCTCCAGAGATTGCACTATTGAGTCCCATATATACCTTACTGCCGGGAACAAGTACCACCAATCCTAATATTTTCACAACACTGGAAGGTAAATTCATCAATCGGGAAAATAAATTGCTGTATAAACCTAAAGCAAAAGCACCAACAAAGGCTCCTAAAGCAACGCCAAGATAGATACTGCCCCAAATACTGGCACCAAAGGCAACATATCCTGAAATAATACCCCAAGGTGCATCTTTTTTTCGTGCTTTAAATAAAATAACTAAACTAAAAGAAAGGATAGTGACCGCTACCCACGACGTCCAAAGAGGGGTGTTTTCAGGTTGAATAAATGCTACTTCTCCCCAGAAAAGTTTGGCTAATGCAACACCTAATACCGCACCAAAATACAACTTAAATAAGGTCATTACTGCATCCATGATACGTGCAGTTCCTGATATTAAATTCCGTGCAGCAAGCTCTGCTAATCCTAAGGTGAGCGCTAAGCCGGGTATAAAAGCAATAATGCTGGAAAGTATCACTAGAGGTACATTGATACTGGGATCAATTAGGGTGATAGCTGATGCTAGTAGTGCAGCTGTTAGTGCCGATACGGGTTCGAGCATATCGGTGACACGGCGTGAACGCTCTGCCCAAAAAGTAAATAGGCAAACAACAAAGCCAATAAGTGTTGACCAAATAACATCATTCCAACTGGTATGCATTAACATGGAAAATGCACCACTTGATGCGCCAAAGGCAAAAAATGTTAATAGTCTGCCATAAGGATTAGGTTTATTGGCTATTTCTTCTAATCGCTCAATTGCTTCTGTTAGTGTTCTCTGTTTTGAACTTAATTCGTCAACAAGTTCATCGGCACGCGCTAATGACCCCAGATCTAGTTCGCCGGGTTTTACCCGTACAACATGAATATATTCTTGATGCTCATCATCTTCAGATAATACAAACGTTAGTGCGGTAGGTGTGATAATAAAACAGGCTTGTACTTCTAAAAATTTAGCAACGTTTTGTAAATGTGCTTCAAGGCGATAAGCCGGTGTGCCAAATTTATGTAAAGCTTTGCCTAATTTTATAATAAAACGACGTTTTTCAATGAATTCTTTGCTCTGAGTCATAGTTTGCTAGCTTTTTTAGCGCTTATTTGAAGATCTATAAATGATTATACGCAATAGATTGGATATTTTCGATAGTTTCTAGTAGCTTATAAATTAAAGTTTTAATTAGATATATAATTAACGATGACACTACTTATCATTTTATTAGTTGTCTTTGCCTGTATTGCATTAATGGTTTATTTTGGCGAACGTTTTGGTAAACCGATGGATAATGAACAACAAGCAAAGTATTCTAAAATACTACCTATCTTAGTATTTGTTTTATTGATTGCTGCGCTCATAAAAGCATTGTTGTAGAGCTTAAGGTTTACGTGTTGATTTAGAGTTTATTGAGTAAACAATGTTGATAATTCAAAGTACTGCTGGTTGATTTTTTCTCCTTGTTCATTATAGTTTTGCTCATGCACTTCAATATTATTATCTAAATCACAGGTAATTATCACTGTAGAGCGTGTGCCATATTCTTTAGATACGATAAATATTGAACTGAGCATTTGCTCCCAATCGTCACTCACACCAGTTTTTGGTAGGTGCTCAGGTAGAGACTGAGTATCATTTGTCATTATGGTAAATAAGTTATCAATATCTAGAGATTGCTCTGTTGAATTATTATGCTCAGTAATTACATTTGTTAATTGTTGTTGACCCCATTGCATTTTTGGCCACAAATCATCTAATGCACCATTACAGATACTATGAATGCCTGAGGTTAATTGGTGGTGGCTATTATTAATACTATCAAAACAATGTAAGTTGTTGAGGGCTCCATAAACTAAATTAAAACCATTGTATTGTTGATGTTTTGCTGCCAAATTATTAGCCATATCGTCGCTATTACTTGTTAATGCTTGTAATACCAAATCACCCCGTGATTTTTTAGTACTATCGAAAGTTGTCGGTTGGCGAAAATTTGTCAATGCTGAAAACCTGCCATTATCATTTAAGCCTAACCAAGTACCACCAGCCTGTAGATCTTTTCCAGCGAGAATGTTTTGTTTATTCCATCTATGCATTTCTTGTGTTGGTCGTTGATGAAATTCATCTCTATTGGCACAAATGATCACGGGATATTTAGGGTGTTGCTGTAGAGCTAAAAAAAGGATGCACATAAATAGTCGAATTTTTAATAATAAAGTTTGCTTGCTAATTATGATGCATTAAAATAGCAAAAGGTTACATAGTTATATAAAAGGATTGAGCATGTTTGAAATTCCCCATGTTGATTTAAAGGGAAAGGTATCAGAGCAGGAGTGGCAAACTCGAGTCGATTTGGCTGCTTGTTATCGTTTAGTGGTCATGCATGGTTGGGACGACCTTATTTATACCCATATCTCAGCACGTATTCCTGATACCGAGCACCTTTTGATCAACGCTTTTGGTTTGGCATTTGATGAAATTACCGCATCTAATCTAGTTAAAATAGATATTGAAGGTAACATTGTTGACCCTGATTGCCCCTTTGAAATAAATCCTGCGGGCTTTACTATCCATAGTGCAGTGCATGCTGCACGCCATGATGAGCAATGTGTTTTTCATCTTCATACTAATGAAACCATTGCCGTCGCCAGTTTAGAAGAAGGTCTGTTGCCGTTAAGCCAATATGCAATGTTTGCCTTAGCATCATTAAGTTATCATGAGTATGAAGGTTTAGCGGTTAATACCGAAGAAAAGCTTCGTTTGCAAAATGATTTAGGTAAGTCTAATTTTATGTTATTACGTAATCATGGCGCATTAACGGTAGGTAACACTATTGGCGATGCTTTTATGCATATGTATGACTTAACCCGAGCCTGCCAAGTGCAATTGCAAATCATGGCAACAGGCATGAAACCTATTTATACTCCACAAAGTATTGTTGATGGTATTAAAGCACAGGCTAGTATTGTACATACGGGGTTAACTGGAGGGCAAAAGTCTTGGCCTGCGATGTTACGCCGTGTAAATAAAGCCTATCCAGATTTCGCTCATTAAATGACTAATAAAAAGACAACTAAATGAAAATTACTCACGTAGAAATATTTGATATTGAATGTCCTGAACGCCCGCCGTGGCATCCTGTTTTTATTCGTATTCATACCGATGAAGGTATTAGCGGTGTGGGTGAAGCCGGTCTTGCTTATGATTGGGGGCACAGTGCTGCTGCTGCCATGATCAAAGAAATTACTGAAGCGGTGTTAATTGGTTTTGATCCTTTTAATACTGAACTGTTATGGTCAAAAATGCTCAGAGAAAGCTTCTGGGGCCTAGGTGGCGGTCCAGTTTTATATTCAGCAATGAGTGCCATTGATACTGCACTTTGGGATATAAAAGCAAAAGCATTAGGGGTACCTGTCTATCAATTATTAGGTGGTAAAGTAAATGATAAATTACGTACTTATGCCAGCCAATTACAGTTTGATTGGGATAAAGATATTAAAAAATTATTCCGACCGGAAGAATATGCTGAAGCGGCTTTAAAAGCCGTTGCAGAAGGTTTTGATGCCGTAAAAGTAGATCCGATCGTTTATAACCTTGATGGCAGTTCTTCATTTGATCGCACTAAATTATTTACCAAGCCACAGATGCGTTTATTTGGTGACAGACTACGTGCTATACGTGATGCTGTTGGCGAAGATGTTGATATTATTTTTGAGTCACACTCATTAATGGGTGCAGCATCGGCTATTCAAATGGGAGCCATTGTTGAAGAAGTTGGTTGTATGATGTACGAAGAGCCAGTTAACTACTTAAATTCAAAAGTACATAAAAAAGTATCTGACCGGGTTAATGTGCCAATTGCTGGTGGTGAACGTTTATATCATCGTTGGGATGTACGTCCGTATTTTGAAGATCAAAGTATTGATGTATTGCAACCTGATGTTGGATTATGTGGTGGTTTTACCGAAGCGAAAAAAGTCTGTGACTATGCCGATGTTTACGATATTCGCATTCAAGCACACGTTTGTGGTGGTCCTGTGGCAACGGCGGCATCATTACATTTAGAAACGGCTATTCCCAACTTCTTAATCCATGAACATCATACCTATGCGACTAAATCGTGGAATCGAGAATTATGTATTCAAGATCCACAACCTGTTGATGGTTTTTTCCAAGTGTCTGAAACTCCGGGTTTAGGCATTGAATTGAATGATGAAATTGTTAAACGTTCACCACATGTAACCGTTAGGTCATTGAAATAAAAATCTATATCGACCTACAAGGAATTCGTTTACTTTTGTAGGTCGACACGAACGTAGTGAGGCTCGACAAATTGATATTTGTATTGATCCCTTATTTTGTGCACAGATTATACATTTCTTACATAACCTAAATACTTGCCTCCGATAGGAAAAATTCGACCTAAAAAGATAATTTATTAAATATAATCTACCGGCAGGGCGGTGGTATATTTAATTTCTTCCATAGCAAAACTTGAGCTAATATCAGCAAAACTCGCTCGCGTGATTAACTTTTTATAAAAACCGTCATAAGCTTTCATATCAGGCACAACAACACGTAATAAATAATCTACTTCACCACTCATGCGATAAAATTCAAGGATTTCAGGGAAATCATCAGCAATGACCCTAAATTCAGCTAGCCAGTTGGGGTTGTGTTGATTGGTTTTAATTGTCACAAATACGGTTAATCCAACATTGATTTTTTCAGGATCCGCTAAAGCAACACGTCCTTTTATAATCCCTGATTTTTCCATCGCTTGAATACGTCGCCAACAAGGGGTTGTTGAAAGCCCGACTTGATTGGCAACTTCACTTACTGGTGCAGTGCAGTCTTTTTGCAGTATTTGTAGAATTTTTTTATCAAATTTATCCATTATTATCGTACTTATTAGTTTTCTTAAATAGCTATATTTTAGAATAGTCTTTTAATCTAGAACATAGATCAAGATTTATATTCTCTTAAATAGGGAAATAAGGAAAATAACGGTAAATAAAGTGAGAAAGTTAAAATTTGTACCAGTGATAAGCATTTTTATAACGGATCAAATTGAGTTGTGGTGAAGGAATATCTATATGTTCGCAATATAATTGCCATAAATCTGCATAATCATTATGAAACAAACATAAAGGAAAATTACTGGCGAGCATGACACGATCTTCACCAAAACAAGTTAAACAGTGTTTTATGATAGCGATTAACCAATTCGACTGATACTTCCTATCGACCATCTCCCAGCCCGAGCATTTAATTGCACATTGTGGATATTGCGCGATAAGCTCTATATTTTTAAACCAATACTCAAATTCTATAGATAGTTTATCAGTAGGCGGCCATCCAGCATGATTGATGATGACTGTAAGTTCAGGAATAGCTTCTAATATTTTTATGACAGCTTGAGCACTATCATTATCACTAATTGAAAATTGTGCATCAAAACTTAGTTGATACTGCGATAATCGTGCTAGGTTTTTTTGTACTTGTGTATCTGCTAAAAGCGCTGCTGTATTCTCATCAAGAATATGCCGACAGCCAACGACACTTTTAAAGGTTAACAGTTTATTTAGATGGTACTGAAACTCTTCTGAGCTAAGGGTAATATCAATACAAGCAACACTGCGAAAAGTTTTTTGACAAACAGACTCTAACCACTGTATTTCACGCCATGGTTCATTGTTATTAAACCCGGCTTCAATATGAACAAAGCCGGCTAGTTCTGCGTTTGAATTTAATTGCAGATCGCTTTCAGAAAAGTTTTTATTGATTATCGCTTTATCTGACCATAAAGGGGGGGTACTCGCTTTTAGCCAATGGTAATCACCTTTAGCTAAATCAAATAGATGTATATGAGGGTCTATTATTTTCATTTGCGTGAGTAGCCTTAACCTTATTGCGCAGTATAGCCGCCATCGATAACTTGCAAGCTACCGGTTATAAATTTTGCTTTATCAGAAGCGAGAAATAGTACCAACTCAGCGACTTCTTCAGGTTGACCTAATCGCCCGAGCGGTTGTAGTTGTTCTTCTTCATGGTGTACTTGTTTTTTATCGGCACCTGAGCGCTGACAATAATTATCAATAGCTTGATGATATAACGGCGTTTCAATGGTACCAGGACATACAGCATTGGCGCGGATATTAAAGCTGGCGTAATCAAGTGCAGTTGTTTTAGCCATCGAGGCAAGGGCGGCTTTACTGATGTTATAAGCGAAGGAGTTTTGTTTGGCAATAAGTGCTTGATCTGATGCCATTAAGATAATCGCACCATTTTGATGTGCTTTCATATTAGGTAAAACTGCTTTAATGGCAGCATAGGCACCTTTTACATTGATATTCATAACCTTATCAAAATCACTTTCAGAAGTATTTTCAATATTACCTGAGAAGTGAATGCCAGCATTAGAAACTAAAACATCGATTTGATGCTCTTTAGCAATATCAGTAATGATCGAATTAACTTGCTCTGTATTGGTGACATCGCATTGGCGATATTCACCAAGTTCAGATTCCTGTAAATCGAGATTGAAGACTAGGTAATCGTTCTTGATGAATAACTCAACGATACTCAGGCCAATGCCTGAACTACCGCCAGTGATAATGCATGTTTTTTTCATAATAAATGTATAACTTGTGAAAATACTAGAATAATAATCTAATCATACAATTATCAATATATTTACGCTAGAAAGAATGTGGTGAATGGGGAGTGTTTTTTGACGCTAAAATATAAGATAGGGAGAGAGTACAGATAAATTATCTGTACTCTTTAAACATTGGTAGCTTAATTACAGTGGCTAGGCTTATAAATGCTATAGAAATTTGATGTTTCTTCTAACGTTGCCAATTTTGAGCAATCAAGAGAGGTGTTTTCTCCTAAATATAAATAACGTAAATTAGAAAGTGAAGAAAGAGGAGATACATCCACAATTTTGTTTTTAGTAAAGTTGAGTTCATACAAATTAGATAAAGTAGCAAGTGGTGTTAAGTCAGAAATATTGTTACTTTCCATCCCTATTACTCTTAAGTTACTAAGTGTCGATAGTGAACTAATGCTGCTAATAGTATTATCAGAAGCATATAAATTTCTTAAGTTGTTAAGTGGTGATAATGAAGGTAACTCACTTAGGTTATTATCACTGATATGAATGTCAGTTAATTTAGTTAATTTAGTTAATACAGAAATATCGCTTATTTCATTTGAATTAAGATTTACATAAGTTAAGTTGGTTAAGTTTAAAAATGCAGAAATATCAATTAATGAATTATTTGATAAGGTTATACTCGTAAGTGTGTTTAAGCTAATAATAGGTGATAGGTTCGAAATGTTGTTATTTTGAAATCCTATTGTAGTTAGTCGCTCTAGTTGCTCAATGCCTTCAAGATTGCTGATATTATCGTAGTTACAATTTAATGAATTGATATCTGCAATATCAGAAGAGTGATTTTTCACACAAGTTAACAAATTTTCATCGCTAAATAATGACTCATCAAGAGGCTTTTCCATACAATTGTAATGACGAGTTACATTTGCATTTGTAAAAGCTTGTTCTAGTGCGTCTAAATCTTCACATGGAATAATCGATATGTTGTATAAGTTTATTTCTTTTGGAGCGGATAATTCCATTAACGCATCAATATTATTAATTAAATAAGAGCCACTTAGATTAATTTCTGTTAATGATGTTAATGAGATTAATGAACTGATATCTTCAAGTTTTCTATTATCTTGTAAATTCAGGTATTCAAGTTTAATTAGCCCTGACAATGCTGATATATCTTCAAGCTCTCTAGCATTATACATTGTTAAATAAGCGAGCTTATTGAGGCCTGCTAACGCTTCAATATTGATTAGTGTATTATTGTTGTCGTTATATAGTTTAACTAAAGTAGTTGCGTTCTCTAAACCGGCTAATGAAATTAACTGATTATTACTAATATCGAGTGTCTGTAGTTGAGTTAATTTTTCAAAACTAAATAGGCTCTCTAATCGAGTGCTGTTTAATTCCAGCACTTGTAAGTTCTCTAAAGTGACTAAAGGTTCCATACTTGTATAAGAATTTGAATTGGCTTTTAATTCAATTAAATTTATCAAGCCAGACAATGGTGTTAAATCAATGCTATTGCTGTAGTAATCACCGTAGATGTTGCTGATATTTAGCTTTTTTAAGTTAGTTAAATGACTTAATACAGATAAATCATCAAGGTTTGAGTTTTCTGATAAATCTAGTTCTATTAAGTTAGTTAAACTACTGAGCGGGCTAATATCACCAAGTCGACTATTATTACCAACGTTTAATGCTTCTAGATTTGTTAACTTATTAACAAACCCTATAGTGGCAGTATTAATATTATTTACGGAGAGACTTTTTAAGTTAGTCAAAGTTTCAAGCGCGGATAGATTGCTTATATTAGTATTACGGCTGATATCAAGAGTATTCAATTCAGCTAAATCATTTAAAATATCAAGGTCTAATTCACTACTTCTTGCTGTATAGCTTAGATTAAGTTCCTTTAAGTTTGTTAATTGTTTAAGGGCTGAAAAATCATTTGTCTGCAGGTTTGAAATATTTAAACTTTCAAGGTTTATTACGTGCGTTAGCGCACTTAGATCGTTGATATTATAATTATTACTTAAGTCTAGTGATTTTAAATTGGGTAAGTGCAGTAAGAAAGCTAAAGAGTTAAAAGAATTACTGCTGATATTTGCTAGATTTAATGCTTCCAAATTAATAAAGTTATTTAAACTTGAAATGTTACTTATTTGGTTTTTATTTAGACTTAATACTACTAGGTGAGTCAAGTTTTCAATTTTATTCAAATCAATATCTGCCCCCCAAGAATAACTACTATACACTTCATCAAGATTCAAGTGAGTTAGAGACGTTAAATTCGATAATAAGGAGTCAATATTTGAGACCTTATTAACACTTAAATCCAAATGGGTAAGCTTGGTTAAACTAGCGATAGCACTGATATCTGCGATTTCATTATTAGATAAATCAAGTTCTCTTAGATTTGAAAAAGATGACAAACCTGATATATCAGCGAGCGCCGCATTAGTAATTGTTAACGCTTCAAGTTTTTCAAAATGTACTAAATCTTCTAGTGATTGAATTTGTATGTCGTCACAACTAATCGTGTTAATTCCAAGGTCACTATTTTCATTGTTACTTAAGCATGCTTTTAAACCACTGTTTGTAAATGTGATGGTATCAATATTGTCATAGGCATTAGTGATTATATCCAAACTTTCAGTAACACTTGTATTTGAGTTGTCGGTAACTGTTAATGTAAAAGAAATAACTTCTTCGGTATTAATATCAGGAGCAGTAAAAGATAAGGTTGTTGAGTCTGAAACTAAATCAATAACAGCTGTACCTGATGTTTGTTGCCATAAATAACTGGAAATTGAGCCGTCACTATCACTGGCAACAGCGGAATAAGAAAATGAGTCTCTTTCAATAACAGGCTCTGTAATCATTGCAGTGATAGTTGGCGCTGCATTAACTGTTGTCGTTGTCGTTGGAGTGGTTGATTTATCACCACCTCCGCCGCAGCCGATCAGTATACTTGTGGTTAAAGGTAATAAAAAATAGCTAATGGGAGTAGTTAGTTTCACGCTTCGTCCTTGTTAATATCGAATTTTTAGTGTTTTAAATAATGTAGGGATAAATACGGCAAACATTCTTTAGTATTTAACTTGTTTATACGAGCGCGATTTTAGTGTTTTGCGTAAGTTGTTACAATAGATAAAGAGATTATTTGTTATGAAAAGGTTTGATAATTGTAAATATTGGTTTCGGAGAGTATTTCTCTAATGATGACATGGTGACTTTATTCATGGAGGGAAACGAGTAACTTTTATTAAAAAGTTACTCGTTGGTTGGCATATAGTCTATCTCGCCAATTCAATCATCGCCGCAGTATACATTTTTAAATTTAAAATAAACTGTTTCATGGTTATAAATTCGTGCTCTGAATGGCCTGTATATTCAGTATTGGGCATTGATGGTCCAAAACTTACGGCATTAGGAAACAACCTTGAATTAGTGCCACCGCCAATAGCGACGGCTTGAGCGTTTTTAATGCCAGTAAAGTGAGAAAATACAGATAAAAGTGTTTTAGCATGAGGCACGTCGCCTTGTATCCACGGATCGCCAATATGATGATCAAGTTCTACTAATTTCGCCATATTGGTTAATTTCCATGTTGCCACCACACTATTGATTTCGGCTCTAAGTTGGTTCGCTGTTTTTCCTCGGGGGCGTCGAATGTTAATGTTTAATTCAATATTGTCATCATGCTGTTTTATCACGGTCGGCGATACCGTCATCGGCCCCATAAAGTCATCACGATAAGCAATATCACCGAATTTTTTACCTTCTAATCCTAAACCAATATTATCGTTGATAAAGTTCACTAAGGTCCCAGCACCATTGTTTCTCCAGCGTGTTCCCGACAACAAATCAGCCAGATAAGGAATAGCATTTACGCCATCTGCAGGTTTTGACGAATGGGCTGATTTACCCAATGCAGAAATAGTTAATGTTGTACCTTTAAGTTCAAGGTCAAAACTTATCCCGGAGTATTTTTGTACTTTATGCATTAAGTTTTGTAAAAGGGAAATATCAGCATTTTCGATGACGGCTTTAGCATCTTCAGGTATTTGACTACCAAAATAGCCTCCTTCAAAATGGCTAATGTAAGTTTCAATCGTTGATAGTTTTTGCTTTTTAAAGGCAAACTTTAACGTGCCATAACCTTTTTCGGCAGTAACAATGGGATATTCTGAATCTATAGTGATATTTGTTTGCGGTAAGGTATTATTTTTAACGTATTCTTGTAATGGAGCCCAGTCCGACTCTTCTGCCATGTATACGTATAGTTCAATGCGTTTATTAAGCTTAATGTTTTTATCTTTAATGGCTTTCATCGCATAAAGTGCTGTAGATATTGGACCTTTGTCATCTTCAGTACCTCGGCCAATTAGTTTGCCAGGCTCTGAGGTTAAATCTAATTCAAAAGGAGATTTTTGCCATTTACTCGGATTTGCGGGTTGAATATCACCGTGGGTAATAATACCAACACGCTCTTTGCCTTGTCCCAAACCAACAATGACAATATAACCGTGGTCTTGAAAATCTAAACCTAATGCGAGAGCTTGTTGTTTTAATTCTTTTTTAAAGGCTATATGCGCAGGGTTATCGTTAGCTGATAATCCTTCGGTAGCAACAGTATTGTGTATAACAAACTTAGCCAAACTATCGACCATCGCTTGTTGGTAGGTATCTACTGCATATTGTGCTGTTTGATCAGCAAGTGAACTTACTGTTGCTGCATATGAAAGCTGAGTAAAACAAAAAGTGAAAAATAAAGATAAAGATAAAGCAGGTAGTTTTTTTAGCACTGACTGTTCCTTAAATGATGTTAAAAAGTTAATGGTTTTTAATAAAACTACTATAACGAGAATTACCATAACCTAACAGATACAAAAATGTAAACATAACACCTACACAGTTAATGTGGGATGTGTTGGTATTGAATGTTAAAATACTTGGCTTTTGTGTAACATTTTTATTTGTTCTATCAGCCATTGATAACTCACTTTGCTGGCATTTAATCGATGCCAATAAATGTTGAGTTGATAGTTAGGTAGAGTGATCGGTGGTTCAAAGAGTTCAATATTAATTTGAGTTGCTAACAGCTCTGCAATTCTGCGAGGAATTGTTAATAACGAATCAGAATGTAGAATAGTATACGGCGCCACCAAAACACTAGGGAGTTGCAATATAACTTGACGTTGTAGCTTCATTTTATTGAGTACTTGATCAACAACACCTTGTTTTTCACCCCAAGGCGATACTCGAACATGTGGTAATTTCAGGAAGTTTTCAATCGTTAAGCCGTTAGTAAGCACTGGATGGTTTTTTCGGGCTATAGTGCAGTAACTGTCCTCTAACCAAGTATAACTTTCCATTGACGAAGATTTTTCTAATTGATGACTAAAGCCAAGGGTAAAATCCACTTCGCCATTTTCTAAACGGGCTAAAGGAAACTGCTCTGTCGCAGGAAGTACTGTAATACTAATGTTAGGCGCTTTATTATTAATAGCGCCAATTAACTTGGGCAGTAGGCTTAACTCGGTATAGTCTGTGGCAACAAATTTAAAGTTCATTGTTGATGTTTTTGCATTAAAAGGCTCATTTTTACTTAGTGCTGAGCTAATTGTTGGAAGTGCTTGATTAAGTTTAAGAGCGATTTGTGTTGCTCTTGTTGTTGGCTGCATAACATTTTTTATTCGTATAAAGAGAGGATCGTCAAGACGCTCTCTTAAACGATTAAGACCATGGCTGAAAGCAGACTGACTAATACATATTTCATCTGCTGCGATGGAAACTGAGCGGTGCTTATATAAAGCATCAAAGAGCACTAATAAATTTAAATCAATCTGGTGTAGGTTCACATTATTCTCAGTGATAGTCGATATGATTATAATGCATTATTATATGCTTAATATGCATTTGAGTCATTTGATGTGACTGTATATTATATAGCTATATTACAAAATGGAGACGAAAAATGAGTGAATTAACCATACGAAAGGCAGTAGAAGCCGATGCGGCGGTACTTTTAAAGTTTATTAAAGACTTAGCACTTTATGAAAAAGCTGAGCATGAAGTATTGGCAACCGAAGAAAGCATTAAAACAAGTATGTTTAGTGATAATAGCCAAGTATTTGCTTTGATTTGTGAATGTGATGGTGTCGCAATAGGTTCGGCTATCTATTTTTATAATTATTCAACGTGGTTAGCAAAGTCAGGATTATATTTAGAGGATTTATATGTGGCACCTGAACACCGTGGCAAAGGAGCGGGTTTAGCACTATTAAAAACGATGGCTAAAATTGCGGTAGAAAAAGACTGCGCACGCTTTGAATGGAGTTGTTTAGACTGGAATACCCCATCGCGAGATTTTTATGCCTCTATTGGCTCAAAAGCCCAAGAAGAATGGGTGAGTTATCGCATGACAGGACAAACTCTACTTGATTTTGCTAAATAAGTGATTATTAATACAACAGGAAAATAATGCGAGATGTAAGAAATAAGAAAAGAAACCTCTTCAATTTCTGTTTCTTACATCGCTTGTTGGTTATTTTGTTGTAGCTTTATAAAGCAAGCTCAATAACCATAGTGATAAGTTCATCACGAGAAATAACATTGTCATGGTTTTCATCAAAGTGAGTAAAAATACTACTGCTGAAGTTTAATCCTTTATCGTGCAATAAACACTCGGCTAGCTCAACAAACTCGCCACGAGAAATAACACCATCTTTATTTTTATCAAATATATCGAATAGTTCGGTAACCATTTGCTCTGTATTCATTATAAATTCCTACATAAATTTTTATTATAAATAATAGTATGTGGCTGAAAACTATCTTTTCAAGAGAAATCATCAAAAAAATGCCTGCCTAAAGTGCTTTAAATGCCAACTGAAATCTCTCACTTTTAATGGTAATGGCTATAATCTTAGTTTTTTGAAAAACAAACTATACTTATTTTTAAATATTGTAGTTAGGTTATCAGAATGGCAAAAGACGCAGAAACAGAAATCATCTCTCAAGCAGATTTAGATTCCTTATTACGCATTAATGAATTTATTGACCAACATGATGCAAACTCTTTAGTTAGTGAACTTAAACAAGCAATACTTGACTCAGGAAAACTTGAATTAGGGCAGTGGGAGGTTTTACGTGCTCATATTCATGAAATTGAAGAATTGATCCCTCATATTGATTTAATTATTAAGCTCAAAAAAGAAAATAAATAACAATTTTATATATAAGTTTTTCTCATATTAGGAGTTATATTATGTCTTTTACTGCTTTCGAGTACGCACAAAAAGCAGAAGTTTTATGTGTTTTGCCTGATATATATTTGCGTTTGAAAGAAATTATGGATGATCAGCAATCAACACTTACTGATATTGCTGATATTGTTTGTTTAGATCCCGCCTTGTCGTCTGCATTATTAAAAATTTCCAATAGTGCGTTGTTTAATTTTCCAAGGGAGATAGACTCGATTTCTCGTGCCATTATGGTGCTAGGTATTGAAGAGGTGCGTAGTCTTGTTAATACTTATGGTATTACCACAACATTTAGTAAGACTAATAAAATAGATGTTGATATGGATCGTTTTTGGGAGATCAGTGTTGACTGTGCGCTAATTTGTAAGTTTCTTGCTCAAAAAATCGGCCTGAATAACGAAGGTTTATTTTTGTCTGGATTACTACATAACATTGGCGAATTAGCGGTTGCACAATCGGAAAATAAAAAAGTTAGCTATTGCCAAGCATACGATAAAAATGAAACACCTTGGCAAAGACAACAAGATGTTTTTGGTTTTACTTATGCCGATTGTGGTGCTGAGTTATTAACTTTGTGGCAGCTGCCCGAATCATTAATTACACCGATCAAAGAATACCATAGTGCTTACGGGCAAGAGACTAACAAAGTTGCCAAATTATTGTATGTTGCTAGTCGTTTAGCTTTACTTAATTCTCATCCTGGAATGTATTCCAAACAAACATTCTTAGGACAGCATTTAATGGAAGACTTAGGACTGAGCGTTGATGATATTGAGCAAGCCGTTAATTTTTGTAACCTTGAAGGTTTGTCGATATTAACGGCGTTAAAGCTTAAAGCGAATTAACTATTTATAAAGAATATTTACGCCTAATACGGCCATATCCATACTATCAAATACGGGAAGGTTTTCTTTTTGAAAAACATCTTTATATTCTTGATAACATAAACCTACGTCTAAGACGATACCAATGCAGCTATCGCTTTTATTGGCAAGTTTTTTTAATTGCTGTGCAAATTCTTTTACTTGATGTAATTCTTGAGTCTCTAGTTGATTTGTTAATGGTACTAAACCTAACAGTACCGTGTCGGCACCAAATTTTATCATTGCTTCAACACAATCAAAATATGCCTTTTCACCCGCCATTGGGGTTAAATCTAGTGGATTGGCGGGTGCAACCAGGCTATCAAGTTGGTTATTAATTAATACTTCTTTTAATACTTTTTGGTCATTGGCGGTTAAATCATAGAGTCGTGCTGAATGCGTATCACCTAGAATATCCATACTGCCTACGGTTTCATAACCTGCGTTAGTTACAATACTTATTTTTTTCATGTGCTGGCTTTGAGGGTAAGCACTTAACCCTCGTCAAACTTACAAATATTTCACTAGGGATACCACTTGGTGTTTGAAAGGAAATGCGTTCTGTAATTAAGGTACCTATCCATGGGTATTCTTTATTTAAACGTGTTTTCATTTCTTCATCTAAAGCAAATACTTTGCTTTGATTATAATCACAAAAGTGGACAGCATTAAGGTCTGATTTATGCCATAAATCTCGAGCAAGCCCTTTTATTACAGCCTTGTCTCCCTCAAGAAAATGGCAGTTATTAATATCCATATTTTTATTGAGGAGCAAGTTTTTAGGTGTGTTAATACCTGCTAGATTTAGAATGTGATAAACGTGATATTCAGAAATAAATTGATTGGTCATAAGCTGTGTTACGTATAAGGGTAATGAACTTAGCTTAAACGGAATTTGAATAACCTATATTGCGATACATCAATTCTCTGTGGGGAAATTTATTGTGTCGTATTTTATTTGGTATACATGAATTATTTAATCTTACACAGAGTGCTCACTTTTATGTGCTTCAGTTAGTTAAGAAATAGTACTTTATTGACGTACTTTGTTGAAATACTGGGCTTTGTAATATTTATTTACATATAAGTGTGCTTATTAGAAAGCTGACCAGCACTAAGAGGCTTTTTATTGTTGTAAAATTTAGTTTACAATGGGATATTGTTACTAGGTAAGTTGCTAAGAGGAATATAAATGCGCTTGGAAATAGTTTGTAGTGATCGAGTGGGTATTGCGCAAGAAGTTTTGGCTATCTTTGTTGAGCATGATATCGATTTACGTGGTATTGAGCTAAAGCAACCAGGCCACATATTTATTAATATACCTGATTTAGACTTTTCTGAATTGCAGACATTTATGCCGCAACTTCGTCTGATTACGGGTGTTATTGATGTTAAAACAACCCCATACATGCCTTCTGAGCGAGAAAGAAATGAGTTAGAGACTCTGATCAAAACATTTCCAGACCCTTTTATTTCGATTGATTCTAAGGGACATATACGCATAGTGAATAATGTCTCTGCGGCTATTATGGGGCAAAAAGAAGATACTTTAGTTGGAGAACATATTAGTTTGTGGTTAAAGGGATTTAACTTTAATCGTTGGTTAGACGGCGATGAAGTCTTAGCGCAAACTCGTCGGTTAAAGTTTCAAGAGGATGACTTTGTTGCTGACATTATGCCAATTCATGTTTCCGACGGTACTGAAGGTAATGTATTAGCCGGCGCTGTACTTATTTTAAAATCCGAAATCAGGCTTGGTCAGCAAATTAGTGCTTTTAAGCAAGCCAATGAAAATAATTTTGCAGGTATTCAAGCCACTAGTGGCTCTATGCGGAAAGTGATACGTGAGGCTAAACGTATGGCTTTACTGGATTCTTCAATGTTAATTATTGGAGAAACAGGAACGGGTAAAGAATTACTCGCCCATGCATGTCATGCGGCAAGTGAACGAACAGATAAACCTTTTATGACCTTAAGTTGTGCTGCTTTACCTGATGACGCCGCTGAAACCGAATTATTTGGTGTTGGTAGTAAAGGTGAAAGTAATAGTAAACGCGGATTATTCGAACTTGCCGATGGAGGGACTATTTTTCTTGATGAAGTAGGGGAAATGTCACCAAAATTACAAACCAAGCTGCTCAGAGTGATTCAAGACGGTAGTTTTAGGCGAGTAGATGATGAGCACGAAATTAATGTTAATGTTCGTATTATCGGTTCAACCAACCGCGACTTACTTAGTATGGTTTCTTTAGGTGATTTTCGAGAAGATTTATATTACCGCTTGAATGTTTTAGGTTTAAATATTCCTTCATTGCGTGAACGTCGTTCTGATATTATTCCTTTAGCGGAATTCTTTATCGCAAAGTTTGGTCAACGTATTGGTAAGTCGAGCGTTACCCTATCTGATGATTGTCGAGATTTTATTGAGCATTACCCATGGCCGGGAAATGTAAGACAACTTGAAAATGTTCTTATTAGAGCGGTATCTCTGATGGAAGGAAGTATGGTATTGACTACGCATTTACAGCTTCCTGCATATACTCGTGAGCATGGTTACTTAGAACAAGAATTTGAAGGAACATTAGACGCTGCGGTGAAGGGTTTTGAGGCTGATTTATTACGTAAATTGTACCCAGCTTATCCAAGTACTAGGCAACTAGCTAAAAAATTAGGCTTAAGCCATACCGCTATCGCAAATAAATTGCGTGAATATGACATTAATAAAAAAACAGTTAAGAGTTGATCAAATAAGGTATAGAGAGTATTAAATGAAATTATATGGTTATTGGCGTTCCTCTGCCGCCTACCGCGTGAGAATTGCATTAAACTTAAAAAACATCGCTTGTCAGTTAATTCCGGTGCATCTGGTTAAAAATGGTGGCGAGCAACATCAGGATCAATATGTTGAATTAAACCCTACTCATTTAGTGCCTACTTTAATTGATGGCGAACTTGTATTGAATCAATCAATGGCTATTATTGATTACTTGGATAATATTTACCCTGAATGTGCTCTATATCCTGATGATGTTGCTGAAAAAGCGGTCGTGCAATCGTTAGCGCTTGATATTGCATGTGAAATTCATCCTGTTAATAATCTACGAATACAGCAATATTTAGCGAATGAGCTTAATGTTGACGACCAAAGTAAACTAAAGTGGACATTGCATTGGATGAATACAGGGTTTATAGCGCTTGAAACACGCTTAAGAAAAACCTCAGGGGACTATTGCTACAAAGATCAAGTTACTATTGCCGACTTGTGCTTAGCACCACAAGTATATAACGCAAATCGTTTTGGCGTTGATATGTCTCAATACCCTATTATTTCTGCGATTGTTGAGCGTTGTAATCATCTGCCAGCCTTCATCGATGCATTGCCTGAGAATCAAGATGATGCGCAATAGAGGTATTAGGGTGAATTTTTTCTTTACAATAAAATACTGATGAAAATGAAGTTCACATTATAGTAATTAATTATCGATTTCTACAAAGGTACATATGAACGATTCTACTGAAATTATACAAAAAAAACCTTCCAAAGCCATTCTTGTGGGTATTATCGGTGTCCTTTCTCTTTTAATCTTATCATGGTTATTTTTGGGACAAGAAGATAAAATTGTCGAGATAGCTCCTGTCGTTGTTGAACCTATAGCTCCGGTAATAGAAGAAGATCCCGTTGAACTTGAAGAAGTTATTGTTGAGCCAATCGTCGAAGTAATAGAAGAGATAGTTGAAGTGATCACTCCTTTACCGACTTTGGATGAGAGTGATGGTTGGTTACAAGAAAAGCTACCTTCACTAACTTGGCGAAAAGAACTTCTTAAGCTCGTGATTAATGAAGATATGATCAGACGATTTGTTGTTTTTACAGATAACTTTTCACAAGGGCTTATTGCCTATGAACATAGTCCCTTAATCGCACCTGCAACGACATTTTCAGCAATAGAAAAAAATAGTGCTAATAACGAATCAAAAACAACTTGGCAGTGGGATGATACCTCAACAAGACGATTTAGCTTATACGTTGATTTGTTACGCTCTGTTGATACCGATTCATTGGTGGAATGGTATATTGAGTTGAAACCTCTAATAGACCAAGCATATAGTGAGTTGGGTTACCCTGACGATGACTTTACCGACATACTGCAAAGTACTATTACACGGGTCTTAGATATGGAGTTGCCAAAAGAGCCGATAGAATTGGTAAGACCGAGTGTGATGTATCGTTATAAAAATGCTGAAACTGAAGCGCTTGATGATGCAGACAAACTTCTTTTACGCTTGGGTAAAGACAACTTGTTGGTGATTAAATCAATACTGCTTGAAATTAACGAAAAACTTGCTCGACAACGTCAGTAATCGTTAATTTATTAAAAATTTAAATGTTATTGTATAAAAAAACTGCAAGCAGACTGAATAGAGTAAGTAGTGCTTGCATCATCTAATGCTATTAGCGATAATTCTCGCCGCTAGAGATTAGCAATTCTATGGTGACCCTTTTGGTCCCTTCGCAATGATACTCTGTGAACTCGGCCAGGTCCGGAAGGAAGCAACCGCAGCAGACGACTCATGTGCCGGAGTGTGGCTATTTGGGTTGCCACCAATCTTTTATTTTTCTGTCATGTGAAGCATAAGCTGTCATCCATGAACCATAACTTGTCACATTAAACCATATGTTGTCATGACCTTATTCTATATTTGTACCATTCTATTTGTCTTTTAGAAGGAATTTTGTTTAGCACTTTTTAGTCATTTTATTTCATATTCTGTGAATGAAATACTTCCCAACTTATAATGTCCTCAATACGCCGTTTGGAAGTCACTAAAAGCAGATTGTCAATAATAAGCCTTTATCAAACTTACCAGCATCTTGTCTACTCATAAGGATAGTCGAGCAGTAGTATGACTGTTAACAAGCATAATCGAATAATCGCCGTATAAAATGCGTCTTTGTCGCCTAAATAAATAACTGGTTTATTATTCTTAACTTTTAGAGGTTTTCTGTAATATTTGAACCTAACACTAGTTTGATAAAACAAGGATAAATATGTTTATAACATTTAACTGTTCGTTGTTCATTTAGTCCCATTGATTACTGAACCCATCCCAATTGACGCTAATATATTTAACAAGAATGTTATCAAATGCAATGATATCGCTAACAATTCTTGTTAAAGTACTGTTAAATTAGAGATAGTCAATCTCAGTTAATGAAGCGATTAACAGGAAAGTAACTTAGAAAATGGCAAAAGTAAAAAGAGCTCGTATTCAAGACGTTGCTGAAAAAGCAGGTGTATCAACAATGACAGTCTCAAGAGTCATGAGTAAAGATACTAAAGTTAGTGCGGCAAAAACGGCCTTGGTGATGGAGGCTGTCAATGCACTAAATTATCGTCCAAACGTTGCTGCACGGCGATTGGCGGGAAGTCAGTCTTTTCTTATAGGTTTGTTATATTTTGATTTAGATACTTCTTACGTGAGTAAGTTTTTGTTACGCGGCTTAAAAAGCTGCCGAGCTACAGGCCATCATTTAGTTGCAGATGAAATTGATGACGATATCGAAAAGTCGATAGTTGCGGTTAAAGACCTTATTGAAGTCACTCAAGTTGATGGCATTATACTATTGCCTCCTGTTTGCGATATCCCTGAAGTCTTAACAACGTTAAAAGAAGCTAATGTTCCTTTTGTTCGAATAGCTCCTGACTCACAGCTTAATTTGTCTCCATATATTTGTATGGATGATTACCAAGCTGGGTTTGAAATAACCGAATTATTGATTAAACAAGGGCATACAAAAATAGGTCATATAATTGGAAACCCTAACCAAGGCGCTAGTCGCTTACGTTATCAGGGATATTTAGATGCTCTGCGTTCTAATCAAATAAATGTGCCACCTGAATATATAGAACAAGGAATGTTTACATACGATTCTGGTTTTAACGCCGCTAAAAAAATGTTAGCTCTTAAGGATAGACCAAGCGCAATATTTGCTGCTAATGATGAGATGGCAGCAGGCGTAATCTCGGCAGCACATATGAATCAATTGACGATACCTAACCAGCTTTCTGTAACAGGATTTGATGATGGTCACTTGGCCACAACAGTCACTCCACATTTGACTACCATTAGACAGCCAATACAAGAAATGGCTGCACTTGCCATTGAGCTAATAGCTTCGAAAAAATTTGCTGACGCATCAAAAGCCAATAGTAGAGAGTATAGACATGTACTTGATTTTGAAATTGTTGAACGTGAGTCTAATGCGGTCAAAGGCACTTAATTAATCGGTAAGTTATCATTACATTTAATGGCGAATTGGATTCTGTATAAGTAAATGGAAATTTTGCAGTATTAGGGCTATTTGGAGCAAATTGAGGCTCTAAACAGATACCCTCAAAAGGAAAGAATTTACCTTGTAAATGCGCACCACTATATATTTGAATCGATGGATAATTTGAAAAAACCTGCAATTGCAGTTGTTGATCAGGACTATAAAGAACAGCATGGGTCGTAGGTTCTTTACTCATATTCTTTTGAATAAAGTAATTATCATCTAAATGAAAAGCTTCACCAATTTCGGTAAGGTTTTTAGGCTGTTGAAAATCATACTTTGTTTTGTTTACCGATTGAACTGAACCTGTTGGGATATTACTTTCATCGAGTTCAGCAATTGATTTTGAGTGAACTTGTAGTTGATGATCGTTAATGCTTTGTTTTTGGCCGGATAAATTAAAATAGGGATGTGCAGTAGGCCCCGCAATAGTCATGCTTTTACTGTTTATCATGATGTGAATGTTTAGATCGCATCCTTTTTTCTTGTCAGTTTTTAATACATAAGTGACCGATAGTGACATTGGCCCAGGATAACCGTTAAAACCATCCGTCAATTCACATCTAAATTTTAATGAATTTGAATTTTCTTCAATACATTCCCACCATAAATCGCTGATACTATTTTTACCGCCATGTAAGTGGTGTGTTTCTTCATTGGCAGATAAAATAAAATCATTTTTTCCAATTTTTACTGTAGAGTTTTTAATTCTGTTGGCGTACGGACCGACAATAGCGCCGAGATAACATTCATCGGTTAAGTAGTCTTCAATATTCTCGTAGCCTAGGATAATATTTCGACGTTCATTCCCAACTTTAGTAAACCATTTTAATAATCTGGCACCGTAATTTGTAATATGAATTTCATCACCAAAGGCACTAAATAAAACATAGGTCTTCATCTGTTTAGTCATTTTTAACTTTCGCTTGGTAATAGGCAATTAAGCCTGAGGTAGAACTGTCATGTTCAGTGTTGGTAGTGTTTTTAGCGAGTTCATTTAGGATTTTATTGGCCAATCCTTTGCCAAGTTCTACACCCCATTGATCGAATGAGCAAACTTGGAGCACTATGCCTTGAACAAATATTTTATGTTCATAAAGAGCAATTAAACTTCCTAAAGTTCGTGGTGATATTTGATTAAGTAATATTGTATTGGTCGGTCTGTTTCCTTTATGTATTTTATGAGGAGCCACTTTATCGATATAATCCTTAGTACGTCCTTTTGCAGCTAAATCAGCCCTTACTTGCTCTTCATTAACCCCTTGCATTAAAGCCTGAGTTTGAGCGAAAAAATTCGCCATTAAGGTTTCATGATGGCCTTGTACAGGAGTGACACTCGCAACTGAGCCAATAAAGTCAGCCGGAACTATATTGTTACTTTGATGTAAGTATTGATAAAAGGCGTGCTGTCCATTAATACCTAACTCACCCCAAATAGAAGGCACCGTCGCGTATGTTATTTCCTCGCCATCCCAAGTGACTGACTTACCGTTACTTTCCATTTCTGCTTGTTGTAAGTAGGCACTGAGCATATGCAGAGTTTGATCATAGGGAAGAATAGCCTGAGATTGGGCGCCCAAAAATGTACAATTCCAAATACTCAGTAACGCGAGAATAACAGGGGCGTTTTGTTCGAGTGGCGCTTCTTTGAAATGATTATCTAATTCATGTGCCCCTTCAAGTAACTCTATGAAGCGCTCAAAGCCCAAATCGATAGCGATAGGCAGGCCAATAGCTGACCACAAAGAGAATCTTCCACCAACCCAATCCCAGATATCAAAAATATTTTCTTCTGCTATACCAAACTCCATCGCATTTTTCTTGTTTGCAGAAACAGCGACGAAGTGCTTGGCAATAGCTGACGAGTCAAAAGACGATGTTACTAACCACTTCATTGCCGTATTAGCATTCGTCATAGTTTCCGTGGTGGTAAAGGTTTTACTGGAAACGATAAACAGTACTTTTTCTGGATTTAGTGGGCGAAGTACATTAGCGATTTGGGTGCCGTCAACATTTGAAACATAGTGAACATTGACACTGTTATCGCTGTATTGCTTTAAAGCTTCTGTAACCATTTGTGGGCCTAGGTTAGAACCACCAACACCAATGTTAACTACATCGGTTATTCTCTTTCCTGAATAGCCTTTCCATAGCCCTTGACGTATTTTATCACTGAACTCCTTCATTTGATTCAGCGCTAGTTGAACATCATCGGTAATATTTTTATTGTCCAACATTATAGGTGTTAAAGAGCGATTACGGAGTGCGGAATGTAGTACTGCTCTATTTTCTGTTTTGTTAATACGCTCACCAACAAACATTTTTTCTCGCCAAGTTTCAATTTCGCATTCTTTAGCTAGAGCAAACAAATTTTCCATCGTTTGTTTGTTGATCAAATTTTTGGAATAATCCAATAAAAATGGCGGTAGATGAAGAGAGAAATCGCTAAAACGATTATTATTTGTCAAAAACAGTTCACTCATGTGAACGCTTTTCATTTCTTGAGCATGAGCAGTTAATTTTTTCCAACTGGCGAGAGAAGTTCTAGAAGTCATTTTTAATTATTAGCCTTTGTCGGCGAGTTTTTGCTATTTAAATATTAAGTGGGTATGGCAAAAGAATGCTTGGGAGAGTTTGATTCTTAAGCCATACCTACTTAATTCTTTACGCTATGCGCTGAGTTTCTGATTAATTCGATATGAAATTAAATCTGCTAGCAAGCTCTGGTCAACGGCAAAATTTCGTATACCTTCAGACAATTTTTCAACTGCCATGGCATCTTCATTATGTTGCCATCCGAAACTAGCTGGTGTTAAGGGGGTTAATTCTTCACGAGATTTAACCTTGACCTGATCAGCAGAGAGTTTAGTGTCGAGACTACCTTCACTATTTTGTAATTCGGTTAACAAAGCAGGAGAAATAGTTAACAAGTCACAACCGGCTAACTCTATGATTTCTGATGTGTTTCTAAAGCTGGCGGCCATTACTACGGTATTGTAGCCGTAGGTTTTGTAGTAATTATAAATGTTAGTTACAGAGACAACGCCAGGATCATTAGCGCCAAGGTGATTTATGTTTTCAGCGGGATTTTCTTCTTGTGCTCGATACCAATCAAGTATGCGACCAACAAAAGGAGAAATAAGTGTTACCTTAGCTTCAGCACACGCTTTAGCTTGAGCCATTGAGAATAATAACGTTAGGTTGCAGTTTATTCCTTCTTTTTCTAGCTGCTCGGCAGCTTTGATACCTTGCCAAGTTGAGGCGAGTTTAATTAATACACGGTCTTTACTAACACCCGCATGCTCATAAAGGCTAATTAACTTACGACCTTTTTCTACACTTGCTTGGGTGTCAAAAGATAGGCGTGCGTCTACTTCTGAAGAAATACGACCAGGGACATGTTTCAGTATTTCACAACCAAAATTAACGATTAATTGATCACAGATATGGTCAATATCTACCTGACCGTTGGTGCTATATTTAGCAATGGCCTGATCAATTAAATGTTGGTATTGCGGCAGTTTTGCCGCTTGTAATATAAGTGACGGGTTTGTGGTGGCGTCTACGGGATTTAATGCTTTGATGGAGTCAACATCACCACTATCGGCAACGACAGTGGTTACTTTTTTCAGTTGTTCTAATAAATTCATGTTGTTCATTACCAGTGAATGTTTAGTATCACTGGCTATCCTTCTAGTCAGTTAAATTACAGGTAACGATTGACGATGTTTTCGAGTAGCTCTTGACGACCGGAAATCTGTTTAGGATTGATGTTATTTTCAAGCACAAGTTTAGATAAACTCTCTAGGCTATGATCGCCCGTTAAGATACTTTGACCTAAGTTGTCTTGCCAACCGGCATAACGATTAGCAACAAAATCGGAAAGCGGAGCATCTTCCATCAGTTTAGCGGCATTGAGTAATGATTTAGCCATTGTATCCATACCACCAACGTGACCAATAAATAAATCATCACGTTCACATGACTGACGGCGTAATTTGGTATCAAAATTAAAGCCACCTGTGGTTAAACCACCTGCTTTTAATATTTCGTACATCACTAAAGTACATTCAGCGACATCATTAGGAAATTGATCGGTATCCCAACCATTTTGCATATCACCACGGTTAGCATCAATACTGCCCATAATGCCTTCAGCACAAGCAGTAGCAATTTCGTGATGGAAGCTGTGGCCAGCCAAGGTCGCATGGTTAGCTTCAATATTCACTTTTACTTCATCATGAATGCCGTGCTTATGTAAGAATCCAGAAACTGTTGCTGTGTCATAATCATATTGGTGTTTGGTTGGCTCTTGAGGCTTAGGTTCAATCAGTAACGTGCCTTTAAAGCCGATTTTATGTTTGTGTTCGATCACCATTTTTAAGAAGCGGGCATATTGCTCACCTTCTTGTTTGAGATTGGTATTTAATAAAGTGTCGTATCCTTCACGACCACCCCATAGCACATAGTTTTCACCACCTAGTCGATGGGTAACATCCATGGCGTGTTTAACTTGTGCTGCAGCATAGGCAAATAATTCAGGGTTTGGGTTAGTTGAACCGCCTGCAGAAAAACGTGCGTTAGAGAATAAATTAGCCGTGCCCCAAAGTAACTTAACACCGGTGCGTGACATTTCTTGTTCAAAAATATCAGCAATATGATTTACGTTAGCATGGCTCTCTTTTAAGCTAGCGCCTTCAGGTGCAATGTCGGTATCATGAAAACAAAAATAAGGTACACCAAGCTTTTCAAAGAATTCAAAAGCTACTTTGGCTTTTTGTTCTGCTAACCCTAGTTGATTGCCTGCCGCTTTGATCCAGGGACGGTCAAAGGTACCAGCACCAAATATGTCTGAGCCTGTCCAACAAAAGCTATGCCAATAACAAGCGGCAAATCTTAGATGCTCTTTCATTGATTTGCCAAGTACCATTTGATTTTCATCATAATAACGAAAGGCCAATGGATTGGTTGAGTTTTCACCTTCAAATTTAATTTTGCTCACGGTTTCAAAAAACTGACTCATGGTGTTTCCTTATAAAATTTTCAATTAAATTAATCTGTACTGGTTATTAGTTACGGGCAAATTAAAAGCAGTCTTTTAAGTTGCTATAGATTTTTTTGTAGGTTTGATATTTTTCTTGATAGTAATCCGACATGTTGGCATCGGCCGCTATGGTTGAATTTATTATTCCAGGTTGGCAAACTTGTGCAGGAGATTCATTGGTTACTGATAATCTTGCTAATCTGGCTGCACCAAAGGCAGGACCAAGCTCAGCCCCTTCACGATAAATCAAGGGTTGTTGTAAAACACTGGCAAGAATTTTTCCCCAAAGGCTGCTTCTAGCACCACCGCCAATCACTGATACTTGATCAATTTTTGTACCTGAATCGAACAGAGCTTGCTGGCCATCGGCAAAAGCAAAAGCAACGCCTTCTAACACGGCTCTGCCTAGTTGTGCTTTGTTAGTATTATGAGTTAGACCAAAGAAAACACCTTTAGCATTGGGATTGTTATGCGGAGTGCGCTCGCCTGATAAGTAAGGTAAAAATAGCAAGCCACAGGGGTGACTGAAATCTTCTTTAGCGACTTCATCTAGCAGCGCTTGTTCATTTGCAAAGCCTGTTAACTGAGTGACCCAAGTTAAACAGCTAGCGGCGCTTAAAATTACAGACATCTGGTGCCAAGTATTTGGTATGCAATGACAAAAGGTATGTACTGCACCATCAGGGTTTGGTTGATAACGCTCATTAGCAACAAAATATACCCCGGACGTACCCAAAGATAAAAAGGCCTCGTTGGGGTTAATCACACCAATTCCCGCAGCTCCTGCAGCATTATCGCCACCACCAGCAGCAACGGGCACTCTATTCATTCCCCACGTATTGGCAACCTCAGCGGTTAAAGTGCCGGTAATTTCAGTGCCTTCAAAAAGTTTAGGCATATGCTTTTCGGTTAATTCGGTGGCTGCTAACATTTCGACTGACCACTGCCTTTTAGCAACATCTAACCAAAGCGTTCCTGCGCTATCTGACATATCAGAGGCGTATTCGCCTGTCATCAATAATCTGAGATAGTCTTTTGGTAACAATACCTTGTTGATTTTTTTGAATAACGAATTTTCAACTTTATTTACCCAAGATAATTTAGGCGCAGTAAAGCCTGGCATCGCTATATTGCCGGTAATGTCTCGGCTATTTTTAACTTTTTGTTCTATTTCAAGACATTCTTTAAAACTTCTACCGTCATTCCATAATATCGCTGGGCGAATAACTTGGTCATGTTTATCTATTAAGGTTGCACCATGCATTTGGCCTGATAAGCCAATGGCTTTAACCGCTGACAATTCGGAACTATGACTTTGTTTTAATTGCGCCATAGCTAAATTAGTTGCTTGCCACCAGTCACTAGGGTTCTGCTCAGACCATAAGTCAGTGGGTCGCGAAACGCTTAAAGGTGAGGATGCCTGAGCGACAAGTTGCTCGTTGTCATTCAAAAGAATAATTTTTACACCAGATGTGCCTAAATCAATGCCTAAATACATAATGTGTCATTTTAGCTATTTGTTGTTAGCGCTAACATTAGCATTGGTTTTGTCGATTGACAATAGTATTTAAGGATAAATATGGTTAAATGATAGCTACAAAACTAATGCGCCATAAGAATAAGCTAGTAAAAACAAGTGATTGGTAGTTATTTTGTTGTTGGTGCTTTGTATGTTAAAGAAGGGAAGGAGTGAATAGGTTAGTTTAAAAAGACTTTAGACCTAAATTAAATAGTAAAACACTGTGGGAAAGCTTGTGTTAGCGTTAACAATATGGTTTTATGGTTTACATAGTTAAATAGTAATGAGAGTAGAAAGATGTCTAATTCAATATCTACCAGTATTTTTTATGCTGTTGTTGTCGCCTTAGGTGGTTTTATCTTTGGCTTTGATGCTTCGGTAATTTCCGGAGTAGTGGGTTTTGTCACCACTGAGTTTCAGTTAAACGAATGGCAACAAGGGTTTGTGGTTAGTGCTCCAACCTTAGGGGCTGTTATCGGCTCTCTGTTTGCTGGCCCTTTAT
>JABSOX010000030.1 GCA_013215655.1 Colwellia sp.
TTCTTTCATGGACTGAAAAAGATAAAGCTTTGTTAACTCGCTGGCGTTGGTTAAATCAATATCAAAAGCAGACTCAATTCCCTGATGTAAGTGAGCAGTCATTATTATCAAATATTGTTAAATGGTTTGCTCCTTATGTTGGTCATATTAGAACTAAGGCACAATTAAATAAGTGCGACTTTTCTACGATGCTGTTGTCACTATTAGATTATCAACAGCAGAAATTATTAGATAAGCTTGCGCCTACTTATTTTTTAGGGCCAACGGGGCGAAAATGTCCTATTCGCTATAGCCAAGATATAGCGCCGATAGTGTCATTACCAATGCAAGAATTGTATGGTGTAAACGTAACGCCGAGTATCGGCGATAGTAACAATAACGAAAGTATTGCACTTATTATTGAGATATTATCACCAGCGAAACGCCCAATTCAGGTGACTCAAGATTTAGTGGCTTTTTGGCAGGGGAGTTATAAGGCCGTGCAAAAGGACATGAAATCACAATATCCGAGACATTATTGGCCAGATGACCCTGCCAACGCACAAGCAACAAATAAAGTAAAAAGACACCTTAAAGACGTTAAGTAATTTTAAAGAGAAATATAGCCGTTTATGTCAAAAAAGATTAAGTCAGAAAACGATGATCAACCCGTAAAAAAAACTCTAGTTAAGCGCATATTGCATTGGTTGTTAATGACCTGTATTAAGCTTGGTTTTATTGGTGTTATTACTTTAGGGATTTATGCCATTTATCTTGATGGCAAAGTACGCCAAACCTTTGAAGGACAACGCTGGCAGGTACCAGTGCAAGTTTATGGCAAAGCGGAAGAGCTTAACTTAGGAAATAAACTAAGCATAACTCACTTGGTTTCTTCATTACGTTTTTCTGGCTATAAAAAGGTGCGTAAAGTTCGCAATGCTGGGGAATATGCATTTTCAAAAAATAGACTGATTATTTTCCGTCGCATCTTTAGTTTTTCTGCTGCAATGGTTACCGCACAAAAAATAACAATTAACGTGAAAAATGGCAAAATTAACCAACTCTATTATGGCAATGCTCAAGTTAAGCAAGTTCACTTAGAGCCGGTGTTGATTGATCGACTTGTCCCTGATAGCAAAGAAGACCGAGTATTGGTTGGTCTTGAGAATGTACCAGAAACATTACTTGATACTTTATTATTAGTTGAAGATAGAAACTTTTATTTTCATTCGGGCATATCACCATTAGGAATTCTGCGCGCTTTGTATACTAATTTACGTGCAGGACGTACCGTGCAGGGTGGTAGTACCTTGACCCAACAGCTTGTTAAAAATATGTTTTTAACGCGACAAAAAACGCTGTGGCGAAAAGTAAACGAAGCCATCATGGCGTTAATTTTAGAATATCGATATAGCAAAGATCAGTTGCTTGAGGCTTATATTAACGAAGTATATCTTGGGCAAAACTATGCTAATGGTATTTATGGCTTTGGTTTGGCAGCTGAATTTTATTTTGGTCGTACGCTTGAACAATTAAACTATGAACAAATGGCGATGTTGGTAGGGCAAGTTAAAGGACCTAGCTATTATGATCCTTGGCGACACCCTGAAAATGCGTTAACCAGACGTGATCTCGTTTTAAAGTTGATGTTTCAAAATGATTTTTTATCTAAGGCACAATACCAGCAAGCAATTGAGTCTCCATTATCAATTCGACACGCACGTCGTTTGGTTAAACAAAAGTATCCTGCATATTTACAGTTGGTGAAACGAGAGTTAACAGAGCTTTTGTCTGAATATGATCAACAGTCAGGTATTCGTGTTTTTACTGGGTTTTCTCATTATAGCCAATTGTTGTTAGAGCAAACAGTCAGCGAGCAATTACCTAAACTTGAGAACGGCAATAGCAAAAATCAGTTACAGGTCGCCATGATTGTTACCGAAATTACTTCAGGTGAAATAAAAGCAATTGTGGGTGATAAAGAAAGTGGTTATGCGGGCTTTAATCGTGCCTTAAATGCAAAGCGGCCGATAGGTTCTTTAATTAAACCCGCCATTTATTTAGCAGCATTAGAGCGTCACGAGCAGTTTAATTTAGCGACAATTTTAGAAGATAAAAAATTAACCATATCCACGGGTGCTGGTGAGCAATGGCAGCCTAAAAATTATGATGGCAAGTACCGAGGGCAAGTTAATTTTATTGATGGTTTGGTTAAGTCACTCAACATACCTACGGTTAATTTAGGTATGACCTTAGGATTAAATAATATTGCCGAGGTGATATTTGTTTTAGGTTATCAACAAGATTTAACGATGCGCCCCTCGATATTATTAGGCGCTTTAGATATGTCGCCTCTTGACGTTAATCAATTTTATTTACCTATCGCCAATAAAGGTTATGCCCAGCAGGGGCATGCCATTAATCAAATTATTTCTGAGCAAGGTGATACTTTGTGGAGTATTGATAATGAGAATGTTCAGCTATTTTCTTCACAAGCATCCTACCTAATAGATTATGCATTAGCAGATGTTACACAAAGAGGCACTGCTAAGTCTTTATCATGGCGTTTAAAAGGGAAGCGGCTTGCAGGAAAAACAGGAACAACCAATGAACAACGTGATAGTTGGTTTGTTGGTTATGACAATAAATATTTAGTGACAACTTGGCTAGGACGAGATGACAACAAGCCAACAAAGCTTACTGGCAGTAGTGGTGCGTTAGTATTGTTTTCTCAATATATGAAAAAACAAGGAGTGGAAAGTTTAACGTTAACGATACCGGAAAGTATTGCTGTGGTGTTATTTGAGTCAAAAACGGGTAATGCCATTGATGGTGAGTGTGCTGGTAGTATTAAGCTTCCTGCGATAACAACGAGTTTGAAGCTTTTAAAAGAATGTGCACAGCCGATAGAGAAAAAGAGTTCATGGTTGGAAAGGTTATTTGGCAAAAATTAAGAAAAGGGAATGAAAATTACAAAAACAGTACACTTTTTAAACATATTTAATTAAATCTTCTATGTTAGATTAATTTAAGTCTAGGAAACTTTAAAAACCTTCTAGACTTGAGTTAGAGGTATATGGATATTTAGTGCGATTTTTCGGCAACTCTTAATATTATATTCACGCACATCAAATGGCGCGTGTATTGTGAATCTATACAGGAGGTTGAATGAAGCATCGTACTAGTTTTGGTTTTTATAATAGGCTTTCTGAAAATGTTTTTGAAGTCATTGCTGATGAAGGTGTAGAAATAACCTTAGAAATGATTGATGAATGTCATGAGTTTGTTGATAAATATATTCAAGGGGACTTTGCGCTGCTCGTTAATCGCATCAATAACTATTCTTATACTTATGAGGCTAAATTATCTATTGCTTCATATGAGGGCTTAAAGGCCATCGCTTTTGTATATTATAATAGTGAAAGCCTTCAAGTTATTGACGACTTACAAGGTAAGCGCTTGATGGATAAATGGAATACTAAAAGCTTCTCAGGTTTGGAGTTAGGTTGGCAACAAGCTTATGAATGGCTACAACAAGAAATGGCTGCGTTAAAAGTTAATTAAAGCGTTAAATACAAAAGTAATGATTTAAAAAAGAGGGTAGATGAGCAATTAACTTATCTACCTTTTTATGTTCAGGATGAACGGTATGTCACGGTCACATGGATGTGAATGAGTGACGATGTTCAGGATGTGTAGGTCGAGGTTTACCTCGACAAAGTATTTAACTTTTAAACCTTTGTCGAACCTCACTCCGTTCGTGTCGACCTACAAAATTACTAATACCGTCAAGATATTAGTGCATCCCTGCATATCAATGTGAATGAATGAAGATGTTCAGTTACAACTTCGCAAAACACCGATCTGCTGCTTCTAACGTTAACTCAATCTCTTTGTCAGTATGTGCAGTCGATAAAAAACCAGTTTCAAAAGCTGATGGTGCTAAATATATACCTTCTTCGAGCATCAGATGAAAAAATCGTTTGAACCGTTCAGCATCACAGGCCGTAGCTTGTTCATAGGTGGTAATGTTTTCTTCATCAGTGAAAAAGAAGCCAAACATTGCACCGACATAATTAATACTCAATGAAATTCCATTTCTTTGCGCCGCAGCCTGTAAACCCATGGCTAGTTTTTCTGTTGCCTTGCTAAGTTGTTGGTGTTTGTCAGCTTGGCCATCTTCATGGTGAGATAACTCATTTAAAGCAGCTAATCCTGCGGCCATAGCAATTGGATTACCTGATAATGTGCCCGCTTGATAAACAGGGCCAACAGGGGCAATAAAGTCCATGATTTCTTTTTTGCCGCCAAATGCACCAACGGGCATACCGCCGCCAATCACTTTACCTAACGTAGTAAGGTCTGGGACAATATTGTAATAAGCTTGCGCACCGCCTAATGCCACTCTAAAACCTGTCATTACTTCATCAAAAATTAATACACTTTGATGTTCGTCACAAACTTCACGTAATCCTTCAAGAAAACCTTCAACAGGTGGGATACAGTTCATATTACCAGCAACGGGTTCAACAATAATACAAGCTATTTGATCTTTATATTCAGTAAATATTTGTTTAACTTCTTCAATATTATTGAAGCTAACCGTTAAGGTATGTTTGGCAAAATCGGCAGGAATTCCTGGTGAATTAGGCACACCCATAGTAAGAGCACCAGAGCCAGCTTTAACTAATAGTGAGTCAGCATGACCATGATAACAACCTTCAAATTTTAGTATTTTGTCACGTCCGGTATAACCTCGTGCGAGGCGAATAGCACTCATGGTTGCTTCAGTACCAGAACTCACCATGCGTAGCATTTCCATGGAAGGAACAAGTTCACGTACTTTTTCGGCCATGGTTATTTCAAGTTCTGTTGGTGCACCGAAACTTAAACCATTTTTTGCTGTTGCTATTACTGCTTCAAGAATTTTTGGGTGATTATGGCCTAATATCATCGGTCCCCATGAACCAACATAGTCGATATAGGCTTTATCATCCGCGTCATAAATATAGGCTCCTTCGGCGCGTTTAATGAAGCAAGGAGTGCCACCAACGCCATTAAATGCTCTTACAGGTGAATTAACGCCACCGGGGATCACTTGTTGTGCACTTTCAAATAATTGTTCAGAGGTATGCATATTTGTCATTTGTTATTGCTCTAATTTTTATTGGTATACCAAGTTACGGGTTTTTCATATTGGTTTAGTTGATTTTCAACACCTAAAGTAAGGGCAAATAATGCCATTCTTACCAATACACCATTTTGCGCTTGTCTAAATATAGCCAAGTTATCTAAATCATTTAAATCTGTATCTAATTCGTTTGCTTCCGGGCGAGAGTCTCGTGGTAAAGGATGCATGATCACCGTATTGTTTTGACAATATTGTTGATAAACCTCTTTATTTAAACTGAAATGACCACGATAAAGTTCAGCTTCATCTTTACTGGCAAAACGTTCTTGCTGAATACGCGTTTGATAAATGACATCGCAGGCGAGGTTACCTTCAATTTTATCGGTGATCACGATCTCATGACCAGCATTAACAAGGGCTGATACAATGCTGTCTGGCATTTGCAGAGCTTTTGGAGCAATCATTGTTATTTTTATGTTGTTATATAAACTTAATAACTTTGATAATGAATGCACGGTACGACCATGTTTTAAGTCGCCCATCAAGGTAATATTTAAATTATCTAAGCCTTTGTTAAAAGGTGTCATTTCAGACTGAATAGTAAATAAATCGAGCAATGCTTGTGTCGGGTGTTCGTTAGCGCCATCACCACCATTTATTACCGGAACGCTGCTACCTTGAGCAAACTCTGCAACAGAGTGCATTTTAGGATGACGCATGGCAATAACATCGGAATAACCACTGATCACTTTAGCTGTGTCAAATAATGACTCACCTTTACTTAATGATGAATTTTCTTGGCCAACCGTTTCACGAACAAAGCCCCCTAATAAATTAAATGCGGTGCCAAAACTTACGCGGGTACGGGTACTTGGTTCAAAAAATAAATTATTTAATATTGCGCCATCTAATACAGTACAGCGTTTTTTACGCATTGCATAAGGCGCCATTTGAGAGGATATTTCTAAAATACGAGAAATGGCTTCTCGGTCAAACTGTGATACCGAAAGAATGTGGCTTCCTTCAAATTTCATCATAGTTAATCACCTAATTAAGCAAGTGGTATTTTGGGCAGGAATATAGCATGAATCAGAAAGTTAGAGAATAACTTCTCGACGTTAATATCGGTAAGTTGATACAAGCCATTTGTTATCGCAGTTGATTAGTCATATATTGTCTATAATTATTTAGTTATGTCATGGGGGGGGCATTTGAAAAAAATCTTCATTTTCATTATTTTGTTCTTTATCGCTAATACATGTATTGCTATGGATGTGGTGCGTTATGTCTACTCTAAAAATTATCCCGACCCTAAGGAAAAGTATTTTCTGGATTTGTTAGAGTTAGTCTTACAAAACACCCAAAAAGAGTTTGGAGGTTATACAATACAGCCCATTGCAATGGAAATGGCACAAGAACGCACCTCTATAATGTTAGAACGTGAAGAATATGTTGATTTAATGTGGCGAATGACAACTGCAGATTTGGAACAACGTTTACAGGCTATATATGTTCCTTTACTTAAAGGTTTAATGGGTTATCGAATTTTTATTATACGCCCAGAAAACCAAAAGTATTTTACTAAGGATATGACGTTAGAAAATCTAAAATTAGTTCCATTAGGGCAGGGATACGATTGGCCTGACAGTGAAATTCTGAAAGCAAATAATTTCAAAGTAACTTTGGGTCATAGTAATAATTTACTAAAAATGTTACAAAAAAAGCGCTTTGATTATTTTCCTCGCGCTCTGCACGAACCTTGGATAGAAATAGCGCATATTAAAAATTTAGTGGTCGAGAAAAATATTGCTTTAAAATACTTTGCTCCTATTTATTTTTTCGTAAATAAGAAAAATATACGTCTAACCAATAGACTTAGGAAAGGGCTAACTAATCTAGTTAATTCTGGTGAATTTGAACAGTTTTTTCACCATCACAAACTTATTTCTGGCGTTATTGACAGAGCAAAATTACATGACCGAAAGGTATTTGATCTAACTAATCCATTAATTTCTGACTATACACAAAAACTACTTAATGATAAACGTCTTTGGATGACTGAGTTTTAAGTTGATACTCCAACTTTTTAAAAAGGTTTTACATAAACCAAAATGATAATACCCAGTAATAGAAAAACCGTAATTTCATTAAATAAACGGTAAAATTTACCACTATGAGTATTTTTATCTTGTTGAAAATCTTTAACCACTTTAAAACAATAACCGTGATAAGCCAGTAAAAATATGACTAGGGTGATTTTTAAGTGTAGCCATTTAGCGGCTACGAACCATGAATAACCGTATTGATAAATAATCGCAATGCCTAAAATAACAGTGAAAAGTGCAAAAGGAGTGACAAAAAGTAATAAACGCCTTTCCATTCCTTTTAAATGCTCTGCAACTTCTAAAGAATTTGTTTCTGCGTGATTAACAAATAATCGAGGTAAATAAAAAATACCAGCAAACCATGCCACCATAAAAAAAACGTGAAAGGCTTTTAGCCATAAAATTGTAGTCATTAGCTAGATTTACCTTCTACTAAATAGGTGCGAATTTGTTCAAAAGTAATGATCCCCAGTATCTCTTTTGGGTTCGAATCATAAATATAAACGCCACCATCTCTTTCATCGACCAGCATATTATATGCTTCTGATAAAGTTGCTTGGCTCGATAATGGAGACAATTGATGCTTAATTAATGGTTGCTTATTTAAAGAATCATTGTCGTTGTTAGATGTTGTTGCTAATGATACCAGCTGATAATAACTGTTGCTCTGATGATTTTTAATGATGAGACTGCGCTCTTGATTTAGCACTCTTAATTTAGCGAGTAATTCTTCATCATTAGACATTTGTTTATTGTCTATTAAAGTGATTTTTTCATTTAAAAAGCTAGCAACACCCACTTTTTGTAACGATTTTTCAATAGGCGTTTGCCGATAAGTTAGACCCATAATATTGGCTTGCATCACAAAAACGGACTTGTTTTTAAAAAACTGCCCTGATGTTACACAGGCAACCGCAATGACTATCATCGCGGGTACAATTATTTCAATTTGGTTCGATAACTCAACGATTGCCAGTAATGCCGCCAGAGGAGCGTTAAGCGTTGCTGCCATAAAGCCAGCCATACCCATTAAGATAAAATCACTGCTTAAGTTTGCTTCAGGTACAAATAGTATAACGATAGCGGCAATACAAGCGCCAGCGATAGAGCCAATGCCTAAAATAGGGCCAATAATACCACCGGGTATACCTAAACCTAATGCAAATACCGTCATGGCAAGCTTGGCGACGAGTAAAGCAAATAACAATTGAA
Source organism: Colwellia sp. (assembly GCA_013215655.1). GTDB lineage: Bacteria > Pseudomonadota > Gammaproteobacteria > Enterobacterales > Alteromonadaceae > Colwellia_A. The sequence goes on from JABSOX010000030.1 coordinate 8,428, forward strand.
ACTCATAAGGATGATTAATTGAAAAATCAACAGCACTTAGGCCAGTTCCCATGGCAAAAGGAATAAAATAGCCTATACCGCCAGTAATAAATGCCGCGACCATTAATCGAGGGAAAATATGATATTTTTCAGAAAATTTGATAATTAATACTAGGTAACGATTAAATAAAAATGCGATAAAACCCAAAAAGATTCCGGCAACAATAAGCCAAGGATAATGTTGATAAGTCATGGTGATTTGACTGAAATATTCAAATTCATGTACCGGCCCAAAAACACTGCTGGTCATTATCGAACCGATCATCGCTGATAGCATGATCGGAATAAACATATGAATTTTATATTCACGTAATATCACTTCCATCACAAATAGCACAGCAGCAATAGGGGTATTAAAGCTTGCTGCTATTGCTGCAGCAACTCCACAACCACATAGGGTGCGCATACTGTTATGAGGTAATTTTAAAATGTTACCAATATAACTACTGCTCGCTGCGCCTAAATGTACAGCAGGCCCTTCTCGGCCAACAGAAAACCCTGTAGCTAAAGCGATAGCACTGCCCCAAAACTGATTAAGAGTGTTTTTTAATGGCATAACACCATTGGCAACTTTTAAGCGATGTAGGACTAATGGAATCCCCGTACGTAGATATTTATAACCGGTTAACCATGCAAACAATAAAATAATTAAAGCGCCAATTATTGGCAAATCAAAACGACTTAACGAATCTAAGCTGTTATAGTTATCTTTTTTTACTAGGTAGAGTTGCTGAATAGCGTCAATACTGAGTGTAAATAATATAATCAATGATGCGGATGCAAAGCCGCCAATAATGCCAAGCAAACATAATTGCCATGACGTTATCGGTTTTGCTAATTGTTTTCTAAATGAGTTTAATGAGAACATTTTCTTATAAGTACATAATAAGCATTAATAATTTAAACGTTGATATTGATTATCATGTTTAACATCAATTTTCTTCAGGATACCATAATACTTTTCAAATGAATTGGTTAGCTAAAATAAATCTAAATGTTGTGGTGCACCGTCTTGGTGTCTTTCGTTCAACCTTATTATTGGTTATCTTAATCATAACCTGTGTGTTTTGTGGTTATCGTATCGGTAATTTTTTTCATGGTTATCAAATTCAGGCAATTACTGAATATAAATATAGGTTAGAACTTTTATATCAGCAGCAAGTTGAGCAAGTAAAAAGGCTTAATACTTTAGAAGTTGAATTAGAAGTGGAACGTTTGGCTAATCAGCGTTCACACAACCTATTAAGAGATATGGAAACAGAGCATTATCAAGTAAAGAAGGAACTCGCCTTTTATGAAAAAATAATGGCGCCTGAAAAGCAAGCTGACGGTGTAGTTATTGATAATGTTTCGATAGTACCAACCTCAAGTCCAAGTCATTATCGATTTCAAGTGTCGCTTGTTCAACAATTACTTAAAAAACGCTATGTTAAAGGTTATATCGAATTATCTTTAATAGGGAGCTTAAAAAGTAAACCCAGCATTATTAAATTATCTAATATTTCATCACTAACGAAGAAAGATTTATCTTTTAGTTTTCAATACTTTCAGATTATTGAAGGTGAATTTACGTTACCGAACGGTTTCATTCCTGAACAAATTTCAGTCGCAACTATACTGCCAAAAAATAAATGGCAAAAGTATCACCGCCTTCAAGAAAGTTATTCTTGGGCTAAAATAGTCCAGATTCAGTCACAGTCCATTGCACTAATACTTGACTAAATTAGTCAAGTTTAAGATAATCTGCACCAGTTTTATTCCGTACCAAGTAGAAAAACATGTCTAACCCTGAATTACCTATTAAATTTTCCGATGCTGCCGCTAAAAAAGTACTGGCATTGATCACCGAAGAAGAAAATCCGGCATTAAAGTTGCGCGTTTATGTTACGGGTGGCGGTTGTTCTGGGTTTCAATACGGTTTCACTTTTGATGAAAAAGTAAATGAAGGTGATTTGACCATAGAAAAACAAGGTGTAACTATGGTGGTTGATCCGATGAGTATTCAATATTTAGTTGATGGTGAAGTTGATTATGTTGAAGGCTTAGAAGGTAGTCGCTTTTTAGTTAATAACCCTAATGCAACAACAACCTGTGGTTGTGGTTCATCGTTTTCTATCTAGAAACGTTATAATATAATGATGCTATTGGTAATATCCTCTATTGCCAATAGTTTAATAAAATCATTTCTGTCATTTACTTCTTACACTTTTCATACAAATTTTCACAAAATGTTGCAATAAACGCTTAGACACTGGCTTGTCCAACCAGTAACATAGTGACTTATTTTTATCCATTCCAATCAAAATGATTAATATTCTTTAAAAAAAGTATTAATAGCCATAAAAGGACATTCAATGAGTAATATTAAACAAGGGCGCCAGATGTTAGCTGAGCGGCCTTACATTATCGCTATTATAATTACCGTTATTTTGGTGCTTTGGATGGCTTCTGGAGTAACGCAAGAGCCAGAAGCTCCTGCGCAAAAAAATAAAAACAATGTTGTGATCCCTAAGGTAAAAGTTGAAACCCGTTATGCCGATACAGTTAATGACAGTGTTGAATTATATGGTCGTACTGAGCCAGATCGCATTACCACATTAAAAGCTGAAATTTCAGGGAAAATCGAACAAGTTTTAGCTAAAAGAGGCTCATTCGTTAAAAAAGGTCAAATCATTGCAAAGATTGCCATTAACGATCTTGAATCACAACTACAACGCAGTCGTGCATTATTAGCACAAAGAAAAATTGAATATGCTGGAGCTAAAACGCTAAATGCCGATGGTTATCAGGGTAAAGTGCAAGTTGCTAGTGCTAAGGCAAATTTAGAAGCGGTTAAAGCAGACATTAAGCGTTTAGAACTTAATATTGAACATACCGTTATTGTCGCGCCGTTTGATGGGGTTTTAAATACTCGCTATGTTGAAGAAGGTGATTATGTGCAAAGTGGTGACAATATTGCCATGATTGCTGATCTTGACCCGCTTATCGTCCGTGCTTATGTTACTGAAAATCAGGTAAGCCAAATATCAGTTAATCAATCAGCAAGTATTCGTTTACTTAACCATGAAAGTATCGATGGTGTTGTACGTTATATCGCTAGTGTTGCCGATGATGCAACCAATACTTTTAAAGTCGAAATAGCGATTGAAAATTCAGATTACAGATTTTTAGCTGGATTAAGTGGTGAGGTCGATATTGCCCTACAACAAGTCCCTGCGATTAAAATATCACCAGCTTTACTTGCGCTTGATGAGTTAGGAAATATTGGCGTGAAAACCGTTGAGAATAACATCGTAAAATTTACCGCAATTGATATTGTCAAAAGTGAAAACGATGGCATTTGGTTAACGGGCCTAGGTCAACAAGCCGACATTATTACTTTAGGACAAGGTTTTGTACGTGCAGGTGATGAAGTTAATCCTGTGATGAGTATTGCGGAAAAATAAGGAGACAAAAATGTTATCAATGATTGAAGCTGCACTTGACCGCACACGTTCGGTATTAATGATTTTTGTGTTGTTATTAATATCTGGCGCTATTACTTATGTGAATATTGCTAAAGAAGCCAATCCAGACATCACCATGCCAATGATTTATGTTTCCATGGTGCATGATGGTATTTCGCCTGAAGATGCTGAGCGGATGTTGGTTCGTCCAATGGAAAAAGAACTTAAATCTATCGCTGGTATTAAGGAAATGAGTGCTAATGCCAGCGAAGGGCATGCTTCCATAACCATAGAATTTATCGCCGGCTTAGACCCTAAAGAAGCTTTGGCTGATGTGCGTGATAAAGTAACCTTAGCTAAAGCAAAACTACCTGCTGAATCAGAAGAGCCTGAAGTCCATGAAGTGACGATGGCTAATCAAGTACCAGCCATTACGGTGATTTTATCGGGGCCAGTAACTGAGCGTGGTTTAATAACTTTAGCACGTGATCTACAAGATAAAATTGAAGGCATGCAAGAAGTGCTGGAAGTAGATATTGGTGGTGACCGTGAGGATATGGTTGAAATTATTGTCGACCCATTATTGATGGAAAGTTACGGTCTTGATCAAGGTGATATCTATAACCTTGTAGAACGCAATAATCGTCTAGTGCCTGCTGGCACAATGGATACCGGTAAAGGACGTTTTGCCATTAAAGTCCCTTCTGTTTTTGAAACGGTACAAGATTTATTAGAGCTACCGATAAAAGCTGATGGCGATAAAGTCATTACCTTTGAAGATGTTTCTACCATTAGACGTTCATATAAAGATCCTACTTCTTTTGCTCGCTTAAATGGTGAGCGTTCTGTCTCATTGGAAATTAAAAAACGCTCTGGTGAAAACGTTATTATTACTGTGAATAAAGTCAAAGCACTGATTGAAGAAGAACGTAAAAAATGGCCTAACCAAGTAGTGGTTGATTATATTGGTGATCAATCTTTAGAAATTAAAGATACTTTAACTGATTTACAAAATAACGTATTTTCAGCGGTGCTACTGGTTGTTATCGTGATTATTGCAGCACTAGGTACTCGTACGGCGATGTTAGTGGGTTTAGCTATTCCAGGTGCATTCTTAACGGGTATATTGGTTTTAGCGATAGCGGGTTATACCGTAAATATTGTGGTACTTTTTGGTTTGATCATGGCCGTTGGTATGTTGGTTGATGGCGCTATTGTGGTTACTGAGTTTGCGGATCGGCAAATGAATGAAGGTAAATCGAAAAAAGTCGCTTATGGTTTGGCAGCACGTAGAATGGCATGGCCTATTATTGCATCAACGGCTACTACTTTAGCGGCATTTGCGCCATTAATGTTTTGGCCGGGTATGATGGGTGAATTTATGAAATATTTACCCATCACCTTGATTGCGGTACTCACCGCTTCTTTAGCGATGGCGTTAATTTTTGTACCAACCTTAGGGACTATATTTGGTAAAACTCGGACCTTAAGTGATGAAGATCAGCAGCAGGCTAAAATAGCTGAAAGTGGCGATTTGACTAAACTTACTGGCTTTACGGGTAAGTACATTCGTTTATTAACCAAAGCCATTCATCATCCTTGGAAAATACTATCAGGCACTATTGCTATGTCATTTTTTGTGATTTGGTTATATGGCGCATCTGGGCTGGGTGTTATTTTCTTTCCTGAAATTGAGCCCAATAGCGCAACGATGGTGGTGCGTTCGTACGGTGATTTATCGGTACGAGAAAAAGATGCAATTATGGTTGATATTGAAAGTCGCATTCTTGATTTGGATGAAATAGCAACACTATATACGCGCACTGGTGGTAATGACCAAATTGGTACTTTTCAAGTTAATTTTATTAACTGGCAATTCAGACGCCCTGCCGATGAGATTATTGCTGAAATTCATCGCCGCACTGATGATTTAGCCGGTGTCGAAATAGAAGTGAGAAAAAATGAAGATGGTCCGCAAAATGGCAAAGATCTTCGTCTTGAATTAAGTTCTCGTTTTCCTGAGAAATTACAAGAGTCGGTACTTATTATTCGTAAAGCGTTAGTTGCGGATGGGCAGTTTACTGATATTGAAGATTCGGGCTCTAAACCAGGTATTGAATGGCAGTTAAAGATTAATCGAAGCTTGGCCGCAACCTATGGCGCCGATGCTGCTTTGGTTGGTACTACCGTACAAATGGTCACCAATGGTTTGAAATTGGGAGAATATCGACCGGATGATGTTGACGATGAATTAGATATTCGTGTACGTTTCCCTGAAAATAAACGTAATATTGGTCGCCTTGATACCTTAAGAGTTAAAACTGCAAATGGCTTAGTACCAGTAAGTAGCTTTGTTGAGCGTAAAGCTGCACCAAAAATTGATACTATTCGTCGTATCGATAGCAAACGGGTAGTAACCATTGAAGCGAATTTAATTCCAGGGGCACAATTATTAAAAGTATTACCTAAATTAAAAGAGCAGTTCCCTGAATTGGGTATTCATCCTAGTGTTGAAATTAACGTGAAAGGCCAAAGTGAAGATCAACAAGAGTCAGAAGACTTCTTAGTAAAAGCATTTGGTATTGCGCTGTTTGTGATGGCAATTATATTGGTAACTCAATTTAATAGTTTCTATCAGGCACTATTAATATTAAGCGCCGTGATTTTCTCGACCGTAGGTGTATTTCTCGCATTATTCTTATTACAAAAGCCCTTCGGTATCGTGATGGGGGGTATTGGTGTTATTTCATTAGCAGGTATTGTTGTTAACAACAATATTGTCTTAATTGATACTTATAATGTCTTGCGTAAAGAAGGCCATGCGGTTATCGATGCAATTTTAAGAACAGGGGCACAACGTTTACGTCCGGTAATGTTAACTACTATTACGACTATTCTTGGTTTATTACCTATGGTCTTGCAGCTCAACTTAGATTTCTTTGAACGTACCGCCGTTTTTGGTGCCCCATCAACACAATGGTGGACACAGCTGGCAACAGCTATTGCTGGTGGACTAACCTTCGCAACGGTATTAACCTTAGTCTTAACACCTTGTATGTTAGCGTTACGTGATAATAAAAAAGAAAGGAAACTTGCTAAAGCTCAATTGAAAAATGAAGCTGAAGTTACATCGATAACCAATGCGGCTTAGTTGCTAACTAGCATAATTTTAGTAATATATGCCAGATTCTACAATGAGTAGGCTCTGGCATTTTTATGTTCAGGATGAACAGTATGTCGCGGTGCCATGGCCGCTCTTAGGCATCCATGCCTTTGCGGCATTAGTACTTCCATGTACGTCGATGGCAATGAGTGATGATGTTCAGGATGAACGGTAGGTCGAGGTTCACCTCGACTAAAAATGTGGAATAATAATGTTTTTGATGAGCAGTAACGAACTGAGAACTATTTAATTTTAAGGAATATTGATGACGGTAAAACACTTTTTTAAAACGGTTAAATACTTAATAGTATTTGGCTCTATCTTAACTTTTAATGCCTCTGCTGATGTTTTAAATGCAGAACAAAAAAAACAAATGGCGTTGTTAGAAACAACAGCTTTGAACTCAGAACTTTCTTATCAAATTGTTGAATCATTAACAACAGAAGTAGGTCATCGCTTAATGGGTTCTGAAGGTGACAAAAAAGCGATAAAGTGGGCTGTCGCCAAAATGAATGAGTTGGGGTTTGATAAAGTATGGACAGAAGAAGTCAAAGGAACTTTTTGGCAACGAGGTGATGTCCAAGCAAAAATAATTAGCCCTTATCCACAACCAATATCCGCTATTGCCCTAGGTGGCAGTATATCGACTAAAAAAGCAGGGCTTACTGCTAATATCGCACACTTTAAAACATTTGCTGATTTAAAGGCTGCTCCAGATAACAGCTTAAACGGAAAGATAGCCTTTATTTCTTATCGTATGGAGCGTCATATTGATGGTAAAGGTTACGGACCTGCAGTAGGAGCTCGTGTTGGTGGAGCATCCGTCGCTGCTAAAAAAGGAGCGTCTGCAATAATTATTCGCTCTGTGGGCACAGATAATAATCGTACGGCTCATACGGGGATTATGCGTTATGAGGATGGTATTAAACAAATTCCTGCGGCGAGTATTTCTAACCCTGATGCGGATATGTTAATCAATCAACTTAACCGAGGTGGCGATGTCAGCTTTTTCTTAAAGCTAATTGCTCATTCAGATCCTGAAGTTGAGGTTATATCAGCCAATGTTATTGGCGAAATTACCGGTAGTGAATTTCCAAATGAAATTATTTCTATTGGTGCTCACTTAGATAGCTGGGATGTCGGAACGGGCGCGTTGGATGATGGTTTAGGTATTGGCATCATGTTAGCTGCTGCACATCATATAACTCAATTACCACAAAAACCAAAACGAACCATTCGTGTTATTTTATTTGCTGCTGAAGAAGTTGGCCTGTTAGGGGCGAAAGAATATATGAATCTTCATAAAGATAATATGAACAATCATATTATTGGCGCAGAGTGGGATTATGGTACAGGTAAAATATATAAAATGACCTCTGGCGTTGGTGAAGAAGCTCTACCAGCAATTAAAGAATTGAGTAAATATCTACATCCTCTTGGCGTAGAATTATCGTTAGACAACGATGCAAAAGCACAATCAGACATGAGTTTACTCAGTAATGCGGGTATGCCAAGTATGAATTTTTCGCCGGATGCACTAGCGTATTTTGATTATCACCATACGGAAAATGATACTTTAGACAAAATTAACAGGGATGATATTAAGCAAAATACCGCAATTTATACTTTATTTGCTTATTTTGCAGCTCAATCTGGAATTGATTTTAGGAAGTAGAATTGCTCTGCTTATGATGAGTGCTCTATCTCCATTATCCCTCCATTAGTAAGAATTCGATGATTTTGTTCATATCTAAATCAAAATCATCGGCTCTGACCCCTTTTACAATGAAATCATCATCGTCAGATAAGTCGATATCTTTAGCCATTTCATAATGATTTTTTTCTGCGTCGTAAAATGTTCTTACCCTAGGTTTTGTGGGGTTTCCTTGATTCTTGCGTTCAACAATTGCTAGTTTATTTGAACTAAGCTCAACTAAAGAGCCCACTGGGTATACCCCCATACATTTAATAAATTGATCAACTAAAGAAATGTCGAGATGGTTTTGTTGGGCAAGCCTTCTTAAAATGCTAAACGACTTAACATGACTGTAACCGTCTTTGTAGCAGCGGTTGGCTGTTAGTGCGTCAAAAATATCGCAAATGGCAATCATGCGACCATATTGGGTAATATTTTCCCCTTTAATTTTTAGAGGGTAGCCCGTGCCATCTAATTTTTCATGATGAAGAGCTGCCACTTCTAGACTAAGTTCCGCAACATCAGGTGTACGTTTAATAATATCTATTGAGTGAGCTGCATGTGATTTCATCACCTCAAATTCGCTTTTAGTTAGCTTGCCGGGTTTATTTAATATTTTATCGGGGACCATTATTTTACCGACATCATGTAAAAAAGCGCCGACAGAGAGTAATTGAATAATTTGTTTGTCAATTTTTAAAAATCGGGCGAAAATTGTCATTAACACAGAAACAGAAACAGAATGTTCTAATAGATATTCATTTTTTTTACGAATATTAATGACACAAGCTAAGGCATCTGGATTTTTGAAAATGGTTTCTATGGTTTTATTGGTAACATCAATAACAGGGGTTAAATTTAACTCTTTACCTAGTAATGCATCTTCGAAAATTTTTCTTTGAATATTTTTTGCTTCATTGAAGAGTTTCTTTGCTTTAGTAACGGATAAAATAACTGGGCGATTAGTATCATCGGAAAGTACTTTTTTAGGTGGTTCTTCTATTATGTCAGCATTGTTGGTTAACGTTTTACTGGTATCAATAAGTAATGTCTCAACACCTTTGTTGAGCAGATTTTTTATTATCTTTTCATTTTTTATATGACTAGCGTTGGTTAAATTGAAATTGCCTTGTTGTTTAACAATATCAACAACAAAATGACCGACTATTAATTCGTTAATGTTAATTTCTATGATCATTAAAAGATTGACTCATTATTTGTTAATGCATATTTTTCTGTAATACTATCTAGCTTAAGTGTAATACAAAAACTACATTCTTCATTATTAGAGGAAGCATTAGTCGTTTATCTTTTTTACGCTTTTATTGATAATTCATCTTTCTGTTTATAGAGGTGCTGATCAGCCCTTTTAAGCAATTCATCCATATTAATATTACCTTCACATTGTGCAGCTCCGCAGCTGATCGTGATTGGTATAAGTTTACCTTGATATGGCATTTGGTTATTAATAAAGAATTGGCACAAACGTTTTGAAGCGGCTAATGCTTCCTCATAGGTTTGACTTGCTAAGGTGATAACAAATTCATCGCCTGCATATCTAAAGCATCGGTCGTTTTCACGTATCAATTCTTGTAATTGGCTGGCAACATAACTTAATACTTTGTCTCCACAATCATGGCCATAAGTATCATTAATATACTTAAACTTATTACAATCAATAAATAATAATGAAAAAGGTACACCGTATCGTCGATGACGAATCAGCTCTTCATTAATAGTTGTTTCCATTAATCGTCGATTAGCAACGCCAGTTAGACGATCATAATTTGCCATGTATTCTAATTGCTCTCTGATCAATACATTGGAAAGACATAAACTGATCTTTATTGCTAACTGTTCTAAATGGTATGTGCCTAACTGCGGATGAAAACGTTTTTTATCGTTATCAGTAAATAACAAACTGCCAAACAGTTTATTTTCTAAGGTCAGTGGTGTTAATGCTGCCGACTGTGTTTTGGCTAACAGGCTCTTAGGAATAATTGTCGCAAGTTGCTTAAGGTCGTTGGTAAGAAAAGGTTTATTGTCGGTATGATAAATACTTAGTTGTTGCTGAGAAATTCGTCGAGTATTTTGTTTATGCCAATTGGATTGTAAATTACCATTTAATAAGTAACTCAGTGGGGTTGGCTCGACCAGTAATAAATGGATACCCGTTAAATTAAATTTATCTTTAATTGATTCAAGTAAGTGTTTTAGTAGCTCATGGCTGGACTGACAGGACAAAACCTCAGTTTCTATTGCAAACAATTTTTTTGCAATCGACTCATTAATTCTTGAGTTTTCAATTAACTGGTTTAAATCTGACATGTACTACCTTCGCGTTAAAAGCTAACTCATTGTTATATTTTCTGTCCGGTAGTGCAAGTATTTAACAACAGTCTCTCTGGTATTAAAATTGCTTAATTATTAATAATGTAAACATTGTTGTGTTATTGACATTAAGTGAGCAAATTGTTAATTCATTTTATCTGATTAATTTTTTTCAATTGATGCCGATAACTAAGTCGTACCTTTTTAAACTTTAATTTATAGTCAGGTTGTTTTATGCGTTTGATAATTACCTTATGTTCAATTGTTTTATTTTTTATTCCTGTTGCTAATGGTCAGACATTACAAGCTGTTCAAATTTATACAGACAATCAGCTGTTGGATTTAATTAAGGAAAACAAACATTTAAGCCAGGTTGTTCTTGACCAGTGTCAGTTGGTTCAAGATATTGAAGCGCGCGCAAGTAAATCAAAAATGCCCTCCTACCAGTTTTTATGGGGAGATATGTTGGCCTATGGTGTTTGTGTAAAAACAGATTTATTGCTTGGTTTGTATTATATGGAGCAAGCGGCAGATCAAGGTTTGTCTGAAGCGATTGAACAATTAGGTCGTTATCACCATATTGGCAAGTTTATGCAACCAGATATTAGTAAGGCAATTATTTACCTCAAAGAAGCGGCAAGTTTAAAAAACTTGAAAGCGCAAATACGTTTAGCGCAAATGTATAATCAAGGCCATGGTAGTCCACTTGATTATCCTGAGCTATATTCTCAATTACATCATTCGGTAACCAATGATAAAAAAAAGCATAAACAAATCTCAAAATTGTTAAGTCAATTAGCGGAAAAAATGCCTGAACGTATCGTCTTAGCAGCAAAGAAAACAGCTTATTAATTTATACTTTTGAGACGTAAGTGTTTTTTGAAACATGAATCTTGAAGTTGCTTGGGTATAGGTACCAGCTTTGTAACGCTATGAATTCGCTTCTTGGTGCCAATAACGTATAATATAAAAAAATCCCACAGACCCTTACTTGTGACATTTAAAGACCCCCATTCAAAGCGTGAAGCTAAAAAGTACGAAAAACCTATTGCTAGTCGTGAGTTATTGCTCTCAATCATTGAAAAAGAATCACCTCCACCTAGTTTTAGTGCACTGAGTAAATTACTCAAATACACCGATGAAAATGCCTTAATAGGTTTGAAACGTCGACTCCGTGCCATGGAAAACAGCGGACAGCTCATTTTTAATAAATTTAAGCAATATGCAATTCCTCCTAAAAATAGCACGTTAACGGGTCGTGTCATTGGTCACCGTGATGGTTTTGGCTTTTTAACGCCTGATTGCGCTCCTGGAGAAAAACCGGGAAAAGACTTCTTTATATCATCGTATGAAATGAAACGTGTATTTCATGGAGACATTGTTGAAGTTATTCTTGTTGATCGTACCGACAGAAAAGGTCGTAAAGAAGTAAAAATACTTGATGTCATTGAACCTCGAAAAGCACCCGTTGTTGGTCGGTTTTATGTTGATCATCATATTGCTTGTGTGGTGCCTGATGATGCCAGAATTAAGCAAGATATTTTAATTAAACCAGATGAAATGAAAGGTGCTCGCCACGGTCAAATGGTTGTTGTTGAAGTGCTACATCGTCCTTCTAAACGTACTAATGCTGTTGGTAGAGTCATTGAAGTATTAGGTGAACATTTAGCGCCGGGTATGGAAATTGAAATAGCATTACGGGCACACGATTTACCACATCAATTTTCTGCTGAATTAATGGAAGAAGTAAGTTCTTTAGCGGATGAAGTTGAAGAAAGCTCTTTAAAAGACCGAATCGATTTACGGCAATTACCGTTAGTGACTATAGATGGTGAAGACGCACGAGATTTTGATGATGCTGTTTACTGTGAACCTAAAAAGGGTGGCGGTTGGCGGTTATGGGTGGCTATTGCTGATGTCAGTTATTATGTTCGAACGGATACCGCATTAGATGAAGAAGCTATTTCTCGTGGCAATTCTGTATACTTCCCAAGTCAAGTCATTCCAATGTTACCTGAAAAGTTATCAAATGGATTATGTTCGCTAAACCCTGATGTTGACCGTTTATGTATGGTTTGTGAAATGACCATCAGTGCTGCTGGTAAATTGTCTGGTAGCAAGTTTTATTCAGCAGTAATGCGTTCTAAAGCACGCTTTACTTACACTAAAGTCGCCAAAATATTATCCGCAGAAGACTCTGTTGAAAAAGCAGCGTTACGTGAACAATACCAACCATTGGTGGGTGATCTTGAAAACCTTTATCAAATGTATTTAGCTTTGATGACGGCTCGAACAAATCGTGGTGCAATTGCCTTTGAAACCGAAGAGCCATGTTTCATTTTTAATAGTGACAAAAAAATAGAAACCATTGAACCGCTTATTCGTAATGATGCTCATAAAATCATTGAAGAATGTATGATCTCAGCGAATGTTGCTACGGCTAAATTTATTGAAAAACATAAAAAACCGGGGCTTTTTCGTGTACACGATAAACCCAATGAAGATAAGTATAAAAACTTTGTTACTTATTTAAGTGAGCTTGGTATTGAACTCCCTACTCGTGAACAGCCAGAGCCTGCAGATTATGGTTATATTTTAACGCAAGTCGCTGGGCGTCCTGATCGAGAGCTTATTCAAACCATGTTATTACGTTCGATGAGGCAAGCCGTTTATCAAAGCGATAATATGGGTCACTTTGGTTTAGCGCTAGAATCTTATAGTCATTTTACTTCACCTATTCGTCGTTACCCTGATCTTATTGTTCATCGTGTGATCAAGGCTATTTTAAACGAACAGGCGATTAAACAGAAAACTCAAAGCGCAGCGAATGATGGCTATTTTGAATACTCTCCTGAAGCAGTCATTGAGCTTGGTGAACATTGCTCGATGACTGAGCGTCGCGCTGATGAAGCCACCCGTGACGTAGCTGACTGGCTTAAATGTGAATTTATGCAAGACCATGTTGGTGATACTTTCTCAGGAGTCATTTCAACGGTGACAAACTTTGGCATGTTTGTACGTTTAGCTAATTTACATATCGAAGGACTTATCCATATCACTTCGTTGGGCCGAGATTTTTATCACTTTGATGATATTCGAATGAGTCTAACAGGTGAAAATACAGGGACAAAATTTCATGTTGGTGATGTTGTTGAAGTTAAAGTTGCCGCAGTTAATTTAGACGATAAAAAAATAGATTTGGTTTTATCTAGCGATAATGCTGTTCTTAGCGGAGCTAAACCTTTGAAAGGTAAAGCGCGTACTAAAACGACTCGTAAAAGTACCAAACAAGCATTAGAACAAGAGAGAATTGCTAATAAAGGTAGTAAAAATCAAAATAAAAAGAAAAGTAAAACTAAGAAAGATGAAAAATCAAAAGTAAAAAAACGTAGCGCAAGAAAAAAACGCCCCGGCAAAAATGCGCGTAAAACGGCAACGTAATATAGTTAAAAAATATCTATGTAGGTCGACATGAACGAAGTGAAGCTCGGCAAAACAAATAAAATAAAGAAATTGAAAAGAGATAATAATGGCAAAACATGACGAATTAGTCTTTGGAATTCATGCAATAAATGAATTATTAAAACGAGCGCCTGAGCGTTTTATCGAGCTTTTTTTATTGAAAGGTCGTGATGATGAACGGATGAAGTCAATTATTAATTTATCGAGAAAATATGGGATTTCTACACAACTGGTTAATCGTAAAGTGCTTGATGAAAAAAGCGACGACGAGCAACACCAAGGTGTTGTTGCTCGTATTACTCAAGGAAAGACTTATACCGAAAATGATATCGACGATATTCTTGACCAAGCTAAGCAGCATGAAAACCCTCCCTTTTTATTAATACTAGACGGTGTTACCGACCCTCATAATTTAGGTGCCTGTTTACGTAATGCTGATGCTGCAGGCGTTCAGGCGATTATTGTACCAAAAGATAATGCTGCACGCTTAACCGCTACGGTACGTAAAGTAGCTGTAGGTGCTGCGGAAACTGTACCTTTAGTGCAAGTAACAAACTTAGTGCGCACAATGAAGCAATTGCAAGAACGTGGTGTGTGGATTGTTGGTACGGCAGGAGAAACAGATACTTGCCTTTATGATGTTAAGTTGTCGGGACCTATGGCCTTGGTGATGGGGGCAGAAGGTAAAGGTATGCGTCGGCTAACGCGCGAAAACTGTGATGAACTAGTAAAATTACCTATGCTTGGTGGTGTTTCTAGTTTAAATGTATCTGTCGCAACGGGTATCTGTTTATTTGAGATTGTCAGGCAGCGTTTAGTTTAATAAATCTGCTTCATGGCGTTATTACCGGATTAATTCCCGCTTATCTCTGGGGCGTTTATTGATAGAGTTGAATCCATAAATTACTGTCATTAATTGGCGTCAACTCGGGTAGGTCATTATTAAATAAGTGGATGTATTGCTTATCTTTCCATTGGCTTAATGGAAAGAGTTGCTTGGTTACTATATGGCGGGCCATTAATGCTTGTAAACTACCATCAGCATTTGCTTGCCTGAAACCATATTCAATTTGTTTAGCAAGTTCTGGGTTATCTCTATTTACAAAGTAATACATTGGGAAGTCATATTGTAATATAACATCGTCAAACATCATTAAATCGGGATAAAGTTGCTGAGCTGATAGCAGTTCAGCGTAACCTTCAAAAATCGATCTTGGAAAATAATCACACCGACCTTGGTTTAACATCTTAAACATTGAATCAAATCGTACGACACGAGCAACTTGAAAATCATTATCCTCTAATATCTCAGAGTCTGGCCAATGCTCTCCCTGACAAGCAATAAGAGCCTGTAACTCTTTTTTATTAATACCCACAAATTTTTCATAATTTGACTTGTGAATTAAAAAAACTCGGTAGCCAAGTAAACCTTTAAATAAAGGAATACGAATAGGTAATAAATCTTCTTCTCTTTGAGTATTGGTACCAGACCAAAATACATCGATAACATTGTCGCTCAGTAATCTTAACGTTCTCCCATGAGTTATTTCCCCTTCACCTAATACTTGTACCGCTTTGGCGGGATACTTTTGTGTACTTTTGATAAGGGTTAGAGTCAGTAACTCAATAAAATAACCGTGACTTACATCTTCAATGGATTGAGCGGCGAGTACCTTGATGGTATTAGACATAGCGGGGCAAGTTAGTATTAAACTAATTAATAAGGTGATAGTGGTAAGTCTACGTTCCATAAATAGCTTTAATGATTACCTTAACTTAAAAATAGCAGTGTCATTTTATTGTGCAAGTTACACGATTTTTTGTTGTAACATTTTTTCTTTCGCGATTAGCGTCTATGCTGATAAATAAGAAGTTTTTATAATACTAAGAATATATTTATTTTAAGTCGAATTACTGATGCGCATTTTCATATTCATTTTTACTTTCACATTTTGTCAAATGGTGTCTGCTAGCTCAGAGCAAGCAGATATCGTTTTGGTGAGTTCAAGTGCACTATCGGGCCCTGCTGCACAACTAGGCCTTAAGTTAAATCAAGGTGCTAATATATACTTTGATCACATTAATAAATTGGGTGGGATTGAAAATCAAAAAATTAAGTTTATTAGTCTTGATGATGGTTATGAGCCTTATAAAGCCTTACAAAATACGCAAAAGCTACTAAATAGAGGTGATGTTTTTGCCTTTTTTAATTATGTTGGCACACCAACAACTCATGTTGTTTTACCGATAATTAAACAAAGTGAATTACCTTTCTTAACACCCTTTACTGGTGCTGAATTTTTAAGAAAGCCTGTTACTGATACTGTTTATAATCTTCGTGCTTCTTATTATCAGGAGGCTAAAGCGCAAATTGATTATTTAGTTAATGTTGTTAAAACTAAAAAGATTGGTTTGCTCATACAAGCCGATGAATTTGGTGCTACGGTTGAACAGGGATACTTAATTGCGATGACGCAGTATGGTATAGAGCCTATTGTTACTACCCGCTTTCGTCGTAATACCCAAGATATTTCATTGGCATTAAGTATCTTAAAAAGTAAGGAAGTAGAAGCGGTGAGTTTTGTAGGTACCTATGAACCTTTTGCTGAATTAATAAACTCTGCCTACCAACAGAGTTTTACACCATTTTTTACTACTGTTTCTTTTATTTCGAGTCGTGAATTATTTCTTCGTATTAAACAACCAAGTAGAGTCTTAGTCACTGAAGTGCTACCACAATTAAAAAACTGTACTTTGAGTATTTGTCTGCAATTTAAAGTAGATATGGAAAGGGCTGGTATTTCTGAAGTTGACCAAGTGCAGTTTGAAGGTTATTTAAATGCTCATTTATTTGTTGAAGTGATGAAGCGTTGCACTACTAAATTAACCCATCAATGTTTCTTTGATAACATTAAAATGTTGCAAGCTGACTTTGGCGGCCTTGATGTACGTTTTTCATCTGATACCCACCAAGGTCTTAATCAAGTTTATCTAAATTTGTATCAATAGTTTTCTCTGATAATTTATCTTGCATTAATTAATTATTTTCTCTACAATATGCGACCTTAATTCAGCCTGAACATTTTTTTGTTCCTTGCCTCATACTGGTGTTTGGCTGAGCCAGCAAAGAGGCTACAACCGTAGGGAGCTCGTAATGCGTCATTACGAAATCATATTTATGGTTCACCCTGATCAGAGTGAACAAGTACCTGGAATGATCCAGCGTTATACTGACTTGATCAATGCTGCTGAAGGCAAAGTCCACCGTCTAGAAGACTGGGGACGTCGTCAATTAGCATACCCAATCAATAAACTGCATAAAGCACATTATGTTCTTATGAACATTGAAGCGCCACAAGCAGTTCTTGATGAATTAGAAACTTCTTTCCGTTATAACGATGTTGTTATTCGTAACATGATCATGCGCACTAAAAGCGCGGTAACTGAAGCATCAACAATGGCTGCTGCTAAAGAAGACCGTCGCGATGACCGCCGCGAAGTTAAGAAAGATGTTGCTCCAGCTCCAGCTCCGGCTGCACCTGTTGTTACTGAAGCTCCAGCTGCTACTGAAGAGAAATCTGCAGAAGCTGCCAGCGAATAGTATCGATAATTGGCATGAGCATCGCTCAATGCTAAATATCACAACAAATAACTCGTGATTTGACTGTTAAATGAATGTTATTTAACAGATTGAAATGATTAACTAAGGTATTTTATGTATGAGTCTAAGTCTTTTAGAATTATTCATTAATACCATATTAGGAGAAATCCATGTCTCGTTTTTTTAGACGTCGTAAGTTCTGCCGCTTCACAGCGGAAGGTGCTACCTCTATCGATTATAAAGATATTGCTACACTGAAAAACTACATCACTGAAAGTGGTAAAATTGTTCCTAGCCGTATTACTGGTACTGCTGCTAAATATCAACGTCAACTTGGTCGTGCGATCAAGCGTGCTCGTTATTTAGCATTGTTACCATATACTGATTTACATAAGTAACCTAATAAGGGGTTTTGAAAATGGAAGTAATTCTTCTTGATAAAATCGCCAAATTAGGCGGCCTTGGTGACAAGGTTTCTGTTAAATCTGGCTATGCTCGTAACTACTTATTACCACAAGGTAAAGCAGTATTTGCATCAAAAGCTAACGTTGAGCAGTTTGAAGCTCGTCGTGCTGATTTAGAAAAGAAATTAGCTGGCGTATTAAGCACTGCTGAAGCTCAAGCGACTAAAATCGTTGAGTTAGCTGAAATAACTATCGCATCATCTGCTGGTGAAGAAGGTAAGTTATTTGGTTCTATCGGTACTCGTGATATCGCTAATGCGATCACTGAAGCGGGTGTTGAAGTAACTAAAGCTCAAGTACGTATGCCTTTAGGTACTATCCGTGAAACAGGTGAATTTGATATTGCTATTCACTTACATAACGATGTTGATACTAGTATCAAAGTTATTGTTATCGCTGAAGCGTAAGCTAAATTTAGCTTTTTGATGTCAATTATTGGCATTAAGATAAAAATATAAACACCGCAATTTCTTTTGAAACTGCGGTGTTTTTTTATGTGTAGATTATTTGTAGGTCGAAGTTTACTTCGACAAAGGAATTTATTATCAGAAGATTGTCGAACCTCACTACGTTCGTGTCGACCTACAGGAGCATCTATTCTGTGCATTATTTGTAGGTCGAGGTTTACCTTCGACTAAGGAATTTATTATCAGCAGAATGTCGAAGTAAACTTCGACGTACAGGAGATAAAAATAGAATCCTTCTGGTTACACTGCTATTGTTGTAAAAAAGCATCATGATAAGGTGCGTTATGTCATCGATACTCAATAGATGATATTAGTAGGTTAATATTTATGGTTTTTACCGTTAGACGTTCTATCAAAAGATCTTTTGATATATTTGCAATTTTATTATTGGTTTTATCTATAGTTTTTGTTTATTTTATTACTGATAAGGTTTTAGTCAGTAACAAAAATACAATTTCGTTAGTTTTTAGTTCACTTCCATTCTGGCTATTCTTCATTTGCTACGTCATTAGTGTTTTAGGTATTCGTTATTTTATTTCTAGAAAAACTTCCCATTATTTAAAACCTTTCCAACAGCTTGAGCAATGGGCGAATTTGTCTACAAGTAAAGATGAAGCGTTTATATTAGCGACACCATTACAAAACAATAAAGATAATATTTCACAAGCTATTTTGATTTTGCTAGAACAATTACAGAAAAATCAAAATAATGATAATCAATATACTCAAAAAATTCGTGAAAATGTCCTATTAGATAACGATACAGGGATTGGAAATCGTCAGTTTTTTAGTAATCGTTTAGAAGCTTTATTGCAAAATGATGCAGTGCAAGGCGCGGTATTTATTATTCAATTTAACGAATTCTTCAGCGAGCATGCAAATCAAGAGTATTCATCACACTGTAGTTATGTTGAGCTGCTAATCGCAGCAATAAAACATCGGTTAAAAAATAAAAATCAATATTTTATAGCGCGGCAAAGTGAATTTGAATTAGCATTATTATTACCGGGACTTTATTTTTCTGAAACTGAAAAGTTAGCGAATAGATTATTGAGTAATCTCATGGCTGTTCCTTTACCTGCGGGTACTAATAATGAAGAATTTATCCATATCGGTATTAGTTATTTTACAGGGGATCACAAACCATACCAAATAATGGCTGAGGCTGACATGGCGCTACGAAGTGCTCAATTACAAGGTCCTTCACAGTGGTTTATGTATGAACAAGGTGAAATTGAAAATCAAAAAATTAGAGGTTCACTAAGTTGGCGAACTTTTTTAACTAAGGTCATTAAACAAAAATCATTGATGACTTTTTTACAGCCTGTTATGGCAAGTAATGGGAAAGAAATTCTCCATTATGAAACACTATCAAAAGTAAAAGATGATGATGACTCAATCATTAGTGCCCGTATTTTTATTCCTATGGCGCGCAAGTGTGGATTGATACAAGCAATAGATATACTCGCTTGTGAAAAATTATTCTACGTTATGAACAGTGAAACTCAATCCCATTACCATAGTATTAATTTATCAATAGAGTCTTTATTGTCGACTAGTTTTATTGATAATTTGTTTGATAAAGTTACTAACAATCCTGATCTCGCCGAGAATTTGATCATAGAAATAAGTGAATATCATCTTGTTAATCATTTAGAGGAAATATCCCCAATATTAGAAAAATTATCAACTGTCGGCATAAAATTGCTTGCGGATAAAGTAGGGCAGTATGTTGTTAATGCCAATTATCTAAAGACCTGTCCTATTTCTTTTATCAAATTACATCGCAGTATTGTCTTAAATATTCATGAAAAACTTGAGAATCAAGTGTTTATTCAGAGCTTAAATGCACTGTGTAGCTCTTATCAGGTAGAGATTTATGCACTAGGAATTGAATGTGCTCAGGAGTGGCAAACCCTATTACGTTTAGGGGTAACAGGTGGACAGGGACATTATTTTTCAAAAGCCATTGCTCAACCTATTTAAATATCAGGTTTTTTACCCTATTATTAAATAAATATAAGGTTATTAAAAACTTGCGCCGAGCAGTGAATAAGGGATAATAACTTTTAGAGTTTTCGTTTTATTACATAATAATTACCTAATAAATTAGATAAATGGCACTCAATACACAACTAAAAAAGTTTTTTTCAAAAACACAATCAACGCATAATATCGGCGTTAGTTTACGTCAGCAATCGCTGGCTTTTTGCTATATCCCAGATAACGGTGAAAATAAATGCCAAAAAATTGCGAGTGAAAATGTTGTTCATGGCTTATCTACGTTGAAAAGCGAATATCAGCTTGAAGGCGTTTGTCAGGTTGTCTTATCTTCTGGGCAGTATCAAATTATTCAAGTTGATAAACCTAATGTACCTGAGTCTGAAATTCTCGGGGCATTAAAGTGGCAGATCAAAGATCTGGTGCCATATAGTCCTGAAAATATGATGCTCGATTATTTCGATGGTCCCACACTCGTCGGCGCGGCTGAAAAAATCAATGTTGTTTGTGCTGAATTTTCGGTTTTAAAAGAAATTGTTGATCGGCTTGATAAAGAAGATTTAACCGTAAACATGATCACCACTGCTGAGTTTGCTTTCGCCAAGCTTCTACCCATACAAAGCAGCCCATGTTTGTTAGTTTGTCAGCGCGAAGATGAAGATGTTTTATTACTTATTGTTCAAGAAGGTCGTGTTTACTTCCATCGCCGACTACGGGGTTATGCGCAAATCTCTATAAAAAGTGAAGATGAACTTGCGATGACGGTTATTGACCCGTTAAGTTTAGAAATTCAACGTTCAATAGATTATTTTGAACGTCAATTAAAGCAAGCGCCGATCAAAAGTATTAAAGTTATTATTCCTATTGTTAACGAAGGCTTTCTGGCTAGGAAGCTTGCTGAAAATACCCATATTCCCGTTGAGTTATTATCAATGCCGACAGGATTTGAACAGCAACGTGAGTTTGCTGCAGCTATTGGCGCAACGATGTTAAATAGCGAGGAGGCCAACAATGACTAAAGGCCAAGGCAAACATGTCATTAATCTATTTCAAGCTGAATTACAGCCCAAAAAACCGTTGTGGTCATTAAAACGTGTTGTTGCTGTGTGGGCGGCAACCTTTGCTTTTATGTTTGTTTGGATGTTGTTTGGCCAATACCAAGTATCAAGTCTTAATAGTGAACACGCAGTATTAACGAGTGAAAATACGGTGCTAAAAGCTAAACTAACTGAATTGGAAGTAAAGCTTAGCCAACATAAACCAAGTCAAGCACTTACCGACAAGCTAGCATTGTTAAAATTGGTGTTGGCAAATAAAAAAGTACTATACAGGCAACTAACTGACAGAACTCGTACAAATGTCACAGGTTTTGCTTCAGCAATGACCGAACTGTCGGCAATGCATCATCCTGATATCAGTTTAACTACGGTTAGTATTAATAATAATGATATGACTTTTACCGGCGTTGCCAGAGCACCAGAATCAGTGCCTGCATGGTTGGCAGGATTTGAAAACTCCATATTACTTTCGGGTAAAGCATTTGTTAATTTTACGCTAACTGAAAATGAACAAAAATTGACTGAATTTACGGTGAGCTCTAAAATTGAAGCGGAGCAATTAAATTAATGGAACAATGGCAAGCCTACGCAGATAAATTTTTAAAGATCACGCCGCGAGAACAATATCTTATTTTGCTCTCGGGTTTAGTGATTATTGGTTTCGCTTTTTTTAATTTAGCAATTGAAAGCAATATTCTTAAATCTCGGCAACTTGACAAAAACATAGCACAACTTAGTGCGGATAATAAATCAAAGAGCTCTAACATCAGCATATTTGAGCAAGCGTTACGTTCAGATCCTAATGCAGCAATACGTCAGCAAGTACTCACCTACGAAAATAAACTCACTAAGGTTGATACCGAACTTCTTACCTTAACCTCTGAATTAATTGATCCTATTCAAATGCGACATGCATTACTTGAGTTGCTTAAAGTGAAAAAAGGCGTTTCTCTTTTATCATTTCAATTGGTTGGGGCAGAATCTGTAGTAACGTCTACCGTTAATCAAGATGCCGACCGTACAAAAAGCAACGAGGCTGATTTAACAGATAACGCTCCTTCATTAAGTTTATACCGCCATGGCATTAAGCTTAAACTTAAGGGGAATTACTTTCAGCTACGAGATTATTTAACCCAGTTAGAAGAAATGTCGTGGACATTTTTTTGGCAAAAATTCGATTATAAATTACAAGAATATCCTATAAGTGAACTAGAAATTGAAATGTATAGTTTAAGTACAAAAAAGGAGTTTATTGGTGTCTAAATTGTTGGATTATTCACTTCTTTTGCTTTTGGTCTTATTTCTAGTGAGCGTGCCGACATTTGCACAAAATGTCGACCCAACTAAACCACTGTCATCTTATGGGTTTGCCAATACCAATAACATTAAAAAGGATAATCCGTTGGTCTTAGAAACCATTGTTTATGGTGATCAAGTTCGTACCGCGATAATTAATGGTAAAGTATTGAAAGTTGGCGATACTATTGGTGAACACAAAGTACTTATTGTTAATGATAAGAATGTCGTTTTAGGGCGAGATGACGAACGTCTTAAACTCACACTATTTTCTGCTGTTGTGGTGAAATGACCATGAAACAAATAAATAATAAAAGAAAATTTACTATGAAATTCTTCAGGTTACATTTTTTCACTTTTGCTAGCACGTTGTTATTATTTTCTTGCCAATCAACGCCCAATGCGCCCACTGTTGTTACTAATGCCTTGGATGAAGCTATTGCAGAATCAGAAACGGTGGTTAAACGTAAACCTTTAACGCAAGTACCAAACTTTGTTCAGCAAGAATTAATGCAACAAACCATGCAGCAGGCTAAACAAGGATTACTCGCTGAAAAACGCTTAGAAATTGCGGCAAATCAAGTAGCTGCAAAAGACTTTTTTGCCGCAATTGTTGATGACTCACCCTATAGTATCGCAGTACATCCAGATGTTAGTGGTACCATTACCTTAAACCTTAAAGATGTGACTTTAGATGAAGCATTAGATGTAGTCGAAGATCTTTACGGTTATGACATTCAACGTAATGGTAAAATTATTCAAGTACACGCCGCAGGAATGCGTACTGAAACAATCCCATTAAATTATTTATTTGTTACCCGCAGCGGCTCATCAAATACCAGTGTTAACTCTGGCGGTGTATCGGAAAACGATTCCAGCTCTGGAGGTTCAAATGGCAATCGCTCGGGTGGTAGTAATAATCGCAGTTCAAATAATTCAAATAACTCATCCAATGGCAGCAACGGTCAAAATAATCAAAATTCAAGTAGTGGCACCAATATTTATACAAGTAATGAGTCCAATTATTGGCAAGAATTAAAAGAAAACTTAACGGAATTATTGGGTGTTAATGCCGATGGTAGTGGTGGACGTTCAGTGATCGTTTCTCCACAAGCAGGTTTGATTACTGTTCGTGCTTTACCCCATGAAATAGCGGCGATTAAGAAGTTTATTAATCAATCACAAAAACATCTTCGTCGCCAAGTGATCATCGAAGCAAAAATAATGGAAGTTACCCTTAATGATGATTATCAACAGGGCATTAAGTGGGACAGAGTATTAGGTCATGTGGGTAATACCGATTTTAATTTCAATACCACAGGAAATATTGTTGCTAATACTATTTCAGGGACTATTGGCGGTGTCACGAGCCTTGCCTTTCAAAATGCCGATTTTTCAGGGGTGATTCAACTACTATCAACCCAAGGTAATGTTCAAGTCTTGTCTAGCCCTCGTATTACCGTAACGAATAATCAAAAAGCAGTGATAAAAGTCGGTGAAGATGAATATTTTGTGACTGAGGTATCAAACACCACAACGACGGGAACGGCAACCACCACAACACCGGAAGTGACTTTAACACCATTTTTCTCCGGTATTGCTTTAGATGTTACCCCACAGATTGATGAAAATGGTGAAGTGATTTTACATGTCCATCCGACGGTGAGCATTACTGCTGAGCAGACTAAAACAATACAATTAGGCGGTGATGTAATTTCATTACCTTTGGCACAAAGTAGTGTGCGTGAATCTGATACAATTATTCGTGCTAAATCTGGAGAAATCGTGGTTATTGGTGGATTGATTGAAACACGTAAAGTTGATATTGAATCAAAAACACCGTTGTTAGGAGATATCCCTTTTCTTGGCGAGTTATTTAAAAGTAAAAGCCAGAAGACGCAGAAGAAAGAGCTAATTATTATGCTCAAACCTACTGTTGTTGGACAAAATACGTGGACCAATCAATTAAAAGATGCGCGAGCGTTATTAAAACAATGGTTTCCTGAGGATAAACAAACTCAAGATTTTGACAATAAAAGCCAGTAAACTATGTACTTGTATCATTTTGGACTACGCGAGTTACCTTTTACCTTAACCCCTAATACCAGCTTTTTCTTAGGCTTAGAGCCACATCATGAAGCGTTAGCTGTGTTAACAACGGCGTTAAGAACGGGTGAAGGTTTTATAAAGGTTATTGGGGAAGTTGGCACCGGAAAAACCTTACTTTGTCGTAAACTGCTTAATGAAATTCCAGAACACTTTATTACGGCTTATATCCCTAATCCTTTTTTAAGTCCTGATGAACTACGTCGAGCGGTAGCTTCTGAATTGGGTGTTAAACAAGCACAACGGATGTCGGTATCATTGTTAACCCAACGTATTCAGTCGCGCTTGATGGAATTACATGCACAAGGACACTCAGTGGTTTTAATATTAGATGAAGCACAAGCTCTGCCGTCTGAAAGTTTAGAAGCGTTGCGTTTGTTTACTAATTTAGAAACCGAAACACGTAAATTATTGCAAGTAGTGATGTTTGCTCAACCAGAGCTTGATCAACGCTTAAATGAAAATAACTTTCGACAATTACGTCAGCGTATTACTTTTTCGTATCAACTACGAGCGATGAATGTCACCGAAGTACAGCGTTATATACATCATCGTTTGCAAATTGCGGGTTACAAAGGTGCGTCACTATTTAATGATAAACTCTGTCAGAAAATTGCCAAAGCGACAGGGGGCGTACCACGTTTGGTGAATATATTGTGCCATAAAATGTTAATGCTTGCTTATGGACAGGGGCAATTTCAAATTGACACATGGCACCTTAAAACAGCGGTTAATGATACCGATGATACGCAATTACTAAATATTAATTATCGTATGATCGCAGCAAGTACTGGTTTGGTCGTATTGGCCTTATCTGCTTATTATTTGTGGGGAATATCAGCTTGAGTGTCATCAATCAAATGCTAAAAGACCTTGATCAACGCCAAGCGGAGCAAGTCTCTGCACAGCCTAGTCATGCGGTACCTGTGGTTGCTAATAATTCATCTAAAAAAGTGATAGTTATTGCTTTAGTTATTATTGTATTACTAAATGTTATCGGCCTCTTTTCCTGGCAACTTTATAGTGAAAATCAATCATTAAAAGCGGTTCAAAAGGTTAACGCTCAATCAGAAAATACCATTAGCTCACAAAAAGACAGTCCACAAATGAATGTAGCGACAGCAGCTATTCAATCAATAAAAACAGAACATCTAGAAGTTAAACCTATAGAAGCTAAACCTATAGAAGCTAAGCCTGTAAAAACAAGCATTAATGAAACTGAGCTTATTTCACCTAAACCACAAGTTATTGCCGCTGAGCTAATTAAAAATGCTCATCAAGCAATTGTTAATACCAATAAAACTAATGATATAAGTGCTAATAGCGCAAAAGCTAATGAGTTAGCTAATCAAGCACAGCCGGATTTACAACCGAGTTTAACCATTTCTCGTCGAAAAATGTCGCCACAAGAGCTAGCCAAGCAAAAGTTTACTCAAGCTGAACAAGCCGTATTAAGCGACAACATCAATCAGGCTGAACAACTACTTGAAGAAATATTGCTATTAGAACCCAATCATAAAGCTGCACGTAAACAATTGGCAGCGTTATGGTTTGGTCGTCAATCTTATCAAGCCGCTTTAAATTTGCTGTCACAAGGTATTGCACTTTCACCACAAGACAGTGAGTACCATTTGATGCAGGCCCGTATATACTTAAGTCAAGGGCAGGGTGATAACGCCTTACAAACTTTAAAGGTTTTAGCTGATTCATCTAATGTTGAATATCAAGCGTTATTGGCAAATACCGCGCAACAGCAAGGACAGTTCAATAGTGCTATTACGGCTTATCGGCATTTGGTTAATTTACAGGAAAATAAAGGACGGTGGTGGTTAGGCTTGGCAATAGCTTTTGATAGTGATAGCCAATTCATTAAAGCCGAACAAGCCTATCAAATGGCAATAGACCAGCAAAATTTATCGGCAAGTGCCGCAGGGTTTGCGCGAAAACGCATTACCGAACTAGGAGAATAAAATGGTAGCACCAAAATTAAAAATGCGACTTGGTGATCTGCTAGTTCACGAGCATATCATTACTAATGAACAATTGATGGAGGCGTTAAATAGCCAAAAATCAACGGGGCGAAAACTCGGTGATTCATTAATTGAATTAGGCCATATCGGTGAGCGTCAATTACTTGAATTTTTAGCGCAACAACTCGACGTGCCTTTTTTAGATATTAGTCAACGACGTATCCCTGCTGAAGTTGCCTTATTATTGCCAGAGGTTCATGCACGACGCCTTCGTGCGTTGATTATTGAAGACCAAGGTGATGCGGTTTTATTAGGTATGAGTGATCCCGCTGATCTTGGCGGCCTTGACCAGTTAGAACAAATGCTGGCACCAAAAACCTTAAAGCTTGCGGTGGTGATGGAGTCGCAACTTTATGAAGCGTTTGACGGTTTATATCGCCGCACCGCTGATATCGAATCTTTTGCTAGTCAACTTGAAGAAGAATACGACCAAACGACTGATTTTGATTTATCAACTTCGTTTACTGATGAAGGGGGTGATGCGACCGTTGGTAAATTATTACAGTCTGTTTTTGAAGATGCGGTGCAAATGCGCGCCTCAGATATTCATATTGAACCTGATGAAAATCAATTACGTATTCGTCAACGTATTGATGGCCTATTACAAGAAAATGTACTCAAAGAAAATAAAATTGCCTCAGCTATGGTATTGCGTTTAAAGCTGATGGCGGGTTTAGATATATCAGAAAAACGCTTACCGCAAGATGGTCGTTTTCATTTGAATATCAGTGGTCACAGTATCGATGTACGGATGTCGACGATGCCTGTGCAGTTTGGAGAATCTGTAGTGATGCGTTTACTTGACCAAACCGCAGGTTTACTATCATTTGATCAAACCGGCATGCCCGATGATTTAATCAAAAGGGTTCGTCATCAATTATCTCGTCCTCATGGCATGGTTTTGGTTACAGGACCTACCGGTAGTGGTAAAACGACCACTTTATATGCCGGCTTAAGTGAACTTAATCAAGCCAGTAAAAAGATCATCACTGTTGAAGACCCGGTAGAATATCGTTTACCAAGGGTGAATCAAGTACAAATAAACAATAAAATTGGCTTAACGTTTTCAGCAGTTTTACGTACTGCTTTACGTCAAGATCCCGACATTATTATGGTTGGCGAAATGCGCGACCAAGAAACTGTTGAAATGGGGTTGCGAGGCGCATTAACCGGTCATTTAGTTTTATCTACTTTGCATACTAATGATGCAATTACCAGCGCATTACGTCTTATTGATATGGGTGCCGCGGGCTTTTTAGTGGGTAGTTCACTTCGTGCGGTTATTGCACAACGATTAGTACGTAGAGTGTGTGAACAGTGCATTGAACCACATCAACCCGATAGCCAAGAGCTCTTATGGTTAACCCATTTAGCGGGCGATGTCGCTAAAACTGCACAATTTAAACAGGGTAAAGGTTGTCAATCATGTCAATACTCTGGTTATAGAGGCCGGATCGGTGTATTTGAGTTACTTGAAATGAACGAGCCGATGATGGCGGCACTTAAACGTGATGACGCTGAAGGTTTTACACAGTTAGCCAAAGCTAATCCAACATTTACGCCGTTAGCCATGGTGGCATTTGATTATGCAACCCAAGGTGTTACCAGTGTTGAAGAAGTATTACGCTTGGTTGAAACTGTTGATGTTACTGGGTAAACAATAATATGCCTGCTTTTAATTACATCGGACGAGATAGCAGTGGCTCGCAAGTGAAAGGCAACATTGAAGCGGCTAACTCCGCCGCAGTTGCCGAACAGTTATCGCGCAAAAGCATTATTCCCATTTCAATTAAAGCATCTACAGCAAAAGCGAAAAGTGGTGAAAGCATTGCCACTATGGATATTGGTGACTTATTAGGTTTTGCTGTTGTTTCCCTAGACGATTTGATCATTTTTTGTCGACAAATGTATGCCTTGATGCGCTCGGGCGTGCCGATATTACGTGCAATTAATGGTATGGCAGAATCAAGCACTTCGTTAAAACTTAAAAATGCCTTACTTGACATTGCCAGCCAACTTGAAGGCGGTTATGCCTTATCGACGGCCTTACATAAACATTCGAAAATATTTCCGCCATTGTTTGTTTCTTTAATACATGTTGGCGAAAATACCGGTCAGCTTGACAGCGCATTTTCAAAACTCGCCACTTATTTTGAACGTGAACAAGAAACTCGTAAACGTATTAAAGCGGCATTACGGTATCCCTCTTTTGTTTTAGGTGCCTTGGTTATTGCCATGGTGATTTTAAACATCTTTGTTATTCCCACATTTGCCAATATGTTTACTAAATTAGGTGCCGATTTACCTTGGGCAACCAAAGCGCTTATTGCTAGTTCCAATTTTTTCTTAGACTATTGGCCACATATGTTAGTGGCGAGCATCGCTGGTTTTTATGGTATACGAGAATATGTAAAAACAGAGCAGGGTTGTTATTGGTGGGATAAGAAGAAAATTAAAATGCCAATTATCGGCAGTATTATCGAACGTTCCATTTTATCGCGCTTCTCCCATAGTTTTGCCATTGTCTTAAAAGCGGGTGTACCTATGACCACGGGCTTAAACTTAGTTGCCGATGCGGTTGATAATGCTTTTATGCGTGAAAAAATCCTTAAAATAAGAACCTCCATTGAAAGTGGTGAAAGTTTATTACGCTCAGCGGTTGCCAGTACTTTATTTACCTCTTTAGTTTTACAAATGATTGCCGTGGGTGAAGAAACCGGGCGTGTTGATGAACTACTTGATGAAGTAGGTGATTATTATGAGCGTGAAGTGGATTATGACTTAGGTAACTTAACCGCTAAAATTGAACCGATCATGATCGCCATTGTAGCGGGCATGGTAATGATCCTCGCCTTGGGTATATTTACACCGATGTGGGATATGATGTCGGCCTTTAAGGGCAAATAAAGAGCAAGGTAAGTATGAGAGTAGGGCAAGTAGATTTTTAAGGGAAATAAATGGCTCGACAACTTATTGCTGATAAAAGAGAAAGGTCATTAGGTGAACTCACTATTATTGTATTGTTAGTTGCTTCATTAATGGCGACTTTTATCCATTATTTTTTTAAACAGGAACAACAGTTATCTCATGCGGGTTTTACTGCGTTAGCTAATACATTTTCTGCTAAAGCAACATTAATTCACGCACAGTGGTATATGGACAATCAGCCGACTATCGTTATGGTGAATACTGGTGGAAGTCAATCGCAACAAGTGCCAGTGAATAACAAAGGTTGGATAGACTCTGTAAGTGGTCAACTGGTTTGTCAAAGTATTTGGCAAATTATGTTAGAAGCACCCTTAATTTTTATGAGAGCACCAGTATCAGTGGTTGAAGTCAAACGGGAAATAAATCAACAAGGGCATATTTGCCAATATGGACTGCCATCTGGGGCTTATTTTGAATATAACTCGGCTAATGGCAAGGTCAGTGAGGTAATGATAAGAACGAGTACCAATTGATGAATATCACTATATCAACATGGTATTTAAGAAGAAGACTTTGTTTTTGCTACAATAATTACAAATAAATGGCAGTAGGTTGTAGTTTACTGCAACAATGGTACTTAATTATTATAAAGAAAGGTTAGACAGGTGACATTTTTGGTAAATCATTGTTACACTTAATTTAATAAAGTTGTTGTACACATTTATATCGACCACTGTGTGGTGTGTTTATATTTGAGGATACTTGCCGCAACGGCGGAAAAATCTTAGAGAGGCTAATATGAAAAAGCAGTCTGGTTTTACACTCATTGAATTAGTGATTGTCGTGGTTATTTTGGGTTTATTAGCGGTTACCGCAATACCTAAATTTATTGATTTAACCGACCAAGCAAAACAAGCCAATATTGAAGGCATGGCGGGTGGTTTTGCTACCGGTATTTCCTTAGGGCGTGCACAATGGGAAGCCGAAGGGCGACCCAAAAACTCTGACAATGAGAATTTGGTCACATACGATGGAACAGTTTTATATTTAACGGTTGAAATCTTGAATTCTGTGCGCCCAGGTTATGTGATAGGAACAGTTAAAACCGGAGATGTTGATGATGTAAACTGTATTAATGTGTGGAACAGTATCTTACAACAACCCCCAACTATTACAGGTACATTGTCGGTTATTAATGGCATTAATAGTAGTGACTTTAATTACTATGCAACGCTTGATACCTCAACCGATAATGATCCTGTATGCCATTACTACCTAAAAAACACACTAAACAAAACGGGTAATAATTTTGATGATCCTAACAACAGTACAGGTAATGGTAATAGCTTTACTTATCAACCAGCCAGTAGCACGGTAATTATTTATATAAACAATTAATAATAAAAATTTTGGATTTTAAAGAGGTAAATAAAATGAAGGTTCTAAATAAAGGCAGCAAAGGTAATATTGGTCAACAGCAAGGTTTCACCTTAATAGAGTTAGTGGTAGTGATCGTTATTTTAGGTATTTTGGCGGCAACGGCAGCACCTAAGTTTATTGATATTTCTAGTGATGCGCGAAAAGCGGCTCGTTCAGGTCTTGAAGGCGCTGTAAAGAGTGCTATAACATTAGGACGGAGTAAAGCATTGGTGTCAAATATACTTAATGATGGTGTATCAATTAGTGGTAGTTTCGTCAATATGGTAAATGGTTACCCCTCGGTTATTGCTGATGCATCTGCGGATGGTACTACTGCAGCTAAAGCTTATAATATGTCTTTTCTACTTGATTCTGACGAAGTGACATCGGCGGATTGGATATTAACAGGAACAACGTTAACAATATCACTTGCTGCTGATTGCACTATTACTATTCAAAATGCGACAGCGACTGTTCCTCCTATAGTGGATGGAGTAGAAACTTGTGCATAAATAATAGTTAGTTAATAAAAAGGGATTACACCTCCTTTGACTCTTATGAACAAACAAAGCGGTTTTACTTTAATTGAATTAGTGGTTGTCATTATCATTCTTGGCATTTTGGCAGCTACGGCGGCACCTAAATTTATGAATTTAAGTGCCGATGCTTATACCTCAACTTTACAAGGGGTTAAGATATCAATGCAAGGTGCTTCTGCCTTGGTCAACAGTAAAGCAATTGTTAAAGGCAATCAAAATATTGGCTTTGGTTTAACTAACACCGTCAATTTAGATAATAATGAAGTACTCATTCAATATGGTTACCCTATTGCCACAGCTATGGCGGGGTTAATTGAATTGGATGTAGACGACTATGCCACCGTGACGATTGGCAATTCATTGGTTGTTTATCCCAAAGCCCTTGCTACTCCAACGTCAATTACTGCTGATTGCATCGTTTATTATGTAGTTCCTAGCGGCGAAAATATAAAGCCAACTATTGAAGTAACCCCCTGTATTTAATACTTCTGTTTAAACCCAATCATTACGTTTCTATCTAATTCTTATTCTTTTTTTAAATGAGTTTTGCTCATCGTATCGACAATGTTAAGCTGTTATATTAACAGTAGATATCATTCAAAGGGAGATTACATTGAGTAAATTAAAACTAAAAAAATCATCTCCTCTTATCAATAAAAACATACCAGCAGCCAATCATGGTTTTACCTTAATAGAACTGGTTTTAGTGATCATTCTGCTCGGCATTTTGGCCGCAACGGTAGCGCCTAAAATGTTAGGCTCAAATGGTTTTGAAGAATACGGTTATCGTAGTGAAGTTGTTACCAAATTACGTGCTATTCAATTACGCGCAATGCAACAAACCAATAATGACAGTTGCCATATGGTTACGATCAGCAAATTACGTTTAGGCATAGATCAAAATAATGGCTGCGTAATTATCACTACGAATGTGGGTAATAATATTATTGTAGATGCAACTACAGTAATTATTAACAGTAATAATGGTATTGAGTTTGAAGTGCCTCCAACAGGCAGTTATTCATTTACGTTTAATTCTTTAGGCATTCCCAGTTCTGGGGAAACAAATATCAACATTAAAGGTGAAGGTGCAACTTCGCTCGTTGTACGAATAGAAGCTCAAGGTTATATTCATGCGCTCCTTTAAAAAAAATAGCGGTTTTACCTTAGTTGAAACTATTATTGGTATTGTGGTATTGGCAATATCCTTCTCTATTTTATCATCATTGTTATTTCCTGCCGCCAAACAAAGCGCTGAACAAGTACATCAAATTAAAGCGGCCGAATTAGGGCAATCGATGCTTAATGAAATTTTGGCGCGTGCCTTTGATGAAAACTCTGATATGGCTGGCGGACGCGTTCGTTGTGGGGAATCAGGTTTAGTTTGTACTCTAGATAATGGCTTTGGAGCAGATGCTGGAGAAAATAGTAGAGCGTTATATGATGATGTTGATGATTATGAGAACTTAGATGATAGTGGTACTGACCTTGTAAATTCATTGGGTACATCCATTGCGAGCTTGTACTTGGGTTATAGAGTTCGAGTTATGGTTTGCCATGACAGTAACTATAATGGGGTTTGTGACAAAGATGAGAGCATTACGAATACGGTTGTCGCCAAATTAATTACCGTAACGATTACCACACCTCAAGGTTTTGACATTGTTTTTTCTAGCTATAAGGCCAATTTTTAATGAAAGCCTTATGTTCTCTTAAAAAAAACAAAGGTTTTACTCTTGTTGAGTTGGTGACGGTCATTATTGTCGTCGGTATTTTATCGGCTGGCGTGACTAAATTTATACAATTTGGTACACAAATTTTTGTTGATACCAGTAGTCGGGATGAATTGCTGTCTAGCGCCCGTTTTCTTATAGAAAGGTTAAACAGAGAATTACGCACCGCATTACCCAATAGTGCTCGTACCAAAGAAGGTGGAGGATTTCAATGTTTGGAATATACACCAATAACCGTAAGTACTATCTATATTGATATTCCCGTTGCCCCTGAAAATGCATCTGATGAGCTTGAAGTGATTAAATTTGATAATAACGCAAGCCGTTATAATACCGGATTAAGGGTTGCTGTTTATACATTAACTTCAAATGATGTATATGTTGCTACCAATAAAGTTTACGACTTAGATGATGATGCAACCAAAGATACAAGGGTTGGCGATGTTTGGACAGTAACCTTAGATAGCGCAATAACGTTTGCTGCCGACTCGCCTAGTAAACGTTTATATTTTATTGAATCGGCGATAAGTTACTGTATTGAGGGAACTCAAATGTTCCGTTATCAAAATTATGCTGGTTATGTAGGCGACTTGCCCAATATGGCGTCCCCTGCGAAAAAAATGTTAATGGCGGATAATATTTACAAGGTTGATGGCGAATTTCCATTTAGCGTCGCTGCTGCAACACAATATCGAAATTCAACAGTTTTAGCTAAACTTAAGTTTTCATTAAATAATGAAGATATTTATTTCAATAATGAAATACAGGTGCCCAATGTCCCCTAAGCTTTTATTTCAACAAAAAAGACAATACGGTAGTGCCTTAGTGCTGGCAATTTTTATTATTGTGGTCATGTCGGTATTGGGGGCGGCTTTAATACGTATGACCAGTTCAAGCGCTACCAGTGTTGCTTATGAAGTGATTGGAACGCGTGCTTTTTTGGCTGCGCAAGTGGGTATTCAGCGACAATTACAACAAATGTTTCCTCTAAATGGCGCTGCGGTGGATTGTCAGGCTTTACCACCAATATCTTTCTCGTCGGTAGCAGGTCTTGAGAATTGTGATGTATCAAATGTATGTGCTATTCCTTTTGAGCATGACACCATTAAGTATAATACGATTACAAGTACGGGTCAGTGTGATATTAACGGTGAAAAAGTCTCACGAACCATCGAAGTAGAAGCGCGTAGTTTATAAGTTTCTATTTAATGTGAAAAAGACAGAAAACTTGCTAAATCAAGTTCTTGCAGTTACCTTTATAGTAGGAATTCATGCGGTTCAATCATTACTATGTACAATAAATTAACTCTACTTAAGTTCTTATCTATTACGTTTTTTTTATCTATTAAGATTCATAGTTTTTTGCTATTAAGCAGTCGCATCTTACAAGTTGAAGCGAGGATTTTATAGATGTTTACTCGTGTATTGCTTGTTTTCATTGTCTCACTACTTATCTCTTTTAATGGCTATGCCACTCAATGTGCGGCTATTTTCCCTGGAATACATACCTTTGCCGCTGATTCGGTAGATACAATCGATAGTAATGTTACTTGTAACGGTACTAATTGTTTTGTTGCTGGCTTTACTCATGTCAGTCCATTTCCAAGTATTAGTTCATCAGGAAGCTTTAATTCATCAACAATCTCTGATGGTTTATCTCAGCATACCAGCTGGGGAATGGGCGAAAATGCAGTGGTTACCTTTACCGGCAGTGGAACTGCGGTGCTTTACTTTAAAAATGACGTCACGATATTAAAAAATAGTGAAATTAATAAAAATGGTGATCCTGAGAATTTATTGATAGTGGTTAAAGGCAAGCTAAAAGTTGAAGAAGGTTCAACTATTAATGCTTTTATCTATGTAAAAGGAGATGAAACTAATTTTGAGGAAAATACTACTTTAAACGGCTCCGTATCTACTATCGGTAAACTCATCCTTAAAAAAAATAGTACCTATAACTATGATGCGAGAGATATTTACTTGCTTGATAGTCATGGTTTTTGTACTGAGCCTGCTTTAAACCAATGTAATGCGGTTTTTCCGGATGCCTTTCAAGATCTAGTGTCAACAACAAATCAATTGCTTAACTTTCCAGTTAACAATTCAAATGCCAATCTTGCCGCTGGAACGACACTACCCAGAGGAGATAATTTCTATTTGGACGAGTCTATTGGTACAGGAGGTGAAATATATGTTGGTGCGGTTGTCGGCAGTGAAACCACTGCACGTCTATATTTTCGTGGCGGTGTTAATCTTCATAATGCAAAAATTAATGAGACCGGAAATCCAGAAGACTTGATCATCGTGATTGATGGTGCTCTCGCCATAACAGGTGGCGATACTATAATAAATGCCATTATTTATGTTAAAGGTGCAGCAACCATGAATGGTGCGGTAACAATTAACGGTTCAGTTACTGTTTTAGGAACATCCTCTTTGTCGGGAGACGCAGCAAACCTTAATTATGATGCTAGTGCGATAGGTAGTGCAGACTTTAATAACATGTGTGCAGCTAGCACAATTCCCTCTGTTGTTCTTGATATGCGCTTTGATGAAATAGGTTGGAGTGGCGCAAATGCCGTTATTGACTCAAGTGTAAATAATTATCACGGTACCGCTAATAATTCAACACCTACTGCTGGCTTAATTTGTAATGCCGCTAACTTAACTGCGGTCGGCAATAATGATTATATTCAAGTTAACGCAAATGTGATGAATGACTTAACTGATTTCACTATTTCGGTATGGGGGAAAACATCAAATAATGATAACCAAAGTTTGCTTTCCGCTGCAAATAGCAGCTCTTTTAACGAAGTTGTGATGTTTTTTAATAACAATACTCAATTCGACCCCTATTTAAATAATAGTCAAACAACTGAAATATCAACGACAAGTTTGAGTGATGACATTTGGCACCATCTTGTATGGACAAGAGCTGATACCACAAACTGTTTATATATAGATGGCATGTTACAAGGTTGTATTACCCATCCTGCAGGACAACTTAGCGTCGAGAACTTAATACTAGGTCAAGAGCAAGACAGTAATGGCGGCGGTTTTGAGGCAAGTGAAGGCTGGGAAGGTTTAGTTGATGAGCTACTTATCTTTGATGGTGCTATTGAGGCAAGTACGGTAACCAGTATTTATAATAACCAGCTGATTGGTAAAAATTGGGATGGCTCTACCAGAACATCTTCATGTACAGCGGCATGGTGGCAGCTAGAAAATGACTTTACAGATTCAACTCCAAATGAACCACATAGTTTATTGACAACGGGCACACCTACTTTTAGTTTTGACAATCCCGGACCTGCATATACCAATGGCGTAGAAAGTACCTGCAGTTATGTCTCTTTTGATGGTTCAAATTATGCCAGTATTGATGATAGCGGTGATTTTAATTTTCAAGATCTCTCTGTGTCAGCATGGATAAACCCCAGTTCATATGCGGCATCAAGTACCGGACTACGTAGTTTAGTTTCCAAAGATGAGCATTTTGAATTTCACATTAACGGTGACGGTAAACTTTATTGGTGGTGGCGTAATCTTAATGGTTCTTCACATACTCTGACAAGTTCAACAGCCATTGGACTAGATACCTGGACACATGTTGCGGTTGTTTATGACAGCAGTGGCACACAGTCTATGTATATCAATGGTGCACTTGAGAAGTCTGCAAACTTTACCGATGGATTAGCCAATACTCCTTGTGATTTTTACATTGGTACAGACGTTGGTACCGGTAGTTCTACTGTCTGTGGTGGCGTGCTGACTAATCGTAATTTTCAAGGGCATATGGACGAAGTACGCTTGTACGATCGTGTATTATCATTAGCCGAAATTCAAGCAGACATGAATGTTGTTCATAGCTGTAATCTTTTAGGTGTCGATCATTACCAAATAGACCATGATGGTTATGGCCTTACCTGT
Organism: Colwellia sp.; assembly: GCA_013215655.1. Taxonomy (GTDB): domain Bacteria; phylum Pseudomonadota; class Gammaproteobacteria; order Enterobacterales; family Alteromonadaceae; genus Colwellia_A. Next base: position 46,137 of record JABSOX010000030.1, read on the forward strand.
GATACTGAAAACATTACTATTACGGCTTGTGCTGATGCCAGTTGTGATAATTTATTCACTGCTGATGTTACTCTAGATTTTCAAGCAGGTGGAAGTCTCAAAGATACCCCAACATTTACTGGTAGTACTGGCGTGAGCTTTAATCATACTATAGCCGATTCAAGCTTAACTTTATCTGTCGCTAACCCAAGTATTGATCCTGATAACCCCTTAGATTGTAATAATGGTGGCAGTTGTGATATGAATTTTGCTGACGCTGGTTTTATATTTTCTGGTTTTAGTGCCATTGAAGTTGCAGGAAAAGCCATAGCACCCTTAACAGGAGTAACAATTCAAGCGGTCGAAAAAAACACGACCAATGGTACATGTTCACCATTATTTTCAGGTACTAAAAATATCGACTTTGCTGTTGAAACAATTTCGCCAAATACACCTTCTGGTAATGTTACTGTCAGTAAATATACTATTGGCAGTGATGCTATAAATCTAAACTCATCGGGAGCAGTAAATAACTACAAAACAGTTTCGTTGAGTTTTGGTGCAGACGACTCTACTGCTACATTAAGTGACAATACCTATTTTGATGCTGGTTCAATAAATTTACATGCAAAATATGTTATTGCTGCAACTACAGGTAACCCTGCGGTAACATTAAATGGCAGTACTTTATTTACCGTTAGACCTGATCATTTTGTCATAATACCTAAAAACAAAGATGATACTTTATTTACAGGAAGTGCCGATAACTCTCCGGATACACAGCTTTCGGGAGAACCGTTCAGTTTATTGATAGAAGCGGTAAATGAACAAGGAAATCGCACTGTTAATTATAAATCTAAAACTATTGATCTTGCACTTAAGTTAATAGGACCACTAAATGGTGTTAGTGGTAAACTCACTGATGAAAAAGGTCTAGATTTAACTGCCAATATAGCTCTTTCTTATTCTGACACTATTTTATTTGGTGATGGCTTCTATGAAACTAAACCTTTAATTAATACCACTAATGGCGCTAAATATAGCGAAGTAGGTTTGATTGAGTTACATGCGCAGGAAAAAGCCACACTTAACCCTGATAACGACGGTAATAAAGCATCAGGGTCCAGTAATATTGGCCGTTTTACTCCTGCATATTTTAAACAAACGATTGAAGATGCAGGGGCTATCACGGCTAATCATGGCGGAGTAGGAGCGTGTTTAGCGCAAGCATGGGTTTATAGTGGTCAACAAACAGCGGGTATTGGCACAATTAAATATGCAGTTGAACCGATATTAACAATTACTGCCTACAATGACGCAGATAATGTAACTCAAAATTATATTGGTAATTATGCCAAATTGATTAATAGCAATATTGATTTATTAGCGCCAGTATCAATACATGCGAATGCTTTGCCATTAACCGCTAATATTGCATCTGACGGCTCATTAACTGAAATTGGTGCCGGTGTATTAGAATATGAATTATCAGATCAACATCATTTTACTTATACCCGTAATGCGGCAAGTATTGTAGCGCCTTTTACAGCTAATTTTGAAATTCCAATTGATCAAATAACCGACAGCGATGGCATTCAACTACGACCATCGTCAGGAGGCACTGATTACTTTGTTAATCCGAGTTTTTCATCAGGTGTCGAAGTTAAATTTGGTCGTTGGTTTGTAGAGAACAGTTTTGGTCCTGAAACATCGAATCTTGTTCAACCTATGTATGCTCAGTATCTTGCTGGCTCTGGTCAATATATTGCCAATAGCGATGATAATTGTTCGGTTATTTCAACAGCTAGCAATGAACTGATTTTAACTGATGGTACACTAGACAAAGATCTCTCAGGTGTAAATACCATCACAGAACTACTATCTGGCGGAATTAATCGTTCAATTGTACTTACCGCACCGAATAGCCAAGGGGATATTAATATTGAATACACTGTCCCTACGTGGTTTCAATTCGACTGGTCAAATGCAGATGGAAATAATGACGGTCCCTATACTGAAAACCCTAGCGCAGTTGCTACCTTTGGTCTTTACCGCGGCAACGATCGTATTATCTCTTGGCGTGAAGTAGGCAATTAACGTAAAGCTAATACTTATTCTCATTATTTAAAATTCTCTAAATAAAACGTCTTGAAAATAGGCGTATTTATCCTGTTCGCAGCAACTTTTAACACTTTATCGCAAAAAACTACCGATTTACGTCATTTTTCACAAAACAAGCAACACATTCCCTAGATACTCGGGTATGATGAACAGATAATGAATACTAGAATACGCAATATTTGTTGCTGAAATTTAATAATAAGAAAAATATTAAGTTTTAACGACGTTTACAGGACTTTTCACCCTTATGTTTAAAAAAATACGTGGCATGTTTTCTAACGATTTGTCTATTGACTTAGGCACTGCCAATACACTGATTTATGTTAAAGACCAAGGTATCGTATTGAACGAACCTTCTGTTGTTGCTATTCGTCAAGACCGTGCCGGTGGTACTAAAAGTGTTGCAGCAGTAGGTACGGCAGCGAAACAAATGTTGGGTCGTACACCCGGTAACATTGAAGCGATTCGTCCAATGAAAGACGGTGTTATTGCCAACTTCTTTGTTACTGAAAAAATGTTACAACATTTTATTAAACAGATTCATAGTAATAATTTTTTACGTCCAAGCCCTCGAGTTTTAGTTTGTGTTCCTTGTGGTTCTACCCAAGTTGAGCGACGCGCTATTAAAGAATCCGCCGAAGGCGCCGGCGCTCGTGAAGTATTCCTTATTGACGAACCTATGGCAGCCGCTATCGGCGCTGGAATGCCAGTATCTGAAGCAACCGGTTCTATGGTTGTTGATATTGGCGGTGGTACTACAGAAGTAGGTATAATTTCTTTAAACGGTGTGGTTTATTCATCTTCGGTACGTATTGGTGGTGATAAATTTGATGAAGCTATTATCAATTATGTGCGTCGTAATTTTGGTAGCTTAATTGGTGAAGCAACGGCTGAACGTATTAAACATGAAATCGGTTCGGCTTATCCTGGCGATGAGTTAGTTGAAATAGAAGTACGTGGTCGTAACCTTGCTGAAGGGGTACCACGTAGCTTTACTTTAAATAGCAATGAAATTTTAGAAGCCTTACAAGAACCGTTAACGGGTATTGTTAGCGCTATTATGGTGGCTTTAGAGCAATCACCACCTGAACTTGCTTCAGATATTTCTGAACGTGGCATGGTCTTAACGGGGGGGGGAGCATTACTAAAAGATATAGATCGATTGTTAATGGAAGAAACCGGTATTCCCGTTGTTATTGCTGATGATCCATTAACTTGTGTGGCGCGTGGCGGCGGTAAAGCATTAGAAATGATTGATATGCATGGTGGCGACTTATTCTCTTACGAATAAGTTAACTATTTGTCTTGTCGCTGTATGAGTAAATTTAAGCGTCAAAAGTACTCGTGACTAACGTCAACTTCGTGCTTTTTTCTTTAAATTTATTCATACCACTTAAAGCTTAACAGTTACCTGAATGATTGTTTTTAGGTTTTTATGAATCCAATTTTTAAACATGGTCCTTCCCCCCAGTCCCGACTTATTTTGGTGCTTTTTTGTTCTGCATTATTAATATTTTTTGATCATAAAATGGGCAGTTTTGAAACCGCCCGTGGTTTTTTGCAGTCACTGGTTAGTCCACTACAATATTTAGCGACTACACCCAAACAATTAATGAATTGGACCTCAGAAAATATAGTCACACACAATAATCTTATCGAACAAAATCAGAAATATAAAATCAACGAACTACGCTTTAGTGAAAAATTGATGCAGCTAGACAATATCAAACAAGAAAATGAACGTTTACGTTTGTTATTGGCTTCACCATTAAAGGTTGATATTAAAAACATGATGGCTGAAGTTATCTCAGTGGATAGTGATCCCTATACTCATCAAGTTGTGATAAATCGTGGTGCCAACGATGGTGTATATGAAGGTCAACCTGTTTTAGATGATCAAGGTATTGTTGGGCAAATTCAAAATGTCGGTACGATCAGTAGCCGGGTGTTATTAATTACTGATGTGACTCATGCAGTACCTGTGCGTATTAGTCGCAATGGCATTCGTTTAATTGCAACGGGCACTGGGCACATTGATCGCTTAACCCATAATTTTGTGCCGCATAGTTATGATATTCAAGTAAATGATATGTTGGTAACCTCAGGGTTAGGTGGTAAATATCCAGAGGGTTATCCTGTTGCTAAAGTTGTTGTGGTTAATCAAGACGAGTCACGTACTTTTGCACAAGTTTATAGTGAGCCTGTGGCGCAAATTGATCGCTTGCGATATCTACTGTTATTGTGGCCTGAAAAACCAGCCGCCATTTTTGCGCCGAAACCTAAAGTAAAAAATAATACAAAACCAGCGAATAAGGATGTTAAAAATGTTGGCTGATTGTAACTGGGTTAATAGAAATAATGCAGAAATTATTATTTTACTTAATTCAATTAATAGCTTTCTCATGCTGGTTCAGCTTGAGAAACAAGTAGACCATTCATAATGCTGGCACGTAATGGGATCATTATATTATTAACCTTATTGATGGCGCTTATTGTCACGATAATTCCTATGCCGATCGGCGCTGATATTTTTCGCCCTGATTGGGTCTTAGTTGTCTTAATATATTGGTGTTTGGCATTGCCTAATCGAGTGAATGTTATCACCGCTTGGGTGATGGGCTTTTTGCTTGATGTACTTTTAGGTTCCACCTTAGGCGTACATGCAACGGCAATGGCAATTTCTATTTATATTATTGCTGAGAATTTTCAAAAAATTCGTAATTTTTCAATATGGCAACAGTCTCTTATTGTGGGTGTACTTGCGGCTTTGTACCATTTATTAGTTTTTTGGATGCAGCGTTTATTAACGGATGTCGCTTTTTTACCGAGCTATTTATATCCGGTGATAACCTCTATTATTTTATGGCCATGGGCATTTTTATTACTACGAAAAATTCGTCGTAACTTTAAAATCAAATAACTGCTTTATGAAATTACCATTCCAACTTATTTTAGCTTCTAAATCGCCACGTCGAAAAGAACTTTTAGCCCAGCTAGGTTATCAATTTACCTGTCTTTCAGCAGATATTGATGAAAGTGTTAAATATAATGAACCGGCTGAGCAATATGTGGTCAGATTAGCTATTGAAAAGGCTACTTTTATTGCAAAAAAACAAGCAGAAACTACACTGATATTAGGCTCTGATACTAGCGTGGTTTTTGAAAATCATATATTAGGCAAACCCACTGACCTTGATGAATGTATAATGCAGCTTTCAATGTTGTCAGACCAACAACATCAAGTGATCACCGCTATTGCCGTGGTTAAAGGTCAGCAGGTTAATAGTATGGCAGTAACAACCGATGTTACTTTTAAGCCATTAAGCGAAGAAGAAATTATACGTTATTGGCATACGGGTGAGCCGCAAGATAAAGCAGGCTCATATGGTATACAAGGTATTGGCGGACAATTTGTGAAACATATTTGTGGTAGTTACTCAGCAGTGGTTGGGTTACCTTTATATGAAACCACGCAACTACTAGCAAATTTTGGTATGCCAACACCTGTACAGGCATCGAATATACGGGCATCGAATATACAGGCATCGAATTAGGAATAACTATGAGTGGTGAATTACTCATCAATGTAACCCCTAGCGAAACACGGGTAGCATTGATAGAAAATGGTGTTTTACAGGAAGTACATGTTGAGCGTGAAGCGAAGCGTGGCATTGTTGGTAATATTTATTTAGGGAAAATTATCCGTGTATTACCGGGGATGCAAGCAGCCTTTGTCGATATTAATTTAGATAAAGCGGCGTTTTTACATGCCTCAGATATTAACTCTAAATTGATGCTTAACCAAGAAGAAAGCTCTTCTGAACAAACTCCAGATATAAGAACTTTAGTACGTGAAGGTCAGCACATTGTAGTACAAGTTGTTAAAGACCCATTAGGCACTAAAGGTGCTCGATTAACGACTGATATTACCGTTGCTGCTCGTTATTTAGTTTTAATGCCTAATGCGGCGCGTGCAGGTATTTCGCAGCGTATTGAAGATCAAACCGAGCGTGCCCGATTAAAAGATATTGTTACCCCATATTGTGATGACAATCATGGCTTTATTGTTCGAACAGCAGCCGAAGGCGCTAAAGAGCAAGAGTTAAAACATGATGCAGAATTTTTACGTCGAGTATGGCGTAAAGTAATGGAACGCAAAGAGCGTAAACATACCAGCAGTGCGATATATAAAGACTTATCGTTAGCATTTAGAGTACTTAGAGATTTTGTGGGTACGGATTTGGAACGTATACGTATTGATTCTAAATTAACTTATGAACAAACCGTTGAATTTACCACTGAGTTTGCTCCTAATTTAACCGATGCATTGGAATATTACCCCGGTGAACGACCCATTTTTGATTTGTTTGATGTTGAAGATGAAATTCAGCGAGCACTGCATCGAAGAATAGACCTTAAGTCGGGTGGCTATTTGATTATTGATCAAACTGAAGCGATGACTACCGTCGATATTAATACCGGAGCTTTTGTTGGACATCGTAATTTAGAAGAAACAATATTTAATACCAATATTGAAGCAACGCAAGTTATTGCCCGTCAGCTTAGACTAAGAAATTTGGGTGGTATTATTATCATTGATTTTATTGATATGCATAGTAAAGACCATCAACGTCGAGTCTTACATAGTATAGAGCAGGCGATGGCTAAAGATAATGTTAAGTTCAGCATCAGCGGATTTTCAGCGTTGGGTCTAGTTGAAATGACGCGTAAACGGACACGTGAAAGCTTAGAGCATATTCTTTGTGGAGAATGTCCTGTTTGTTCTGGGCGTGGCAATCTTAAAACGGTAGAAACCATTTGTTTTGCTATTTTGCGAGAAATTGTACGAGTAAATAGGGCACATGATGCCGATAAATTTATCGTCTATGCATCAACGCTGGTGAGTGAGGCGTTAATAAACGACGAATATCATAACCTTGCTGAACTCGAAGTGTTTATTGGTAAACATATTAAAGTGCAAACGGAACCCATGTATAATCAAGAGCAATTTGATGTGGTGATGGTTTAATAAAGCTGCTGAACATCTTTATACTAGTCACTACGTAATCAGGATGTCACTAACACTGGATGTGAAAGAGTGACGATGTATAGTCATTTTGTAGGTCGTGGTTTGCTTACATGTATGTAAGCACTTAGTTTATTTAGGGAGATTATAAACTGTACCTCGACAAAAAACTTTCTTAAAAGGTAGTAGTAAAGATTAATGAGTATTTCTACGGTATCTAATCGCTGGTTAAACAGGCTGTATAAAAGCATGGCAATTTTGCTAGTGCTTTTTGCTGTGTTGATCAGCGCATTACGTCTATTTTTACCTTACGCTCATAATTATCGCCAAGACGTACAAAACTATATAAATACTCGTTATAACAGCGACATACTTATCGGCTCATTGAATATGGGCTGGAGCAAACAAGGGCCTTCGTTAGTGACCGAAAATGTCAGTTTGCTCAATACGGATGCAGCCGAAGTATTTATTGAAAAAATAGATGTCAGTTTCGATTTTTGGCAAAGTCTATCTGAGCGACGCTTGATCACTAAAGACTTTACCCTGAGCGGTGCGAAAGTCCTGCTTAACTCACTTGATAATACCCCTGATTCCGACGAATTTGCTATAGATCAAATCACAGAGTTATTTTTTGAGCGTATTGGTCAGTTTTCCTTACAAAATAGTCAATTAATTATTCGCACAGATAAAACAGAAAAAACCTTTTTAATTAGTCAGTTAGATTGGCTAAACGAAGGGGATCGTCATCGCGCAAAAGGTGATGTTATTGTTGATGGTTTAACCTCTAATTATTTAAAAGTATTGCTTGATGTTCAAGGTAATGATTTTTCTGAGATCAGTGGCCAGTTATATCTTAAAGCGAATCAGTTAAACATTACGCCTTGGTTAGATAAAGTCTTTGTTATTGAAGATGATAAAACGCATTCAGAAATTAATTTTAATGCTTGGCTTAAAATTGAGAAAGGCAATGCTCAACAACTAGAAATTGTTTTAGGTGAAAATGAAATTAGCTGGCAAGATCAAAATGAAAAACAAGCTATTACGCTCAATTCTGGTGGCCTTGTTGTTTCTAATTTAGCAAAGCTTACTCAATTTAGCCTACATTCAACGCCGTTAGAATTCATCATTAACGGTAAACCTTGGCAACCCATTAATGTACAACTAAGAAAAAATGAAAATGCCTTTTTTGCGTATGTTTCATCTCTTGAATTAAATGATTTATCAGATCTTTTTCCTTTGTTTTCTGATAACAGCGAGACTAGACAATTACTTGAAAACCTAGACGTAACGGGTAAGTTAAGTGATTTATATTTTCAAAAGAGTCATGAAGATGTTGCCGTTGCTGCTGTTATTTCAGATGTTTCGACAAAATTTAGTGGTGGTATTCCAGGTATCAAACATATTAATGGTGACCTGTATTTAGCGAATAACCAAATACAGATCAACCTGGTGGCTGAGCAAGGTGCTTTAGATTTTGATAAACATTTTATTTTACCGATCCCCTATAGCAGTCTCAAAACATCCCTTGAAATAGAATTTAGTGAGCATAGTTGGCAGTTACAAGCTAACAATATTGAATTGATTTCGGATGAATTAACTTTAGCTGCTGACGTATCAGTTTATAGTCCCAAGAATGGTTTAGCAGAAATGTCATTGCTTGCCAATGTAACTGATGTTGATGCGAAATTAGTTCAACATTATTACCCTCATTTATTGATGGGTGATAACTTAGTAGGTTATTTAAATAACGCGATAGTTGATGGCGAAATTACCCAAGTAAACGTTTTATTTAATGGCCCTTTGACCAACTTTCCGTTTGAAGATAATAGCGGCATTTTGATTGTTGATGCTGAGCTTACTAATAGTAAGTTTAAGTTTGATGGTAACTGGTCTGCAATCCATGATTTTAATGCTAATTTGAATTTTACTAACAACAGCATGTTAATTACTGGACGTAGTGGCACCTTGGATGGTCTTGATGTTACGGGTGTTGAAGCTGAAATAGTTGATTTGTCTGGTGAGAAAATATTAACGGTCAACGCTGAAATAAAAAATACGGCACCTGCATTGGTTACGCAATTGATGAATAACAGCCCACTGGCTGATAGTGTTGGTAAGGTGCTTCAGCAGGTCGTTATTTCAAAACCAATAAGTGGCGCATTTTCTCTTAACTTACCTCTTAAAAACCTCGATAATGCTGTTGCACAGGGTCATGTAACTTTTGTTGATAATGAACTGAGTTTAAAAACGCCAGCGATGGATTTTAGCGGGGTTAATGGAGAGCTGAAATACGTTAATGATGTTTTAACCGTACAAGGTTTGTCGGCAAAGTGGTTAAATTTACCATTAACCCTTGATATTAACGCCAAAGATAACCAATATTTTTACGGTACCAATATTGATATTTCAGCCGATTGGCAAGATGATGTATGGCTAATACAAGTTCCCGATTTGTTAAAAAAATATGGGCAAGGTTTATTACAATGGCAGGGCACTTTAGCACTCAATATGAGCCATCAAGGTGACTTTTCATATGATCTTTTAATAAATTCGCAATTAGAAAATACCGTGTTGAATTTACCCTCACCTTATGCAAAACCCCTTAAGCAAAAACAAGCGTTAAATGTACATGTTACTGGGCAGCGAGAAAGCTCGATAATTAATGCAACATTGGGTGAACAACTGAGCTTTTATGGTGATTTAAACCATGACAAGGTTAACTTTACTCGTTCTCATCTTATTTTGGGTAATGAAAGAATGTTATTACCCATGAAAGGTTTTCATATAACCACTCAGTTAGCACAAGCAGACTTCGCGCAGTGGCAGCCGTTTATTTTAGATATTATTGATACCGTCAATACCAAAGACGAGCAAGTAATGTATAGCAGCTTAGCCTCTGGGTTAAGCCCCGATAATTTAGTTAACGTTGACTCTGCACAACCTTTGTTAAAAGCACCTGAACGTATTCAAGGCACAGTGGCTAACTTTGACATTTTTGGACAGAGTCTCAGTAATGTTTCATTTAATTTAAAAGATGAACAATCTTGGTGGCTATTACAGCTTAATGCTAAAGAAGTCCGTAGCGATATTAAATTTTATCCTGATTGGTATAAACAAGGTATTGATATTAATGCCGACTTTTTACACTTAACCAATAAGTCTGTGGATGAAGGTGAAGATGATATTAATCGGCTGTTAAATAATGACGTTGTTTTCGCTAATGTGCCACCGATGCGAGTGCAATGTGGACATTGTAGTATCGACTTGTATGACTTTGGTGAAGTAAGGTTTAACCTTGACCGTAGTGAACAAGATATCATTAAATTACAAGGTTTTAGTGCCAAACGGAAAAAGGCTGAACTAACTTTTGATGCCCAGTGGCAGCATAATGGAAATGTTTCACTAACGACGATTAGCGGTAAATTATCAGCTAAAGATGTCGAACAAGAAATTGAAAAACTAGGTTATGAATCAACTATAAAAGACAGTGGTATAAAAACATCTTTTAATGCAAATTGGCAAGGTGGACCACAAGATTTTGCCTTGGCGAAACTTAATGGTGATATTAAAGCTAAATTTGATGATGGCTACCTAGATGACGTAAAAGATAAAGCGCGTATTTTCTCTATTTTAAGCCTGCAGTCGCTGGTGCGTAAATTGACATTTGATTTTCGTGATATTTTTAGCAAGGGCATGTTTTATGATGAAATTAAAGGTGATTTTCAAGTAAAAGATGGTGTGATGTATACCAAAAATACTAAGATGAAAGGAGCTACGGGTAAGGTGACGATTAAAGGAAATATCGATTTAGCTGAGCAGTTGCTTGATTACCGAATTTCTTTTAAACCTAATTTAACCTCAAGTTTGCCGGTATTGGCGTGGATTGCTACCTTAAACCCCGTCACTTTCTTAGCAGGTGTTGCCATTGATCAGGTGATCACCTCTAAAGTGGTTTCCGAATTTACTTTTGAAGTAACTGGCAGTGTTGAAGAACCTATTCTTAAAGAAGTAAATCGTAAGACCAAAAATATCAGTGTTGGTCGTTCTACACCGCCACAAATTGTTGATAATACCCCGTTGTCCGACGAGCAATCGATTGTAAATCCACTAAAAGAAAGAGCCAATAAAGAGCAGTTCAACCCGAGTGGTGTTGATGGTTAATCTTGTTGCCATACAGTTATGCTCAGTGCCGGATGTTGAGGCTAATTTATCAACGATTGAGCAGCAACTTAAGATGTTATGTCGTGAAGAACAATACTTAGTGGTATTGCCTGAGTGTTGTCTATTTTTTGGCGGTAAAGATGCTGAGCAATTATTGTTAGCAGAAAAAACGCATCATCAAGCGGAATTGATTTCAACTTTAGCGGCAAGTTTATCTAATCTAGCGATTAAGTATAATGTTTATTTAGTCGCGGGTAGCATTCCGCTACTTAGTGAAGATAAAAATCAGTTTACTAATAGCTGTTGTGTATTTTCACCCACGGGAGAGCAACTCGCTCGTTATGATAAAATACATTTATTTGATGTTAATGTTGATGACAGCGAAAAAAACTATCGAGAGTCTCGTTATACACAAGCAGGTAAGCAAACCATATTAGCTAAAACCTCTTTTGCCGATATTGGTTTATCTATTTGTTATGATTTACGTTTCCCTGAACTTTATCGCTCTTTAAGAGTTCAAGGTGCAGATATAATTACCGTGCCGAGTGCATTTACACAAGTGACAGGCGCTGCCCATTGGCAGGCTTTATTGCAGGCAAGAGCGATTGAAAATCAGGTTTATATCATTGCCGCGGCTCAACAAGGTATTCATGTTAATGGTCGAGAAACGTGGGGACATAGTATGATCATCAGTCCGTGGGGAGAAGTACTTACTTCTTTAGAAATAGGCGTAGGGCTTATTAGTACTAAATATTTACCAGAGAAACTGGCACAAGTTCGACGTTCTATGCCAGTATTTGAACATAACCAATTTACAGTAAACTTAAAATAAAGTTGATAACCTATGAATAATGTTGAGCATGAGCTCTTGGCTGATAGCCAATTAGACGAAGCATTTTTAAATCAGACCTTAGATAGCATAGTGCAAAGAGAAGTTGATTTTGCTGATTTGTATTTTCAATCGAGTAGTCACGAGTCTTGGATGCTTGAAGATGGCATTGTTAAAGAAGGTTCGTATAATATTGAACGTGGTGTTGGTGTACGTGCTATTTCAGGTGAAAAAACAGGGTTTGCATATTCTGATGATATTTCCCCTTTGGCATTACAAAAAGCAGCGGATGCGGCCAAAGGTATTACCAATGCAAAACAAAGTGGCAGCGTTAAAGCGTTTAGTCGACAGAGTCAGCCAGTAATTTATCAAGGGCTTGATCCCTTAGCTAGTTTACCGCAAGAACAAAAAATTAGTCTATTACATGAAGTTGAAGCTCATGCACGCGCTTATGATAAACGAGTGCAACAGGTTATTGTTAGTTTGTCTGGTGTATACGAGAAAATTCTTGTTGCGGCGAGTGATGGTACTTTTGCGACTGATGTTCGCCCATTGGTTCGCCTTAACTGTTCAGTATTGGTTGAAGAAAATGGAAAACGTGAGCGTGGTAGTTCTGGTGGCGGTGCACGAACTGACTATAGTCATTTTTTTGAAGTCGAAGGTAAACAAGCGCGTTACTTAAATTATGCCGAAGAGTCTGTGCGTCAAGCATTGGTTAACCTTGTTGCTATTGACGCTCCTGCAGGCACCTTGCCTGTGGTCTTGGGTCCGGGCTGGCCTGGTGTATTGTTACATGAAGCTGTTGGTCATGGCCTTGAAGGAGACTTTAACCGTAAAGGTTCATCTGCTTTTTCAGGAAAGATTGGTCAACAAGTTGCGTCAACCCTTTGTACTATTGTTGATGATGGTACCATGAATAATCGTCGTGGTTCGGTGAATATTGATGATGAAGGTACACCGGGTCAATACAATGTATTGATTGAAAAAGGAATTTTGAAAGGTTATATGCAAGACAAACATAACGCCTCATTGATGGGTGTAAAGCCTACGGGTAATGGTCGTCGAGAGTCCTATGCACATTTGCCGATGCCAAGAATGACAAATACTTATATGTTAGCGGGTGAGCATAGCCCTGAAGATATTATTAAGTCTGTTGAAAAGGGGATTTATGCGCCACAGTTTGCGGGTGGGCAAGTTGATATTACCTCAGGAAAATTTGTATTCACTACCTCAGAAGCTTACCTAATTGAAAACGGTGAAATAACCTCCCCGGTTAAAGGTGCTACCTTAATTGGCAGTGGTCCAGAAGCCATGAAAAAAGTGAGCATGGTAGGTAACGACTTAGCGATAGATGCTGGTATTGGTGTTTGTGGAAAAGATGGACAAAGTATCCCTGTAGGCGTTGGTCAACCAACGTTGAAGATTGATGAGTTAACTATTGGCGGCACCCAATAAGTTATATTCAGGAGGAATGGTATGACAGGATCACATGGATGTGAATGAGTGTCGATATTCAGGAAGAATGGTATGACAGGATCACACGGATGTGAATGAGTGTCGAAATTCAGGAAGAATGGTATGACACGATGCCATTATTGTGTAGGTCGAGGTTTGCCTATAGGAGGTAGGTACTTAGGTTATGTCGGGAACATATAACCTGTACCTCGACGAGAATGTAACATT
>JABSOX010000031.1 GCA_013215655.1 Colwellia sp.
TTAGAGAAAGTAGATATGTTGCACCGGGCTAATCATTTTCCTTCGCAGCTTTCTGGTGGTCAGCAACAACGTGTTGCCGTCGCTCGGGCAATATCGGGTAAACCATCAATTATTCTTGCCGATGAACCTACAGGAAATTTAGATTCCAAAAATGCCCAAATTGTCATGGCGTTACTCGATCAGCTGCATAGTGAAGGGGCAACTATTTGTATGGTGACTCATGATCCTCGCTCAGCAGCACGAGCACAACGTATGATCGAAGTGTTTGATGGTAAAATTGTTGCTGATCAAAGCACTGAAAAACCTTCAGCAATCGCCGTATAGTTGGTTGTATTTAGCCAATATCATAAATAACGAAATTCATCTGAGGATTTTTTAGTGTCTATTTCTCTTGATATAAAATATGCAGCTCGGCTGCTACATAAAAAGCCGGTATTCACTGTATTAACCGTGCTCATCGTCGCTATTGGTTTAGGATTAACCCTATATACCTATTCCTTATTAAGTAGTTTGGTTTTTAAGCCTTTAGTACTAGGTGATGAAAAACCTATTATCTCTATTGAAGCTGAGTTTAATGAAAGTCACTTATTTCGTACAGGTATAGATCCTTTTGATTTATTAACCATAAGAAATGAAATGGATGATATTCAAGACTTTGGACTTTACATTGAAGGTACCGCTTTAATTGGTCGAGGGGGAAACAATAGTGGTACACGTAAATTCAATTCTACCTTTGCTGAGTGGAATGTTTTTGAATTTACGGGTGTACAGCCTATATTAGGTCGAGGTCTTACTCCTGAAGACCATTTTGAAGGAGCTGAGCCTGTAATGGTATTAGGTCATAAGATCTGGACCCATTATTTTTTAGCGCAGCAAGATATACTTGATTCTATGGTTCTGGTTGATGGCGTAGCTACCAGAGTTATCGGCGTGATGCCAGAAGGTTTTGCTTTCCCTGAAAATGCAGAAACTTGGCAACCCATCGAACAAAAAATACTGACGCCTACCGACCGAACGCGTAATCGAGCATACGCTTATGCGCGTTTAAATAAAAATGTCGAATTTACTAATTTTGAACATAAATTATCTGTTTTAAATAAAAAAATTGTTGAAAGCTTGCCAGAGGATATGTTGTGGCGTCGAAACGCGAATGGAGGCTATATTAGAACGTTAGCGTTTAAGAAGGCCGTCATTACTCAGTTTTATTCAATATTTGTTACCATGTTTGTCGTCGTTTTTCTTATTCTTATGTTGGCTTGTATCAATGTTGGTAATTTATTATTAGCACGTGTTAATGAACGTTATAAAGAAATAGCCATTCGTATTGCCTTAGGAGTGCCACGTAAACGCTTAATACTTCAAATGTTATGGGAAAGTATTTTTATCTGTTTAGTGGGTGGCTTTTTGGCCTTCTTAATCGCTGCTTGGGGTTTAGAGTTAAGTAACTCAGTTTTTGAGCAAATGTTTGCCGTTAATCATGAAAAACCTTTCTGGTGGCATGTATCGTTAGATAGTGATGCTATTGCGGTACTCATTATTTCAGTGCTAGCTATGATTGCAATTACTGGCTTTATTCCTGCGTGGCGTGCGTTGTCTGGTGATTTTAATGCGGTATTAAGAGATGGTACCCGTGGTTCACAAGGTAAAAAAGCGGCGAGAGCAAGTAGAATTCTAGTGATCAGCGAAATATTTTTATCTTGTGTTGTACTGGTGGTTGCAACGATATTGTTATCAACCAGTTATTCAGCAGGACAAGCTGATTATGGTGTTGATACACAAAATAGGATCACGGCAACTATTGAATTACCTACCGATGCTTATAATATCAGACGAGATACTGAATTTGAAACCAGTGATACTTTAAAAAGAACAGCAGTTTTTTATAAAATAAAAACTGAATTAGAGCAAATGCCAAATGTTGAAGGTGTCGCTTTAATGAGTAGTTTACCCGGTACCGGTGAAGGGGCGAGCTATTTTGAGATAGAAGGCAGAGCTGCGTTGGTTTATAACGAAAATCCTGAAAGTAATAATGAAGTGGTGGCGCGTGACTCTTGGTCTGCAATAGGAATGAAGGTTATCAGTGGCCGTTCTTTTAATCATAAAGATATCACTTCACCAGAAGGTATAATTATGATTAATGAGTCTATAGCTAAAGACTTATTTCCTAATGGTGATGCCGTGGGACATCGAGTACGGCGTGTTGGTGAAACAAGACAAGGTGATTGGCAAACTATTATTGGTGTAGTATCTGATACCTTTCATGGCTCAGCAATGAGAACATCAAGTGAAACATATACTTCGTATTTTATGTTAGATAACATCGGCTTTAGCCGTATTGATATTGCTGTACATTACTCAGGTAATGAAGCATTAGCTCAAAAGACACTACAGCAAGCCATTAACAATGTTGACGGTAATGTTACCGCTTATCATATACAAAGCTATGATGACCTAATTGAACAGCCATTAATATTAGTTTCAGCAATCAGCGAAGTGTTTTTATTGTGTGGTGTTATTGCGGTATTTTTAGCGGCAAGTGGTATTTATTCGGTTGCTGCAAATAGTGTTACTCAGCGAACTCAAGAGATAGGAGTACGTCGAGCATTGGGTGCTAGCGATAAAAACATAATAAAGTTATTTATGACTCAAGCTGCTAGCCAGTTATTGATTGGTCTTACTATTGGTATTGCGTTATCTGTATGGGTAGTTAATCAAATGACAGATACTATGGTTATTAATGACGCTAGTTACCTTATCGGTTTGATTGGTATTCCATTATTGATTATTATCATGGTAATTATTGCGACTTTTGTGCCAACACGTAAAGTGGTATTAATGGAGCCAAGTATTGCTCTACATCATGATTAGAGTGGTATAAATCTATTTTAGTTATCACAGTGCTTCACTGCATTATCAAAAGTAAGTGAAGTACTGTTTTTTATATATAGGGGTCACCCAGTCTGAATGGAAAATGAAAAAAATAGCATCCTTATAGCGGATGACGATAGTCGTGTTATTACCGCGTTAAAGTTATTGTTAAAAGCGGAAAACTATCAAGTAACAGCAGTAAATACACCTGCTGAATTATTGCAGATATTAGAAAGACGTAGTTTTTCTGCGGCTTTAATCGACTTGAATTACCAAAAAGATACCACTTCAGGTCGAGAAGGTTTGCAACTTATCACGCAAATGAAAGCACTCGATGAGCAGTTACCGATCGTTGTTATGACGGGTTATAGCAGTGTTGAATTAGCCGTTGAGGCGATGAAGCTAGGTGCTGCTGATTTTGTGCAAAAGCCCTGGGGAAATGATCGATTATTAAGTATTTTACAAGCGCAAATTCATATCCAACAAATCGAAAAGGCAGGGATTAAACTCGCGCAAGAAAATGCGTTATTAAAAGAGGAAATATCAGCACCTGGTCATGACGTTATTGCACAATCTGAGGTGATGCAGTCTTTATTAAGCCAATTAAAAAAACTTGCAAAAAGTGACATGAATATACTCTTTACGGGTGAAAATGGTACCGGTAAAAGCATGTTTGCTGATATTTTGCATCAACATTCTTTGCGTAATACTAACAGTTTTATTTCAGTTAACATGGGTGCTATCAGTGATAATTTATTTGAAAGTGAAATGTTTGGTCATGTAAAAGGTGCCTTTACTGATGCAAAAGAATCTCGAATTGGTCGTTTTGAGCTTGCCGAAGGCGGTACTATATTTTTAGATGAAATTGCCAATATTCCATTGTCACAGCAAGCAAAATTATTACGTGTGCTTGAAGAACGTCAATTCGAAAAAGTAGGTAGCTCAAAAACGCAGCAAATTGATGTACGATTAGTGTCTGCAACCAATGCACCGTTGGCGATATTGGTAGAACAAGGGCAGTTTCGTCAAGATTTATTATATCGCTTAAATACCATTGAAATAAAAATTCCAGCGTTAAGAGAGCGAGTTGAAGATATCATGCCATTAGCGGAAAATTTTTTACTAGAGTTTGCTAAAAAGTATCGTCTATCTAAACAATCTTTTAGTGATGAAGCTATTTCTGCATTAAAAAGCTACCAGTGGCCAGGTAATATTCGTGAATTAAGTCATATGATTGAACGCGCAATTTTTCTTAGTCAAGAACAAATAATTAATTTGGCAGACCTCGGCTGGCAACAAAATGAAAAGGACAAGGGCGTTTCAGGATTTGATTTTTCTCACGCCAGTTTAGATGACATTGAAAAACATGTTATTGTTGAGCGTTTATCACGCTTTGATAATAATGGGCATGAAGCTGCAGCATCTTTAGGTTTAAGTCGAAGCTCTTATTATCGACGTTTAGAAAAACATAACCTTTAATAAAATTGATGTGCACCTTTATTTGGTTTTAAAAATGATGAAGAACAAACAACGACAACAAACCAGTTTTGAAAATAAGTTACTGAAACTTGCTTTATTTACGGGTCTATTACCAACCGCATTCTTGTTTTATGCTTTGTATAGTCATGAACTATCACTTTACTTAAAAATCATGTTGATGTTTTTTATTTTGGCGAGTGTTTTTTATTGTGCCTCTATTATTCGCCAAAAAGTTGTTTTTCAGTTAAGAACATCTGCCAACTTGATCACTGCTATGCAGTCTGGAGATCATTCTTTAAGAGCTCACCAATATGGAAAAGCAGGTGTCTTAACTGAGTTTAATCAGGTATTTAATGAACTCTCGTCGGCACTGGCTGAGCAGCAATTAATCAGCAAGGAAAAACAAGTATTATTACATAAGGTGATTGCACAAATTGATGTTGCGATAATTGCTGTAGATGAAAAGTGTCATATCACCCTAATGAACCCCAGTGCAGAAAAGCTTTTTAGTTGTCGATTTGATGAAATGCAAGGTTGGCCGATAAAATCTTTAGGATTACAAAGTGTGCTTGAAGGTGAGTACCGAAAAGTTGTTGAATTTGAAATTAAGGAATATAAGAAAAAGGTTTATATTCATACGGATGAATACTTTGAAAAGGGTATTAAACAGCAACTGATTTTTATTACTGATATTCAGAATCTATTACGTGAAGAAGAACGACAAGCATGGCAAAAAATATTACGGGTATTAAGTCATGAAATTAATAATTCTCTAGCACCAATCGCTTCTATTAGTGAAACTTTAACGCGATTATTATCAAATAATATGGCGCAATATGATGAAGGTATAGAGTTAATAAAAGACACTGAGCTGGTTGAAGATTTACAAGAAGGTTTATCTGTTATTACCGAACGGGCAAACTCATTAAATACCTTTCTACAACGTTATCAACAACTCAGTCAATTACCTGTTCCAGATAAAACAGTGTTTGATTGTCAGTTATTACTTAAATCGGCGATCTTGCTTTTTGATGATTGTAATATACAGCTTATTGGTCTGCCACTGTCTATTTATGCCGATGAAGCTCAATTACAGCAAGTACTTGTTAATTTAGTTAAGAATGCTCAACAAGCTATGATTGGAGTTAATGGTGGAAAAATAACTATTTCATGGCAACAGAAAGGTGATCGAGTCGAAATAGTGATCGAAGATGAAGGTATGGGGATTGATAATACCGATAATTTATTTGTGCCTTTTTATACGACCAAAGAGGATGGTAGTGGTATTGGTTTAGTCTTAAGTCGACAAATTATTATTAATCATGGTGGCGACTTAACCATAAAAAATAGAGTTGATAAAACAGGTGCAAAAGCAACGATCTACTTGCCAACAGGTAGTCATTAAAGGTTCTTAACATTAAAAGATCAACTGAAGGTTTGTATGAGTGCAACGAGGCTCGACAAAATGATAACAAAAATAGGTCTTGATTAAATTGTAGGTCGACACGAACGAAGTGAGGCTCGACAAAAAAGATATTGATGTTGAATTATTGTCGAAGTGCAGATTATTAATTCCCAATATAATCTAAGTGCTTACATCCCTGTAAGCAAACTTCGACCTACAAAAATAAGGATATACTGTTATCTTTTTGTAGGTCTATACGAGTGCTACGAGGCTCGACAATGCTATTAAACGGTTAGCGGTTTAAAAGGAATATCCCGATAACGTTTTCCTGAAGCTGCAAATACGGCATTGGCTAATGCTGGTGCAAAAGGAGCAACACCAGGCTCACCTAAGCCTGTCGGTTTGGTATCCGAATCAACAATATGCACATCCACTTGTGGCATATCGTTGATACGCATGACCGGATAATCATGAAAGTTAGAGTTAACTACAGCACCATTTCTAAAAGTAACTTCGGTGCTTAAGGCTAACGACATCCCCATAACAACAGCTCCTTCCATTTGCGCAGTAGCGCCATCGACATTTAATATTTGTCCACAATCAATAACACAGTCAACGTTAAGTACTTTAATATCATCACCGTTAACTTCCACCTTTATGGCCATGGCAACATAACTAGCAAAACTATAATGTACGGCTAAACCGATGCCTTGTCCTTTGGGTAAGCTTGCGCGCTGATGATAACCAGATCTCTCTGCGGCTATAGCTAAAATATTTTTTGAACGCTTCACTTGCTCTTGTTGCTCTACTACTTCATTGGCATCATAGAGTTGATTCAAAAATGTTAATGGGTCTTTACCTGCTTTATAAGCAAGTTCATCAGCCATGCTGCTAAATGAAAAACCATAAAATATCGCATAAACCGCACGGTACCAACCAATGCGAGTATGTGCCTTGGCTTCGCCAATTTCGCTGCGATAATTTGCTAAACCAAAAGGATAATCATCGGCAGCACCGACATCCCCTTTTGACGGTCTATCGGTGGCTGGATTAAACAGCGTACCAATAGGTGGAAAGGCAATACGATGCAACCAACCGGAAACGTTGCCGTTATCGTCTAATGAAGCTTCAATATGTTGGGCGTTGATTGAATGATAATAACCAGTACGCATATCTTCTTCACGTGACCAAGTTAACTGAATTGGAAAGCCTGTTTTTTCAGAAATTACAGCAGCTTCATGAACATAATCACACTTAAATTTACGGCCAAAAGCGCCGCCTGCCATCGTTACATGGACTATGATATCTTTTGGTTCACGCTTAAGGTATTGACCGAGAACTTTTTGAATGTCAGCAGGGCTCTGAGTTGCTGCCCATACCTCACATTGATCTTTTTCTACATAAACAACACTCGCATTTGGCTCCATCGGTGAATGAGATAAATGTCCACCGGTGTAGGTTGCTGAGTGTTTTAGTTTAGCTTTGGCAAAGGCCGCTTTTATATCACCACGCTCTGTTGCAACTTGTGCTGGCGCTTCAACATTTTTAACTAATTGCGCTTTGAATGCTTGAGTATCATAAGATTTATTTACTCCTAAGTCCCATTCAATCTTTAGAGTTTTCAGTGCTTTCTGCGCCGTCCAAGTATTATCCGCAACGACGGCTACGCCGCCAATAGATCCATATGGCACATCAAAACGTGGAATCTCCACTACGGAAAAAACACCTTTAACAGCTAAGGCTGCCGATTTATCCACTGATTTAAGCTTTCCACCTAGTACCGGACAATGTGTGATGGCTGCATATTTAAGGCCTGGTATTTTAGTATCAACCCCATAAGTGAGCTTGCCTTCAACAATATCACCTTGGTTATGTCTAGGTAATGCTTTACCAATGTAATTATATTCAGATTTTTCTTTTAATAACGGTTTCTCAGGTACCGTTATATTTGCCGCTAAACTGGCGAGATCTCCATAGGAAAGCTGCTGTTTATTATTGTTGTTAATAACATAATGATTTTTTGCTGTACATTGCTCTGCCGGGATTTTCCATACTTTAGCTGCAGCAGCTACCAACATGAATTTTGCCGCGGCGCCAGCTTCACGCATCGGAATAAACATCCGACGAATACTCGCAGAGCCACCCGTTGCTTGTGGGCCATACTTTTCATCGCCATCCGCTTGTTTAACGGTAACACGAGCCCAATCGGCTTCCATTTCATCAGCAACGGCAGCAGGTAATGCCGTACTGATACCTTGGCCCATTTCACAGCGCCCACAATAAATAAGCGTATCACCATTTTCTTGGATATGAATAAAAGCATTGGGATTAAAAGCGGCTTGCTCGATTTTTTTGCCATGAGCCATCGTTTGAGTAGGAATAGCAACACCAATAACCAGGCCACCAGCGGCAATTCCTGTCGCTTTTAAAAAGTTACGTCTACTTGTATTTTCTATAATCATTATGAAACCTCCGTTGCTAATTCATCTGCGGCATCAGAAATTGCTTTTTTAATTCGTTGATACGTTCCACACCGGCAAATATTACCCTGCATAGCATTATCTATTTCATCAGACGAAGGTGAGGGGTTGGTGGTTAATAAGCTGGCGGCATTCATTATTTGTCCTGCTTGGCAATAACCACATTGTGGAACATTATTATTTAACCATGCTTTTTGTAGTGGATGATCGCCATTTTCAGATAAACCTTCGATAGTGGTGATCTTTTTACCAGCTAATGAAGCAACAGGGGTGATACATGAACGAGTCGCCACACCATCAACATGAACAGTACAAGCGCCACATAGTCCTGCCCCACAACCGTATTTTGTGCCTGTAAATTCTAAATTGTCTCGTAAAAACCATAATAGTGGCATGTCGCCTTCAACATCTACATCATGTTTTTTTCCGTTGATCGTCATTGATGTGGTCATAATAAACTCTTTTTAGTTGTTGTAATTGTGGAGGTTTATTTCTATACGTTATTTTTAGCTAGTTAACATAGCAACAAATTTACTAAGTGTAGCAAGTCTTTATTGTAAGTGGATATTTTTTGTCGCTTAATTAATGTTGTTCATCTCTTTTAGTGCTACATATTTTGATGTATGCTACAGCTTATGTAGCGACACTGTAAAAAGTGTTGGAAAAAGTGCTGTAAAATTTATGGAGAAAACACTATGTCATTTCCTGTTCCTGGAAAACCGGTGAGGGGTTCAAAAACCGGTAAGCCTATTATGGCCTTATTTGATTTATTGGGTCGCACATGGGCGTTAGGTATCGTATGGAATCTTAGTAAAACAGCTTGTACTTTTAGAGAGTTACAAAGTCGTTGTGAAAATATTTCGCCGACATTATTAAATACTCGTCTTAAAGAATTAAAAGGTACATTGTTGATAGAAAAAACCTTACAAGGTTATGCATTAACGGTTGTTGGTAGGGAGTTATTTGCGCTGATTGAACCTATGGGGCAATGGTCAATGCAATGGGCTACCTATCTTGATAATGACATTGATGATGGCATTAAAAGTGACATTACCCATGTTATCCATGATAACAACTTAGCTAAAAATACTGAGGAGGGTAATAATGAGTGATCATGAGATGACTTTCTCAAAAATGCCGCTAGACCGATGTTCATCACTGCGAAAAGATAAAAACTGGTTGTTGAATCAAGTAAAAAGTAAAAATAGCATTTTTATTCCTATCTGGCGGGGTAACTATTTTTTTGTTGAAAATAAACTGCTGCAACTTAATTACCATGAACTTGAACTGTCGGCGGAGAATTTAACAAGAAAACCTTTTATTTTTCTAGGGCTTGAAGATAGGCTGTCATCGCAAGGGAACTATGCGTTTTTTGTGATTGATTGCTCTGAATATCAGGAAGAAAAGCTTAGCGACTTATTTACTAAAAATTGTCAGCTTATTGAGTTTCGAAAATCTATAACATTACTCTCTGCACATCAGGCAGCAATTTTAAGTTATGCCAAATCATTAAGCCATTGGCACCATAGTAATCAATTTTGTGGTTTTTGTGGTCAGCCTAGTATTGCTGATTGTTGTGGACATTCACGAAAATGTACTAATGAAGCATGTGCAAAAGAAACCTTTCCACGTACTGATCCTGTGGTGATCATGTTGGTTGAATATCAACCTAAAAATGGGCCTGCACAGTGTTTACTAGCCCAACATCACCATTCTAATTACCAAGTTGTTTCAACTTTGGCGGGTTTTGTAGACCCCTGTGAAACTTTGGAAGAAGCGGTTACTAGAGAAGTAAAAGAAGAGGCGGGTGTTGATGTTAGCGACGTTACTTATATCGCATCACAACCGTGGCCGTTTCCAGGGTCATTAATGATCGGTTTTTTTGCTAAAGCTATAAATAATGAAATTAATATCGATAACGATGAATTGGTTGATGCACAATGGTTTACTGCGCAGCAAGTACGACAATTTGATAATTGGGGTGACGAGGGCGGTAATATTCAAATACCGAGAAAAGAGTCTATAGCCCGTTATTTAATTGAGCAGTGGTTGGCAAAACAGCCTCATATTTAATTATATTAGCAGTTTTTGTTATGGTAAAAAAAACGGGCGATTAGCCCGTTTCTCTATTATATATCTTCTATTACTTTACGAATTAGAAACCTTGCGAAACAATGATAGCATGCCAAATAAGCTGAGCATTAACCATGTAAACGAACCACCGCCGTCGCTACTGCTCTTGATAACGTCATTACCTAATGGTGGATTATCTTGACTAAGCTGCGTGTTCATTACTGGGCTTAAGCTTGTTGCACTGTTGATTGTTGAGTCTGAAATCGTCACACTAATTATTTTGACAAAGTTTTCAGCTCCCGCACCACCGTCAGTACAAACATAATTGGGCATTGGAATTTCATTAAATGCTCCTCCCAAATTACATCTTGGTGTCGCAGCGATCGCTGCAATCGTTGTCATACCATCTTCTACAACCTCGCCAAAAACAGTAAAAGCGCCATTAGCAGTTGAGTCTAAAAAGCTATTATCTTTTAAGCTAATAAACCATTGGCTCGTAGCACTATTAACATTACTGCCTTTTGCCATAGCAATAGTACCAACAACATTTGAATATAAAGGTTCATTCATTATTGCAGGACTTGTTTCAATCGCCACTAAATCCCCATCAAAACGAAATCCGCCGCCTTGAATAACAAAATTTTCACCTGTTTGAGTATAAGCATTGCGGTGCACGATGGTGGCGTTATAACTGCCTTCATTAACATAGCTTAAAAAGTTAGTAACGGTCACTGGCGTTGTTTCATCATGCAAATTAATTTTAAAATTACCATGAGAGGTTTCAAATTCAACAATGGTTGCAAAAGAGGGAAATGTTATCGCTGCTGATAAAACGATGGCGGCAGGTGTTGTCAATGAATTTAGTAATTTGCGAAACATAATAACCTTAGTGATTTTTTATAGTGCGTAAGATAGTAATGACTCGTGTATTAAACAACAAGTAATTAAATGTAATCGCGGTAAGTTTGTCTAATGAGCTATATATCATTGCCTGCATGAACGCAGTATCTTGATTTCTGTCAGGGACTAAACGTTGCACATCTATTATTAAGATAATAACAATTAAGAAAATGATGGAGCTTGCCCATGAATTATTCAGCAACCTAGACAGCTAATTTGAAGTTATTTGGATACATTTATAACTATGATAAATGTTCAAAAGCGATGTTTTTAGAAGCTTCCGAAGGTAAATATAGATGGCAGTATTTTTTATACTCTGTTTCATCAATGATGTTATCGTTAAACAAACTCAATACTTTACTGATAAAATTTGCATCACTAATACAGCTTGCTAATGGCGACTTCATTGATTGTGCTAGATGTTGTTGTTCTATTGCTAGAATAATGATCTGAGGTAATTGCCAGTGTTTTGCCATAGCAATAGTTAATGTTAGCGATTGGTTCGACATTAATTTTTTAAAAGCCATCGAATTAGGAGTGGCATCTGGGGCTATATGAGCAAAGGCTTCAATCATCAATTGAAACGTTATCATAATGCCTAAATTTCTAATAAGGCCAATTAAATAAGCCGCAGTTCTATCTTCTTCTGATAGAGCTAGTTCAGCTAAACTTTGGGATAAAGTGGCGGTTTGTTGGCAATGTTGCCATATTTTACAGCCAAAACATTTAAAATATAACGCTGAACTTGGTGTGAATTTATTGATAAAAACATAAAGTACGCCATCAATAATACCTTGTGAACCAATATTCATGAACGCTGTTTTTAAATCAATAACCTCTTTGTTATTACGTTGATATTTAGCTGAGTTTGCAAGTTTTATAGTATCTGCGGCCATACTAGGTTCTTTGGAAATTATCGATAAGACATCATTAATATTAAAATTTTCCTTATTTAATAAGGCTAATGCAGCATTCACCGACTCGGGCATCACGGGCATTTCATTTAACAAATCGGCTGGTGCCAATAACAATTCGCTAATGTGCTTTGATACATATTCACTCAAAGGGTCATTTTTAACTTTAATTGTTGATTCACCAAAGAGATAGCTGTAAAAGTCATTATCAAATTGTCTTGAAAATAATGGCGATGCATTATCTTCTTTTGGTTGATCACTAATCTGTTTGGCAAGTTGCCGACTTGTTTGTTCTTCTTGCTCTTGGTGCTGGCCTCGTGATCGCTCAAAGAATTCGTAATCAGGAGTGGTTTGACCATTAAATGATGGAAAAATACCGCTTATAATTAATTTAAACATAGCGAGTTAAAAGAAAATGTCCGACACTATTAATATACCTTAAGTGTAATTGATATTTGATAATCTGCTGTGAATAAAGGTTAAAAGTGCTTTTCTAGAAAAGCACTTTAAGGGGAATACTTATAACATGCCTCTATGAAAAAAATTAGTCGTAATGATTCTTTATAGGGTGTGTAAAAAACGTTCGCTGCGCGGCATAAAATAATTGTCGTAATCAAGTGACATGACAACTTTTTTGGAGCGACCAACGATTTCATTTCTAGGAACAAAGCCAATCACTCGAGAATCAGCGCTATTATCTCGATTATCTCCTAACGCCAGATAGAAGCCTTTAGGTACAACAACGCTATTAAAATTTGATAATTGAGATCCTTGATTATTTATTCTTACAAAGTGATTAACATCACTAAGTTGTTCTACTCGATCTTTATAACCACTAGGAGAGCTGTCATTTTTTGCTAGTTGATAATTTAGCTCTTGGCCATTAATAGATAAAATGTTATCGGTCATGGAAATAACATCGCCTGGTGTACCAACGACACGTTTCACTAGTTTTTTATCTGCTACTTCAGAATCAAAAATAATGATATCGCCAACTTGAGGATCTGACATTTTTAATAAGGAGATATGAGTGAAAGGTAGACGAATATCATAAGCCATTTTATTCACCAAGATTCTATCACCTTCGACAATAGTGGGTTTCATCGAACCTGTTGGCACGTCATTCCAATCGGCAACAGCACTTCGAAAGACCAACATTAAACTAACAAATACCACTAAATATTTATTTTCTTTCCATACTTTCTTTAACCACTGATTCATTTTATTTCCTTGATGATGAGATGCATTGCTTTGACAAACTATATGGACAAGGAACTGTACACTTAGTTCTTACTTTGTCGCGGTTATAAGCTGTGGAAGTGTAACTAGTTATGTTTTAGTGAAAACGTTTTTTTAGATGTTTATTTTTAATAGGCTCTAACTTTCCTTGTTGATGAAGCCTGTTAATACTCTCAGAGAATAAATTAATGACACACGCTGAAGTGCTTTTATGGAAAACATAATTGGTAGAAGCGTCTTCATCTAAAGTATAAAGCGGAACTAACTCATCATTTGATAATCCTAATTTATTGTATTGAAAGTAAGCAACATTTTCTGAATAAGCGATAGCATCTACTCGTTTATAGAACAACATTTTTAAAATATTTGAGGCAGATCCAGTTTCAATTTGCTTGGCTGGAAAATCAAGTTTTTTAAGCAGTTGCATACCAATATCTTCGCGGACAACGGCAATGGTTAATTCACTTTTAGGTATCGATTGTAGTTTTTCCTTATTTTGACTTAATACTAGAATTGATATTTTGGATGATAATGGAATAGGAACGAGAGTAAACTTTAGTGCTCGTATTGGCGTGCTTGTCATTGAAAACCCGGCATATATCGACTCTTTTTCTAAACTGAAATGTAACCTAGCCCACGGCACTACCTGAATATTCTCTGAATTTAAGTCAATATTAAGTTCTTGATAAATTAAATCTAAAATTTCGGGAAATATACCGACAAGTTTGCCTGACGTATTGTGATAGTTATAAGGGGGGTAATCTTCGGTTAACCAAATATAATTGGCTAATGTTGCTTTAGCTGTTTTAAGTTCACATGCATTAACGGGAGTGCACAAAGACAAAAATATATAAAATATAAATATTATGCGCATTTAAGTTTTGTGTACCTTTGAATACGTTTGATTTTATAAGTTTAGTCCAAATTGGTAAAAATAATTAACGATCTAATTTTTGATAAGCCAGAAGAGGAGCTTTTAGTTGGTTGGTTATTTGAAAGCACTAAAGGATTCTTATAGGACCCTTTAGTGGAGTTATTTTCTTTATTGTTAAATGACGTCTTATTTTGGTTTTTTGAATACCAAAGTGAATCTGTCGGTATTGCCTCGTATGGTCTTACGACCGACTTCATAACGTAATTCATCATCTGGTCGATAAAACATATCTGACGATTTCTCTAATCTAAAACCTGCCGCTTGCACATCTAGGATAACTTTTACAGCATCTTCTCTTCGGCCTAATTCGTCAGTTTCTGGCGCCATATGACGACGACTATGGTCTACGATGACATAAGTTCCACCAGGTTTTAACGCTTCAAATGTTGCTTTATTTAGTTTGTTTTTATCTTCTTGATTAAAATTGTGGTATTCGCGAATATTTAGCACCATATCTGCGTCGATCATGGCAAAAGATAAGTCACCTAATTGATAACGGCGCTCTTCATTGTTCCAATCCAAAGCGATTGGTAACTTTTTAGTACTACTAAATGAATTCAACGCGAGCATATCGTTCATTTCATTAAGCCATTGTGATTTATAAGCTAAATGTAATTCACCTTTTTTATTCAGCACCGGTGCCAATATTTTAGTATACCAACCATTACCGGGCGCAAACTCAATGACTTTCATATTTTCTTTTAAGCCAAAAAACTCTAAAGCTCTAACGGGATCACGGTTGCGATCACGTTCCATTTCTAGTTCTGTACGGTGTTCCATTTTCATCACTAACTTAATTTTTTCTTGCAATGGCGTTAGTGCGGCTTGTGCAGAAAAAGTACTTGCGAGGAAGAACGCTGTAATTGAAAAATGTGATAATAGTTTTTTCATAATATTCCATTGTTTATTATTTTTAGATAAGAAACAGATAATATGGAATAAATTTCAAGAATGGAAATAACCGACTAAGAAATAGTCGGTTATTTGTTGTAATGTATTAGGGTCTGTTGATCTTTGGAGTTAATTTTTGCAGCGATTTATTTGGCATTTATACAAGGCGGAGCATATGTGATGTAGTTATTCTACTTTAATAGATGACAACGCGGTAGAAATGGCAAATAAGCCGCTGCCCTTCGGGTTCAACTAAGCGACTCCTGCTCTTTGTTGCTCGTAATTTACTTAGAATGACTAAGAATAATAACAAGCGCCGCGATCAGAAGACGCTTAGTTGAACAAAATTTGAACTCGAAAGGTCAACAGACCCTAGTATTTTAAATGTTTTTAGTAACCCCAAGGCGCATTTGGTGGCGTGATCGGTTTTGTTAAATCAAAATCCACTCGAAACTCTCTTCCTTGTCTGATCAAACGATAAGTGAATTTTTCAGGATAAATATACATTTGCCAAGTATTACCAACCGACTGTGGAATGCCTGATTGAACAAATAACTCTTTTGAATATTGATCTGCGGGGAAAGATTGCACTTGTGGCCAACCACCATCAAGTGTATGACCACCGTACATGGTTGACTCATCATTTGAACCATCTTTATGTCGATGGTCGTGTTTTAATGAGAGTCCTGAGCCAGTTTTGGTTATTAGCCAAGTGCGTGAAGCATCTTCACCAACATGAAAAGGGATTTGAATTTCGTTTTTTGAACATTTACGAACGTGCATGATTAATGTTTTATTGGCAAAACCATCACCATCAGAATTATCAACGGTCACCTTTCCCGAATATGCTTTTCCGCAAAGTTCAGCTATCTGTTTAAAAAACTGATCTTGGCTTGTTATAGATACAAGTGGCGCATCCGCATAACTAAAAGTACTAACAAGTGCTAGAATAATGAAATAATTGGTTCGAATATTCTTCATATAAATCTCTGTGTATTTAAAAAATAAGTTTACGGTAATTTATTTGTAATGTATTGATTAATCATGTTGTCAAGAATATCTAATGGCATAGCGCCACTACCAATAACGGTACTGTGAAATTCTCTAACATCATAATTATCACCGAGTTGCCCTTTGGCGCGATCGCGTAGTTCAATTATTTTTAGCATACCAATCATGTAGGCTGTTGCTTGTCCGGGCAAAACACTATAACGAGCGATTGAGCCTCTGTTACCGACGTTGTCAGTTGAAAACTGTTCTGCTTGTTGAAAAGTCCAGCTTTTACTGTGTATACCTGTATCGAGTACTAGTCGGGCTGCTCGCATCGCCTCAAACTGTAAGCGCCCAAGGTCGCCATAAACATCACCATTATACCAACCTAAATCCTTTGCCAATCGTTCAGCATACAAGGCCCAGCCCTCTATAAAAGATGTGAAACCAATTTCACGTCTAAATAAAGGTAAGTCTAACTCTTTGGCTAAAGCTATTTGTAGATGATGACCTGGTACTGCTTCGTGATAAGCCAAAGTCGGCATAGTTGTATAAGGTAAATCCCCCGCTGTATACGCATAAAATGCACCAGGGCGAGTACCGTCATCTGAGCCACGAATATAATAACCGCCACTGTCACCGCCAATAACAACAACTTCTTGTTGTGGTAATGTAGAGAAAACTTCAGGTAGCTTTGCATAGGCTTGACTGATTATTTCCTCATAGTACTCTACCGCATTATTTCCTTCGATAATGCCGCCATCGGTTTCTACTCTTGCATATAATTGGGCGATAGATTCATTTTGAGGGTAGCCAAGTTGATCAAAAAACGTGCGCATTTCAGTATGAATACGTGCAAGTTCATCAATACCTAACTGATGTATTTCTTCGGCAGTAAAGTTTCCTGAAGTGTAATAATGTAATGTAAAATCATAAAACTCTTTTCCTCCTGAAAATTGGCCAAAACCTATATTATTGGGCGCCTTTTGTGCAAGTGCGGTCATCTTCTGTGCAAGTTGTTGATAAGCAGGTAATACTCTTTGTTCTATGGTTTGTTTTAAAAGTTCATCGAGATCATTTTTTTCAGTGCTTGTTATGTTGGTTAAGAGTGATACTTTTTCATTAAAAGCTTGATAGAATGAAGTATTGGTCACGCTGGTATTCGCTATATTTTCAACACCTTCTTTAGAGTAATTTAAAGTAATCGCAGGTTCGATAATACCTGCACTTTCTCTGGTATCTAAAAGTGCTTCAATTTGCTCAAATCTTCTACCTAATTGGTTTAATAGCAATAGATAGTTATTTGCATCCGTTAAGTCGTTTAGTGGTGCGCGCTGAGTAAAATAACTTTCAGTATTTGTTGGCCAGCCAAATAAACCATAGGTTGCCGGGTATTCAAAATCTTTATATTCAGCGGCTTCAATTTCTAATTCTAAGTATGCTTGATAAATATCGTATGATAGTAGTTCAGCCTTCGTAAGCATATCTCGATTATAACTTTGCAGTTTGCTAAGAATTAGCTTCTTTATTTCATTTTCTTGAAAATAATATTGGTCGGAAATATTGTTTAGCTCGATAGGGAGACCCATAAACTCTGCAGTTGTACCATTAGCAATGATGCTTTCAGGCTTACGTTCAACTAGCGTCAAATAAGATTGCAAATAAAACTCTTCTATTGATAAATTATCCAAGCGACCACTAACTTGTGCTAGAGCATCGGTATTACTTTGTAATTGATATGATTCTACTACCGCTAATGTGAGAGTATTGGATGTAGTGGTTGTGGTGATTTCAGCTGTCGTTGAACTATCGGAGCCGCCACAAGCGGAAAGTATGCTTAAGCAGATCAATAAAATAAAATGCGTTTTCATGATATCTCCTTTTTGAAAATATTTTTAATGTTGTTAGATTACATTGTTTTTGGTGTTTTTTTCAACAGCACTGACTAGTAATTAGCATTTATCTTTAATTGTCATATTTTCTATTGCTCTTTAATGACAAGCCAGCGAAAATCACTCTATCTTAATACCTTTTTTGTTTGCTAGATAATTATTGGAAAATAAAAGTTAATGAATAAAACACAAGTAAGTATTGGCCTTATTAATCCTAAAAGCCCTACTAATGTTGGTGCAGTAATGCGAGCTGCAGGCTGTTATCAAGTTGATGGTGTTTTTTATACCGGACAACGATACGCAAAAGCGGCAAAGTTTAATACTGATACTAAAAACAGAGTGACAAGTATTCCGTTAACAGGTGTTGATTCATTAATCACAAATATATCATCTGAAATAAAAGTTGTTTGTGTTGATTTGGTGGAAGGGGCTATACCTTTGCCAGAGTATCAACACCCTGAAAATGCACTTTATATTTTTGGTCCTGAAGATGGCACTATCGACCAAGATATAATTGATAGAGCCGATGCGGTTGTTTATGTACCGACAGTGGGCTGTATGAACCTAGCAGCGTCTGTAAATGTATTGCTATACGATCGCCTATCAAAAAACGCAACAAACATAGCGAGCGATGAGTTAATTAGAAAGAGCAGAGATACCAATAATACCGTAAAAGTTAAAGGTAATTAAGCTAGCATATCAAAACATCATTAGCTTCTCAGTTCTAGAAGTACCAATTAGTCAGATAAAAATATAAGTATATCCGTTGATATTAGTAGCATTTTAAGCGGTATTCATACATATTCTATTAATTAAGTAGGTTAAAAGCGCTTGACACTAATCTGAAATAAGATAGAATGCCCGCAGCTAGAAAGTTAGACCTATATTTATGTACGCCGTTTCGATGTTATTTTTAGTAGCTCGTCCTGTTTTATAAGTAATAGCAACACTTCCTGCAACACCGCCTTTTAAAGGCAATTACTCATTATTAAATAGGATATATTATGTCTACAACTACTGGTACAGTAAAATGGTTTAACGAGTCTAAAGGCTTTGGTTTCATCGAGCAAGAGTCTGGTCCAGACGTTTTCGCTCATTTTTCAGCAATTTCTGGCGACGGTTTCAAAACTCTAGCTGAAGGCCAAAAAGTACAGTTTACTGTTACTCAAGGTCAAAAAGGTCCTCAAGCTGAGAACATTCAAGCACTTTAATTTATTGCAGGCTAGTTTATTAACTAGTTAACAACTAGTCGCGATAGATGTGTTGAAAAAGGTAAGACGTAATGTCTTGCCTTTTTTTGTTTTTATAACTTAATATTTCCTACTTTCGTAAGTAAATATAATGTCACTTATTCAAGCTTATGAAAAGTTGGTAGATGATAAAAAATTATCTCACGACTCCGCTCAAGAAAAAGCAATAGAAGCGTTAAGTAAGCTAGAAATTGCTCTGCAAATCCCCGCTAATAAATCATGGTTCAAGCAGCAACAAAAAATATATCAGCCTAAAGGTATCTACTTTTATGGTCGTGTCGGTCGTGGTAAAACCATGTTAATGGATTTGTTTTATAAACATATTGAAATTAAAAATAAAAAACGTATTCACTTTCATCGTTTTATGGAAGTTATTCATCAACAGTTAGCTGAGATTAGTGGTCAAAGTGAGCCGTTAGATATCATTGCTAAACGCTGGTCATTAAAAGTTAAGTTACTATGTTTCGATGAGTTTTTTGTAACAGATATTGGTGATGCAATGCTAATGTCTGGTTTGCTTAATGCCTTTTTTAAATATGGTATGGTTTTGGTTGCAACGTCAAATTGTCACCCTGATATGTTGTATAGAAATGGCTTACAGCGACAGCGATTTTTTCCGACTATTTCCTTACTTAAATTAAATTGCCAGATAATTTCTATTGATGGCGACATAGATCACCGCTTAAGCCACTTTATTCATCAAAGTTGTTACCGAGACTATAGTTACCCAATTGATAATGAACATGCTTTTATAAAGAAACGCTTTTGCCAATTATCCTTTAACGAGTGTCTTGATCAGGGAGTACAGCAGGTCTGTGGCCGTGATATACCTTACATAGCAAAAGGTGTTGATTCGATATGGTTTGACTTTTTTTCTCTTTGTTCAGGCCCTAGGAGTCAGCGAGATTACATTAAAATTGCTGATGATTTCTCAACGGTTTTTATCAGTGGTGTTCCTGCATTTTCTGGAAAATTAATCCCTGCAGTATTTTCAGGCGTTGAAGATAGTTATCAGCGTAGTGGCATATTATTAGGAGATTTAAGGTTACTTGACGATGAAGCTCGTCGTTTCATTGCTTTAGTCGATGAATTTTATGATAGAAAGATCCGCTTAATTATTAATGCTGAAGTGGATATTGTTGAACTTTATCAAGGTCAACAGCTTAGTTTTGAATTTGCTCGGTGCCAATCTCGCCTTATTGAAATGCAGTCGATTAACTATTAGTCTTTCAAAAAAACATGAGTTTATTTTAGTCAGTACAACCATATAGTGGTTTTTTTGACTAAGCTATTATTTAGTTTATATTCGAATAATTCACTTAACTATATTCATCATTATGTTTTATAAGGTTTTTTTAATTGTGGCATTAGTATTGAAGTACAATGATAAGATTTAGCGTTAACTAATCCATTTAGTATATGCACTAAAATAACTTAATAATCTAAAGGAATCATTATGAAAAAAATATTAGCTACCGTATTACTTGTTGCCACATCAAGTGTTTATGCACATGACTCTTCTTTCTCTAATGATTCTTGTAATGTTGAATTAAATGGCGGTATAAAAATTAATAAAGATTTTATCGAGTTTTTCAAAAAGGATAGCTCACTATATAAAATAACGGATAACGAAACATTAACCATTAATGGACAAGTGGTTTCTTTATCAGCAAGCCAACAATCATTAATTACGGAGTACTCGACGAGTATTCGAGCTGTTTTACCCGAGATGAAGAATATTGCTATTGACGCAATTTCTTTAGCAACCGATGGTGTTAATTTGGCATTTAATGAGCTGTTAGGTGAAGGTAATGATGTTGGTGCAGAAATTACCGGGCACCTAAATGAGATTAAAACTGAAATTGACAATAAGTTTGCTGTAAATAAAGAATTCTACATTGATGAAAATGGTTTCTCAGGAGCCGAGTTCTTTGGTGAGGACTTTGAAAAACGTATGGAAAGTGCTATTGAAGAAACCATTAAAAACTCAATGGGTAGTTTATTGATTGCCGTTGGTCAAGAAATGTTATTTGCTGGCGGAAATATGGATGCTTTTGAAACAAGGATGGAAAACTTTGGTCAAAAAATTGAACATGAAATGGAAGCAAGAGGTGAACAAATAGAAATGAGCGCTGAAGCTCTATGTCATTCTGCTATCGCAATAGATGGACTTGAAGAGCAATTAAAGTCAAACATTGTAGAATTAGCGTCTTTTGATATTTTAACTGCAAGTAATGAGCATTCAAAAAACGAAACTTAGTCGTTAGATAGCAACTTCAAGTTGCACTCAAACCCACAAATGAATAACGAAGTATAATTCAGCTTACCATTCGGATTACTGAATTATATTTCGATTTTAATATAGATTGCAAATTAATATTTTCTACTTCTGCATTTTATACACTTTTACTTACAATATACGTCCTACTCATATATACCTTCCCGTAACAAAACTGTAACATCGTGCAACATGTGCTAACAGCCACACCTTTACTCTAATTGCCTATTAAATTAAAGAATGGAACGAAAATATTCAAAGGATGAATTATCAGAATAAGTTAATTCAAATTAAATCAAATTAAATATCACCTAAAACTCATTTCATCGCTTAGGTGTTTATAGCCGTTTTGAACAATCTAAACTAACTTGGAAGTAGAATAATAATGAATAAAAATATATTTGTAGCTTTAATATTGGGCGGCATAGCCTTTTCTACCGTATCTATGGCCTCAGACTCTAAAAGTTTTAATCTTGGTGTCACTAGTAATTACTTATGGCGCGGTGTTACACAGTCTGATGATAAAGTGAGTTTGTCAGGAGGTGGAGATTATAACGATAACTCAGGTTTATATGTGGGGGGGTGGGCAGCATCCGTTGACTTTAATGATGATACTAACTTTGAATATGATTTTTATACTGGCTTCCAAAAAGAAATCAACGGCATTAACTTTGATATTGGTTATATTCGTTATGGCTACCAAGGAGAGGATAACTTAGATTTCAGTGAAGTATATATTCGGGCAAGTTTTAACGATTTATCTTTTGCCGTATCGACATTACTAGATAGTGATACAGGCGGAGATTTTAGTGATTCTACTTACTATGAAGCAAGTTATGATTATCCACTTTCTCAGCAAGTAACAATGAGTATTCATGGTGGTTTTTATGACTTTAAAGATGGGGGGGATTATCAAGATTTTAATATCGCACTTAACTACGAAAATTTTTCTCTAATGGTCAGTACGTTGACAGGTAACGATGCCTTAGAAGATACCTTAATTGCCTTATCTTATAGTAAATCATTTAGTTTTTAATGAATCTCTGGTGTAGGTAACGTGTGGTTATCTACACCAGATAAAGATGTATACAACAATGGAATTACCATGAATATTAAAAACAAACTCGTTCTTCAAGCTGTTTTTCTTGCTATCGTTCCTGCACTCATACTGGTTATGATCATAACCTTACAAGCTAATCAGTCTTCATTTACTGCCCTTGAAAAAAAATCGAAGGAGCAGTTAATCTCACTGAGAGAACTAAAAAAAACACAAATAACTTCCTATTTGAAGACAATTAATTCACAAGTTATAACGTTGTCGAAAAACCTTGCAATTGTTGATGCGGCGGGTGAGTTTGTCCGCACATTTCATCAACAACCAAGTAATGATAATGATGTTGCAGAAAATAAACGTCGTGTAATGGATTATTATGAAAATGAATTTAGTCGAGCTTTCCTGAACAAAAATGCTAATGCAAAACTCAATGTTCGTCGTCAAGTTAATCAACTTGATCAATCGGCACTTTATTTTCAAGATAAATATATAGCGAGTAACAAATATCCATTGGGAGCGAAGGACCAGCTTAGTTATGCTGGTGAAAGTGAGTTTGATCAAGTTCATTTAAAGTATCATCCGATGATACGTGATTATTTAACGGAATTTGGTTATTACGATATTTTTATCATTGATGCTAATACTGGACATATCGTGTACTCGGTA
Organism: Colwellia sp.; assembly: GCA_013215655.1. GTDB lineage: Bacteria > Pseudomonadota > Gammaproteobacteria > Enterobacterales > Alteromonadaceae > Colwellia_A. The sequence continues at coordinate 23,314 of JABSOX010000031.1, forward strand.
TTTAAAGAGTTAGATTTTGCTACGTCCTTAAATTTAGGTCCCTATGCCAGTTCTGGTATCGCCAAAGCCTATAAAAAAGCGAAAACATTAGTTAATAGTGATGAAAGCGTCTTAGTGGATTTTGAAAGTTACTTTCCATCCTATGATCAAGCTGCATCTTTTATCGCTTCTCCCATTAAAAATCAACAAGGTAAGGTAAATGCCATTCTTGTTTTTCAAATGCCGATAGACGGTATTAATAAAACGATGACTAATGATCAAAAGTGGCAACAAATTGGTTTAGGATTATCTGGAGAAACCTATTTGGTTGGCGCTGATAAAAAACTTCGTAGTGAAAGTCGTTTTTTAATCGAAGATAAAACTAATTATTATGACGCTTTGGCTAAATCTAATGATCAACCATTCCTTGATGAAATTAAAGCCTATAATTCTGCACTTGGTCTGCAATTTGTTAAAACCGTGGGAGTAAAGCGAGCACTAAATGGAGAAAGTGGTTTTGCGCGATTTGCTGATTATCGAGGTGTTGAAGTGCTTTCTGCTTATACCTATATAGATTATGGAGGTCAATCATGGGCGTTAATGGCTGAAATCGACGTTGAAGAAGCATTTGCTGATGCAATACAACTGTCAGAAGACTTGTATTTTTACGCCCTTACTAGTTTGTTTATAATTGGTATTATCAGTATTATCTTAGGCTTAGTTATCGCTAAAGTGTTAGTGACACCACTGAATGATCTGGTTGATAGGATCAGAGATATTTCCGAAGGAGATGGCGACTTAACTGTAAAACTATCACTAGCGGATCGTACCGATGAAATAGGGGACGTTGGTAAAGCCTTTAATCAATTTATTGAAAAAATCAGGCGTATCATTTGTGAAATTGATTTACATGCTGGACAACTGGCTTCTTCATCGGAAGAGCTATCGGCTGTTACTTTAGAAACGAATGATGTAGTGATTTTACAAAAGTCGAAAACAGATGAAACATCAACGGTGATGTCTGAATTTAGCAGCAGCATTAATGAAATTGCCAATAACTCACTGTCAACCGCAACTTTAACAAACGAGGCTAATCAGGAGTCCATAAAAGGCGCTAATTTATCATTAGAAGCTCAACATGCGATTAACGGCTTGGTAGACTCAGTAGATAAGGCAGCGACTGAGTTACAGTTATTGAATGCTCAAGTTGAGGAAATAACGGGTATTTTAGGCGTAATTGATGGTATTGCCGATCAAACTAACTTACTTGCATTAAATGCCGCAATTGAAGCTGCACGCGCAGGGGAGTCTGGTCGAGGATTTTCTGTTGTTGCCGATGAAGTAAGAACGTTAGCGGCAAAAACACAAGAATCAACGGTTGAAATTCAACGCAAAATTGATGGTCTTAAAAGTTCTTCAATTAAATCTGTGTCAGCGATGAATGATGCAACCCAAGAAGCGAAAAATGGTATTAAGTTGGTTAAAGATACAGCTGATAGTTTAAAAAGTGTCTCTAATTTAATCTCTGATGTTAGTGCAAAAAATACGGAAAATGCAGCTGTTGCTAAACAGCAAAGTATCAGTGTAAGTGATGTACATCAAAATATTATTGATATTGCATCTTATACCGATACTAGCTCAAGCGCATCACTACAAACTTCACAAGCTTCAAATGAGCTAGCGAAACTAGCAGTTAACATGTCAAGTTTGGTGCAACAATTTAAATACTGATTAATTGGATCTCTATATTAAAAGGTAATGCTCTTTTCAGATCATTACCTTTTATTTTGTATTTTTTTCATTGATGGACTGCAGTACTTCCTAAAGTACTTTATAATACTTGCATTAGATTAATGAGGTATGTTCATGAAAGTATGTGGTGTTGAGTTAAAAGGAAATGATGCAATAATATGCATCATGTCACGAGAAAATGGTTTATATGATATTCCACAAATCCGTGTGCAAAAAATTAGTCTTGTTGATGCAGGTGATGCCGAGCAGGTGCAACATTTTCAATTTACTTTTGCTAAATTAATGACTGACTATCACGTCGATAAAGTCATTATTAGAGGTAGAGCATTAAAAGGGAAGTTTTCCGGTGGTCCAGTAGGTTTTAAATTGGAAGCTGCTATCCAATTAATAAAAGAATTACCTGTTGAAATTATATCAGGCAGTGCGGTTAAGAAAACTTTGGTGAAGAGTCAGGTCAATATTGATTTTCGCGACACCGGTTTGAAACAATATCAAGAAAGTGCTTTTCAAACGGTATTTTCTTATTTAGAAAGTCATTGATCAATGAAGCTATTCATTACTTTATAAGCTGAGAGAATAAAAAAAGGGCGTTATTCGTATTGAATAACGCCCTTTTTATTAATGAGTAACCTGAACTCTGAATAAGCAGCACTTGCTCAATATTCCCCCTTGTCCGATTTCCGCGTTAAAACGTCGATAAATAGCCAGCTATTCATAAACGTTTTGCCTTGAGAATCGAATAAATTGAAACATTGATTGAGTGTATAATTGCCTTTATATTATATTGAACATCAATCACTCATTATCGAGAGTTAAGGATAAGTAATTATTTACTTGTTAAACCACGCCGTTCTAATAACGCTTCAACTTTAGGGTCTTGTCCCCTAAAGCGGCGATACATTTTAGCAGGATCTTCAGTGCCGCCCGGCTCTAAAATATGTTTGCGATATAAGTCAGCCGTTTTTTGATCAAATATACCGTTTTCTTTAAAAGCTAGCCAAGTATCTGCATCATAAATATTTGACCAAATGTATCCATAATAACCTGATGAATAACCGCCAGCGAAGATATGTGAGTAATAGCTGGTGCGATACCTTGGTGCTATTTCATCAATTAATCCCATTTTAGCTAACACATCTTTTTCAAATTTATTAGCGTCTTGTAATTCAGCTGTTTCAAGTGAGTGCCAACTCATATCAAGTAATGCTGCGGCAAGGTACTCCGTTGTGCCAAATCCTTGATTAAATTTTCCTGAGGCTTGGATTTTTTTGACGAGTGCTTGTGGTATCACTTCACCTGTTTGGTAGTGCTTAGCAAAGTTGGCTAAAACTTCAGGTTCTGTCATCCAGTTTTCCATAACCTGTGATGGATATTCAACATAATCGCGCGGTAACGATGTACCTGTTTGTGAACGATAATAGCCGTCAGATAATAAACCTTGAATAGCGTGACCAAATTCATGAAATATAGTTGATGCTTGATCAAAAGTAAGCAGGGTAGGTTGGTCGCCAACAGGTTTAGGATAATTCAGTACGTTATAAATGATAGGCGTTATATCTTCACCATTCATGCGGTATTGCTTACGGAAGCTGCTCATCCAAGCGCCACCACGTTTGCTCTCACGAACATAATGATCGGCCATATAAATACCGATATAACTGCCATCTCTGTCGTGAACTTCAAAAGTACGAACGTCAGGGTGATATTTTGGTAAATCACTACGTTCCTTAAAGGTGACACCCCAAAGTTTATTTGCGGTATAAAATACGCCTTTTAGTGTCGCTTCAACTGAAAAATAGGGTTTAGTTTCTGCAGCATCTATGTCATAACGTTCTTTACGAATTTTTTCAGCGTAGTACCACCAATCCCAAGCGGCGACTTTAAAGTTGCCACCTTCGGCATCTACCATTTTTTGTAAGTCAGCAGCTTCATTTTTAGCTTGTTGTAGCGCTGCCGGCCATACTTTGTTTAATAAACCAAAGACATTATCGGGTGTTTTCGCTGTTGCGTTTTCTAAAACAAAATGTGCGTGAGTTTTGTAGCCCAATAGTTGAGCTTTTTGATAACGTAAACTTGCCATTTGTGCCGCAATTTTTTGGTTATCAAACTCATTACCGTTATTACCACGCATGGTATAACCTTTGTAAATTGTTTCACGTAATTTACGGTTAGCTGAATACGTTAAAAATGGGTTTTTACTTGGGCGGTGAGTGGTAAATACCCATTTTCCCTCGTGACCTCTAGTTTTTGCTGTTGCTGCTGCCGCGGCAATAATATCATCAGGTAAGCCAGCAAGGTCTTTTTTATTATCAATAACCATTTCGAAGTTATTGGTTTCACTTAAAAGGTTTTCACCAAAATTTAAGCTTAAGACACTAAGTTTCTTATTTAAACCTCTTAGTGTTGATTTATCAGTATCGTTTAAGTTTGCGCCACCACGAACAAAACTTTTGTAAGTTGTTTTGAGTAATGTTACTTGCTCTGCGCGTAAGTTAAGTTGTTCTCTTTGCTCATAAACCGATTTAACCCGAGCAAATAATTTTTCATTTAAGGCGATATCGTCGCTTAATGCTGAAAGCTTTGGTGATATCTCTTTAGCAAGTGCACGCATTTTGTCATCAGACATTGAACCCGTTAAGCCATAAAATACGTTGGTGACATTGTTAAGGAAGTCGCCAGATTTTTCCATCGCTACAATGGTATTTTCAAATGTAGCGGTAGCAGAATTTTTAACAATAGCGGCTATTTCAAGTTCATTCTGTTTTATACCGTGATTAATGGCTGGTAAATAGTCGCTCTTTTTAATTTGTTCAAAGGGTGGCATACCATAGGGGGTATCAAACTTTGTGAAAAATGGATTACTGTGAGTTTGTTCTACTTGTTGTGGCGTTGCAACGGCTTGATTTGTATCGTTTGGCTGACAACCAGCCAGTGCAATTGCAATTGCTACAGGGGCTAAAAAACGTGGCTTCATCGGACATTCCTAATGTTGAAATATTGTTTTAATTAATTGCAAGTGGCTAATAACTCATTCACTTGTTTTAGTGAGTGTATCCTCACCTTAACGCTACTAAGTATTACAAGTAGCATTTGAATCTATGATTTTATGTTGTGTTGTTTGTCTATACAAGCTTTGCAGTTAGTCATGACCACTTATTTTGAATAATATTGGTTAGTAACATGATGTTACCTGTTTTACCACCCTGTTTTTAAATGTTTCAAATTATGTTTATTAATGTATTAAATGAATTTCACTAGACATCAGTTAAAAAAGGCATTAGGTTATCCTTAAGTAGTAAGTTCTTCGTAGTTGTTTTTTGAAATGTTTATTTGGGTACGTACCTAAAAATTTGTAAACTTAGGAGTCCATATGTTTAAGTTAAGTCAGGTTTTATTAATACTGATTTGGGTATTGAATTTATCGTCTTGTTCGTCACAATCTCAATTGAAAATTGCTGATAATGAAATCTTTCCGGTTTTACCGATAAACCAGTCTTTGTTCAAAGAGAGCCGTCTAAAAGCTATTTCACCAGAAGATATTTTTAAATTAAGTAAAAACCAAGAGACGGAGTTTTTAGAATTTTATACAAAAAAAATAGCTCTAGGGGATAAACCTCATCACATTGTCTATGCATTTATCACCGAACGTTTTTCAGATTTTACCTATTATGGCGATACACTCATTGCAGAAGAGGCATATCGTCTTAACCGTGGAAATTGTATGAGCTTAGCTATATTAACGACTTCGTTGTCAAATCTAGCAGGGCTTGAATATGACTTTCGAGAAGTTAACAGTATTCCGGTCTTTGAAAAGCATAGTAATCTGATTTTATCTGCTTCTCATGTTCAAGTACTTATTTATGATCCCACATTTATTCCGGAAAAAAATACAATTTACCTTAGTAAACCTGGTGTTGTTATTGATTATTTTCCTCAGAGTAGCAATTTGGCGAGTAAAAAAGTCTCGCATTCATCATTTTTAGCTATGTATTATAATAATATCGCGTCATTTGCACTCGTTGATGGCGATTTAGATGTTGCGTTTATTAATGCCAGTAAAGCTTATGAAATTGCACCAGAAGACTCTGCAACTATAAATTTAATGGCGCTGCTGCATAAGAAAAAAGGTGATTTGGCTAGTGCAGAAAAAATGTATAAAATTGCTAAAGTACACGGTGAAGCTAATATTAACTTGTTAAGTAATTATCAAGTTTTATTAACAACTCTTGATAAATTTCAAGAGGCAGAGTTGATTCAGCAGGAGTTAGACCAACTTGATGATCCTAATCCATATCGTTGGCTTGAACAAGCGATGCTTGCTGAACAAAAATTGCAATACCGAAGTGCAGAGCGTAAATACTTAAAAGTTATCGATATGGCTCCTTATGTTACCCAAGCATATTTAAGTTTATATGATATTTACTTAAAAAAGGGAAAACTCACCAAAGCAAAAGTAATATTAGAACAATCACTTGAGTGGGTTTATGAAGTAAAACAACGGCAGCGTTATAAAAGTAAGCTTTATCAATTAGCTAAGTCTTAGGTTAATTTAGTTTATAATTACTTAGTGATAGCTTGTAAGGCTAAATCAAGCCTTGGATCAGTAATATCTGAACTTGTTGATTTGAAAATAATTTCACCAGCTCGGTTAATGAAAAAAGTAGTAGGTGTGCCTCTTACGCCATACAATTCAGCAATGTTGTCGCCATTTACGGCGGTAATAAAATCATAGCCTCTACTCTTTATTTCATCTTGTGGCATCGCGCCATCATCTTCATTAAAGCTAATAGAGACAATCTGCACATCTGTAGACTGGTATTCTTTTTGTAATCTTACTAGTTCAGGCTGAAGTTTTTTACAATATGGACACCATGTCGCCCAAAAATGAAGAATAATCGGTTTTCCTTGATATTGGCTAAGTGATATTGCCGTGCCATCTTGGGTTTTAAGCTGCCAGTCTGGTGCTATTGATGTGGCTTGCACATTTGAAATGCTTAAAATTAATAAAGCTATGAACAAGACTAAGGTGAATAGGTATTTTTTCATTTGTTGATGCAACTAATTTTGTGATATTTATTGTGTTCAATATGACCTGATGAGTAATCATTGTGTTTCAAAATTTAATCATTGATTAAGAATAATACAAAAATAACACAGCAACTATAGGAAGGGAGTTACTGTGTTACTATTAATAAACGAATAATTAAGCTTATAAACCGAGTACTTGTTTACCTTGTTTAAAGGTTATATCTACTGGTATTTTTGCTGCTTCTAATATAGCTAAATCATTAGCAAGTGATTCTTTGATAACACCACTTTTGTTAACGAGTTTATCAACCCCTTGATAATCGCCATTACCTTGAAGAGTTAAAATAAGCTCGGATAACGAATCAATTGCAGCAGTCATTTTTTCCATATTAACACTATATAGACCTTGTTCATTTCTGCTAAATGCGCCTTGTTCGCCAAAGTAGTTAAAGCGAACCATATTTGCTTTACCATGCGCAGAACTAGCGCCAAAGCGTACTGAGCGGAAGATACCGGCTAAAAAAGTAGTGTAATAGTCCTGTAATGTACCTTCTGTGATCGCCCCTTTAGTTAAGAGCTGTCTGATCATATATAAACCTAGAACATCGGCTTTACCTTCTTCAAGTGCTGATGCGTGTTCTTTGAGCGCCTGACGAACAGTTCCTTTACCATTAATCGTATTTTTAATGCCCAAGCCATGAGCAACTTCATGAAACATGGTGTTAGCAAAGAAAGCCGTAAAGGTGACATTTTTACGTTGCTCTGGGATGATTAATGTTTCTGCTATAGGTAACATAATGGCGTCAAATTTTGCCCGCATGGCATTTTTTAATTGTAAACGGCGGGTACCTTTTTCTAATTGTACTTGTTCGTCATTAGGCAAGTTAATCGCTATTGTTTTTCCTCCAGCATTTGAGTGACCTGCGTAATAAATTACATCATAAGCGTTAAGATCGGCATCAGAACCAGGAACTTCTTTTTTATACTTTCTTTTTACCGGTAATGTTTTTTGCAGAGCTGGTAGGTATTCAGCATATTTAGCTAATTTTTTACTCCAAGATAAATCTTTAATTAACACATATGATTCAAATGCTGCGCGGTAGCCGTACAATTGATCCTCATAGGTTTCAATTGGGCCTATAACAACATCAATTGGATTGTTTTTCATATCCATCCAAGCAAAGTCTGATGCTTGGTAGTCATCACTGCGTAGTGCTTGCGCTCTCATCACTAAATAGTTGGCAAACTTTTTGTCGTCAGCAAAAGTTGATGCTTTTTCTAAAATAACCGCGATACGATTGATTTGTTCTGCATAAGCTTCAGAAAAAGCAATGGTCGTTAATTGCCCCTCTGCATTACGCTGCACCAGAGAATATAAGCCATTTTTGTCTGCAAAATTTGCTTTTTCAAATTCTGACTTTGTGATGTTCTCAGGATAAAACTGTGCACCATGTGGTTTAACTAAAGTATTACTTAAAAAGGGTTTATCTCCATTTAGGCGATCCCAAGGACCATAGTTAATATTGGCAAATTGACGAGTTTTTTCATCTTTAATACTAGCCAAAAACGTTTCTTTATTTTGACCAAATGACTGCTGCCAGAAAAGATCATCAATAATATCCGAAGCCTCAATAAGTAAACCAAGCATTTTCTTTTGATTTGCAGATAAGTGGCTTAAGTCTGCATTTAAAGTCACTGTTTTATAAATATCGAGTCTATTTTTATATTCAGGTAAAAGCGTCGTTGTATTGTTTTTTTGATTATTGTTTGTTTCACCACATGCACTTAATATGGTGGTTGCTACAAGAACGAGAGGGGCAAGTTTTGAAAGCTTCATTATTTAGTCCTATTAAAATACCGATTAGAGACTAAAAAATAATTAGGTAGAGCGCAAGGAAAAGCCTAAAAATAGGCAAAAAAAAACCGGCTAATGCCGGTTTTTTAAACTTTTAACAAAAACTAAAGAGCTTTTATAGCAGCGTTTAAACGACTTTTGCTACGAGCAGCTTTGTTTTTGTGAATAAGACCTTTGCTTGCGTAACGATCAAGGATCGGTGTTGCATTAGCAAATTCTTTAGATGCTGTTTCTTTGTCACCGGCTTCGATTGCAGCAATTACTTTTTTAAGTAATGTACGCATCATAGAACGACGACTTGCATTGTGTTGACGGCGCTTTTCAGATTGTACTGCGCGCTTCTTAGCAGACTTTGAGTTAGCCAAGGTGAACTCCTAAAATTGAATAAATATAGCCTAAATTTAAGGCGAGGAAATATGCCAGTTTTTACCTTGATTGTCAAACTTTTTAACGCTTTATTTTACTGGATTTAACTTGGCAGTGTTTGTTTTTAACATGAGTAAAAAATATTTCGTTCATTTTTTACTTTAGAATTGTTCGTTTTTACTATAGAAAAAATTAGGGTGTCCATCTTTAGTTATTAATTTACTTGTCATTTTTCATTAAAAAAAAGCATAATATTATCTTACTGTAGTGAATGAAAATTGTGCAGTGATAAAAATATTAGTACGACTCTAGTTAGGTTAATTTTTTGAGGGAATTTTTTTGAGTAAAAAACTGATCAAATCCGGTCTTATTGTCAGCTTTATGACCTTAGTTTCTCGTATACTCGGTTTGGTTCGAGATGTTGTTATCGCCAACATTTTAGGAGCAGGTGTTGCCTCGGATGTATTTTTCTTTGCAAATAAAATTCCTAATTTCTTTCGTCGTCTATTTGCTGAAGGAGCTTTTGCTCAAGCTTTTGTGCCTGTGCTCAGTGAATATCACACTAAAGATGAACAAGCTGGCGTTAGTATTGAAAATGGAGAAACGCGGAAATTAATTGCACAAGTTTCTGGTACCTTGGGTGTGATCATTACCATAGTCACCTTAATTGGTATGATCGCTTCGCCACTGTTTGTTATTTTATTTGGTTTCGGTTGGTTTGTTGATTGGTTAAACGATGGCCCAAAAGCGCAACAATTTGAACTGGCGGCATCGCTACTTAAAATTACTTTTCCGTATTTATGGTTTGTTAGCTTTACTGCACTTGCAGGAGCTATTTTAAATACTTTTGGCCGATTCGCGGTCTCGTCATTTACTCCGGTGTTACTTAATGTTTGTATTATTGCCTGTGCAATATATTTATCGCCATTGTTTGACAACCCTGCTTATGCGCTTGCTTGGGGCGTATTTATTGGCGGCTTTGCACAATTTGTTTTTCAAATACCTTTTTTAATTAAAGCGGGGGTTTTAGTTAAGCCACAATGGGCTTGGCACGCGACAGGTGTTAAAAAAATTCGCAAACTCATTGTGCCTGCTTTGTTTGGCGTTTCAGTTACACAAATTAATTTACTGCTTGATACCTTAATTGCCAGTATTTTAATAACAGGTTCTATTAGTTGGCTTTATTACGCAGACCGCTTGTTAGAATTCCCACTCGGTTTATTTGGTATTGGTATTGCTACGGTTATTTTACCTAGCCTATCAAAACTTCATACTAAGCAAAACGGACAAGAATTTAGTGATACCATTACTTGGGGATTAAAAATTGTCTCTCTATTTGGCTGGCCTGCTTTAGCAGGGTTGATGGTGCTAGCTCAACCGATAATTATGATTTTATTTATGCGTGGTGAGTTTTCTCAAGATACCGTTTTACATGTTTCGTACGCCTTATTTGCTTATCTTTCTGGCTTGATTAGCTTTATGTTTATTAAAATATTGGCACCTGCTTATTATGCTCGGCAGGATACTAAAACACCTGTTACCATTGGTATTAAAGCCATGGCAGCTAATATGGTCTTTAATTTGATGCTTGCGCCTTTTTTTGGTTATGTTGGTTTGGCGATCGCAACAGCTATGTCTGCAACATTAAATGCAGCGATGCTTTATCAAGGTTTAAAAGCCCAGAATGTTTTTCAACTTTCGCGTGCAACGTTAATATTTATGTTTAAGATTATATTATCTGCGGGAGTCATGGCGCTGGTAGTCAACTATCTGTCACCATCATTGGATTTCTGGCTAAATATGGCTTTTTCTGAGCGAGTGATAACGCTTGTTCAATGTATTACTTTTGGCATGCTAAGTTACTTTGTTAGTATTCTTGTTTTAGGGATCAGGATGCAAGATTTTAAAATAGTAAGTCAACGCTAAATTTAATTTAAGCAAATTGCGTTCAAGTACTGATTCTTATTGAATACTGATATATAATCCGTCGATTATTTATTCTTCAGCACTGTAAAGTCGCTTAATTTACGTTTTTTTTAAGGTTTAACATAGTAATGCGCTTAATACGCGGTATACACAATATTCAGGCAGAAGATCATGGTTGTGTATTAACTATTGGTAACTTTGACGGTGTACACCTTGGTCATCGTCGAGTTATTGAAGCCTTGGTCAAACAGGCAAAAGAGTTAAATTGTGTACCTGCAGTACTTGTTTTTGAGCCACAACCGCAAGAGTTGTTTGCTCCTGAATCAGCGCCAGCAAGACTATGTCGCTTAAGAGATAAATATACCTTATTAAAAAAATTAGGTGTGCAACGATTAATTTGCGTGAACTTTAACTACAAATTTGCAGCACAAACGGCACAAGAGTTTATTAATGAACTTTTAGTTAAAAAACTCGGTATTAAACGATTAATTGTTGGTGACGATTTTCATTTTGGTAAAAACCGTGTCGGTAATTTTGAAATGTTACGTGAGGCTGGTGATAAACACGGGTTTGCTGTATTTGATACCGCAAGTTATAAAATGGCTGACTGCCGTATAAGCAGTACCGAGATACGCTATGCCCTAGAACATGATGATTTAAAAAGTGCAGAGCAGATGTTAGGTCGTCCATATTCTATTATCGGTCGAGTATTTCACGGCGATAAAAGAGGTCGGCAATTAGGTTTTCCGACAGCAAATGTGCGCTTAAAAAGACGAGTTTCACCTATCTCAGGTGTATATGTTGTTCAAGTAAAAACGACACGAAATACTTATTTTGGTGTTGCAAATATTGGTTCAAGACCAACTGTTGCTGGCATTAGGCAGCAATTGGAAGTACATATTTTTGACTTTGATGCTAATTTGTATGGTCAGTCAATTGAGGTTGTGATGTTAAATAAACTTCGTAATGAAATGAAGTTTGATTCACTACTCGCTTTGAAAGAACAAATTAGTAATGATAGTAAACAAGCACGTCTATTTTTGACAAACAGATCAAGTAAATGATGCTAAATTTTTTTAGATAAACATTGATGATATATACATTGATGCTAATAGATTAACCATGACAATAACGGATAATGATTTAAATGAGTGATTACAAACATACCTTGAATTTGCCGGCAACTTCTTTCGCAATGAAAGGTAATATGGCAAACCGTGAACCTAATATGCTAAAAGAATGGGCTGAAAAAGATTTGTACGGCCAAATTCGACTTGCTAAAAAAGGTAAAAAGTCATTTATTTTGCATGACGGCCCTCCGTATGCAAATGGTAATATTCATATCGGTCATGCGGTTAATAAAATTCTTAAAGATATTATCATTAAGTCAAAAACCTTATCAGATTTCAATGCACCGTACGTGCCGGGTTGGGATTGTCATGGTTTACCGATTGAATTAATGGTCGAGAAAAAAGTAGGTAAGCCGGGTCATAAAGTTTCTGCCAGTGTTTTTCGCGAAAAATGTCGTGAATACGCCGCTAAGCAAGTTAATGGTCAGCGTGATGACTTTAAACGTTTAGGTATTTTTGCCGAGTGGGAAAAGCCATATTTAACTATGGACTTTGCTACCGAAGCAAACATCATTCGTGCATTGGGTAAAATTGCTGAAAACGGTCATTTACATCAAGGTTTTAAACCTGTGCATTGGTGTACAGATTGCGGTTCCTCTTTGGCTGAAGCTGAAGTGGAATACAAAGACAAACAGTCACCAGCGATTGATGTGAAATTCACCGCAGTAGACCAAAGCATTGCTGATAAATTTAATCATCCTGAAAACCATGAAGGCGAGGGTGAAATTTCTGTTGTTATTTGGACAACAACTCCTTGGACATTACCTGCTAACCGCGCGGTTTCAGTTCATGCTGAAGTTGAATATACACTTGTGCAATGTGATGAAGCAGAGCAGGGCAAGCAACGTCTAATTATTGCCTCTGATTTAGTCACCTCATGTATGGACAGGTTTGGTATTGATAAATATCATGCTTTAGGTTTTTGTAAAGGCGCGGATTTAGATTTAGTACAACTTAAACACCCTTTTTATGATTTCACTGTGCCAGTTATTTTAGGTGAACACGTTACTACTGATTCAGGTACGGGTTGTGTTCATACTGCTCCGGGTCATGGCGTGGAAGATTTTGTGGTTGGTAAACTGTATAACTTAGAAGTGGCAAATCCGGTTGGCGCAAACGGTGTTTATTTAGAAGACACAGAACTATTTGCGGGACAACACGTTTTTAAAGCCAATGCTAATGTTGTCGAAACGTTAAAAGAACATGGCACTTTAGTACATCATCATGCAATAGAGCATTCTTACCCACATTGCTGGCGTCACAAAACACCATTAATTTTCCGTGCTACACCGCAGTGGTTCATCAGCATGGACAAGAAAGGGTTACGTCAAGATTCACTTAAAGAAATTGAAAAAACACAGTGGATCCCTGATTGGGGACAACGTCGTATTGAATCTATGGTTGAAGGTCGCCCAGACTGGTGTATTTCACGCCAACGTACTTGGGGCGTACCAATGGCATTATTTATTCATCAAGACACGGGTGCTTTGCATCCTCGTAGTATTGAGTTAATTGAAACAGTTGCCAAACGTGTTGAAGAAAAAGGCATTCAAGCGTGGTTCGATTTAGAAGCAGCTGAGCTTATTGGCGACGATGCTAAAGAATACATTAAAGTACCTGATACTTTAGATGTGTGGTTTGATTCAGGTACTACGCATTATTCAGTTGTTAACGCTCGTGAAGAGTTTGACGGTATCGCTGATTTATACCTTGAAGGTTCAGATCAACATCGTGGTTGGTTTATGTCGTCGATGATTTCATCGGTAGCAATGAATGGAAAAGCGCCATATAAACAAGTACTTACTCATGGTTTTGTGGTTGATGCTAAAGGTCATAAAATGTCTAAATCATTAGGCAACGTGATTACGCCAAAAGAAATTACCAATACCTTAGGTGCTGATATTTTGCGTTTGTGGTCGGCGTCGGTAAATTATACTCAAGAAATTACTGCTGGTAATGAAATATTTAAACGTCAAGCAGATGCTTATCGTCGTATTCGTAATACTTCGCGCTTTTTATTATCAAACTTAAACGGTTTCGATCCTAAAACTGATTCGGTTGCGTTTGACGACATGGTAGCGCTTGATCGCTGGGCTGTTGATAAAGCCGCACAGCTACAAGCTGACATTATTGCTGCTTACGATGAATATGAATTCCATGTGGTTGTGCACAAGTTAATGAATTTCTGTACCACTGAATTGGGTGGTTTTTACTTAGATATTATTAAAGACCGTCAGTACACCGCAAAAGGTGACAGTGTAGCGCGTCGCTCTTGCCAAACCGCGATGTACTTAATTGCTGAAGCAATGACTGTATGGATGGCACCTATTTTATCGTTTACCGCACAAGAAATTTGGCAAGCTCTACCAACACCAGCTACGGGTGAACGTGATGAGTTTGTTTTCACTGGTGTTTGGTTTGATGGTTTACCCACCGCGGCAACAACCAGTGCTTTAAACAATGATTATTGGAATGACATTTTATTAGTGCGCACCGAAGTGAATAAAGCGTTAGAAAATGCGCGTAAAGAAAAACAAGTAGGTAAAGCGCGTGAAGCGGCGGTAACTTTATTTACAACGGCAGACTTGGCTGAAAAATTACAACAACTTGGTGACGAATTACGTTTTGTATTAATTACCTCTAAAGCAACTATTGAAGTGGTTGAAAGTGCGCCTGAAAATGCATTAACAACTGAGATTGAAGGTTTATGGTTAGCCGTTGCACCAGCGGCGGGTACTAAGTGTGATCGCTGTTGGCATGTTACTGAAGATATTGGTCAACATGATGAACACAAAGATTTATGTGGCCGTTGTATTACGAATATTGAGGGTGACGGCGAGACTCGCCAATTTGCCTAAATATTTTGCCCGTTAGCTCAACTTTTTTGTCAAAAGTGCTCACCTAGTTACTTATAAAGGTAACTAGGCCACACGCTTTTTCCGAAAATTTGAACTAACTGACTGTGATATTTAGAATATTAAAGATCTTGTAGATGAGACTTTGTTTTCATTCAGGATTATTTACATTTTTAAAGAACTCAAAACGTAGTTAAATATATGAATAAACTTTTTTCTGAAACAGGCTTAAAGTGGTTATGGTTAACACTGATCTGTTTGATTGTTGATCAAGTCACTAAGCACCTTGTAGTAAATTCAATGGATTTATATCAATCCATTACTGTATTGCCATTTTTTAGCATTACTTATGTTCAAAACTTAGGTGCAGCGTTTAGTTTTTTAGCGGATCAGGGGGGTTGGCAGCGTTGGTTTTTTAGTGCGGTTGCTGCTGTTGCTAGTATCGTTTTTACCGTTTGGTTAGCTAAGACACCCAGTAATAATCGTCATTTGTGTATTGCCTTTGCTTTGATGTTAAGTGGCGCATTAGGTAATTTAGCTGACCGACTATTGTTTGGTTATGTTATTGATTTTCTAGATTTCTATGTTAGCAATAAACATTGGCCTGCGTTTAATGTTGCAGATTCTATGATTTTTATTGGTGCAGCCTTGATGATAGTTGATTCTTTCAAAAATCCAGAAAAAGTAAAAGAAAATAAAACACCAAATAGTGTTTAGTCTAGCTTAGAGTAAAAAATGAAAAAAATAATTGAGAATACCTCACATGTGATTGCTCACATTACCATGAAACTTGCTGATGGCTCTGCAGCCGATAGTACTAAGGTTAATAATAAGCCTGCTAAAATTATTATGGGAGATAATAGTATTTCCCCTGCATTTGAACAGCAATTATTAGGTTTGGAAGCGGGTATAAGTAAAGAATTTACATTAGAGGCAGAAGATGCGTTTGGGGAGTCGAACCCTGATAATATTCATTACATGGATATTACTAAGTTTAACGAAGATGCGCCTGCTAAAGTTGGTAATATAATAACATTCACTCAACCGGGTGGTGTGGAACTTCCTGGAATGATTAAAGATGTTTCAGGTTCATCTGTGACAATTGATTTTAATCACCCGTTGGCGGGTCAAGCAGTAACATTTGTCATTGACGTTGTTGATATTTTATAAAGGCTAAGGTTTTTTATAAGCTTTTAGAGGTATATATTCATGGAAATTATTTTAGCTAACCCTCGTGGTTTTTGTGCCGGTGTTGACCGAGCTATAAGTATTGTTGATAGAGCGTTAGACTTATTTGGCGCCCCTATTTATGTGCGTCATGAAGTAGTACATAACAAGTTTGTTGTGGATGGACTAAAAGATCGTGGCGCTATATTTGTTGATGAGCTTGATGAAGTTCCTGATGATAATACGGTTATATTTAGTGCGCATGGCGTCTCAAAAGCAGTGCGTAATGAAGCTAAAAATCGTGGTTTAAAGGTTTTTGATGCAACATGTCCTTTAGTAACCAAAGTACATATGGAAGTGTCTCGTACTAGCCGTAAAAATATTGAATGTATTTTAATTGGTCATGCAGGACATCCCGAAGTCGAGGGAACAATGGGACAATATGAAAGTGAGATTGGTGGGATTTATCTCGTAGAATCAGCATGTGACGTTGTTAAGCTTAAAGTAAAAGACTCAACTCAACTGTATTACTGTAGTCAAACAACATTATCAATTGATGATACTGCTGAGGTTATAGATGCCTTACGTGAAAAATTCCCCTTAATCAAAGGCCCACGTAAAGACGACATTTGCTATGCTACACAAAATCGTCAAGATGCGGTGCGTACCATCTCGGCTCAAGTTGATTTGTTATTGGTCGTCGGTGCTAAAAACAGCTCTAATTCCAATCGTTTACGTGAGCTTTCTGAAAAATTAGGCACATCTTCGTATTTAATTGATACTTTTGCCGATATTCAACCACAATGGCTTGAAAATGTCGATAAAATAGGTGTTACAGCAGGAGCTTCAGCACCTGCTATTTTAATTCAACAAGTTATTTCAGCTTTAAAAAGCTATGGTGGTCAAGAAGTTATTGAATATCCAGGTCGAGAAGAAAATACTGTATTTGCGGTACCGATAGAATTGCGCTAGTCTTAAGTTTGATTAAAAGTTAAGCAGTGACATTTAATAGATCATTTCATGCGGCACACGTTATTAAGTATCTGCATATCTTCACAGTAATAACACACTGTTTATACTTTCAACCAAAATATTGAGTAGGTACTGTGTTTCACGTTGATGGATGACTACTCACTATACGGATATTAAGGTATGGGTTAATGCGGTTCACGTTTGTGATTTTTAACACATATAGTTTATTTAAGGGTTATTATTCTAATAATATGCCTAAGGATTTTTTGCCGCCAAAAATACCTCCTAAAAATCATTGTTCTCTATATAAACCAACATATCTATTCATATTATTATTAAAAACTGTCACAAATAGGAGTCATTTCTATGTATCGTGATACGTCTATTAAATCAAAAAACAAAGGTATGACTTTAATTGAAGTTTTAATTGCCATGTTTATTTTAGTGACAGGGATTTTGGGCGCTGTTGCTATGCAAGCTTCAGCGAAAAAAGGGAGCTTCGATGCTATGCAGCGCTCTGTTGCATCAGCACTTGCACAAGACATAATTGAAAGAATGCGTAGTAATGATGCTACTGCATTAGCTGGATATGCGGGAACCGATTACGGTGTTGCTCTTAATTCACTTCCCGGCATACGGTGCAATACAACTGCCACACTGTGCACTCCGGCAGAGATGCTAATTAACGATCAATACGAATGGGAAATGGCTTTAATCGGAGCCGATGTCATGCAAGGAACGGATAAAGTTGCAGGACTTTCTGGTGCCAGAGCATGTATTAGCCATGCTGCAAATGCTGTTACAGTTGTTATTAGTTGGCAAGGTCGTACAGCAATTAGTGACAGCCAAAAGGATACTTGTGGAACAGCAGGTACTAAACGTCGTCAAGTTATTGTGGGGGCGTTTATTAATTAAT
The DNA here is from genome assembly GCA_013215655.1 of Colwellia sp. Lineage (GTDB taxonomy): Bacteria > Pseudomonadota > Gammaproteobacteria > Enterobacterales > Alteromonadaceae > Colwellia_A. Next base: position 41,260 of record JABSOX010000031.1, read on the forward strand.
ATGATTATCAAGCAGCGTGGCTTTACTCTTGTTGAAATATTTGTTGCTCTGGGCATCGGTCTAGCACTGCTTGCTGGTGTATTGAGTATTTTTGTGAGTATGAAAACGACGAGCAAAGAAACGTCAACAGCCGGAGAGTTACAAGAAAACGCTCGTTTTGCATTAAGTATTTTAAGTGATGACATATTAAGACAAGACTTTTGGGGCGATTATACTGGCACATTAGATTCCGGAGCATTGCAATCTATTCCAGGTCCCCCAAGTGGTGATTGTTCGGGGGAAGGTATAAATAATGCTACTTTTCCTACCGCAGCGGGAAATTTTAGAACTTTGTGGGGAGCTACCGTTATAAGTAAGTCGATGATGGGTTGTATTAATGATGCAAAACTATCATCAGATCTTATTCAATTAAAACGAGTTGTCTCAAACCCTGTAACAGTGACTTCTGTAAATAATTTTTATTTAGTCACTAATTTAAATGATGGGGCTGTTTTTAGTGGTGCAGGAGTTATCCCAACTGTCTATAACAGCCGAATTTGGGAATACCAACATCATATTTATTATGTACGCGAGGAAACACAAGGAAGTAATAAAGTACCAGTATTAATGCAAGGACGATTAACAAATTCGATGACCTTTGACCCTATCATTGATGGCATTGAAATGATTCGCTTTATGTATGGCGTTGATAGCTCTGGTGACGGTATCGTCAATGCTTTTATTGCTGCCGATAGTATGACTGATCCATTCTGGAATAATGCCAATAATTCAAATATTCTCGCTATTAAAGTATATGTCTTAGCGCGCAGTATTTTACCTGATCATAAATATGATAATGACAATACCTATCAGATAGGGGATATATCAGTATCCTTTAATGATAATTATCGTAGGTTGTTGTTGAGCTCTACTATCACTTTATACAATGCTGGAGTTGATTCATGGTAGTTCGTATTAATGAAATGAATATACAGACCAATAAATATCAACATGGCGTTGTACTCATTGTTTCTCTTGTTTTTTTGATTGCGTTAACAGCTGTTGCTGCTGCGTTGATGCAAAATACCACCTCCGATATGAAAATGTCGGGGGCAAGTGAAGAAAAAGTTGTCGCTACTCAAGAAGCAATTAGCTCTGTTGATGAAAGTATATTTAGACAAATTAATGGTGGTGGCAATAATGGCTTTGCCTCTGCTCTAGTACTATTTCCTTTAACAGTAACCAACACTTTAACGAAGACGAATGGCGATAACGATACAACATCAACTATCGATATTCCTAATAATCCATTTCAATTAGAAGCCGATTGCCCCCACAATAGATCTGCTTCTTCAGTGCAGGTATTTACTTGTAATGTACTAAGAGTGCAAGTAAATAAAACATATGGTCGTGCAAATACCAATGTAATACAGGTTAACTCAGGCGTAGCTCAACAACTTCTGCGTTAGCTCGTTGTTATTTAGTGCAACTCTTTTGGGGTAGTAATGATGAAAAAATTTATAATATCAAGTTTATTAATAGCGATATCTGGGTTTTCATTTGGTGAAGATATTGAAATGTATATTAGTGAGGAGGTCAAACTTTCCGCTCAGAAATCTCAAGTTTTAATCATCTTCGATAATTCAGGTAGCATGCGAACTGAATTATACGTTAATGAGGATTATGATCCCAATGAAAATTATCCTGCGGTTGGAGGTTTAAATTCTTTATCAGATGATTTTATATATTTCACTAAGGGTGGTGTTGATGGTGCTAGTTTACCAGTACCTGATAGCCCAAGCGAATCACGACGTTTTTTGGATGAAATTAATAGCTGTGAAACTGCCCGACAGCTATTAGCTACAAATGGTTTTTACACGGGACATATACGCGAATATGATTTTAAAGGAAATGCTGGCACATGGAATGAAATTCCTGATAATAATGGCGCAAATATTGAAGTTGTCGACTGTGAAGATGACGTAACTAATAGTGACCCAACTAACATCGCCTCGCTTGACCAAGGGTACCCCATTAATGATGAAGGCAATAAACAAAACCCTCAGTATCATACTTCAGCTATAGGCAATTCAAATGTTAATTGGTCGGGCTCTTTAGTTACACTCTATACTGATAATTATCTGCGTTGGCATCAAGGTGATAGTATTACACAGGTATTAAGATCCCGTATGGATATCGCCAAAGATAGTATTTCTAAAGTTATTCAATCAGCCCCCTCAATCGATTTTGGTTTACAAGTTTTTAATTATGATGACGGTGATGCCGCAAATGATCCTAACGGTGGCAGAATTGTCGCCGGTATTAAAGTCATGAACACTATCAATAAAGCAAAATTCTTAGATATTGTTAATAATGATTTGGATCCAGAAACATGGACGCCATTATGTGAAACTTTATATGAAGCATCCCAGTATTTCGCTGGTAAAACTGTAGATTTTGGTAATGACGATAAAAATCAAGGTGGCTCATACACGGCCAATACTCCACCACGAGATCAAACAATTGAAAACGGTAGTAACTATATATCGCCATTTACTAGCTGTAATAGTAAAGCTTTTGTCATTCTAATTACAGATGGCGAACCTACTTATGATAATGGTGCTGATAGTAAAATTACAGCAATGTCGGTTGTTGAAGATGGTAATACAATTAACTTTAACGGCGTAAAGTTTGCTGGTAATTATTTAGCTGGTTTAGCTGGTTGGATGAGTAGTCATGATATTAATCCAAATATGGATGGTGACCAAAAAGTTGAAACTTATACAATTGGCTTTAGTGATGGTGCTGATGATGCGGCGCCTTTATTGAAAGAAGCAGCTAGATTAGGTGGAGGACAGTATTTTAGAGCCGCAGATAGTAACCAATTGACTGCTGCATTACTTGGAGCATTAGAAAGCCTGGAACCGAGCAACGACAGCTTAACATCAGCTTCTGTTGCTGCAAATAATTTTGATCGGACTGAAACATTAAATTCTGTTTATTATGCGATGTTTGATCCACAAAACGGCCCTCGCTGGCAAGGGAATCTCAAAAAGTATAAAGTTATAAGTGGTAAACAGGTTGGGCAAAGTGGAGTTGCTGCTTTAAATGATGATAATGGTCATTTTTCAGAAGATGTCACCAGTTATTGGTCGACACCTGGCTCAAAAGACGGTGACGCTGTTGAGAAAGGTGGAGTTGCAGATATGTTGCGCAACAAAACAGATAGAGTCATTTATAGTGATATTGGTGCCGGTAGTAGTCTCTCATTATTCACAAACACCTTGGCTGCAACTTCATTTGGTGGTTCAACTGCACTAGCAACAGAGCTAGGAGTTGCAGAAAACGATGTGGATGACTATCTTGACTGGGCCAAAGGAGTAAATGTTGATAGTGTCAAGCTAGATGATGACTCAGTGCCAACTATAAGGCCTGATGTATTTGGCGATCCATTACATTCTAAACCTCTTGTTGTTAATTATGGTAATAGTATTCGTATTGTCATTGGCACAAATGCAGGTGCACTCCACATGTTTGAAGATAAGGGAGACACTGTTGATGAAACGTGGGCATTTATGCCAAAAGAGTTTTTTGGAAATATTAAATCGTTACGAGACAATTTCTCTGCCGCCGCAAAAGTGTATGGTATTGATGGACGTATAACGTCCTATATTTTAGATGGAAACGGCGATGGTGTTGTTAATGGTACAGACAAAGTTTGGATATTTTTTGGCTTAAGACGGGGTGGTAGCTCTTATTACGCCATGGATATTAGTAGTCCTGACTCCCCAAGTATTATGTGGCATATTGATGCTGCGACAACTACTGGTTTTAGTCAATTAGGTCAAACATGGTCGCAACCTAAAGTAGGTTATTCTAAGTTAAATGTGACAGGATCAGGAGATTCTGCTTCCGCTGCTCCCGTATTAATCTTTGGTGGTGGTTATGACCCATCTAAAGATACCGCTGGTATTGGTGGAAACGATACAAAAGGGACGGGTATATACATGGTGGATGCCGCGTCAGGTGTACTCAAATGGAGTTTAGCTCCAAGTGGCGGCACTACAACATTTGCAGGGACTGACAGCATTCCATCGAGTATTGCTACCTTGGATAGTGACGGTGACGGACTTATTGACAGATTATATACTGGCGATACCGGTGGTAATGTTTGGCGTATAGATATGCCGGGTTCAAGCCCCAATTCTTCATCTGAACCATGGACGGTGTTTAAGCTTGCCTCTTTAGCAGGAGCAAGTAATGCTACTGATTATCGATTTTTTAGTGAACCTTCGATTGTTAGAACTTTTATTACAGAAACAATTGAAGCTCAACATACCGATGCTGGCGGTGTTATAACCACAATTGTTCGCACGCACGAAAAACCTTATGATGCCGTTTTATTAGGCAGTGGTGATCGCTCTAATCCTCTAGGTGTTGATACTCATGATCGGTTTTTTATGATTAAAGATTTACTCATCAGGACGCAATCATTGGTGAGTGGTAACTTGCCTACAGACTTGGCTACAGTAATGTCTGCTGATCTATATGACTATACAAATGATCCTTTTGGTGCTTTTACTTTGCCGTATAGCGCCCAAGAAAAATCGGATCTTGAAGACTTGCAAATAGCGGTGAGCTTAAAAAATGGTTGGTTTTTAGATTTTACTCAAAGTGGTGAAAAGAGTTCTTCATCAGCAATTGTTATTAATGGTATTGCTTATTTTACCTCGTTCACTCCCCCCTCATTGGATCCTAATGTAGTAACTTGTGAATTGCCCAATGGACAAGGCTGGTTATATGCAGTTGATTTAGCTTTAGGCACTAAAGTGTATAATTGGTCAGCTGAAGACCCTAAAAATAGAGATGATAGAATTGCCTTTATTAGTGAACAATTTTTAGGAGCCCCAACCTTGATTGTTATTCCTGAAGATGATGGTGACCCTGATACTGACGATGATGTTATTGGAAATATTATTGTTGGTCGGAAAATTATCCCTGTAGGATTTAATTTGTCGACGCTAAGAACATCTTTGTACATAACCGAGGATCAGTAATGCAAGATAAAAATATCCACTTAGGGTTTACCTTGATTGAATTATTAGTGACTATTGCGATTATTGGCATTTTAGCTTCTGTGGCTTTTCCTTCTTTCACTGATTATGTTGTTCGTTCTAATCGAACAGAAGGGCAAAGAGAGCTGGTAAGGATCGCTAATCTTCAAGAGCAGTATTATGCTGACAGTCGAAAGTATACCAATGTTCTGACTCAACTAGGGCTCGATGCCAGCCCATTTATTACTGATAATAATCATTACAGTATTACTGCGGTAGTGGATAATGTTAATGGTACGTTTACATTATCGGCGACAGCTATAGGAACTCAAGCATCTAGAGACGGAGCTTGTAGTCCAATGACGGTAACTGATACCGGCAGAAAAACACCAACTAGTTCATGCTGGGAGAAATAATATGACTAAGTTAAGCTTTTTAATTTTTTGTACTATGGTTAGCTTTTTTAGCAATGCAGAACAAGCGAATAAAAAGGCAAAAAAAGTAGATGCAAAGTGTCATGTTCAGCTTTATGGTGGGGCAGAAACGATCTATTTTAGAACAATTAAATCAGGGCAACTTGAAAAACTGGCAAAAAAAGTGGTTAATAGAAAAGTATTAACACCGATATCATCAGACAAAAAGAAGATTTATAAAGTTCACGAGTGTGTTTTACTAAAAGATAGTTTCAAAGCAAGTGCCTCAAAAAGGATAGATGCTAAAACAGCACGCTAGATTTTGACCCTGTAACAGCTTTTTAACTATTCTACTTGAGTAGAAAATTGTGTTCTCAAGCTTATGCTCAAATACATACAACATCTACACCGTTTCTATCTTCATCATGGCCATCATTATCACTATCTGAGCTAGAGTAAACTCGACCGGATAATGATACTTCCACCCTTCTTGCTAGGGAAACATTATCTTTGGGGCAATAAGTGAACCTACTGCCAACACCTGTAGCCAATCTTCCCGTTGGTGAAAAAACAATGATATTTTGATTGAATTGTAAATTATCACCGATTTTGCTGCTACTTTTGACTTTGATTATTTTTTCATTTACTGAATTATAGGACAGGCTATTTGCAAGACTATTATCACTATTAGTAAATACGGAGAGTTCATTTTGCCAGTTTGCTCCGCAAACATTGCTAGACAGAGGGCATAAAGTAACATTTTTCCCCGTGTTAATTGCTGTATTCCGGGCACTGAGTAATAAACGGTGCAGTTCTGAAATCTCATTGTCTACACGTGTTTGTACCATAAATTTATTTAGATTTGGAATTGCTATTGCGCTGATAATACCAAGGATGGCAATGCCAACAAGTAGCTCTATTAAGGTAAAACCAGTGGTATGGTTATTTAAAGAATTATCTTTCATAAGAAATGCTCATTGCTTATGGATAGTATCTTATTTATACCACTGAACAAGCTTTGTCGCTAGGACAATTTTATCAATACACCTTAAAATGTGCTAGCTTGAAAGTTAAATTAATTATTAACTTTCAAGCTAGTTACAGGTGATGGCAATACCGCTTCTATTTTTATCTCGCTGCGCGGCATTATCATCTGAGCTAGTATAGATTCGTCCTGAGACTGAAACAATAATTCCTCTTGATTTTTCACTATTGTCTTTTGGACAATATTTGAACGTTGCATTTTGTCCCCAGCCGGATAAATGCCCAGTAGCGGCGTAAGTTAATCCATTTCGGGTATTACCATATTGAAGTATGTCACCTTCAAATATTGATTGTTTAACCGTTATTATTCTCTCGCCAGAGGTTGGCTCGTAAATTTTGTTATTATTTGCATCAACAAAAACACTCAAGGTATCATTCCATTGATTTACACATACATTTTGATTATTTAGAGGGCAGAGTGTAACTGTTTTATTTTCATTTATTGCCGCATTTCTAGTAATAAATAATAGTCGACATAGGGTAGATATTTCATTATCAACCCGTAACTCTATAAGAAAATCCTTTAGCGCAGGAACGCCAATGCTAACAAGTATCATCATAATAGAACTAGAAATCATAAGTTCTATTAGAGTAAATCCTTTACGTCTATTCATAACAACCATTCCTTAGTTGAGTAAATTCCTTTTTCTAAATTATAGTCGTAAATTATTAAACGCTAAAGTTCAATAGCCTTGAGAGCTTTAACTAATGTTATAAATTGTTGGTATAGCTAGCCTTTTATGTTGTGTTTTTTTATAAATATTAATGATCAGTGTTTGAATTTCTTGTGGTACCACTTTACCTTCTAGAAAGTCATCTAGTTGGTCATAACTCATACCAAGGGCATCTTCATCTTTTTTACCGGGTTCTAACTCTTCAAGATCGGCAGTAGGTATTTTATCTATCAACAGGGCAGGAGCTTTTAATTCTCGAGCCAATAGACGAACTTGACGTTTTGACAGTCCAAAAAGAGGTGCCAAGTCGCAGGCACCGTCGCCCCACTTAGTAAAAAAACCAGTGATATTTTCTGCTGAGTGGTCTGTACCAATAACGAGAGCACCGAGGATACCTGCAATATGATATTGTACAATCATTCTGGTACGAGCTTTAACGTTACCTTTTGAAAAATCGACTTTTTCAGCTGTTGCATTGAGTAAGTTTGCTTGTGAAAGTGCTTTGATGGTTTCCTTATGAATACCGTTAGCTCCTTCAAATATATTTGTACTGATACTTTTAGAAGGTTTGATAAAATCTAAAGCAAGTTGTGCATCACTTTCATCAGCTTGTACTTTATAGGGTAAACGTACCGCGATGAATTGATAATTATCACGGTGTTGTTCATTTAATTCATCAATTGCCATTTGAGCTAAACGGCCACATGTTGAAGAATCGACACCGCCACTTATACCTAAAACGAGTATTTTTAAACCTGAAGCCATTAATTGTTTTTTAATAAAATTGACTCGACGGCTAATTTCAAATTGAGCATCTATTTGAGGTAATACTCTCATCTCTTTAATGATCAACTGCGCTTCCATTAATTTTCCTTTAATTTCTGATTATTTAATTTAAACGATAAATTTCGTTTAATAATATGTGTGCACAGTGTACCAAAAGTTGTGTGACTTTGGGTACACTCCATTATCATATTCAGGGCTTTGGTTTGGGGCGTCAAATTGTGTACAATGAGTGATAAATGCAATTTATTTGAGTTTAGATATGAAAAAGATAGAAGCTATCATCAAGCCTTTTAAAATGGATGATGTCAGAGAAGCGTTAGGAGAAATAGGTATTACGGGTATGACTGTTTCTGAAGTCAAAGGATTTGGACGTCAAAAAGGACATACTGAATTATATCGTGGTGCTGAGTATATGGTTGATTTTCTTCCTAAGGTTAAATTAGAAATAGTTGTAGCGGCGGATAATGTTGAGCGGTGTATTGAAGCTATTTTGACTACAGCGCAAACAGGAAAGATTGGTGATGGAAAAATATTTGTAACCAATGTTGAAAGAGTTATTCGTATTCGTACTGGTGAAGAAGACGCGGAAGCTATTTAGACTAGTATGGCTTTTTTGTCTGCACATGAAAAACGCCAGTAATATTATTACTGGCGTTTTTATTTTATTTGAATGTTTTGCTATTCATTAGCGGACTAGTGCATTGTTGGGATAATTTGCAGCAAGTACTTGTCTAGCGTTATTTCTTAAATCATCTAAACTCAGCTTTTCGTAACATTCAATCATAATCTCTAATGCCTCTTCCACTTCTTCACTCGGTGAAAAGTATTCAACAATATATCTGCCTCTATTTGCAGCTGAAGCATAGGCATCTCGTTTTAAGTAGAAACGTGCTACGGAGAGTTCATATTTTGCTAAACGTGATTTAATTTGAATCATACGTTTACGTGAGTCAGCTGCGTATTTACTTTGTGGATAATTAGAGAGGATTTTTTTCAAATCATTAAACGCTTCTCTAGAAGCCGTTGGATCTCTATCCGAGCGATCTATCCCAGCTAAATCTTGAAATAGATTTTCTTCCGTAGCCACGTTAATTAGTGCTCTCATATAATAAACATAATCAATATTGGGATGAGCAGGATTTAATTTAAGAAAACGGTCCGCTAATGCAATGCCTTGTGCAGCATCGCCACTTTTGTAATATGCATAAATAAGGTCAATTTGTACTTGATGTGAAATTGGACCAAATGGAAAGCGTGAATCAATAGCTGATAACAGATAGATTGCTTTTTGGTATAAACTATTGTCTAAAGCTTCACGTGCATCAGCGAATAATGCTTGTGCTGATTTATCAGGTACCTTATCTATCTCGCTATTTTCAGAAGAAGAACAGCCCATTAGCCCTATCATGAGTGCTAATAACATTATTTTTATTGTCATTTTTTCCATAGACTTCAAAATCACTACTTTTAGTTTAATTAAAAATTAATATTTAACAAATTTCACAGACCTATAATTATCACATTTAAAACTCTAAACTGAAATATTTGGTGAAACTGTATCATCCCCGTTAACAAACGGGTAAAATATGCAACGCATTCTAACCCAGCAAACTTGCCTTGCACAGTGCTAATACTAATTAGTCGACTAGGTATATGTAAAAGAGAGCTTAATGGCTGAGATAATTCAACATAAAGATATCGTTCCTGAATCATGTTTAGGTAAACGATTAGACCAAACAATAGCGGAAATGTTTCCTGATTATTCACGTTCCAGATTAAAAGATTGGATTTTAGCCGGTCATGTTGCAGTAAACGGCAATGTAATAACTAAAGCTCGTGAGAAAATGTTCGGTGGAGAAGCTATTGTTATAAACGCTGAAATAGAAGCTGAGGTTCGTTTTGCACCACAAGATTTACCATTAAATATTATTTATGAAGACGACGATATACTGGTTATTAATAAACCTGCTGGTTTTGTTGTTCACCCAGGTGCTGGTAATCCTGACGGTACTGTGTTGAATGCGTTATTACACCATTGCCCGCAGTTGGATATTGTTCCACGAGCTGGCATTGTTCATCGACTTGATAAAGATACAACTGGCTTGATGGTTGTAGCTAAAACAATTGCAGCTCAAACAAATTTGGTTGAAGCATTACAAGCAAGAGAAATTACTCGAGAGTATGAAGCAATAGCCTGTGGAAATATGACCGCTGGCGGCTTAGTTGATGAGCCTATCGGGCGTCACTCAACTAAACGTACACAAATGGCGGTAAGCTTTATTGGTCGGCCCTCTGTTACTCATTATCGAGTTATGGAAAAATTTCGTTTACATACTCGCTTGCGCCTACGGTTAGAGACTGGACGAACACATCAAATTCGTGTGCATATGGCATATATTAATCATTCACTCGTTGGTGATCCTGTTTATGGCGGCCGACCAAGACCACCTAAAAATGCAACTCAAGAGCTACGTGAAACTTTAAGAGAATTTAAGCGTCAAGCTTTACACGCTGCAATGTTATCTCTGTACCATCCAGTTTCTGGTGAATTAATGACGTGGCATGCTGATATACCAGAAGACTTTGCTAAATTAACGGCAGTTTTAAGAGAAGACACAAAACTTAATGCTACAGATGATTACTAATATTTTATTATGGTAGAGGATATTCTACATTTCTTTTAAGAATATCCAAATGGTAAGTTGGCCAGTAACTAATGTACTGGCCTTTACAACTACTCGTTCTCATCTTACAGATTCTGTAAATCAGTTAGCCAACCAATCTGAGTTTAGCCATTTTAATTTAGGTACTCATGTTGGTGATAATCTCAATAGAGTTCAACACAATAGAGTTACCTTAGCCAAAATTTTACCTTCCAATTGTAAAATTCAATGGCTTGATCAAGTGCATGGTAGCCATGTTGTAACTATTAATGACCAAGTTAATCAACCCATTCAAGCTGACGCTATAATCACGCAATCGCCTAAAGTTGCCCTAGCAATTATGACTGCGGATTGCTTACCTATATTGCTCTCTAATAATGATGGAACTGAGATAGCTGCTATTCATGGCGGATGGCGCTCTTTAGCCGATAATATTATTTCAAACACATTAGCTAAAATGGACAGTCATTGTCATCAATTACACGCATGGCTAGGACCATGTATTGGCCCTGACAAATTTGAAATAGGTGAGGAAGTTAAATCTATTTTTATGCAGCAAAGTAAGTTATTTGCTCAAGCTTTTGTAGAGCAGAATGTAAATATTAAAAATAACTCTTCAAACAATAAATATTTAGCTAATTTACAGTTGATTGCTCAAATACAACTACAGCAATTAGGTATTTCAAATATAACGTCTTTATCTGAGTGTACCTATAGCCAGAAGAATAAGTACTTTTCCTTTCGTAGGGATAAAATAACAGGACGTATGGCAACTGTTATTTGTCGAAAGTAGCTTCTTTACTTGTTTTAAATCAAATAAATAAAATAATTCTTATTGAAAATCGATCTCATTGACCTAATCTAATACATAAGTATTTCATAAGACCAGTAATATGGCAGGACAGTGTTTATGCGTTTAGATAAATTTACCCAAACATTTCAAGTTGCAATTTCAGATGCCCAGTCAATAGCTTTAGGGCGAGACCACCAATTCATTGAACCTATACATTTGATGATGTCATTGTTGAATCAAAATACGGGAACGGTTATTCCCTTGTTTAAAAGTGCGGGAGTAGACATATACTCTTTACGTAGTCATGTAGAACAAGCAATTAGTGCTTTAGCGGAAGTAAGTGGCACCGGTGGAGAAGTACAATTATCGTCTGCCATGGGCAATTTACTTAACCTTTGTGATAAATATGCCCAGAAACAAGGTGATAAATTCATTTCTTCTGAAATTTTTGTACTTGCGGCTATTGAAGATAAAGGAAAACTTGGACAAATTTTAAAATCTTTAGGGGCGAACCAACAACGTATTCATGATGCTATTACGCATATCCGTGGTGGACAAAAAGTTGATGACCAAAATGCTGAAGATGTACGACAAGCATTAAATAAATTCACTATTGATCTTACTGAACTTGCTGAACAAGGTAAGTTAGATCCTGTCATTGGCCGCGATGATGAAATTAGGCGGACAATACAAGTACTGCAAAGGCGCACCAAAAATAATCCGGTATTAATTGGTCAACCCGGCGTCGGAAAAACAGCGATTGCTGAAGGGTTAGCACAAAGAATAGTTGACCATGAAGTCCCGGAGGGAATAAAGAACAAAAGAGTATTATCACTTGATATGGGCGCTCTTGTTGCAGGGGCAAAGTATCGTGGTGAATTTGAAGAGCGATTAAAAGCTGTGTTAAATGAACTTGCAAAGGAAGAAGGGCAGGTCATTTTATTTATTGATGAATTACATACTATGGTTGGCGCTGGAAAATCTGACGGTGCAATGGATGCAGGTAATATGTTAAAACCTGCACTGGCTCGAGGTGACTTACATTGCGTTGGGGCTACAACTTTAGATGAATATCGTAAATACATAGAAAAAGATGCTGCACTTGAGCGTCGTTTTCAAAAAGTACTTATTGAAGAGCCTAGCGTTGAAGATACTATTGCTATTTTACGTGGCTTAAAAGAACGTTATGAATTGCATCACTCAGTAGATATTACTGATCCTGCCATTGTTGCAGCGGCAACATTGTCGCATCGCTATATTAGCGATCGTCAACTACCAGATAAAGCGATTGATCTCATTGATGAAGCAGCATCAAGTATTCGTATGCAAATTGATTCCAAACCAGAAGATCTTGATCGACTTGAACGTCGTATTATTCAACTTAAATTAGAACAACGAGCTTTACAAAAAGAGTCTGACGATGCTTCGAAAAAACGTTTATCACTAATTTTACAAGATATTAAAGAATGTCAAAAAAGTTTCGATGAACTTGATGAGATATGGAAAACAGAAAAAGCGGCATTGCATGGTACACAAGCGATTAAAACAGATTTAGAACATGCTCGAATTGATCTCGAAGCTGCGAGAAGAATTGGTGATTTAAATAAAATGTCTGAATTGCAGTATGGCACCATTCCCGAATTAGAAAAACAGCTTGATTTAGCCAGTCAAGCGGAAATGCAAGAAATGACGTTATTGAAAAATAAAGTAACGGAAATTGAAATTGCGGATGTTTTAAGTCGTGCTACAGGTATTCCTGTTGCCAAAATGCTTGAAGAAGAATGTGATAAGTTACTGAAAATGGAAGATAGCTTACATAAACGAGTTATTGGTCAATCAGAGGCAGTTGTTTCTGTCTCAAATGCTATTAGGCGATCTCGTGCGGGTCTTGCTGATCCAAATCAACCTATTGGCTCGTTTCTATTTTTGGGCCCCACAGGTGTTGGTAAAACTGAATTAACCAAGGCTTTAGCTCATTTCTTATTTGATAGTGAAGATGCTTTAATTCGTATTGATATGTCTGAATTTATGGAGAAGCATTCAGTCGCAAGATTAGTAGGGGCTCCTCCTGGCTATGTTGGTTACGAAGAAGGGGGCTACTTAACTGAAGCTGTACGGCGAAAACCTTATTCAGTTATTTTACTTGACGAAGTTGAAAAAGCTCACCCTGATGTTTTTAATATATTATTACAAGTATTAGATGATGGTCGTTTAACTGATGGCCAAGGACGAACCATAGATTTTAAAAATACCGTCATAATCATGACTTCTAATCTAGGCTCTGACATTATTCAAAGTTTTGGTGATGATAGCCAATATCAACAAATGAAAGAAAGTGTTATGGCTGAGGTTAGCCAGAAATTTAAACCTGAGTTTATTAATCGTATTGATGAGTCTGTTGTTTTTCATCCGTTATTAGCTGAACAAATCGAAGCTATTGCTGCTATTCAAATCTCATTTCTTGCGAAACGTTTAGAAGAGCGACACATGCATTTTTCTGTGACAAAAGATGCCCTAAGTTTTATTTCTACAGCTGGATTCGACCCGTTATTTGGCGCTAGACCTTTAAAACGCTCAATTCAACAGGGCATTGAAAATCCATTAGCACAAAAAATTCTCTCTGGGGAGTTTAAAGCAGGTTGTACTATCGTAGTGGATGTTATAAATGACTCTTTAGTTTTTAAATCAAACTAATACTAGAAGAAATTAGATATGATGGATAAAGAAACACAATACGCCACGCAACATATATAGGCACTCCCTAAGCAAGGAACTAACAACTGTGATTAAACTAGTTTGAACAATAAACATCAACTCGTTTTAAGTTCATTTCTAGTTGTTGTTGTTTCTGCTGTAGGTTAAGTATCGATTTATTGCCTTCGTTATCTGTCGTTTGGATATTATCGAAAGATTTAAGTGTTGTGACATTGGTTTGAGCTTCTTGACACTTAATACTCATTTCTGAAATAAATAATTCATCCGTTGAAGGTAAGTCATCACTATTGTTTATTATATCTATAGGAACTGGTTCTATGGCGAGTGTAGTTCTGTCAGGTGTGGCATTAGCAACATTCATCTCTACAAAATGACCGTGTTTTGGTTGATGTTGGCTAAAATGAACAATATCATCTTTATCCACCCAACGATAAATGGTTACATTTTCTGCAGAAACATTCACCACTATTATTAGAAAAAAAGCACTTATGTAAGTATAGTTAATTTTTTTGTTCATAATTTAAATCAAAAAAAGGCTCCAAAATATATTATTCTTAAATATAGCTACAACATCACTTTATAACAACTTGTTGGCAATTTTTCCTATTTGTAAAACTTATGGTAAATTGTTTATCCTTTAAATTTCTAAAATCTATGGTATTTACTGTATGGCTAACAACCCACCTGAACATACGCCTACTCGGGGTATCTATTTATTACCTAACTTATTAACAACGGCAGGACTTTTCTCAGGGTTTTATGCTGTGGTGTCTTCAATGAATGCTCATTTTGAAAATGCAGCGATTGCCATTTTTATTGCTATGATCTTTGACGGCTTAGATGGTCGTGTAGCACGTATGACTAATACTCAAAGTGAGTTTGGCGCAGAATATGACAGTATGGCTGACATGGTGTCGTTTGGTATTGCTCCAGGAATTGTTGCCTATAACTGGGCGTTATCTAGTTACGGAAAATTTGGTTGGTTAGCAGCGTTTGTATTTGTTGCATGTGCAGCATTAAGGCTGGCTAGGTTTAATACTCAGATAGAGGGTGCAGATAAGAGGTATTTTCAAGGTTTGGCTAGCCCTGCGGCTGCAGCGGTTATCGCAAGTTTAATATGGGTAGGAGTAGAATATAATATTGATGGACAAGAACACGGGATACTTATTGGTATTGTGACCATTGTCTGTGGTCTACTTATGGTAAGTAATTTCAAATACAGCAGCTTTAAAGAAGTGGATTGGAAAGGTAAAGTAAACTTTATCGTTGTATTACTTATTGTACTTGCCTTTGTTATTGTTGCCTCAAGCCCAGAAAATGTACTGCTAATTATATTTGTGCTTTATGCATGTTCAGGTCCTTTCACAACGATACGTTCGGTTAAAAAGTTAAAGTTGGAACATGTGCTTGGGGACAATAAAGTTCAAGACACCAAGAAAAACAGTCATTCGGATGAAATCCCGTCTAAAAATAATGAAAAAAGTCGTGATGATGTTTAGGAATAACTCGACAATATATAAAAGTTATTGGAATAAACTGTAATTCTGATTGTTTAATCGTCAATAAATGCGCGGTTTGTATGATAATCATCCGAACAACTGTTTATTTCAATTTAATGATAAATAAGTGTTGACGCGAAGACAGAAATCTTTAAAATGCGCTCCAGTTCCAAGGGGTTCAG
>JABSOX010000032.1 GCA_013215655.1 Colwellia sp.
TAATGCTGCGTCGCATATTTAACTTTTTAACATCACTTAGTAAACTAAGCTCAGTGAAAAAGTTAGATAAGTGCCTTGCCTAAAGCACATTGATTTAGCGTAAACGTGGTAATGTGAGTCATCAGTGAGCTTAATTCTGCGTTGCATATTTAACTTTTTAACATCACTTAGTAAACTAAGCTCAGTGAAAAAGTTAGATAAGCGTCTTGCCTAAAGCACATTGATTTAGCGTAAAATACTGTCGTAAATATTAGTAATAAATTTCATCCTTTAAGAAAGCAAAAGATATGACTGAAAAAGAAAATGAACAGCGTACTCATAAAACCATTGAGCAAGCGGAACAAGAAGGTAAATACATCCGTAAGGTTCGTAGTTTTGTTAAACGTGAAGGGCGGCTAACGAATGGTCAAGCCAATGCATTAGAGAAGTATTGGAGTGTTATGGGCTTAAACCATAAAGATGGTTTAATTAACTCTGCCGTGCTTTTTGGTAATGATAACCCTATCGTATTGGAAATTGGTTTTGGCATGGGTAAATCATTGGTTGAAATGGCTAAGAGTGCGCCTCAGTTAAACTTTATTGGTGTTGAGGTTCATCGTCCCGGTGTTGGTGCCTGCATTTCTTTAACCCAAGAAGAAGGTGTTAATAACTTAAAAGTATATGAGCATGATGCCATTGAAGTACTAGCAGATTGTATTGCGGATGGCTCATTAACAACCGTGCAGTTATTTTTCCCTGATCCTTGGCATAAAAAGAAACACCATAAGCGCCGTATTGTTTCACCTGAATTTGTTGAAACTATTCGTCAAAAGTTAAAAGTTGGTGGTGTATTTCATATGGCTACAGATTGGGAAAACTATGCCGAGTGTATGCTTGAAGATATGAATACGGCATCAGGCTATAAAAACTTATCTGAAAATGATGATTATGTGCCTAGACCGGATTCAAGACCACTAACAAAGTTTGAAAATAGAGGCCAACGATTAGGTCATGGTGTCTGGGATATTCAATTTCAACGCACTGTGTAGCTTGTTTGTTGGATTTGTGTAGGTACTTGTAGCTCGACAATTATGCTCTATCACCATATTTGTCGAAGTACTTATACCCATAGCTAATTCGACCTACAATAGATCTTGCTCAATATGAAATAGATGCTGACTATTGCGCCAATTGCCAGTATCTTTTAACCACTGCTTATCAATAATTTCTTGCTGCAACGCCACTTTTAAAATTCTACTTTTGTATTGTGTCCAATAATATATCGTTGCCCTTTGGTGGCAGTCATTATTTGGAAAAAGATCTGATCTTTGTTGATCTAAGTTGGCAATGATTCTCTCTATGACTTGAGGTTTGATTTCTTGTTCAATACGTTGTTTAAATTTAGTAAATTTTTTAGCTTGAATAAGTTGCCAACAAAGCCATAGAAAAGTACTGCCTGCGATTATTATAATTACTTCCACAACTTTCCTGCTGAACTAAGAGCTATAAATATTTTGATGCTAGTTTACATTATTTCAATCGGAATTAATTATTACTAAACCTGCCAATCAATAATCTTTTTATCGTGTGCTTTTAACCAGTTATTTGCTTTGGAAAAATGCTGACAACCAAAAAAACCGCGGTAAGCTGAAAGTGGGGAAGGATGAGGTCCGGCTAAAATATAATGTTTATCAGTATCAATGTTTTTACCTTTTTTCTGAGCATGGGCTCCCCATAACATAAATACACAGCCATTATTATGGGCTGAGATTTCGGAAATGATCTTATCAGTAAACACTTCCCAGCCAAGTTTGGCATGGGAATGAGCTTGTGATTCTTTTACGGTTAATACCGTATTTAAAAGCAATACACCTTGTTTAGCCCAGCTAATCAAGTTGCCATGTTGTGGTGTACTAAAACCATCAATATCCGTTACTAATTCATTGTAAATATTAACTAAGGAAGGGGGCGTTTTAATACCATATTTTACTGAAAAGGCTAAGCCGTGTGCCTGTGACTGACCCTCGTTACCTGCACCATGATAAGGGTCTTGACCTAATATCACCACTTTGATACTTGTTAAATCAACATATTCAAAAGCACTAAATACTTCGTGATCGGACGGATAAATTGTTTCGCCATTAGCACGTTGTTGAGTTATTTCTGATGTAAGTATTTTAAAATATGATTTATTTTGTTCTGCGGCTAAAATATTTTTCCATTGAGAGTTTATAGTCATAAATTTACTTTTTTAGATAAAATAAAGGCAGTAATTAACTGCCTTTTTATTATATAGAAATATGAATATAGGGTGTAAAAATTGTCACTTTTATTTTTTAGCGAGTAAATATTCACGTAATAACGAGAAATCTGCGTCCATATCAATTGATAAAGTTGTTTCTGAAGCACAATCTGCAAGTTCTTTGGGTAAACCAATAGGCTGGCCTAAAGTATTTTCAACAATATCTTTAAATTTAGCGGGATGAGCCGTTCCTAAAAATACACCAAATTCACCTTCTTGTGTGCCATATTGTAATGCTTTATAAGCAACAGCAGCATGAGGTTCACTGATATAACCCAATTTTGCCAGCTGTATCATAGTGATTTGTGTTTGTTCTTCATCAATGGATACCGAGCTAACACAGTCTTGTGCAACAATGCCTGATTTAAGCATATGTTCAACACGAGGCCAATTATTAGGGTTACTGACATCCATAGCATTTGAAATGGTTGCAACGGTAGTGTTTGGTGACCATTCACCCGTTTCTAAATAACGAGGTACGGTATCGTTAGCGTTGGTGGCGGCAATAAAACGTTTTATAGGCAAGCCCATGGCTTTAGCAAATAAACCAGCAGTTAAATTGCCAAAGTTGCCACTAGGAATTGAGAAAACAATATCGTTAAGCTCAGATTTACCTTTTTGGCGGCTAAGTTGAGCTACCGCTTCAAAATAATAACAAATTTGTGCAAGTAAACGGCTAATGTTGATTGAATTTGCTGAATTTAAGCCAATGGTGTTTTTAAGTTCTTCATCATCAAAAGATTTTTTAACCAAGGCTTGGCAGTCATCAAAATCACCATCAATAGCTATTGTTTCAATATTTCCGCCTAAGGTAGTAAACATTTTTTCTTGTAGTAGGCTGATTTTTCCTTTTGGATACATGATAACTACACGGATGTTGTCAATACCGTGGAAGGCATGAGCAACGGCAGCACCGGTATCACCAGAGGTTGCAGTAAGGATAGTTATTTTTTTATTTTTGCTAAATTTTTGTAAACACTTAGCCATAAAACGTGCACCAAAATCTTTAAACGCCAACGTTGGACCGTGGAAAAGTTCTAGAATAGCGCGGTCGGCACTGATCGGTTGTATTTGTGCAGGAAAATTAAATGCAGCAGTAACAATATCTGTTAGCTGCTTTTCGTTAAGGTCTTCACTGACAAAAGGTTGTAACACTTTTACGCTTCGCTCTACTAATGGCATGGCAAGTAGAGCATCAATGTTATCAAAGCTAGGGATTTCTTTGGGGAAGAACAAACCTTGATTTTTTCCTAAACCTTGTTTGACTGCACCTGCAAAGCTAACTTGTTCATCATTTTCTTTTAAATTATAAAATTTCACTTTCACTTCTCACTATATCTAATGTATTTAATTGCAGGTTTATTTCATTTGGTATGAGTAAGCGTGCATGCGCCAATTTCATCTACTTTACAAACGTGAACAAAACCTAGTTCAGTCTGCAAATAATGTTCTTTTAACCATAAAGCCATTTCTTGTGCTTTATCTAATTGTTCAAAAACAGCAAACAATGTAGGACCTGAACCTGAAATACCTACAGCTAAACTGCCTTGTGCTGTTAAATAATCACGAGCTTGTTCAAATTTAGGCAATAAATGTTGGCGATAAGGTTCTGCTATCACATCTTTTACTACGGAAAAAGCTTGTTGTTTATCGCCACGATGACAAGCATCAACAAAAGTTGCAAGGTTTTGACCATAAGTAATTACATCTTGACGAGTATACTTTTCAGGTAATACTTCGCGAGCCGCTTTTGTTGAAACGACAATACCGGGATAGGCCATGATGTAATAACAGTCGTCAAAGCCGGGTAATGTTCGTGTAATAACATTACTGTCGGGTACCATAAGTTGTAAGTTACCTAAGTAACAAGGGGCAACATTATCATAATGCAAGCTACCACTAATTTTGGCTTCCATTTTACCCATCATCAGTAACAGCTGTTTCTCATTAAAATAAGTATCACCCGTTGCCTGGAGATAATAGGCATTTAGTGCGACCAAGGCTGCAACAACCGAGCAAGCACTTGAGCCTAAACCACTGCCAACAGGCATTTTTTTATCTAAGGTGATTTTGACATGGTCTTTAACAAAACCAGATTCATCCATGGCTTTATTAAATAATTGTAAACAATGCCAAACAATATTTTGTTTAGGTGACCTCGGCAATTTTTTAGAAAATTTACCAATAACTTCTAGGCTATCTTTATCGGCCAGCTCTACAGTAACAACGTCACCCAAAAGTGTGCCATCAAGTGGTTTTACCGCTAAACCTAGCACATCAAAACCAACACTTACGTTACCAATAGAGGCGGGTGCAAAAATTGAAACTGACATTAGTGTTGTTGCTCCCAAGCAAGTGTTCTTAATAAATCACCAAATATACCTGCGGCAGTTACTGCAGCACCTGCACCATAACCACGTAATACAAAAGGTAGTGGCTGATAATATCGGCTATGAATTGCCAGTGCATTTTCACCGTCTTTAACGCTATAAAGAGCATGGTCTTGTGCAATGGCTTCAATGGATACTTGGCATTTACCATCAACAATGTTGCCGATATAACGTAATACTTTTCCTTGAGCTTTTGCATCACTAACTCGTTGACTAAATTCAGCATCCACAGCGCTTAAGTTTTGCATAAAGTTAGCTATATCGCCGCTATCATCAAAACCTGCAGGTAATATCGGTTCAATTTTTATATCCGATAATTCTAATTGCATACCGGCTTCACGTGCCAAGATTAATAATTTACGTGCGACATCCATGCCACTTAAATCATCACGAGGGTCAGGTTCGGTAAAGCCATTTTCTTTGGCTATTGCTGTCGCTGCGGATAAGGCCATGCCTTCGTCTAACTTACCAAAGATGTAAGATAAAGAACCCGATAATATGCCTTCAAAACGTTGTAACTCATCACCTGCTTTAAGTAAGTTTTGTAAGGTATCTATAACCGGTAAGCCAGCGCCAACAGTTGTTTCGTATAAGAAACGACGGTTGGTTTTTTGTGCCGCAACTCTAAGCGCTTGATAATATTCCCAAGAGTCGGTATTGGCTTTTTTGTTTGGTGTAACGACATTAAAACCTTCTTCAAGAAAACCTACATAACTCATCGCTAGCTCTTCATTTGAAGTTGAATCAATAAGTACTGGGTTAATTAGGTGATTATCACGGACAAAGGCTTTAATGTTATCCACGTTAACAGCTACGGCATCTTTATTTAGTGTTGCTTGCCAGTTATCTAAATCAATACCATTTTCATCGAAGACCATGCCCTTACTATTGGCTAAACCGTAAATTCTTAGTGAAATATTTTGTTTTTTCAATTTAGGTTGTTGGCGAGAAATTTGTGCAATTAATTCACTACCAACAACACCACAACCTACTAAAAACACGTCAACCGTCTGTTTGTGTGAGAAGAAATTTTGATGACTAACTTTCATCGCGTCAGTGCATTTACGTTGCTCAATAACCACTGAAATACTACGTTCAGATGAGTCTTGAGCAATCGCTACTACATTGACTCGTGCTTGTGCCAATGAGCTGAAAAACTTAGCAGCAACACCACGCTGATGGTGCATGCCGTCGCCAACTAAAGATACTATTGATAATTCAGGAGTCAACGATAATGGTTCTAATAAGCCATTAAGTAACTCAAGTTCAAATTCTTCTTGTAAACTATGTTCTGCTCTCGCTGCATCGGCGGTATATATACAGAAGCTAATACAATATTCACTAGACGATTGGCTGATCAAAATAAGGGAAATTTTTTCTCTGCTCATCGTAGCAAAAACACGACTGGCCATACCAACCATACCTTTCATGCCCGGTCCTGAAACATTAACCATAGTAAGGTTATCAAGATTTGAAATCGCTTTGACTACTTTTTCTTGAGAATTTTCATTGGCTATTAATGTCCCTGGTGCTTGCGGATTACCGGTGTTTTTAATTAAACAAGGAATGTGATATTGCGCAATAGGACCAATAGTTTTGGGATGCAATACACTAGCGCCAAAATAAGAAAGCTCCATAGCTTCTTGGTAGGATAAATAATCTAGTAGGCTTGCTTCTTTTATTACGCGAGGGTCGGCATTATAAACACCGTCAACATCTGTCCAAATTTCACAACATTCGGCTTGAGCACATACGGCAAGTACAGCTGCTGAATAATCTGAGCCATTTCGACCTAAAGTGGTGACTTGGTCATTACTGTCTACACCTATAAAACCGGGCATAATGGCAATATTATGTAAGCCATCATAGTTTAATTGGAATTTTTCTTTACAGAGTACTAAATCAGCAACCGCGTTGAGAGAAGCATCGTTGGTACGTAAGAAATTTTCAGGTGCAATGATTGAAACCTCTTCGTTTTTTGCCTGTAATACCGATGTTAAAATTGCCACACTTAGACGTTCACCCATGCTGATGATGCGAGCTCGAATATGCTCTGGGCAATACGACAACATCGTCGCACCTTGTAAATATTGACTTAATTTACTTTCCCAATTTGCTAATGCTTGTTCTGAATGTTGACGATTAAATTCAGCTAAACTGGCACTTAAGTCATCAATGATGGTGGTAATTGCGCGTCTAAATGAGCTTAAATCAGTGGTTAATTTTGTTTCATCACTAGTGTTTTCTGCCATGGCAACTAAATGATTAGTTACCCCTTGTGGTGCTGAAACCACGATGGCCACAGGTGATGATAAGCTCTTCTCTTTGATGATTGCCGCAACTTGCAAAAAACGCTCAGCTGTTGCTAATGATGAACCACCAAATTTTAATACACGCATTTATATATCCTCTTAAAAACAAAAAAGCCTGTGATGTTGAAGTCACAGGCTTTGATAAAAATTTCTTTTACACGTCAGCCAATGACTACCATCTCAATGAGGGTGGTAGTGGTAATAATGGTAATGTGGCGAATTAGTGTAGTCATGGCGTATAAAATGCCTGATTAGAGTAAATATGTCAATAATTAATTGTGAATAAAAAGGTGTTGATTTATGAATAAAGACCGTAGCTTTTTGAATAAACTCGTCAAATATAAGGAAACTGAATTATTTTATACAATTAGCCTTGTTAATGCTAAGGCAATTCTGTAGATAAACAGACTCTGTTTCGGCCAGAAGATTTAGCTTTATACAGTGCATTGTCTGCATTTTGGATTAAATCTTCATAGCGTTTATCTTGGCTGTTTATAATGCTAACGCCAACACTTACTGATGTTCGTATTATTTGATCTTGAAAATTTATATCAGTACCTTCAATTGCTGCTCTAATGCGTTCTGCAACATCTGCCGCACCAACCAGGTCAGTTTCAGGTAAAACAATGGCAAACTCTTCGCCGCCGTAGCGTCCAAATTGATCGCATAATCGTAATAATGATTGAATGGTTTTACTTGTTTCAACCAATACTTTATCTCCGCCTAAGTGACCGTAGGTATCGTTTAGTAACTTAAAGTGGTCTAGATCAAACATGATTAACGCCAGTCCATGATTATAGCGACGAGCTCGAGAAAATTCTTTGGCTAAACATTCTTCCCAGTGTTTACGATTAAATATTTGGGTTAAACCATCAATGCGGTTTGCCATGGCTAAACTTTCTAAGGTTTTATTTAGCATGGTTTGATAATGACAGACATCGGTAGCATCTTCGATAAGAATGCAGATGTGGGTTATGACGTTATCTGATGTTATTGGTAAAAAGGTACAGTTTTGTGCCATAAAATGGCTATCAGTTGTTATTGGGCGAGTATGCGGTAACTCAAATAAATGATGGCGTTGCTCCCATGAACAAAAAGATTGTGTACCTAATTGAATGACGCTAGATAATTTGCGCTCAAACCATTTTTTTGGTAATTCTGGAAATACATCAAAAATACATTTTCCTAATACCTTTTCTGGAGTCACATTGGCGTGAACTTGTAAAAAACGATTCCACTTTACAATGGTAAAATCTAAACTAACAACCAGAATACCAGTGTTAATTTGATCTGATATGGTTTCACAGAAATTATCAACAGACATTAAAATTCATCCAAAATTCGGTTGAGTACTGTTTTTATATTGATAATCGCAGATTCAGGGATCAGCAATATCATATCGCAGTTAAATGAATAGTCAGTAACTTGGTAAGTGATTTTAATCTTTAATGCTAAATCCCAATTAAAAGAAAGTTGATGTAAATGCTCAGACACTAAACTTTTGGTTGAAGATAAAAGGCGTGGCGCACTGTATGACATTTGATTATCTATTTGACCAGCAAAAACATTTAAAAAAGTTGTTGTTAAAATGGAACTTAAATCAATAATTTGTTCTTCAACGGAAAGCTCTTCGGGTTCATAACCTAATAAGTCGGCCAAACGATCCGAATCTCTTGGTTGATAGATAAGTAATGCCTCACCTCTGATACCTTCATAGCCGAAGAATCCTTGGCTAACAACAGCGACAGCCATTTGCTCATCATTTAAAGAGTTGGATAAACTTTTTGCATCAACTTGTTCAATACTGGGTACTTTTAAATGAACAAAAGTATCTAAATAACGAGCTAGTTGATCACTGGCTTGCCCCATGGCAACATTGATAAGTTCTTGTAGACAATCTTGTTGGTCTTCATTTAAGTTTAAAGCACTCATAAAAAACCGTGCTTAGTTAAATGTTCATTTAATACTTCTGTTTTTACTGGCTTACGTAAAAATTCTTTTGCTCCTAAAGCTAAGACCTTGCTTTGCATTTCGGGCTGAATGTCTGCTGAGATAACAAAAACAGCAATGTTGATATTTTCATCTTTTATCGCTTGTAAAACTCCGACACCGTCTAGTACCGGCATGGTTAAATCAAGAAATAAAATGTCAATATTTTGACTTCTCAAAATTTCTAACGCTTCTTCGCCGTTAGTCGCAATTTGAGTCTTTGTAGATAATTGCTCAGGTAAGCTTCTTAATAGCTGCTTTCGAGCTAAATTAGAGTCATCACAAACGAGTACAGACGAGCCCATATAAGTTATAATCCATATTTATTTTTATTTTGATGGTATTAATTTACCCTAAAAGCGCTGCAGTGTTAATCAATTACGTCTTAAATTAGGAATTTTTACATTTTATGATGTAAAAATAGTCAATTTATTAGCAAGTCATTGAAATAACGATTATTGCATTAAAAAGTAAGGAACTAAAATTATTGGTTTTTGCTATAAGCCGAGCAGTACCTTTAATAGTAATACTGATAGCAGCGCAGAGGTGATGTATATAATTGTCATCTTCATACTGTGTTTATTTAATCTCATAATTTACTCGTTGTTATTTTAATATTATGAAATTATTAAACAATTTTTGTGCCAACTGCTTTTAATACGTTTTTATAGGGGTTTATAGATATTACCAAGTAAGTTGTGATTGGTGCTTTTTAAGCCAAAGTTGGGCATCTTTATAATTTGGGTAATATTGGTCGACTAACTGCCAAAATTTATTTGAGTGATTTAAATGTTTGAGATGGCAAAGTTCATGAATAATGACATAGTCTACTACCCACAAAGGCGCCATCATTAATAAATAGTTGAAACTCAACTCACCTTTATTATTACAACTGCCCCAACGTGCTTTGTATAATCGTATTTTGAAAGATATCGGGTTTAACCCAGTCTGAGTTACTAATAGAGGAAGTTTTGTTGTTATATAGTGGCAGGCTTGTTCTTTTAACCATGTGGCAAGTTGCTTTTTAATTTGCAATGATAAGTATACCTTTTCAAGACACTTAGTCTCAATTCTTTGCGGTAATATCACTAAGATTTTATCATCTAAATTTTCAAGGGATGATTTTTTTTCAAAATGTATATGGAGCGTTTTTTTCTTTCCATTTATCCATAGGCAACTTCCAGCGACAAACTTTGCCTCATTAGCGGTCTCTATTTGCATGGCATCGTTTAACTTGCTTTTTAACCACGCTGATTTTTTAGTGATGACCAGATCGATTTGTTGCTGTGATAAGAAGCTGGGGGCACGAACGATTATCTGACCATTTCTTACTTGTAAAGAAATGGTCCTACGGCGAGTGCTGCGTATCAATTGATAATCAAACATGAGCTATGCTTAAACCATTTAAATTAAGCTTCTTCTTTTATAGCGGCTGATTTCTTTTTTGTTTTCTCAGCTACTTTCTCTTTTACCGTTTCTTTCACTACTGCTTTTTGGGCGGCTTTTACTGAAGTTTTTACAGCGGCTTTTGGTGGAGCTTCTTTTGGTGGAGACGATGGGGCTTTTGCCTTTTTCGCCTGCAACGCAATTAAAACATCCTCTCGGTTTTTGGCTAAGTAGATACTAAGTTCTTCTTTAATATCATCACTTAATTCAAATGGAACTGATTTTAGCATCTCTGTTAAGTTATCAGCCATATCCAACATTTTGTCATATTCATCAGCGGCTTTTTTTTCCATGAACGTCTGCACCTCCACACCATGTCGAATGACAACAAATCGATTCTCAACTGCCATTTTTTTTCCTTACTTAATCATATTTAAAAGTCATTTGAATACAACTATCAATCAATAAAGTTATTAACTTAAACGAATTGAATATCATATATGAAAAAACAATCATTAAAAGCTGTATAAAACAACAGTACAGTACGCTTATTTTTAGTTAATGCCAACAAAAATAATTAAAAATGTAGTTGTTTGTCCTGCGATGTATAACTAAAGAGGCTGATATTTTGTTGCTAAGCATTTACGAATGTAAAAAGACGATTCTACGAAATAAGCCGTACTTTGCTTGTATGCATTATAAAACAAGATGTTAGTTGGTTTTTATGAGTCGCTACTCGTTTAGGTTTGCTTACATTTAGTCAAATTTAAAGGGCAACTTCTTTTAAAAAAAGATCCATTATTATATTGAACACGGCAAAACACTGACGGTGTTACCACTATAATTTTTGGAGAATATTATGAGAAAATTTAAATCTACAGTTTATGCAATCGTTTCGACTAGTTTATTCGTTGGTGCAAGTTTTAATAGTTTTGCGATGGATGAGCATATTGAGTCAGCATTAATCGAAGTTTGTAAATCAGCGCAAAAGGGTAACTTATTACAGTTTAAAAATACCACTAAGTCATTTCGTTTAAGTGATAAAAATGTTGCGATGAAGGTGATGTGTAATGGTGATGATATTATCGACTTTGCAAGTAAACATGGCTCAGTTCGAATTGCAGAAAAATTAGAGCAAAGTATTGGCGGTGTAAGTATTACTGATATGGCTGCAGTTTCAATAATTAATGTGACTTTCGCAGAGTAAATTAACCTTACGGTATAATAATAAAATATGTTTAAAGCTTTGGTGTAGCCAAATAACGGTTAATGTTCTACAAGAAATATTCTAAAGAACGTTGAAATTATTTGGCTAACCTAAGTTCATATTTTCAGATGAAATCTAAGTGTTTTATAACTGCCTAACTCTAAAGTTACGCCCTTTTAATTTACCCTCACTTAATTTATGTAGTGCTTTTTTCAAAGATGATCGAGCAACCGCGACATAAGCCCAGTTAGCACCTAGTTGAATTTTCCCGACATCTTTACCGGCAATACCATTTTCTCCGGTTAAAGCTCCTAAAATGTCTCCAGGTCTAATTTTTTGCTTTTTACCGCCATCTATTTGTAATGTAGTCATTTCTGGTACAAATACAGGCGTTTCTAATACATCTGCACTGGGAAGTAACTCGCTTTCAATGGATTTATTTAGATAGTCTTCTAATAAGCCTATTTTATAACTTTCTTTATCGCTATATAGAGAAAAAGCGGTGCCTTTATTTCCTGCTCGTCCGGTTCGGCCAATACGATGAACATGAATCTCACTATCTCTGGCAATGTGAAAATTAAACACAGCATCTAATGTTTCAATATCTAAGCCTCTTGCTGCAACATCTGTAGCAACCATGATAGAAGCACTTTTATTAGCAAATTGTACCAAGGTTTGGTCTCTATCTCTTTGCTCAAGGTCACCATGTAAAGCGACGGCACTAAAGCCATAATTTATTAAGCTATTGGCAACTTCTTGTACTTCTCGTTTGGTATTACAAAAAATAACACTGCTTTTGGGTTGGTATTTTAATAACAGCAAACGTATTGCCAATACACGCTGGGCATTATCATTGTCATCAACTTTATAAAAGAGTTGTGTGATACTGCTATCATCATGAGTTGTCGCAGCTTGCACCATTTCTGGTTCAACCATTATTTTATTTGCTATTGCTTGGATTTGTTTAGGGAAAGTAGCACTAAACAGTAATGTTTGGCGTTTTGAGGGTATTTGTTCAACGATATTATCTAGAGACGCTTGAAAGCCCATTTCAAGCATTCTGTCTGCTTCATCCAAAATGAACATTTCAACATCAGGCAAAGTTAATGTACCTCGTCCGAGATGGTCTTCTATACGGCCAGGTGTGCCAACAATAATATGAGCGCCGTGTTCTAGTGAACCTACTTGAGGACCAAATGGGACGCCACCACAAAGAGTTAATACTTTGATGTTATGGATAGCTCGGGCAAGTTTTCTAATTTCTTTGGCGACTTGATCGGCCAACTCCCTCGTTGGACACAATACTAATGTTTGGATACGAAAGCGTTTTACGTTTAATTTATTAAGCAAACCTAAACCAAAAGCTGCGGTTTTTCCTGAGCCGGTTTTCCCTTGTGCAATAACATCTTTTCCAGCCAAAATATGTGGCAAGCTTTGCGCTTGAATATCTGTCATTTCATGGTATTCAAGCGTTGCTAAATTTTTAATAAGTTCAGGCTTTAGTGGTAAAGATGAAAAGTTTTTATCGTTCAAGGGATCATTCCAGAGTATACAATTGACGATATTTTACCGTGTTTAGTGCTTGGTTGATATTGTTATTACGGCTTGAACCATTCTTTAAGTGCGTTAGCTAATAAAGCAGGTTGCTCTAGGGGTAACATATGCCCCGTATTTTTAAACGCTTGAATGGTAACGTTTTGATTGTATTTAGTAATCTTCGATATTTGTTCAATACTTGCAATGTTGTCTTGCTCACCAATGCAAAACGTAACGGGTATTGATATTTCGGCTAATTTAGGTAATAAATTCTTACGTTGAGTGGTAACGGTTAATTGATGTAATAAAACGTCTTTACCTAAGTCTTTATCCATCGTTTTAATTGTGGAAGTTATACTTTGATTTTTATAAGCATTGTTGTGTAATAAGCTCTGGATACGTTTCATCGGTATGCCGGAATAGCCATTTGATCTTATCCAGTCAATGGTGCGAGACCTTTCTTTTAATTCGTTATCGACAAGGGTGCTCGACATATTGGAAACTAATAATAATTTTTTAATTTTATCTGGATATTTAATGGCTAGTGCACTTGCTAGATAACCACCCAAAGAGAAACCAACAAGCAAGCTGTAATCTTTAATTATCTGTTTCGCGAGGTGGGTAACAATTTTGTCAATAGTATTGTATTGCGGTATCTCTAGATGAATAAGATTTAGCGGAGGCTGTGCTGTTTTTTGAAGTTCATGCCACAGCGGTAGCCATAAACGTTCATCACACATGGTGCCAGGAATAAAGTAAATTGATTGGTTTGTCACTTATACAGTTCTCCTTGTCTATATTTTATTTGGCATTTCGTTATTTAACTAATATGTTATCAAAATAACTAGCAGGGAAGCATCTTTATCACTTGCTGATTTCTGTATCTTAAAGTAATTTGGGTATATATTTATTGCAGACATGAAATTTAGGCTCTGATTGAATGGAAGTAACCAGTAAAAATGATTTAAACGATTTTTCTCAACTCAATGTTTTGCTTATTGATGATAACCGTTTAATCCATGACTTTATGAAAAGTACGTTTTTTGGCCTTGGTTTTCAAAATGTAAAATGTGCAGAAACTGCCTTTTATGGTTTGAGGTTATGTGATGAAATACATTTTCATATCATTATTTGTTCATTTAATATCAAAAGTGATAAGGATGGTTTTCATTTACTTGAAGAGTTGAAGTTTAAAGGTCATGTTAAAAAAACCACTATATTGATATTTCTTAGCACAGAAACGAGTGAATCACTTGTTAATTCAATTGTTGAATTGCAACCCGATGATTTTTGGGTAAAGCCATTATTTCCTAAACTGGTCGAAGAAAGGCTGTTACAAACGATAGAGCTAAAAAAGCAATTGTTTGGTATGTATTATGCCATTGATAATAAAGATTTTGCTAAAGTTATTTATTATGCAGACCGACATTTATTAGATAAAGAATTAGCAAAATATCACCCCAATATATTAAGGATGAAAGGCGAAGCATTACTGAGTTTATTGGAATTTAAAGAAGCTGAAGTTTTTTTTAAAAAACTTATTACCAAATACGATTATGCTTGGGTGCATGTAGGTTATGTTAAATCATTATTAAAACAAGGTCGTATTGATGATATTCATGGTTTATTAACGACCTTAATGAAAAAGCCGGATACACGTTTTGCCATGCATGACATGTTGGCGCAATATTATCTTGAGTGCGAAGAGTATGAATTGGCCTATGAAGAAATTAAAAAGGCAACAGCTCTTTCTCCAAGGAATATCGAACGAAATAAAAAATCTTGGGATTTAGCGCGACTAAATCATGACCATATGGGCCAATATGTGGCGACACGTAATATTGCTCAACAAGCGAAAAACTCTATTCATGACTCTCCGGTATTACTGCTTAATGTCATACGCTCTGGAATTGATCTCGCCTGTACGATCACTGACGATAGTTCAAATAAAATACTTGGGCAAGTGGAAGGCTTTATGCGTAAGTTAGAAAATGACTATGCAGACGCTCATGAATTTAAACAGCAACTTATTGTTGCGCAAGCTCGATTGCATAACGTACGAGATGAAAGAGACATTGCCGAAAGATTGGTGCAAACCCATTTAAATTTACGTCCGTCACCACTTATTGAAGATAATTTGGATAAAGTAAAGGTATTTCATGAATTGGGTATGCGTGAAGAAGCGCTTACGTTGCTTAGTGCAGTTAAAAATCAAATTGCCGGTGATTCATTATCAAGCGAAGTGATTAATAAATATGTAGAACAAGAAACCGATGAGCGCTCTGAAATACATTTTACGCCTAAACAGCTAAATAGCATGGCTGTTGAGCTTTTTCAAAAAAAGAAATTACAACCTGCGCTTGATTCTGTAGTACAAGCACTTCAGCTTGCACCTAAAAATGTGAAACTTTTATTCAGTATTTTTAAAATTCTCATTGTTATTAAAAAACAAGATGAAGCTGATGATAGCCATAACGAATTAGCAGATAAAATTATGGGTTTATTGGAAGACTTTAATTTAGATGAAAGAAGGCTTGATGCATATAAAAGCTTAAAAGCTAAGTGGGATGCAGATAGTGATAAAACGGTTCATTAAGTGATATATTTTAATTTTGTATACAGTATGCAATAATATTTAATTATAAAACAATTAAATATAGACCTGATCATGATTACTATTGACGCATCAACGATAAACCAAGCTTTAGATTTTCCTTCCTTGATTAATGCCTTAGCACAAGGTTTTACCGAACAGACCGTTGTTCCTCCTCGACAGCATTTTGATATGAAAAATCCAAAAGAAAGTCGAGAAACTACCTTGCTTATTATGCCTGCATGGCAAGAAGGTGGAGTTGCAGGGGTAAAGTTAGTAACGGTAGCGCCAAATAATGCTCAGAAAAACCTACCATCGATTCAAGGGACATATTTATTATTGGATATAGATACCGGATCGCCAGTGGCAATGATGGATGCACCTGCATTAACAGCAAAACGTACTGCTGCTGCATCAGCTTTAGCCTCTCGTTTTTTATCACAAGAAAATAGCAGTAACCTATTGGTTATTGGTACAGGAACTCTGTCGTCACAACTTATTGCCGCTCATTGTGCCGTTCGCCCTATTAAAAATGTAAAAGTATGGGGACGGTCGTTAGAGAAAGCTCAAGCAGTTAGTAACTTAGTCTCCCATCTTGATATTGATTGTCAGCCTGTGACTGATATTGAAAGTAATATTGAGCAAGCAGATATCATTTCATGTGCAACTTTGAGCCAACAGCCGTTAGTGTTTGGAAAATGGCTTAGAGCGGGACAGCATTTAGATATGGTCGGTGCTTACCGTCCTGATATGCGAGAAATGGATGATGAATGTTTATTACGTTCGCGGGTGTTTGTTGATAATTTAGATGGTGCATGTCGGGAAACAGGTGATATTGCTATTCCTTTAAATCAAGGAATTATCAGTAAAAGTGATATTGAAGCTGATTTATTTACATTGTGCAAAAAAGAGATCCATGTGATTAGACAAGCGAATGACATCACCGTATTTAAATCGGTAGGTCATGCTCTTGAAGATCTAATTGCCGCAAAACTCGTTGCACAATATGTTTCTACAATTTAAATAAGTAAAAAAAGTAAATAATTTATTGAATTAGGAGGAAATTTATCTATTTAGCAGCTAAATTATTAATAGAGAATAACAAAGTCATATTCATGTTGACATAATTCTTATTCAAACTTCTAATTAACAGAGCTAAAGCGATAAGGCGTAAATAATTTAGTTTACTAACGAAGACTTAAGGTTAGATTGTAAAACTAAGTTATAGGATAAATTTAATGGCAAATACAATTTCCTCTACGAATAAACTAAGCCGGCGTGTGCTGGCTTATATTTTATTGTGTAGCTCTTTTTTATCCTTATGCTCTACAGCAATTCAATTGTATGTAGATTACCAAGATAATTTGTCGGCATTAAATCAACGTTTTGACAACATTGAAACCAGCTACATCCAATCAATTTCTACCAGTTTATGGGATTTTAATGAAGCACTTGTTCAACAACAAATACAAGGTATTGTAAAGTTACCCGATATTCGTTTTGTTAAAATTACTACGGGTTTTGGCAAAGTTTATCAGCATGGCAATGAAGATGTTGTTGCTGCTAAGGTGGTAGAGTTTCCTATTGCTTATGAGCAGAATAATATTGGTATTTTGATCATTTCTGCAGATTACGAAGACATTTATGCTCGGCTTTGGCAAAAAGCGGGTTTTATTGTTGCGTCTGAATTTGTCAAAATATTTATTGTCGCTTTATTGATGGGCTTTATCGTCCATTGGCTGATCACTCGTCATATCTATCGAATTACCACTTATTCACAAAATATTTCAGGTGAGAACTTAGATGTGCCACTGACTTTGCTTAAACGCTCAGCTAATAAAGATGAGTTAGACCTGTTAGTTGATGCCATTAATGATATGCGATTAAAGCTAAAAAATGACATCGTTAAACTCGAAGAAGCAGAAAATGCGCTGATCAGTTTAAATGGAGAGTTGGAAATAAAAGTATATGACCGTACCTCTAAACTTGCTGAAAGTAATAAACAATTACAGGTATCTTTAGATCACTTAACCTTAGCAAAAGATCAGTTAGTACAGTCTGAGAAAATGGCATCTTTGGGACAATTAGTTGCAGGTGTTGCTCACGAAGTAAATACGCCTTTAGGCATATGTGTTACATCAATTACCGCGTTAAAAGAAAAAGTACAAGAACTCAGTCATGCCATTGAAACTGAAAATTTAACTAAATCTAAATTAACCAGTACTTTGTCATTATTGATTGAATATCAACAAATTATTGAGCGTAGTTTATCTAAAGCTGTTGATTTAATTCGTGGCTTTAAATCCGTTGCTGTGGAACAACATACCGATCCAGAGTTAAAAATTAATTTGGCTCAACATGTTAATGACGTTGTTAATACAGTGAAAACACTTTTTAAACGTAAAAATTATAATATTGTTGTTGAAGTTGATGAGTCACTTAATTTAGTGACTTATCCAAGTGCATGGAACCAAATACTGACAAATTTTTTAATGAACTCCCACATTCATGGCTTTGAAGGACGGGACAGTGGTGAAGTTTCTATTGTTTTTACCGAAGATGAAGGTTATTTAACACTTATTTATAAAGATGACGGTCTAGGATTAAGAGAAGATATAAAGAGTCGTATATTTGACCCTTTTGTCACCACTAAACGAGGCCAAGGAGGTACCGGCTTAGGTATGAATATTGTTTTTAACTTAGTTGATGCCAAATTAGGTGGAACAATTAAATATATTGAGAGCGATGTTGGTTGTATCTTTAAAGTTAAAGTACCTATTGAGCATGAAAAAATAATCAAGGCCGCAAAAATCAGATAACTCAATAACTCAATAAAGCTACATCCTTTATCGAGATATTCCTAAATTTAATATTTTCAGTTAGATAGTTATGCTTAGATAGTTCTAGTTAGACGCTGTCAATTTGTGTCAATACCATACTGATATAATCAACCATACCAACAATCTTGTCATTTTCTATTACTGGCGCGGTATGCACACCAAAACGTTCAAATAAGCGTACGGTAATGGTTGACGTAGTTACTCCACCAAAATAATCGCTAATAAGCCTTTAAAACTACCGGTGAAAGCTTTTAAAAAGCTAAGTAATTGTTGATTCATTGTACTTAAAAGTTGTATTTTTTATTTAGTATAAACAATTATTTAGAAAGTACTTTATCTAAAGTAAATAATGGTAAATGGGCTAATTCAATAACTTAATACAAAAGCTTAGTTAAAACGACTGATGCAAAACGGACTGATATCTATAGCTGTTTTTTGCTTCGTCATTATTTGACCAATCAATTTTCCGGTAATTGCGCCTTGGGTTAATCCAAGGTGCTGATGACCCAACGCAAAAAATAT
This sequence comes from Colwellia sp., assembly GCA_013215655.1. GTDB lineage: Bacteria > Pseudomonadota > Gammaproteobacteria > Enterobacterales > Alteromonadaceae > Colwellia_A. Next base: position 19,057 of record JABSOX010000032.1, read on the forward strand.
ATTAAGGTGATTAGGTGCTTGCCCTATTACCGGTAATGAATCAGGTAAAGAAGGTCGAAAACCGAGCCAGCGTTGTTCATCTTTAGCGGTATTTGTATCAAATGGTGCAATATCAACTAACATTTCTTTTGCGTGTTGATACAACATATCGGCACGTTGCATATTCGCTTTTTGTTCAAGGCCTGCAAATTCAACGGTACCTGACAGGCGTAATCCTTGCGCCATAGGTGTCATAATAAAACGTCGGTCAGCAGAAGCTACAGGCCGAGTTAATTCAGGCTGATTTGCCTGTTCTAGGTTAAGACTGTAACCACGCTCTGCTTCGATTGGCAGTTTATAGTTTAATTGTTTGAGTAATGGCTCAGACCAAGCACCTGTAGCGATAACAATTTGGTCGAAGGTTAATGTTTGTCGATCACCAACCAAGTTTACTTTGTTTGCTGAATGTTCAATTTTGTTCACCACAAACTTTTGATATTTAGCTCCTATAGTTTGTGCATATTGCGCAATAGATTTACAAATTGCATGAGGATCAGCAGTATGAGCAACGCTAGTGAAATACAAACCATAATTAATTTTGTCACTTAAATTTGGTTCTAATAATAAAACTTGTTCGCGGTTGAGTAATTTTACGGCAATACCGGCTTCACTATAATGTCTAAATTGTTTTTCAACGGCTTTAAACGATGTTTGTTCAAAAACCAGCAAGCTACCTTTTTGAGTTAATAAGTGCTCAGCATTTGCTGCTTTTAATACCGGTAGGTAGTAATTAATTGCATGTTTATTAAGTGTTTTTAGTGCAGCACCATTTTTATTACGCTTTGATTTCAGCATATTGCCGATAAACTTGATAAACCAAGGTAATACTTTGGGAAGGTATCGAGGAGATAAAGCTACAGGGCCTAATGGATCAAGTAGCAACTTAGGTAATTGCCATAATAAGCTCACTTCAGCTAACGGAAATACTTGTTCGCTAGCAAAGTGTCCAGCATTTCCTTTTGAGCAACCTTCACCTATTGCAGCTTTATCAAGCAAAGTTACATTAAAGCCAAGTGATTGTAATTCAGCAGCACAATTTACGCCGATTATACCGGCACCAATAATTGCTACGGATTTTTTATTTTCTGAGTCCATTTATAAACCTATTTTATCGAAGAAGAAAACCTGTTGGAAATATGTCGCTTTTATTCAACATAAACTGATGACAACCGGTAATAAAAGATCGCCCACTTACTCTAGGGATGACGGCTTCTTTACCGTGATAGTTGAGTCGGGATTGAACACTTACTGTCATCTTACCGCCAACAATACTTTCAATAGTAATGTCTTGCTGCGTAATTATTGCTTCTTTTTGTACTAAGATCGCAATGCGAGCGCTAACTCCTGTTCCTGTAGGTGAACGGTCAACTTCACCGTCTGCAAATATACAAACATGACGAGAATGAGAGTCTTTGTTATCTGTTTTCGAGGAATAAAAAATGACACCGTATAAAAAACTTAAATCTTCTTCAATAGGGTGGGTAATCGTATAGTTTGCCATTACGGCTTTTTTAATTGCCTTCCCCGCATTAATAAGTGTCTGTTGATTTTCAGGTGTACAGGCTAAGTTTAATGTATCTGCATTTACATAAGCGTAATAAGCACCGCCATAGGCGATATCATAATTTACTGTTCCTAAACCTTCGATAGTTACTGTTTGATCAAGTATCTCAACAAAGGAAGGAACATTATCAAAACTTACTAATAAATTGTTATTGTTGTCATATTGAGCATAAGCATGAATTAATCCTGCAGGTGCGTCGATTTTAATTGCGGTATTTATTGCTGGTAACATAAGTGCACCTGTTTCAACTGCAACCGATACAGCCGCGATAATGCCGTGACCACACATACTGCTATAACCTTCATTGTGCATAAATAATATACCAAAATCGCTGTCTATCGAGCATGGTTTGGTAATCAATGCACCATACATATCAGCGTGTCCACGGGGCTCAAACATCAATAATTGTCTTAAATGGTCGAGCTCTCTGGTTAAATAGGCTCTTTTTTCCAAAATAGTATTACCAATGATTTCGGGATATCCGTCTATTATGATCCGTAGGGGCTCACCTTCAGTATGAGCATCTATGGTTTTAATTGATTTATAACCACTTAAATTATTTGTATTAAATTGCACTATTGACCTCAATTAAGGTAATTAACCTAACTTTTATAAACATAACGGTTGCGTGATTTGAATAATTGTATACAATATCCCAAATAATTTCTAGCGATACTTTTATAGTATTAATGAATTTATTAAGTACAGTATTTATAAGGTAAAAGATTATGAACAATATTAATTGGCAAGGTGTATACCCAGCAGTAACTACACAATATTTTGATGACATGTCGATCAACTTTGCAGCGACCCAAACTATGATTGATAGTTTAATTAAAGAAGGTGTTGACGGTATTATCGCGCTGGGTACGGTCGGTGAAAATTGTTCTCATACTCGTGAAGAAAAGAAAGCTATTATTATTGCTGTAAAAGAAATTGTTGCTGGTCGTGTACCCGTTATTTCGGGAGTTGCTGAAACCACAACACAATTTGCTATTGAATATGCACAGTTGTGTGAAGAAGTTGTATTGATGGCTTGATGGTTTTACCGGGTATGGTTTATCGTTCAAGTGAACGCGAAGCTATATATCACTATCAACAACTTGCAGGTCGTGGTAGTGAAGTTACCCGAGCACCGCGTTTACCACTTGTGGGTGAAGAAAGAGCACGTGTTGAAAAGCTTTATAATGAAGCGGTAGCAACACGCATTGATTTATCAAAATTTAACTTAGATTAATTTTTATTAAGGCGAAATATGAACAAAGGAACTTTCTTTTGTATCGATGCACATACTTGTGGTAATCCAGTACGTTTGGTAACAAGTGGTCACCCTAATTTAATAGGGCAAACTATGAGTGCTAAGCGCCAAGATTTTTTAGACAATTATGATTGGATCAGAACGGGGTTAATGTTTGAACCTCGTGGTCACGACATGATGTCAGGTGCTTTCATTTATCCGCCATGTAGTGAAGATGCTGATGCTTCAATTCTTTTTATTGAAACATCAGGTTGTTTGCCGATGTGTGGGCACGGCACTATAGGTACGGTTACTGCGGCGATAGAAAATGGTCTAATTACACCAAAGAATAAGGGCCAACTATTACTTGATGTTCCCGCAGGGAAAATCAAAGTTGAATACCAATTATCTGGCGATAATGTGAGTGCAGTGAAACTTTATAATGTTGCTTCATACTTAGCTTATGAAAACATTGAGTTGGATATTCCTGAATTAGGTAAGTTAACGGTTGATGTTTCTTATGGCGGCAACTATTACGTGATTGTTGATCCACAAGAAAATTTCCCCGGCATTGATCAATGGAGTGCCAATGATATTTTGCGTTGGAGCCCAATTGTTCGCGATATTGCAGATAAAGCATTGACCTGTATCCATCCGGAAGATGCTAGTGTCAATGGTATTTCTCATGTTTTATGGACAGGTAAACCACAAGCGACTGGCTCTGATGGTGCAAATGCGGTGTTTTACGGTGAAAAAGCTATTGATAGATCGCCTTGTGGCACGGGCACTAGTGCACGTATGGCACAGTTATTTGCGAAAGGACAATTGCGTTTAGGTGATAGCTATGTTCATGAAAGTTATATTGGCAGTCAATTTGTTGGAAAAATTGAAGATGTTATTGAGATAGAAACTGAAAATGGTTTCATTGCCGCTATTAAACCGAGTATTCAAGGTTGGGCAAAAGTTTTTGGTAAAAACTGTATCACTATCGATGATGATGACCCCTATGCAAATGGCTTTGTCGTTAAATAAAGTTAGATAAATTAAAGAGATAAAACTATGACACTTACAGGTAAAAATTTTATTGCAGGCGAATGGTCTGGTAATACAAATAATGGCTTTACGGCAACCAATGCCAGTACTAATGAAGCAATGACAACTACATTTGCAGATGCGACTGAGACGGAAATAGAACAAGCGGTAACCGCAGCTAACTCAGCGTTCATCTCTTATAGCCAACTTAGTTCAACTAAACGTGCTCATTTTTTACGCACAGTTGGAGAACAAATAGTTGCTTTAGGTGATGAGCTTGTTGACATCGCTAGTGCAGAAACCGGTTTACCCGCAATGCGTATTCAAGGTGAAAGGGGGCGAACAGTAGGGCAACTTAACTTGTTTGCAGACTTATTAGAAAGTGGTGAATATCAAGGTGTTTTTGACCAAGCGGATAATGAACGTCAGCCTATGCCTAAACCTGATACACGTTTAGGGTATCTGCCATTAGGCGTCGTTGGTGTTTTTGCTGCTAGTAATTTTCCTTTAGCGTTTTCCACAGCAGGTGGTGATACTGCATCAGCTTTGGCGGCGGGGTGTCCTGTTATCATGAAAGCACATGCTGCTCACCCCGGTACTGCTGAACTTGTTGGCCGTGCTATTGGTAAAGCTATTACTTTGTGTGGTATTAATGCTGGCGTTTTTTCATTAATTCAAGGGAAAAACTACGCTATTTCAAGCCAAATTGTGACTCATCCATTAGTTAAGGCTATTGGTTTTACGGGTTCAGAGCGCGTCGGCATGATTTTACAGCAACAAATAAATCAACGAGCAGAGCCTATTCCATTTTATGGTGAACTGGGTAGTGTTAACCCACAGTTTATTTTAACAAATAAGCTAAAGGAAGATGCAGAGCAAATTGCTCAGGCTCTAGTGGCATCATTAATGATGGCGCAAGGGCAATTTTGTACAAGTCCTGGGATTTGGGCTGTGATCGATAATAAAGAGTCAGACAGTACGGTGGAGTGCTTCATTGATACCGCTATTTCAGCGATTGAAAATACAGAGGCAGGTGTTATGTTAACGTCGGGCATCGCCGCTTCATATAAGGCTGCGGTGAACGAATGGCAGGCAATTGATGGAGTAACGCTAGTTGCTCAAGGCCAGCAATCATCAACGGAACATTTATGTTCAGCGGCTTTATTTAGCACCAGTTTTGCTACTTTTGAAAAACATACAGTATTGCATGAAGAAGTTTTTGGAGCATCGGCATTAATTGTTCGTTGTGCTGACGATGATGAAATGATGCAATTAGTCGCCTCACTTAAAGGTAATTTAACTGCCAGTATTCACGGTCTTGATAGTGATTTAAAACAAGCACAGGCTGTTGCACAATTTCTTGCGCACAAAGTTGGGCGGTTGATTTATAACCAAATGCCGACCGGTGTTGAAGTATGTGCATCAATGAATCATGGCGGGCCTTTTCCCGCATCGACAAATATACGTTCTACATCAGTGGGTAGTGAAGCAATTAAACGCTTTCAACGACCTATTTGTTATCAAAATATGCCACAAGAATTGTTACCGTTGATATTGAGAAATACCTAGGTAATTAGGATTTTTGACTGGTTTTTAGCTGATTTAAAGGGGATTATGTTTTAATTAATCCTCTTTTTTTGCATTACTACTGTGAATTAATTTTTGATTCCCTATAATGGTTGGCATTATTCCTAGGAATTGTCTTATGACCATAGTATATAAAACTCGAACTCAGTTAGTTGTTGAAACCCTTAGAGAAAAAATATTAAGTGGTGAAATTAAAGCTGGACAACCGTTACGCCAAGCCGCATTAGCTGAAGAGTTAAATGTTAGCCGTATTCCGGTTCGAGAAGCTTTATTGCAACTTGAAGCTGAAGGTTTAGTTGCTTTTGAACCACATAAAGGTGCGACCGCAACCGAACTTAATGCTAGCCAAGTTGATGAGTTATTTGAATTAAGAGCTATGTTAGAAGGTGATTTACTCGCCGCTTCAATTCCAAATTTGAGTGAAGAAGATTTAGCGCATGCAACGCAATTATTAGGCAAGCTTGATAAAGCGTTAGGTAAAGAAAATGCGGCGAATACCTGGAGCGAGTTAAATTCTGATTATCACAACTGTTTATATTCAGGTGCAGTTCGTCCACAGACACAAGATTTAGTTAATACCTTAAATAAAAATGCTGATCGTTATATTCGCATGCACTTATTGTGGGCTGGTGGTATTTCAAAAGCAGAGTCTGAGCATAACGAAATATTAAGGTTATGCAAAATGCGTGATGTCGAAGGTGCGGTTACTATTTTAAAACAGCATATACTTAGCTCGCGAGATGAAATCAAAGAGTTTTTAAGTGGCCGTGAAGCGGCTGAGAAACAATAAGTTAACAAAATCAAAAAGATAACCGTATTTAATTTTATTGTGAAATTGTACGGTTATTGACTTTTCGTACAACACTCTATAGTATTCCCGCCGCCTAAAACCCCAAAATTCAATACGTTTAGTTCAAATAAACTATCAAGGTTAATTCATTTTTATCTTGATGGTATTTATTGCCTATTATTAAGTCATAGTATGTTTTATTTGAATTCATATTATGTGTTTGTGACCATGAAATTATTGCAGTTTGAACATCAGCGTCATACTGCACAGTAAAATACAAATTGCTCTTTTAAAAACGTGAGAAAACGATGTTTGAATTACATGCCAGTAAAGTTTCTAATCTGAAAAATGATGTGCTTTCGGGGTTAACGGTTGCATTAGCGCTCGTTCCTGAAGCCATCGCCTTTGCCTTTGTTGCCGGTGTTGAGCCATTAGTTGGTTTATATGCTGCCTTTATGGTTGGCCTGATAACGTCTATTTTTGGTGGTCGTCCAGGCATGATCTCTGGTGCTACGGGTGCTATGGCTGTAGTTATGGTGAGTTTGGTTGCCATTCATGGCGTTGAATATTTATTTGCGACTGTGGTACTCACCGGTTTACTGCAAATAGTGTTTGGACTTTTTAAATTGGGTAAATTTATTCGTTTAGTGCCACACCCGGTAATGTTGGGTTTTGTTAATGGTTTAGCGATTGTTATTTTCTTAGCACAACTTGGGCAATTTAAAACACCTAATGCTGCTGGTGAATTGGAATGGATGCAGAGTACACCATTACTTACCATGGCAGGCTTGATTATTTTAACCATGGCAATTATCCATTTTTTGCCTAAATTAACAACAGCAATACCTTCTACTTTAGTCGCTATTGTCGCAGTGTCGTTGCTTGTTTTTGGCATTAACCTTGATACTAAGTTAGTGGGTGATATTGCTTCTATTGCGGGTGGTTTACCGACCTTTAGTATTCCCAATGTGCCGTTTGATTTAACTACTTTAAAAGTTATTTTTCCTTTTGCTTTAATTTTAGCGGCAATAGGCTTAATCGAATCATTATTAACATTGACCTTAATTGATGAACTGACGGGTACACGTGGCCGCGGTAATAAAGAATGTATTGCCCAAGGCGCAGCTAATACGGTTACTGGCTTGTTCGGCGGTATGGGTGGTTGTGCGATGATTGGTCAATCTATGATCAACGTCAATTCCGGTGGTCGTGGCCGTGCCTCAGGTATTAGCGCGGCATTAGCACTATTAGGTTTTATTTTATTTGCTTCTGGTTTAATTGAACAAATTCCCCTTGCAGCCTTGGTGGGGGTTATGTTTATTGTAGTTATTGGTACTTTTGAATGGTCAAGTTTTAGGATATTACGTAAGGTTCCTAAAGCAGATGCTTTTGTTATTATTTTAGTTTCAGGGGTAACGGTTGCAACCGATTTAGCAATTGCTGTGGTGGTTGGTGTTATTGTTTCCGCTCTTGTATTTGCGTGGGAACATGCAAAACATGTTATTGTGCATCGCAGTATTAATGAAGAAGGTTCTACTGTTTATGATGTTACTGGGCCACTATTTTTTGGCTCTGTATCGAACTTTTTAGAACAGTTTGATATGGATAATGATAGTGATGATGTCATTGTTGAATTTAAAAATACACGAGTTGCTGACCATTCGGCAATTGAAGCCATTGATACGCTAGCTGAACGTTATCTTTCTCGTGGTAAGACGATGCATTTAAAACATTTAAGCCATGAATGTAGAGAATTATTAACTAAAGCGGGTAGCTTGGTTGAAATAAATGTCATTGAAGATCCTGATTATCACATTGCTACTGATAAGTTAGGGTAAATAGCGACGAGCTAGAAGTATATGCAATTAGAGTTTTTTGATGTTCCAAGTCCATGCATTGGTATTTGTCAGTCTGATGACAAAGGGCAATGTTTGGGCTGTTTTCGTACCAGAGATGAACGTCAATCTTGGACAACACTTACTTCAGACGATAAACAAAAAGTAATTAAACGTTGCCTGCAACGTAAAAAGCGTAAAGACGGCAAGATAAAAGCGAAAGTCATTGAGCAAGAAATGGACGTTGTACAGCCGTCGTTATTAGATCCTCCCGCAAAAAAGCTATTAGATAATTCATCAGATTTAGACTTTGGTGATTTTGACTTATAGTATTTATCTATAGTTAAAATTCAGTCCTTATTTAATTTAGGACCTTTTTAAGTGGTGCTAAATACTGTTCAAAGTGCCGCCACTGTGCTGTGGCACTTTTGTAAATGGGTTGGCGCACTTGCTCAGAGCTTGGCGTTTTAATATTACGTTTGGTTTTATGAAAATCAAGGCATGATTGTTCAAATGTTAAGCCACAAAAATCAAGCATTCTTCGCACCTCTTGATCTAAATTATTAACAACGCCTTCATGGTTCACTGTTAAAACAAAGCCTGGCAGTACATCATCCCAATGTGCCATTAGTTTCAGATATGCTTGGTAGTAACGACCGATGTCTTCAAGGTTGTAGCTAAAGTCTTGGCCTTCGGCAAATAACTGCTTAAAGCCGCTAAAACAGCAAGCCATGGGGGAACGTCTGGCATCAATAATTTTGGCGTTTGGTAATATTAATCGAATCAAACCTATGTGCAGAAAATTATTGGGCATTTTATCGATAAATAGTGGCGATTGCTCTCGATAGACACGGGTTTCATCAATAAATTGTTGGCCAAAACGCTTAAAGTAATCTTGATTAATAACACTTAAATTTTGAGGATATTGTCGCTCTTTATTATTCCTTCCTTGTAACCTATTGGCTAAACCCAAAATATTATGTAATTCCATGGTGCCATCAACTTGACTGTGTGAGGCAAGTATTTGTTCAAGTAAAGTAGAACCAGCACGTGGCAAACCGACAATAAAGATAGGATCAGGACAGTTGAACCCTAAATGGCCACGGCTTTCAAATAATTCGGTGGTACAGTATTTTATTTGATCGGCTACTTGTTGTTCCAATTTGTTAATGTCGAAACTATTTTGAGCATGCTGTAATTTGTTACCTTGTTGGTAAGCTTGAAAAGCTTGGTTGTATTCCTGCCTGTCTTCAAAGGCTTTACCTGTGGCAAAATGCAGTTGAACTCTATCGGTTAATGATAAATTTTGGTTTTCTCGTTGTGTTTGCATTTGAGCAATTTCTTCATCATTAAAGCGATAGGTCTTTGTATTCGCTAGGCTCCAATAAGCATCACCATAACTTGGGCTTAATTGGTGCGCTTTTTGGTAATTGGCAACCGCTTGTTCAATGTCACCTTTGGCTTTAAGTGCATGCCCTAACTGTAAGTGGAAGCTAGCAACTTGCTTATCTATAGCAATGGCTTGAGCAGTAGCTTGTGATGTGGCTTTTGCGATGGCTTGTTCAAATAAGGCAATGGCTTGTTCTATCTTACCTAAACCTGTTAATACGCTGGCTTTGGCTACTTTAAAGCTAAGGTTTTCAGATTGTTCCAATAAGAGCTTTTCAACCTGCTGTTCTGCCGCTTTGTATTTTCCTAAACGTATAAGTAGATTGAGATATAGAGAACGTGCATGAATATGATTTGGCGCTAACTCAAGTGCGCTAGCAAGTAAAAATTCTGCATCGTCATATATTTTGAGTTCGATACCTATTTCAGCAAGTAAACACATGCCTTCAATATGACGACTATTACTTTGTAAAAAGTGCCGACAAATTTGTTCTGCTTTTAGTAGTTTCCCTTCGTGCATTAACTCCGTTACCGCGAGTAGAGCTGGCGGCAGTGTTTTTAGTTTAGCCAATTGGTTTGCGGCTTTTTGAACTTGCTCTTGTTGACCCTTGTCACGATAAAGTTGAATTAGTTCTTGCCAGCTAGCCATTAAACTTGGATTGAGTGTAACCGCTTGTTCAAATGAAGATATTGCCTTTGTTTGCTGATGTAGCGCGAGATTAATATAGCCTTGTTCTTGATAAGCTCGGCTGTGTGAGTGATTAAGCTTAAGAAGCTCTTCAATACTGACAACCGCTTGAGAAAATGATTTTTCATAACGTTGAGCAACGGCGATTAAATACCACAATTCAATTTGTTGTTGTTCATCGGTGGTTTCTTGTTGTAGCTGTTTGCTTTGTTTAATAGCGTCTTCGAATTTTGCCGCTTGAATCAATTGTTGAATAGATTTTAATTGTGTTTCAATTGTGGATGTGGATGTTTTATTCAACGACTTGGCTCCATAGATAACGAAAGATAACTTTTTTACAAAATGTACTTTATCAATAAAAAGCCGTTTGATACAAAGTTCAAACGGCTTTTTTAGTGCTTTATTGAGGTTTTAGTCTTTGGCTAAAATTTAATAAAAATCATAAGAGAACCTAAAGCCAATGGTACGAGGCCTATTGGTCACTACTTTAGGGGTAAATTGTTGAGTATCAATATACAAAACGGCACTTTCATCGGTTAAGTTATCGATATATAGCTCAGCTTTCCATTCTTCATTGGTCACCCCAAAACTTAAGTTTGCCAATACATAACTGTCTTGTACATAGCGACCACCAGCAAATGTTTGGCCATTACTGTCTTGATAATTTACACCTGCATAAACATCAGCTTCTTTTTCAATACTTAATCCTGAGCCTGTGCCGTAGACCAAATTAGTGGTGTCTTCTAGTACATAGGCATCCATGGTCATACTTGCGAGTCTGTCTCCCGTATAACTTATTGAGCCGTTTATATAACCTGTTATATTTTCGGTAAGATCATAAAAATATTCTGCTTGTAAATTACCTGAAAACTCGGCTGAATACGGTAGTCGACTGCCTACTGCTGGCGCAATGCCAACGAGTTCGCTATTGATCGACGTGAGCTCAGTATCAATAAAGCTGAAAGCACCAGAGATTAGGAAGTTATCAGTTACTACCCAAGTAAAGTCGCCATCAATACCTCTAATTTCAGCGTCACCGACATTATCAGTAAATACTAAGAAACTGATGTTGGTTGGGTCAAAGCGTGATGTTTGTAGATCCGATATTTTTGAATAGTAGGCGGTCGCATTAAAGCGCAATGTTTGCTCAAACAATGTTGATTTAACACCAAATTCAATATTATCTAAACTATCTGTGGTGGAGTATACCGGAATGCGAAAACCATCAAAGGCACCTGCTTGGTTTTTGGCTAAACCACCACCGACACGATTTGTTACTGGGGGTCTAAAACCTTCAGAATATGAAGCAAATAACATTACATCATTTGATACCTTCCAATCTAGTGATGCTTTGATGATCGTATCATCGACGGTGAGTGTGCCATCATTATCAAGTAAGCTTGTTTCTAACTGACCGCTGGCAATTGCTGCTTGAATTGCTGCCGCTTCTTCCGCACCAAAAAATTCGGTTAGGGCCGCATCACTACCATCGCCAAAGGCTCTTAACCTACCACTGACATCAACTGTTGTTGTTGCACCTTTAAAAGTATCTTCTATTTCATACCAACGCGCACCAAAACTTGCTGTGACGGTGTCAGTTAAATCAAATTCTAACTGACCAAATACGGCGATTTGATCTATGGTGTGGGTAATATCATTAACGAAGCTAATTTCAGATGAGAAAGGTCCTCCATTAGTATTGATGCCTTCATTACCGGCAAGGGTTCTTTGTAAATTAGTAAAATAAGGTAAATCTGTATTACCTATTTGAAATTGGCCAACCGTTGATAATTCTTGTGAATCATAAAACACACCAGCAGTGATCCGCCAGCGATTTTCAGCTGAGGTATTTATGCGAAACTCATGAGTGATACGTGAGGTACTTGTTTCTTCTTTATAAAATTTTGTTGGGTCAACACAGACTTGGGTTTCAGGTGTGCCGGCATAGTTACAGGCATAATAGGCTGCAAAAGAGCCACCATTGGTGTACCCCGTATAATCAATAGTTGAATTGATATCTCTGTCAAGATAACCGCCCGTATAAACAATATCGAGATGCTCAAGTCGACCTTCTAATGTCCATGTAGTTAAGCCAAATTCATCGTTGTTGTCTTCAGGTATAAAACGATTAGTGGATGATTCACCTTCAAGGTTAGGATCATAAGAAAATACCCCTTCGGTATCGAGGGATTGTTGGGTATGTTGAACTAACAGTTCCCACTCATCATTGATTAAATAAGATAAGCCAAAGCGCGCACCAGCATAATTTGTTGCATTAAAGTTATCCTCAACTAATGCATCATTTTTTGGTGCAGTAACCGGTACATTTTCAGGATTTGTTAATGCGCCACCTGAAACTCTACTAATGACTACGGCACTACCGTTATAGCCACCTTGTCCAGGGATATTTAAGATATTATCAATCCAGCCGCCTTGATGATCATTGTAAGCGGCAACACGTACCGCTAGTGAATCAGTTAAAGACATATTGAAATATGCTTCAACAGAATTACTCATATCACCGCCCCTAGTGAAGCTAGTATCAGTATCAAGACCTGCGGAAAAACCATCATGATTTGGCTTGTTGGTGATTAAGCGTACTGTACCTGATTGTGAACTAGCTCCAAAAAGTGTGCCTTGTGGGCCAGGCAAAACTTCTATACGCTCAACATCGGTAGCATAAATATCTAAATTACGTCCTTGCATTGATACCGGTTGTTCGTCTAAATAAAATGCAACTGAGGGTTGTAATGCTTGCACAGATGAAACAGCAATACTGGTTTGCGTGGTTGCTGCGCCACGAATATATATTTCATTTTGCCCAGGACCTGTACCCTGAAATACAACGTTGGGTAAAAACTCTACATATTGGTCAAAATTTGCTACGCCAAGTTTTTCTAAGCTATCACCTGTTAATGCGGTAACTGTAACGGGAATATCTTGAATGGACTCAGTGCGTTTAGTGGCGGTGACTTCGATAATTTCAATTTTTGCGTTTTCTTGCTTTTTTTCTTCCTCTGCGTAGAGCGAGCCGGATGCTGCTATGGCGGTTAACACTGCACAATGAAGCTTAGTGAATTTCATGTTGATTATCCCTTGGCTTTTAATTATCTCTTGAATAATGCTATTAGAGTTTTATACCCAAGCATCTTGAGGTAGCTTGGGTATAACGGTATTTATTGTTAATTATAGCCTAGCAATAGATCTGTTTTTTTCAACAGCTTACAACGATTATCTTTATCTAAGGCTATTTTTATATGCGCTATTGTATATAGCGTAACTAAAACAGATATAATACTAATGAAAACTAAATTCAGGAGAGTGATTTGTCTTCACCCGTTTCTTTACCCAATAAAAGCCAATTAAATAAAAAAGTATTTTTCAGTGCCTCCTCTATTATTATTGCACTTTTGTTTTATACCGCCGCACTTCCTAAACAAGCACAGTCCCTATTTGCCCTGATGCAGGCCAGCATTGTTGACAATGGCAGTTGGTTTTATGTGCTCACCGTGGCATTTATTTTCTTTTTTGTTATTTTCTTAGGCTTTTCTCGTTATGGAGATATTCGTTTAGGGCCAGACCATGCGACACCTGACTATTCCTTAGTCACTTGGATTTCTATGTTATTTGCGGCGGGAATGGGCATTGGTTTAATGTTCTTTGGTGTGGCAGAGCCATTGATGCACTATCTTGCTCCACCTACAGCGGAAACAGGTACAACCGCGGCGGTTCAAGAAGCGATGAAGATGACCTTTCTCCACTGGGGGCTACATGGGTGGGCCATCTATGCCATTGTTGGACTAGTTTTGGCGTATTTTAGTTACCGACACAATTTACCGCTGACTTTACGCTCAGCGTTATATCCACTTATTGGTGAGAGAATTTATCAATGGCCGGGGCATTTGGTTGATATTTTTGCAGTAGTAAGTACTGTTTTTGGAGTCGCTACCTCTCTTGGGTTAGGGGCTTCACAGGTTAATGCGGGTTTTAACTATTTATTTGGTATTGATATTTCTACTATCAATCAAATAATCATTATGTGCGGGATAACAGCATTTGCGGTTTTGTCTGTGGCAACAGGCTTAGATAAGGGCATTAAACGACTTTCTCAAGCAAATATGATTTTGGCTATTTCACTGTTAGTGTTGATTTTTGTACTGGGTCCATCGGTGTTTTTATTGAAAGCCTATTTGCAAAATATTGGGGATTATTTAGCGGATATAGTACATAACACCTTTAATTTATTTGCTTATAAGAAGACCAATTGGATCGGCGGTTGGACTATATTTTATTGGGGTTGGTGGCTTGCCTGGGCACCCTTTGTTGGCTTGTTTATTGCGAGAATTTCTCGTGGTCGCACGATTAGAGAATTTATTTTAGGTGTGATGTTGATACCGACCGTATTTACGTTATTGTGGATGACTATTTTTGGCAATAGTGCCATTGATTTAGTTCATAACCAAGGAGTCGTTGTTTTAGGGGATATGGTCAATGAAGACCCATCAGTGGCATTATTCGTTTTTCTCGAGAATTTCCCGTTAACCAACGTGCTTTCTTTTTTTAGTGTGATAATGATAGTGATCTTTTTTGTCACATCGTGTGATTCAGGCGCTATGGTGGTTGATATGCTTTGTTCACACGGCAGCAACGATACACCTTTATGGCAACGTGTATATTGGGCAGTAGGTATCGGTGTGGTTGCGGCAATATTGTTGCTGGCGGGCGGGCTTAATGCATTACAAACGATGACAATTGCCAGTGCCTTGCCTTTCGCAATCGTGTTATTGCTCGCTATTATTGGTTTGATTAAAGCGCTAAGAGTAGAAGGATTTAAACAAGAAAGTCAGCTAATAGCAGCGATACCGCATTCAAACAGTGAGCACAATGATGGTTGGAAAATGCGGCTAAAGAACATTGTTGATTTCCCCAATAAGACTAATGTTAATAAATTTATTAAGCAAATAGTTGCTCCTGCATTTACATTAGTTGCTAAAGAGTTAAAGGAAAATAAAATCACTGTTGATATCTCAGATGAAAGTGGTTTGAGCCTAATTGTCAATCATGGTGAAGAGCAAGAGTTTGTTTATCGGGTACTTGCGCGAAAGCACTCACAACCTGACTTTGTAGCAGAAACAGGGGAAGCAGATGACGATGAGCAAACTTATTATCGAGCAGAAGTTCACTTAGGCGAAGGAGGGCAGGATTATGACATTATGGGTTGGTCAAAAACTGCGGTGATCAATAACATTATTGACCAATACCATAAACATCTTCATTTCTTACATTTACTACGTTAATTTAAATGAGTGTCAGAAAATGATTTCATTTTCTGACACTGCTCTCGCTTGTTTATAATATTAATTGCTGTTATTTACGTATGCCTTCAATTTGTAAATCAAAGCTAATATCACCAAAATTACTATCTATGCCAAAATCTTTCATTGTGATCTTAGTGGTTGCGGAAAAACCGATACGATAGCCGCCCCACGGATCTTTGCCTTCACCCACTTTATTTGCATCAAGTACTAATGATTTTGTTACACCGTGCAAAGTTAAATCACCGGTAATGGATAAAGCACCATTGCCTTTATCTTCAACTTTCGTACTTACAAATTTTGCTGTAGCAAACTTGTTGGTATCAAGAAAATCGTCAGTGCGAATATGTTTATCACGTTTTGCGTGGTTAGAATCTATACTTGTTGTATCGATATTGATAACAATTTTAGATGCCTCAATATTGTTTTCATCATAAGAAAATGAACCATCAAACTTATTAAAACGACCTGTTAGCCAGCTAAAACCAATATGTTGTATTTTGAAATTAATTGATGCATGCGCACCTGACGTATCAACGGTATAATCCGCTGCATTGGCCGTTGATAAAAAGCTGCTCGCTATAAGTGCTACGCTAAAAAGTGTTTTTTTCATGAGATTTCCTTTAAAGTTAATGGTGTAAATTCGTTTCTATATTTCTTTTTGATACTTCGTTTTTGTTATTTAGGGTTAGTCTTCATCTTGTTATTTTATCATGCGCATTAATGTGGCATCTTTATCAATAAAATGATGTTTAAGTGCAGCTAATGCATGAAGAATGGAAATAGTTATAATGCTATAGGCGCCATATTTATGAATCACTCCGGCGACATCTTCTTGATTAGTAAAAAGCTCACCAAGAGATGGCAGATCAAACCAGGTAAAAACTGCAATGACGCGATCATCAGCCGTTGGGATGAGATAGCCACTGAACATCATTAGAAACAACATAAAGTAAAGTATGATATGGGCAATAGTAGAGCTTCGTTGCACCATGATGCTATGAGTCTCAAGCGCTGTTGGTTTTATATTGAATGTTCGCCAAACAAGGCGAGTAATGGTTACTATTAATAGCAGTATACCTATGCTTTCATGCCAATGCGGAGCTGTTTGATACCATTGGCTGTAATAATCTAGATCAACCATCCAATAACCTAATGCAAATAAGCCAAAAATGGTTATTGCCGAGAGCCAATGGAATGATTTGGTTATAAGGCCAAATTGTAATTTGGTATTTTTAAGCATGATTCACGTTTGTTGACCAAGTTGAAAGTCATTATCATACGCAAACTTATCTTGATTAAAAGCAGTATAAAGGCAATTCATTGTTCTTATGTTGCGAACAGTGAACATCTTTCTTTACAGGTATCGTAATTAACTATACTATGTGCGCTCTTCGATAATCTCCCATCTATCGAAATTGTTAGCATTGCCTTGATAGCTCAGTCGGTAGAGCAGAGGATTGAAAATCCTCGTGTCCCTGGTTCGATTCCGGGTCAAGGCACCATTTCTTATGTAATAATCACTTCTATCCTTTTTTTGATTTATCTCTTTGGTATAAGTTGTGTTCAGACTATTCAATATTCTTAATCATTTGTTCCATAATGCTATATGAGAGTCGGTTAAACGGCGGAACAAATAATTCTGAATTGAAAAGATCAGGATAATTATCTAAAAGTCCTCTGTTTTTAATTGTCATACTGGCGGGTAACATTGATAGTTCATCAGCAATGCGTTGTTGCACTTTTTTACCTATTAAATAATTAGCAACAACTTCTGCTGCTTCTAACTTTTTCCCTGAAAGATTTTTTACAAAGTTTATGGTATCTAGCCAAGCCAAATGACCTTCTTTAAAATCAATAAGCTGCCAGTTACCACCGTTTTTATTTTGTCTATTAATTTCAGGTCCCCAACTGGAAACAATATCTAAATTTGCGCTAAATTTAGTTGAGCTTTGCCAAAAATTATTACTATTTTTATAGAGAGCTTGGAGTTTTTTATTTAGTGGGGTATCAACTTTTGTCAGTTCTTTTAGCTTATCTCGTTTTCGTTGTTGTGCAAGCTGCTCCAAATAAAAAGGATGATGATCCAAAGCTTGCAATGTTAATCCCACATTATACCAAAATTGACCTTTATTAAGAGAAAATCGGTTGGCCCATTTGGGAAGCCATAGATCTTTAACTGAACGGGGAATATCTTCTTTCTTAACTTTATCTGCATTAACATAAAAACCATATACTCCGCCGCCCCAAGGAATATAAAGAGGTTTTTTATCGCTGACTCCCATGGCTAGTTGAGTGATATCAGGATTGAGTGTTTTATAATTAGTAAGTCGAGGTGAATTTGTATTAATGCTCTGTAATAATCTTGATGTTTTGTCGCCATGCATTTTGATAAAAAATAAGGTGAGAAAAGTGATATCACATTGATTGTTACGGATCACAGAAAACATCTGTTCGGCATCTTCTGCCAATGTTTCAATGATTTCCGCTTCAAAGTTATAGTTTTTATCGACGAGCTCTTGGTTGATTTCCTGAATATCATTAGCAGTAATGTATCCTTCCCATGTGAAAATCCTAAGCTTTTCTGCTGCAGCTACTTGATAAGATATGAATAATAAAAAAGGCAGGAGAATAATTTTTAACATGGATGAATGAAATGATGACCAGAAGTTAATGATAAATTAATAATAGCTTACGCAATGATTAATACCATTAGATTTATACTCATGTTACCTAAAATACAGAATCACAAAGATGCTTGAGCAAATTATGCTTTTCGTTGTACCTGTTTAAATAGAATACTAATATCTTCAATAATAGCTTGTCTGCATGGCTACAGGTCATAAAACAAAGAGTTCCATAGCAAATAAATTGTATGGTATATACTTCCATTAAAGTTAATTTTAATAAAAATACGTTCTGTAAGATTGGAATTCTATGATTTATATTGATGATAAAGTAATAGAAGAGGTTGCAAGTGGTTTTCACATACCCGTAAAACCAGAAATATTAACAGAATTACAACATGTTATGAGTAAACGCGAATCGAACATCTTTGATGAAGCGTCAGTTATAGCAAAAGATGTCGGTTTATCTTCCGCTATTCTTAAAACAGTGAATTCTTCATTTTTTGGTTTGCGAAAAAAAATTAGTGACATACATCAAGCTGCTTGTTTTTTAGGTATGGATATTTTAAATGACCTAGTTACGGCATTATTATTTAAAAGCTCCTTTGACGGTATTCCCAGCTGTCTTTCATTAGAAAGATATTGGGATGACGCCAGTGATGCCGCTAATGCAATGATATTTATATCAAAAAACATTACTACCCCTTTACCCGTAGAATGTTTATATTCGATTGGGCTTTTTCACGACTGTGGAATACCTGCTTTATCTAATAAATTCGATGATTATAAAAAATTATTGATAGAGGCGAATACACGAGGTCAAAGCTCCATTGCATTAGAAGAAAGTAAATACAAAACTAATCATGCCATAGTCGGTTATTTTATTGCTTCATCTTGGAATTTACCGAGTATGGTTTGCAATATTGTACTTAATCATCATGAAATGAATTTTTTAACTAAAAGCACATCCATTGATGAAAAATTAGGTTATGCAACATTAAAACTTGCGGAAAACTTAGTTGAGCGTAAAAAAAGAGATAATACCTCTCCAGACTGGGAAGAGCTAAAGGATTCTCTCCTTAAAATACTAAACCTGACAACTGATCAATATAGTGAATTAGAGAATGATTTTTGCACGCCTTCTTAAGAAAATGTTTATTTAAAATCTTCAGTCTCATAATACATTGGCTTCATCGCACCACAATACGTTAACTTATAGTAAACTTCTTGTGGAGTAGGTACTGCCTTTGAAGAGGTGAAGTTGGTAATACAACTGACATCGTCAGCAAGATAAATTATTTGTGCGTAACTGGGTGGAAATTGAATTTTATGAACAAGTATTCTTTCTTTGCGTGGTAATTGCACCACATCATATTTTTGTCGGGTATTTGATTGTTCTAAGTTTTCCATAACTCTGTGGTAGAGTTTTTTATGGAATGTAATCGTCATATCTTTATAGGTTAACATGCCGCCTCGTTTAAAATGGCCCAAATAAATATCAGCTTTTATTTCGAATTTTTCACCACGCATCATTCGTTGCAAATTAAAAACTTCTGGTTTAATGGTTACAAGATCAGCATCTCTAACCAACTGTATTAAGGCAATATCTTGTACATTGAGCTTATATAATATTTGTACATTATTAGGCTCAGCATAAGAGACCAAATGAGAGGCATAAATTGCAGAACCCTTGTTAAATAACACCAAATTATGATGTCCCATATATTTGGGATCTAATGGCGGTAGCTCCTTTACTTCTTCCTTGGCCAAACCAACCGTAGAAAAAAGTAATAACGTAATAAGCAGGATTATTTTGTTCATTTATAGCCTAAATGATGTAATACCAATGCTTTATTTTAGCACTTATTTACTAAAATAAATTTCATTTTTAATAAACTTTATTGATTAAAAACAGCTATTTCCTATTAATAAGCTATATACCCTTTTAAATCTTTGAATGTTATTAACGAACTCCGGCCGCGGGAGGATTTGATGGTTTTCCTGCAAAACATTGAGCAATATCAAGCCACTGTTGTGCGCAACTTCCTTGAATGATTAAATCGGTATCGGCAGCATTTCGTGTTTGTGTTACTACTTGGCAAAAGCCTAACGCCGAACCATTAATTTTATTAGCAGATTGAGGATCATTCCATTGCCAAATTTCACCTGAAGGAGACGTTAGTTCAACAAAAGGTTTTACTTCGGGAACGGGGATATTTTTCCCTTGAAAAGACCAGCGGAAAGTTTTGATACCAAGCTCGGCAATATAATAAAGTCTTTGAGTGCTAGTTCTTGTGATTTTTAAGGTATCTAAAATCGATTGACCGTGTGCCCATGTTTCCATTAATCGTGCGGCAATAAATGACAAAGTACTCATTGGTGGACCAAACCAAGGTAGTTTTTGCTCGGCGGAGTCATCTTGTAAACATTGGATCAATTCAAGGTAAGTCGTAGACCATTTAGTTAATAGCTGTAGCGGAGGTTGTAAACCGATATGCTCTCGAGCTATTTCAACAAAGCTTTGGGTTTTAGCCTTTTGCTTAAATTGCTCAACATACTGCTCAAATGCTTGCGGTTGTTGTAGAGCACTTAAACCTTGTAAATCAAAAAAGTGTAAATGTTCAACATGATCATAAATCGACCAATTTTTAAATGGGGATTTTTGCTGCCATTGTTGTTCAGTTAATGTTGATAGAACGGCTGCTAACTCTTCATATTCAGCGAGTAAATCTTGACAGATTTTTTTCATATCGTGTAAATTTATGTATTTGATTTGCTGAGCAGCATAAGACATTTATTCCCGCTAATCCATTAGCAGGAATAAATTTAGATTTTGTTATTTTTCAATGAAAACTATTGTCCCTGGATTTAACTCTGTTGTTAATCTTGGGAACTCTAAGGTATTTGTTGCTGTATTGATTACATCAATGCCTGAGTTTTCTGGATCGCTAATACTAAGCCATAAAAAATTGGCTTCATCTAATGCAATGGATTTGATATTTTCTGAACCAGTATCAACAACATTTTCTGCGGTGATTGCACCTGTTGTTGGGTTAAATTCAATTAAGTTTGAAACTTCGTGATATGAAGGTTCAAAAAGTGCTTTACTCGCCACTAAATAACCTTTGTCTGCAGAAACAATTACACTGCTAGTAAAAAAAGCACTGACATTTTCGTTAAGTTGATCTGCTGATATCACTGTACGTACTGCGTAACTAGTCGTATTAATTTCTTCGATACGACTTAATGATAAATCAAAATCACTGTAGACATTACGTGTAGTAACATAAACCTGCTCATTAGCAGTACTGATGCCATTTGGATTGATGCCACTAAGAGGGATGCCCATGACATCATCATCAGCATTGGCATTCGTCTCTATTTCTAAATCAGTAGTTACATCAAAAACGGCAACATAAGCGGTATTACCCGTCCAAGCATCAGATAAACGTTGCATAGCGATGTATAATTTTCCGTTTGCAATAGTTGCAGCTGAAGGGCTTGGTGTATCACTACTATTGTTGTCAGGAATATAGCTTGATAAATCAAGCACTCCTATTTTAAAGTCTTCAGCTGTGGTTGCTTGTGGGTTAACAATCCACACTTTCGAAGAGCCATAACGCAATATATAAGCTTTAGTTTCATCAACCGAAATTAATGCTTGTGGATTACGAGTGATAGAGTCTTGATTATCTTGAGTTGAAAAGCTCCACAATTCATTTTCTAAATCATCAGCATTATATTTAGTAATCGTATCAATGAAATAACGACCAATATGATACACATCTGATTTATATGTGCTTAATGTATAATCTGAAGCGGCTTTAATATAATAACCCGAGTTCACTTGTTGCGTTTGTGCATCGATAGTAATGACTTCTGAACTTGAGTAATCAGGTGCAACGGTTTGTACTAGTGCAAACGAAGGCGTATCTTTTTCATCTCCAACTGAAACTTGAATGGCAAGCTGACCCGCTAAATTATCTTTACTATCATCGGTGGCAACAATAGTGACACTAAATGGACCAATATCACCATTATCATAATCAGGTGCTTGGATAAAGTTTAAGCTGCCGGTTTGATCAATGGTAAATAGGTTACTTGCATTACCTGTAATACTTAATGTAATTGCATCACCATTGGCATCGCTAGCAGAATAATTACCGACGTTTATGGTGTTTTCTGCCACTACTGGGCTGCTATCACCACTAACAACAGGTGCTACATTTTTTTCACTTGAACCACCGCCACAACCACTTAGTAAGCTGGCGCTTATTATTAGGCTGAGTGGTAAAATTTTATTTTTTAATGTTGATAACATTTATATTCCCTCTAAGGTATATTTTAATTGAATACTACGACCCTGAGCGGGTCTGTTTGCAAGATCTTGGTAGTTGTCATTAAATAAATTATTAATGTTTAATGCCAATTTATGTTTTTGAGTCTGCCAATTTATTGATAGGTCTGATGTTATGCGATCAGCAGGATTGCCATTGCCGAGTTTATTGTTTTTATTTTCAAATTTATTAGAAAGATTAAAATAAAGCTCTTTATCGATATTGGTTTTTAAATTGATTTTCCAGGCATCGTTAATTTGATATTGAAGAGCGGTACTGAATTGTTGGTGATAAATACCGGGCAATTTTTTCTGATCAAAGGCACTGAATTTTGAACTGGTTTCGCTATCAATGAGATTACTCTGTAAAATAATCGACAGGTTTTTCATTACTTGATACGTGCCTTGAAATTCAAAACCAAGCAATTTGGCATTATTTACATTACTGTAACTTCCGACGTTGCTAGAGTTAAAAATAGCTACAATAGAGTTTTCTAATTCTTGTTGGTAAATTGACGACGAAAAACTAAATTGTTGATAACGATATTGTGCACTTATCGATATGTTTTCAGCTTCTTCTGGCAATAAATTGTCGTTGCCTTTAAATGAGCCTCTATCACCAAATAATTCATACAAGGTTGGTGTTCTTATACCCTTACTAAAATTAACCAGCGTTTTAAAATTACCATTTTGATAATTAACCCCCAGTTCATAAGATAAATAATTATCATTATTTTGATATTTTTCTGCATCATCATGATTAATGGCAATATTGCTATTATCTTCATCTAGCTTGCTAGCTAAGACGTAAGAGCTTATTGGTAACGCATTTGGTTGCCATTCAGCTCTTACACCATAGTTAAATTGTTTTTGTTGAGCGGCAATATCACAACTACTGATGCCATTACATTGGTTAGGTTTACCATTTCGTTTACTTTTCGAAGTGAATTTTTGTTCATTATAATTTAAGAAAGGTGTTAATTTTAATGTCTGCCAAGTGAACAGTGGTTTAAAACCTAAGTGTTTCTTTATGGTGTGATATTCACCGTTATTTCTTCTACTCTCATTTGGACTATTAACATAGAGCTCATCTTTGTCTTCGTAGTTCAGTTCAAATTCGATGTTATCTAACCATGACGAATCACTAAGCCAATTATGCTGATAACTATAACGGATGTTGTCAGATTCTAATTTTGAGCCGTTCTCAGGCGAATTATTTTGATAGTTAGGTAGCGCTTTTTCTTGGTTATTGTATTGAATGTTCACGCGAATTTGATGTTGACCAAATTGTGCATTTTCATTAATAAATAAGGTGTGTTTTTTGAACTCATTATTTTTTAATGGCTCGTTTATTGATGTTGAACTATCGTTGAAACTTTGTGGTACGAGGTAATCATAGTTATTTTTACTGCTGACATAATTACCGCCAAATGAAAAACTATGGTTTTTAAAAGCATTGTTTTGAATGATATTTATTTCTTGATAATCAAAAGAACCAGCGGCAAGAGTTATTTTAGTAGTATCTTCTAGCGGATTATAAGTATTAATACGGATCACACCACCAATAGGGGTAGCGCCGGTACCTATTGCTTGATTTTTACTAATCTCTATACTTTCAATTTGTTCTGTTGGAATTTGGTTTAAATCGAAACCACCAAATTGACTATCATTAACTAATTGACCATCAATATAAAATTGTACTTGTTTACCTGTCGAGCCTCTAATGGAAATGGATGTTGGATTACCCAAACCACTTATTTGTCGTATCTGAATACCATTAACGGTTTGTAATAAATCGGATAATGTTTGTGATGAGTTTACAAAATCATCACGATGCAGTATTTGGTAATTTGGCGAGGTAAAATCTTGACCATTGACGACTTCAATAACTTCAATGTCATCAACTTGTTGCGATTGATTAAGCTCTTGCGCGCAAACGTTAAGGCTTAGCAAACTAGCGAAAGCTAATGATATAAAAAGTAATTGACGAAATGACATCTAAACCTCAAAAAATATTGAGGGAGATACGGAATAACAACAAACGAAAATAAAATTCACGTTTAATATTTCCGTAGCGCCCACCGCACCGCAAGTAATGTTATTCAGGCCGGTCTCCGGGCTTAACCTTTTTAAGAAGGTATTACCGTTGCGGGGGCAGCGTCAGAATTAGAGGTAAAGCACCTCATCACTAACTTCCCAGATTATCTCTTTTATCATATGAATACTGCGTTGAAACAGAAGTATTTATATGAATATTGAGCACCTAAACAATTTGAGCGCGTAGTGTGATGACGTTTATGAAATAAGTCAAATTATTTAAGTAAACTAATTAGTTTCCAGTGTTTTTTAGTTCGTTTAGGTTTTTACAAGCTTGACGACAGGCGCTTTCTAAACGCTTAATGGATCCTTCTTTGCCTATGCCAAACCTAAGAGTCTCTTGCTCATCAGATAGCCGACAATATATGCCTTGTTGACATAACAAGTGATAGATTTTTTTTGCACTATCATGCTGGTGAAAACTTAAGGTTAGGAATAAATCACAGCCTTGAATGCATTTCACTAACTTCTTAGTGAATAGTTGCCACAATAATGCTTCTTGATGAATTCGTAGAGAATTCAATTTATTGCATTGCTCTATGTGCCAGTTTGTATCACGTAATGCATGCTCTGCTATTATTTGCGCAGGTCCGTTGACTTGCCATGGCCCTAATAATGCTTCAAACTTTTGGCACCAATAATTATCAGCCACTAAAAATCCGATACGAATACCGGCTAGGCCAAAAAACTTGCCGAATGAGCGCAATACTAAAGTATGACTGTCATTAACTTGGCTACTAAAGGATGGATTATTGGGTATCACATCGATAAAGGCTTCATCCAGTATAAAGAGGCCATTTAGCTGTTTTAATTTTGCTTGATATTGACTTAATACCTCATGGTTAAATACTTGTCCGGTTGGATTGTTAGGGTTAATGACCACTAAAACACTGTTTGGTTGTAATTTAGTTATTTCGGGTAAGTTTCCTTGATAAAAATGCAAAGTATAACCAGCCATTTTCCATGCGTGTGCATGTTCTTTGTAACCGCGATATGGCACATATACGTCTTGGCTTTCAATATTCTTCTGACGATACAATGTGGGTAATGCTTGGATAATGGCTTGACTACCATTGGTTACAACCAGCTGCTGACATTGATAATATTGCTTTGCTACAGCGATAAGTTCTGAGCTTTGTTGTGGCAATTGCTGCCAAACAGTTAATGGTATATTTGGAATAGGGTAACTTATAGGCGCAATACCTGTCGATAAATCGAGCCAATCTGCTGTCGGAATTTTATATTGTTCCGCGACCTGATGTAACTGCCCACCATGAATCAATGTCATTTTAACCCAATCATTATAGTTCATACCTATTTAGTTAACTTTTATGTAGTTAACTTTTGTATAGTTAACTTTTGTATAGCTAACATATGCGAATAATACTCAAATCCAATCTACTAGCTGGAAAATAATGGCGAATACCAGCAATATCAAACTAGCCCGACTGACAATGATTAAGCTTGTTAGAATATCATCAGGGGATACTTTACGCCCTTGACCTAAAGTCACAGAATTTACTATTTCTCCTTGATATTGCGCACTGCCGCCGAGCACTCGATACATGACTGTGGCACCTGATGCCATCACCCAGCCACCGTTATGACTTTTGTATCTATTGCCTTGTTGATAGGCATTAAGTATTGCTCTATGGAAGTATCCTTGCTTTATACCTTGTATTGCATAAAGTAAGGCACAGCATTTACCAGAAATGAAACCCAGCAGATCATCAAGTCTGGCACTAGCGTAGCCAAACTCTTTAAATCGTGAGTTTTTATATCCCCACATCGCATCTAAGGTATTGGCAAAACGATGCAATATGACCAGCTGTGCTCCCCCGATCAAATAATAAACCAACGATGCAACGACAGAATCATGGCCATTTTCTAACATAGATTCAATTGTTGCTCTTGACATTTCTTGCTCTGAAAGCGCGTTGGTTTCTCGGCTGACTAAATAACCTGTAAAGTAACGTGCTTTTGTTAAATCACCTGATTTTAGCGACCAATAAACTTGCATCGCGTGTTGATGCAAACTATTTAGGCCTATGGCTAAGTACAGTACGGTAGCATCAGCCACTATTTGCCAATACCAAGTAAAATGGTCAACTAGGAAAAAATAAAGCACTGGCAATGGTAGAACCAGCAAACTCCAGGCAATTGCGCCAAAGAGCTTTGTTTTGATAGATGATAGCTTCTTAGCATGTTTTAGTTCACCATCACCATCTATTTCAATATGGTTACTTGGTGTAGTAGCTTGTTTAGGGTTTAGTTTTATTTCGAGCTTATTTGCTAGCCAGCCAAAGCCAACCAAGTAGTGAAAGTGTTTAGCTTCACCTAAGACTTTATCTAGCAGTAGTGCTAATAAGAGTGTTAAGACACTTCTGGATTCAAGTGCTAATGCGATGATTTGATTGAAAGTATTTTCGTTCAATGTAAACGTCGCATTAGTATTCTTGGCTAATAGAGTGAATTAAACTGAAATGTTTAGTATTGGTCATATTAAGGTATTAACTGAAAACTGCTGTTGTGGTGATCATAAGTTAATTGAAACAGGCAACCGTTATTGAATAATTGATAAGCATTATCCGTTGAACTCTCGCCTAATTTTGCCAGTAAGCAACGTAAAGCTTCGCCGTGAAATATAATCAATAAATTCTTATTTTTGTGCTTTTGTACCAGCATATAAAGCGTTTGATAAATTCGCTCAGCACAGCCAATGGAACTTTCACCACCTTCTGGTTTTAATTCGGTGTACTGATGTAATATTTCGTTATAATTTTTGTGGGATTTAAGTTCATCAACATGTTGTCCTTGCCAATGACCTAAGTCTCGCTCATTGAGCCCATCTAAAGTGATTACAGGTATACACAATTTTTGTTGACATATATTTGCGGTATCAATCGCTCGCCCTAATGAAGACGAGACGATTAAATCAATTTCTTTATTGATTAACTGCTGGGCAATTTTTTCAGATTGTTGCTTCCCTGTCTCAGTAAGTTTGCTGTCTAGCTGACCTTGAAAACGTTGCACTTTATTCCATTGGGTTTGTCCATGACGAGCTAAAAATAAGTTCGTTTTCATTTATTAATCTTTCATCTTCGTTTTTATGTTTTGTTGTTGGTAATACTGACGAGCCTTATCAATACCAATACAAAGTTGTTCCAATTCATTTAGCAGCCGAGGTGTCATACGGTGTAGCTTATCGGAATTTGGTTGAATAAATTGGTTATGTTTAGCGGCTGGGATTTCTTGCCATTGCGCCCAGTTAACCGCATCAGGGTTGGGTTCACCTTCAGACATAGGTTGAATGATCAACTCAGGTTTTGCTATGACGACTTGTTCTAAACCAATTTGAGGATAGACGCCTTTATTATTAACAAATGGATTAGTCGCTCCACAAATATCTAAATGTTGTTGCGGCCAATCATATTTGGCAACCGTGGTTAATGGTCGTGACCATAATTCATAAAAAACCGATATCGGTTTCTTATTTTGATAGGTATTCCGCAGTTTTTTTAAACTTTCTTCGTATTTCTTTGCTTGATTTTGTGCTTGTTCACCTGCATGGGTGAGACGACCAAAAAGCCTAAGCTCTTGGGCGACATCATCAAGAGATTGAGGATCGGAATAAACAATATTTAAACCTAGTTGTTCTAATCTAGCTAAGTCATCACTGGGGTTTCCGGTACGCCAAGCGATGATTAAATCAGGTTGATACGCTAATATTTGTTCAATCTTAAGACGCGCATAATTACCAATACGTGGAATTTTATTGGCGGCTTCAGGATAATCTGAATGTTCAGTTGTACCAATGATTTTATCGCCTACTCCTAATTCAAATAACATCTCAACAATATGGGGGGCAAGAGCTATTATTCTTTTATAGTCTTGATGCTCATGATTCGTTTGTTGGCCACTATTTGCTTTTTCGTTACTTACCTGCTGATAATTTGAAAAAGCAAATAGTGCAAATGGCACTGACCATAATAAAAATGACCATAACGATAATGCTATACATAGTTTGCTGGTTATCTTGTTTTTTATCATGTCCATGACTTACCAATCCACGCCTTTTTGTACTCTAATACCATTATCAAAAGCATGTTTTATTGATTGCACTTCAGAAACTGTATCGGCTAATTCAATCAGTTTACGATGACATGCTCGTCCGGTGATCACCACGTGTTGCATTGCTGGACGATTATTTAATGCTTCAATAACGTCATCTAATTCGATATAGCCATAAGTGACCATATAGGTTAATTCATCAAGTAAAATAATATGAATATCAGGATCTTGTAGTAATAATTTAGCTTCTTGCCAAGCAAGTTGTGCAGCAGCTGTATCGGCTTCTTTGTTTTGTGTTTCCCAAGTAAAGCCGGTATTCATCACATGTGATTTAACGCCATGTTGCTTAAGCAAGTTAAGCTCACCGCATTCCCATGTACCTTTAATAAATTGGATAATACCGGCTTTTAAACCATGACCAACTGAGCGAGTGATCATGCCAAAACCTGATGTTGATTTACCTTTACCATTACCGGTAATAACTAATAAAAGCCCTTTATCTTCGGTAGCTGCGGCAATACGCTCATCAACTTTTTCTTTTAGTTTTTGTTGACGCTCTTTGTGGTTTTGTTTCTTTTGTTCGTCACTTACCATGTTAGTTTCTCCAAGTGGTTAAAATTTGATTAAGTTTTGCTAAATCTAAGTGTTCTTGACAAGCATCGGCTAATTTATCAAGGGCAATGTTTTCTTGTTGTTGATGACTTATAGGTGGTGAAATACTAGCGCCACACCATTTGATAATAAGTTGTAGGGCTTCACCTTGATCAAATAAACCGTGTAAATAACTACCGGCTATTTGCCCATCATTAGTGACGAGTCCGATATTCTCATTGTCTATTTTGATGATCGGCTGCAACGTTTCATTCTGTATTTCTGCAGAGATTAACTGGCTCTGACCCGCATGTATTTCATAGCCGCTAATATTGGCCGTATCGTCACTTAATGATAATTCACCACTAACATTAGTTAGTGTTTTATTGGCTGTTAACGTGGTGGTGATAGGCAAATAATTTAGTGCTGAACTAGTTCCTGGCTGCCCTTCAATACCTAGAGGGTCAGCAATATTTTTTCCTAACATTTGATAGCCACCACAAATGCCCCAAACTTTACCGCCGTAACGTAAATGTTTAGCAATATCATCATGCCAGCCTTGTTCTTTTAAAAAGGCTAAATCGGCGCGAACATTTTTACTACCGGGTAAAATAATTAAATCAGCAGCAGATAATGGTGTTTTTTGTTGTTCGCTGGCATAAATAAACTCTAAATCAATATCTTGATGCCAACGTAAGGGGTCAAGGTCATTATGATTACTCATCCTTGGATAGACAGGTACAATCACTTTTAATTTCGGTTTCTCTGTGACTTGTTGAGTATCAACGGCATCTTCAGCGGCAATGGTTAAACCGTGTAAATAGGGGATCACGCCAAGTACCGGTTTACCCGTTCTCTCTTCTAACCAATCTAAGCCCGATTGCAATAAAGCAATGTCACCTCGAAAACGGTTAATGACAAAACCTACAACACGGTTTTGTTCACTTTTTGAAAGTAAATCTAAAGTACCGACCAAATGCGCAAATACACCTCCACGGTCAATATCTGCAATTAAGATAACTGGGCAGTCAACGGCTTCGGCAAACCCCATATTAGCAATGTCACCCGCCCGTAAGTTTATCTCAGCAGGGCTGCCCGCACCTTCAACCATAATATATTCAAAACGTTTTGATAAACGTTGATGAGAAGTGAGTACGGCTTGCATCGCCACTTTTTTGTAGTCGTGATAAGCAGCTGCTTCCATATCACTTATCGCTTTGCCGTGAATAATAACTTGTGCACCCGTATCTGAGTTCGGTTTAAGCAATACTGGATTAAAATCTACTTCAGGTTCTATATTGGCAGCTCTTGCTTGCACTGCTTGTGCCCGACCAATCTCACCACCACAAGCCGTAACTGCACTATTGAGTGCCATGTTTTGTGGTTTAAAAGGAGCGACTTTTTTGTTTTGACGCGCAAATATTCTACAAAGAGCCGCTACCAATGTGGTTTTACCAGCATCTGAAGTAGTACCTTGCACCATTAAGGTTTTTGCAAGTTGTTGTATAGTATTATGTTCATTACTTCTTATGTGTTTACTATTCATCAGCTGTTAAACCTGATAACGGCATAGCAATAGCATGTACTTTAATGTCATTACTACTGTTCATTGGATTAATATTACTACTTAGGTGAGTAATGCTAGCGTTGCCAATTTGTAATTGACTAAAGAGTTTGGCATTTTTCCAATCTAGGCCAAGCACTTCGGCTAAGATCATTCTGATCACACCACCATGCGTAATTAGTAAGATATTTTCATCTGTATATTTTGTAAGTTGAGCCTGCCATGCATGTTTAATACGAAGGTAAAAATCATTGAGCTTTTCTGCATCGGGTAATGGATATTTAACTGGATTTTGCCAAAATCTCTCTAGGTCCGTCCAAGGTCTTAGATCATCACCAACCGTATTTGCGATGCTTGGATCCGTATAAGGAATATCGTCAAAAGCTCGCCCATCATAATCGCCAAAATTTATTTCTTGTAGGTCTTCTATAATGGTAATTGGCTTTTTTATCTGCTGAGAAAAGTTTTGTGCAAGAGTTGCACAGCGCTTTAAGGGCGAAGTGAGTACTTGCGTGAACTTATCTTGATGATTGATTAATGTCGTCAGTATTTCATTATCTATTGTTGATGAAACCTCAATATCCGTTTTACCGTAAAGAGCTGCAGGGCCGTTAACTTTGCCATGACGGAGTAAATAGATATGACTCATATGTTTAGGCTCATTTGTTTTTCTCAACGATTGAATCTTTTAATGTGAGTGGAATACCTGCAGTAACTAAGGTGACCTTATCTGCAATTTTGGCAATGGCTTGGTTTAACCACCCGGCATAATCTACATATAAACGATTACTTGCACCCAGTGGAATAATACCTAAACCGACTTCGTTGGCGACAAAGGTGATGGTTAAATTTTTGTTTTTTACTGTATTGATTAATGTTGCCACTAATTGATCAAAATGCTGCTGTAAGTTTTGTTTAGCATCATCCATCTCAAACTTTTCACCAAAAGAATAAATAAGGTTGTTTAGCCATAGTGTTAAACAATCAACAAGGATGATTTGGCTATCAGTACATTCTTCGCTACATTTTTCGTTATATTTCTCGATTAGGCTTGATAGTGCTAAAGGACACTCAACTAATTGCCAGTTTTTATCTCGATCATCTTGATGTTGCTTAATGCGTTCGTTCATCTCTTGATCAAAAGCGGTTGCTGTGGCGACATATATTAATGGCTGCTCTTGAGCTTGATTCTGAACTTGACTCAGAGCTAAGCACCACTGTTCAGCAAAGCTTGATTTCCCCGAACGTGCGCCGCCTATAACGAGATGGATCATAAGCTTGCCCCAGCAAGTTGAATGGTTGTGGTGGCAGTTGCTGCAATATTAGCAGCCGAAAGAGCAACCAGAACAAGATAGATAATTAACTCACTTATTTGCTGACAGGCACCTAAACAATCACCGGTATAGCCGCCAATTCTGGCATTAAGCCAGCGTTTAAAAAACATTCTAAAAATGAACAGGCTGCTTAAAAGAATGACACTGTAAAAAAAGGGCTGGAATAATAAGGGTATACAACCAATCAATACTAATATCATCAGCTCATTAGTACTTTGTTTATTAGCTAATGGTTTACTTTTACTGGTATCACTGTCACTAACATAATTCATATCAGAAATTAAACTACCCGCAACGGCTCGCGATAGGGCATACCCGAGTATTAATGTATTAATAAACATTGTGCTTTGAGCAAGCTCTACTAAAACTAGCCATTTTAATGATAACGCCATAAACAAAGTGACTGCGCCATAGGTACCAATGCGACTGTCTTTCATTATGGCTAAACGCTTTTCGATAGTCATGCCACCACCAATGCCATCAGCCATATCAGTTAAGCCGTCTTCATGAAAAGCACCGGTGAGTAATAAGCTGGCGATGATAATGAGACTTATGGTGATATTGTTGCTGAAGTACGGCGTTAATAATGTATATAAAGTCACTAAAATTAACGCCAGTAAAATTCCTACTAGAGAAAAATAACGACCTGATTTATTTAATAATTCAGGGCTATAATAACTTGATTTAGGCACAGGAATTCGACTGAAAAAGCCCAGCGCTAAATAAAACAAATTAAGTTGGTAACGAAAGCTTTTCAAGTTAAACATGGTTAAACCGTTACACCTGCACTTTTAAAACTAGCCATGTCATTGTAAAAATGAGCAGCAGCATGTAATAAAGGTAAAGCAAGTGCTGCGCCGGTACCTTCACCTAAACGTAAACCTAAATTAAGTAGTGGCTTAGCATCGAGTGTTTTTAATAATAACTGATGTCCTGATTCTTCTGATTGATGAGCAAAGATTAAATAATCACGAACATTTGGCGCCATTCTTACCGCAAGTAATGCGGCTGTACTGACAATAAAACCATCAATTAAAATGGCAATGCCTGCTTGTGCAGCGGCAATAATAGCGCCAGTCATTTGGGTTATTTCAAAGCCGCCAACTTCTTTTAAAATGGTTTTAGGATCAGATGAATCAAAGCGAGCAAGGGCTTGAGTGATCAGTTGTTTCTTTAAGGTGAGTTGCTCTTGGTTGATACCTGTGCCTATACCAACACATAGTTCAACAGGCTCTTTAGTGAGTGCCGATAAAATTGCTGCCGCTGAGCTGGTATTACCTATGCCCATTTCACCTAATAACAAAACGCTACAATCACTGTTAATCAAAGGCTCTATCGTTTGTTTGCCGTAGGATAAACCTTGTTCTACTTGGATTTCAGTCATTGCCGATTGATTGGCAAAGTTTTTAGTACCTGCACCTAAGCGATAATTAATTAAGTTCTTATGACGTTTAGCGATAGGGTCAATAATACCAGTATCAACCACTTTAAAGTCAATATTGTTACTACGACAAAAACAGTTTATTGCCGCTCCACCCGCCAAAAAATTCAATACCATTTGTCGTGTTACTGCACTAGGTGCAATTGAAACACCTTGCTCACTAATGCCATGATCACCAGCAAAAATAATTACTGTAGGTTTAGATATGGAAACCTTATCAACTAATATTCTTTGTTTTTGACTTTGAATTAAGGCAAGTTGTAGTGCAACCTGTTCAAGTTGTCCCAATGAACCAAGGGGTTTGGTTTTTTGATCTATTTTATTTTGAATAACTGCTTTATATTCGATATTTAAGGGCGTTACTTGTCCAGGCTGCATATTTTTCATGGTATTACTCAATTATATTTTTAATGTTATTTAAGTTATATCTAT
This sequence comes from Colwellia sp., assembly GCA_013215655.1. Classification (GTDB taxonomy): domain Bacteria; phylum Pseudomonadota; class Gammaproteobacteria; order Enterobacterales; family Alteromonadaceae; genus Colwellia_A. The sequence continues at coordinate 53,026 of JABSOX010000032.1, forward strand.
CTTTGGTTTACATTTTTCGCATGATTAATAAGAAGAAGATACTGCCAATAGCTGAGGTAATAACACCAATAGGTATTTCTTGACCACTTAGTGAAGTGCGCGCCAATACGTCTACCCATACTAAGAAACAGCCACCAAATAAGCCGGTAGCAATAAGCAATCTTGATGTGGTTAAACCAACAAAACGACGTACAATATGTGGGATCATCAAACCCACAAAACCAATACCACCACAAAATGCAACAATGACCGCGGTAAGGGCTGCACAAAGTATTAATACAATCATTCTTAACTTTTCAACATTAACACCTAGTGTACGTGCACTGTCATCACTGAGTAGTAAGGCATCAAGTTGTCGTCCTAATAACAAGGCAACGATGGTAGCAACGAGCACTACCGGAAAAATCCACATTAAGGCGGTATGATCAGCTCGGGCAAGGCTTCCCATTAACCAAAAAATCACTCGGTTACTGGAAAATGCATCACCCATATAAAGGATAAAACTTGTTACCGAACTAAAGAGAAAATTAACAGCAACACCTGCTAATAATAGGTGTTCAGTTTTACGCCAGTTATTTCCTATCACTACCACAATGACAATAAATACCGCAAATAAAGCCCCAAAGAATGCAGCTAAAGGTAATGAAAAGAACTGTAAGTTAGCAGGAAGAAAAGTCGATAAGGTGGCACCTAAACCAGCGCCGGCAATGATGCCAAACAGGTAAGGGTCGGCAAGAGGGTTACGAGTAACATTTTGCATGAGCGCGCCTGCAATCGCTAAACCAAAACCAGCCAAAAAGCCAAGTAATACTCGTGGAAAGCGTATTTGCCATAAAATAGTATCGTAAACTGGTTTTTCGCAACCACTGCTAATGCATTGCCATACCGCGTCATGACCCAATTCAGCAACGCCAAAACCCATGGATAACAATACGGTTAATAGCACTAAACTCGATAATATGAGTAACGTTGATTTTGTCGATAATCTAGTCATTGTTGATCAACTCCGCATCATCATTATTCGTCGTCTGTTGATTATTGCAATTATTATGACTATTACCTGAAAAAGTTATCCGTGGTGATTGTGTAAAAGGGTTTTTATCAATGTGACAATCTAATTTGAATACTCTACTTAACAGTTTCTGATTAAAAACTATTTCTGGTGTAGCATCAGCGCACAATTTGCCATTATCGATTAAGACAATACGATCACAGTATTGCGCGGCTAGATTTAAGTCATGGATAGTTAATAATAGGGTTATTTTGAGCTTCTTGGCTAATTGCAAAATTTGATGTTGATAATAGATGTCTAAATGGTTGGTGGGTTCA
>JABSOX010000033.1 GCA_013215655.1 Colwellia sp.
CAGTATCGTTGCTCACAACTCTAACTACTTAATAAATAGCCTAATTACGTTGTAACTTAGTTAACTGACATATTATCTTGTAACAAAGTCATCGCATCAAAAGAATATACTTTTAACGATGGTGTCAAACATTTGCTTAATGGTAAAAAATTGAATTTGGTTTTCTCAATTGACAGAATAAGGTCAGCATTGTCAACAGTGATCGGTTGCAATGGGTAAGAGACCACATCACCAAGTTCGCTGTAGAAATCCAAACCATTAAAATGATCATAAATCATGGCTAATAACCAAGCCCCTTCAAAAACATGTCCACCGTAACTAACCGCAACCTCCCTACTTTTAAGACGAGATACTATTTTTGGCGACCAATCGATACTAGCAATTTTGGGTTGGCGCATATCCTCTTTAGACAGCCGATTAATTTCATCTAAAACAGCAAGCGTCAAAACGTCACTAGCACTCCAAATAAGATCCATACTTTTGAATCGTTTTAGCATCTTGTGCATCTTATCCCTAGCCTGTTGATATGACCAATCACTGTAAAGAATTTGCAATAAGCTAACAGCATCATTTTCATTAATTCTTTGCATTAACCCCTTTGTTCGAAGTACAGCCACTTCACTTTCTCTATTTCCGTTTATAGCAAATAGAGACAATGGTGTGTTATTGGATTTATTATCGCTTAATAGAAAGTCAGCCATCTCATATCCAACCAGTATATCATTGGGCGAAATGTGGCCAATCCAAAAGTCACTATTCTCCCTTGGATTTCCTAATACCGATTTGACTCGTAAGCTAAACGGTGAATTAAATGAAAACAATTTAACTTGATGTTTAGCAGCCACATCAACTACAGACTGCTCAGTATGTGTTAGAAATATACTCACTAAATAATCTGACTTTTTCTCCTTAGTGAGTACATGGTCAATTTTTTGTGCATAGTTAAAACGGCTTCGCTCTGTTCTGTTGATAAAATGAATACGTAGGTCAATATTATATTGTGCACTTGCCATTCTGGTTATAGTGACGAAGTTACTCCAAAAAGAACTATCAGCAAAATCAGGAATGATCAATTGCACAACCGGAGCTTTTAAAGTTGTTGCACATGTTGTTGCTACTACGGCAAAACCACTTGATAACGGAGTTATGCATAGTATTAAGGTGAGTAAAATACGTACTTTCAGAAGATGATGATACAAAATGAACTCGCTTAACAAAACAAATCCTAATCAACTTATAGTCAAGAAAGTAATATATGGCAAATTCATATGCAATAGGCACTATTTCCAATATATTTTACATTTAGGCGCCATTTATAATACCTCGATACTAGTAACTTCATCACCCACATATCACTCATTAGTCGACTATAAGCTTCGCAATATGCGACTACGTCCTAGAATAAGAGCCAAACAAAACTCACACTAAATTTAAGTTAAAGATATCAAACAGATACAAGATGGCTCAGTAAATGCCTTATTATTCAAAGGTAAAGAGGAGAAATATTATGTCAAATTCAATGTTGTACTCAAATGAACACCATAAAAACGAGAAAACAGAAGTAGAGGTACCTTTATATCTTAATTATTTTCCCTCACGGGGCAAATGTGAAACTGAGGATAAAACAGGACACTGTATTCGATTTATTTTTCCCGATGAAACATACTACATCAAAGGCTATAATTAACATCGAAATAAATGGTTCTTAGTTTCTTGGCGCTATAAATAAAGTAAATACGCTGTTGTGCTCTATTTCTAGCTCAGTTAACTTTTCAATATGATGTGACTCAACAATTACGCCTTTTGTTAATAGTGGCAGCATGTTGCCATTATTTAAGTCCTGCGTTAAAACATCTCCTTCCTTTAACTGGGCGATGTTTGCTGGATACTCGATAGTTCCTTCTTTTGCTGCGGGTCTAGTGTCTAATAAATCAAAATAAAGATTAATCACTTGTGGATCAAAAACCTTATTTGCAAGTTCTTCAATACGATGTTTCGCTTCTACCAGAGAAGTAGGTAACTGTGTTTGCCTTCCTAATACTAAGTTATCAAATGTAGCAACCACAGAAATTATCCTTGAACCTAGTGGTATATCCTCTTGAGATAAACGCTCTGGTACACCTAAACCATTATAATGTTCAGGAATATGCTTAATGATATTGGCAACATTTGCTAATTCTTTTACCTTTTCTAATAAAGTAGCTCCCTTTCCATAAAAAGAGTTATACGAAGTTCGCTCTTGTTGATTTAGGTGCTCTATGGGAGTTGATAAGAGAGATTGTGCTATAGACAACTTACCTGTTTCATAAAGCAAGCCAGCAATATATATCTGAAAAACAGTCAAGTTATCACATGCCATTTTTTCTGCAATGCTTCTTGCATGAGAGGCAACTCTAAAATTATGTTTACTCGTATCCATAGTATGCAGTGAAATTATTTCTGCATTAAGATTGATGAAAGTGGAAAAAGTATTTTTCAATCGCACAAAACTTTTAGCTTCTTTAAAAGAGAGTTGTTCTAGCTTTTCATTACTTTTATTGATCTCTAATTCTAGCGAGCTATTCAAAAGTGAAAGTTCAGTGTTCTTCTCAATATTTTGTTTTAATAATCGTTTAGATTTAACTTCCGTGGTATATAGCTCATAGGCTAACTTTAGCTCTGATATTAATTCAAAGTTATCCCAAGGTTTTGCAAAATAGTGTGAAATTTTTCCTTCATTAACAGCCGTTACCGTTAAGTTAATATCCGCATGCCCCGTCAATAAAAATCGTTTAGATTTAGGATTTAGTTCAGTGATCCGCGATAAAAATGTTGCTCCATCCATTATTGGCATGCGCATATCTGAAATAACTAAAGGAACAGGACTATTTTCAAAAAACGCTATTGCTTCATGAGGATCCGAATATAAATGCAACTCAAAATCTTTTCGGAGAACACGATTTAAGGCGTTAAGTACTTCTTTTTCGTCATCCAGTATCAATAACTCAGGTTTTGACATTGTTTTATTCCATATTAGCTAATGAAGCCGTTCCGTTTATTAAAAATAGTCAGTCAGACACTCTACTTAAGCATTTAAGATAAATGGCTTAACTGAACAACTTCAGTATTGTAACTTTTAGATGATAAATCTAGTATTAATGCACCTATAAATTCGCATTTTGCGAATAATACGTCTTATATTGCTATTGAAATGTCCTTATATGCATATTGTGTTCTATGCTTAACAATGAAGGCACAGTTTAATACTAACGACTTTAAGGCAATGTATGGACGACTTACCGATTATTGTTCTTGTTGATGATGACACCGCAATCCTTGCTGCCTTAAAAAGGGCTTTACGCAGTATATCAGCAAACATCTATGCCTTTGACTCGCCTTTAGAAGCAATACAATTTTGTGAACATACTTTTCCTAATGTTATTATCTCAGACCAACACATGCCAGATATGGATGGCTGCACCTTCTTAGCTAATGTAAAAAAACGTTGGCCTAATTCGCAACGTATTATTTTGTCGGCCTACCATGACTTTAAAAAAATATCATCTGCATTCAATGCTGGTGTGGTAGAGCGGTTTATCTGTAAACCCTGGGATAATAAGGAACTACTCTTTGTTATTGATAAGGCTCTAAACTCTCTTCCTGAGAATAGCAAAACAAAAAATAATGATAGTTATGATGAACCTATCAATTTTCATGGCATCATTGCCGCTGATGATACTATGCATGATTTGTTTGATAGCATCAGGCACGCCGCGACAACAAATGCCCCTATCTTTGTCATGGGAGAAACAGGTACGGGTAAGGAGCTTGTTGCTCAAGCTTGTCATCAAGAAAGTTATCATAAAGATGAACCTTTTATTGCCGTAAATTGTGCAAATTTTAACGAGAACCTAATTGAGTCACAGCTATTTGGTCATATAAAAGGAGCGTTTACAGGAGCAACCACAAACCAAGAAGGATTATTTGCCGCAGCTAAACACGGCACGCTCTTTTTAGACGAAATATGTTCTTTATCTCTATCACTACAAGCCAAACTACTTAGAGTAATTCAAGAGCGAGAATTTTCACCTATTGGTACACATAAAATCCATAAATTCCATGCGCAAATAATTTCAGCATCATCTAACTCTATCAGTAGTGCACTATTAAATGGCGATTTTAGAGAAGACTTGTACTACCGCCTGAATGTAATCACCGTTGCCTTACCCCCCTTACGAGATAGAGGTGCCGATATATTATTGATCGCACGTTATTTTTTGAAAAAATTTTCAAAAATAGAAAATAAACAATTTACCAAATTGTCACGAGATGCAATAAAAATAATGTGTTCATACGATTGGCCCGGCAACATCAGGCAATTGGAAAATATTATTCATGGCATGATAATCCTCAATACGGGTACACAAATTACTGCCGAAATGATAATAAAATCACTATCGACAACCGTAAATGGTTTTATCACAAGAAATCAGCCATCCCGTGCATCTATTGAGCATACAAATATAACAAAGAATACAGAATCGATTAATACGCAACGTAGTGAAACAAACATTCAACCGCTATGGCTGGTAGAAAAAGAAGCAATAGAAGCGGCAATTAGCTATTGTGGGGGAAATGTTCCCAAAGCAGCTGCTTTACTTGAAGTAAGTCCATCTACCCTTTATCGAAAAAAACAAAGCTGGGCTTAAATCCTCGTATTAAAGTTCATTTAGCACGTTAAATGGATATGGCACCCCTTCATATTTGATAATCTCTCGACCTAACTTCCAAGAGCCAGGAATAGAAAGATGGCTTTTGTCAAAATAAATAGCCTCCCCATTAAGACTAAAAGCAGAACAGTTCTTATTTCTACAAATGAAGTCATTGGCATCAAAGTAATCCACATTTTCATTTTCCACTGAAAACGTCTTGAGACTAAGATTTATGGATGAGATATTTTTATCCATTAGTATGCTTGGCTTGTAGCAGTTCACAAAGGGAAAACTTAACGAACGTGATAAGCAGCTTTGATTATATGAAGAGATAATAGGTGCTTTGCCAATAAGAATAACTTGCTTCCCTTGTTTTATTAACTGTTTTACCGTTTGGTAGAAATCGACGAGAAATCCATCTGATTTAAGCTGATAACTCAGCCATGACGCAGATATTATAATGACTCTAAATTGTTCGAGATATTGCCAAAGTAACTTAAGTGAATCTCTACAGTTCTTAAAATGTTTAATGTTTACGTATTGTTTAATCGAGTTTTTTACTGGAGGACAAGCACTAATTTGTAAATTTCTGAAACTAAAACCTTGTTCTTTTGCAAAAGCCCCAATCATGCCAACATAATGAGCCGCATTTGAGTCTCCAATTAAGATAATTTGCGGTGTAGTGCTACCGCTCTCATTATTTGTTTCATTGCCTAATATACAATGTGTGTTTTCTATATCTTTAATGTCAATCCGGCTCCTTTGACAAACATATTTATAATGATATGCAGCTTTCACATCGGTATTAATACTTGTTAACTTTGTTTGATACTGAGGTGAAAACCATCGGACTCCATAACCATCTAAACTGTAAAAAAGTAATGCTAGTAGTGTAATGCTTGCCCCCGGAACTAAATACAATTTTATAAATAGACGCTTTGTAGATAAAGTAGAATACCGAAAAGGTTGTTCTATAAATCGAAAACTTAGCCAACCTAGAACTAATGTTATACAAAATAATATGATGTTTACTAACCACGTTTGTTCAAATAAGCCATAACGAAAAAATGCAATAACAGGCCAATGCCACAAATACGTTGAGTATGAAATCAAACCTATATTGACCAAAGGTTTAAACGTTAAATAACGATTTAAACTATTCGTTCCATAATGACCAGAAAATATAATAAATGCCGTTCCCATGGTCGGTAATAGACAGATAAATCCTGGAAATACAGAATCTTTAGAAATAACGTTCAAAGATAAAATAATTAAAATAAAACCCAACAAAGACATACTATTTAATACTGAATACGAATATTCTTTGCGAATTGGTTGATTAATGAGATAAGCGACAATTGAGCCGATTAATAATTCACCGGCTCTGGTTGGTAGCATGTAATAAACAAAAGAAGGAGATACATCAAAAAAGTATTGTGCGCTGCAAAAAGATAATAGCGAAATAAAAATCAACGAATATAAAAATAGAGAAGAGTATTTCCCGCGATAAAGAAATAATAAGATTATTGGCCAAATTATATAAAACTGCTCTTCAACACCAAGTGACCAAAAATGCAGTAAGGGCTTTTCATTCATTGTCGATGCAAAATAACCCAGATCTTGAGAACTATAGAAATATATATTGGCCATAGATAATAATGACCAAATCCCAGACTCTGCAACATTTTTTGCATCATCGGGCAATAATATCAGTTGTGATAAAGGGATTACCACGATGAGAACGGCAAGCATAGCCGGCGCTATGCGTTTAATTCGTCGTCGATAAAATTCTGTAATAGAAAAGGTTTTCCTATCTATTTGTTGGAAAATATAAAGTGAGATCAAGTAACCTGAAATGACAAAAAATATGTCTACGCCGACAAAACCGCCAGGCAATATATTTTTATCTATATGAAAAATAACAACTGACAGTACCGCGATAGCGCGCAGTCCATCTATATCGGCTCGATAACTATTCCCTTTACGAACAACATCTTTCATGGATATCACCTGCGATTTTTATGTTACATAGCACAACTACATTAATGCCTTACTTAAAACTTTTGTTTACAGTAAAAAACATTGCCCGTTCATGCTGACTTATCGAAAACAAAGGATTGTTCGCTAAAAATCCAGTGACATTTGACCAAGACCAATCTTTTATTTTTTTACAATTTGAATCACCTTCCTGAGCGACAGGAGTGCATAGAGAAAGAGATAACTGTAAATGAAATGGTTTTTCATTATTGCTTAATAATGCATAAGCAAGGTGTTTGCTGGAGGATGCACTACCTGGTAGCTTATGTGAATAAAGTTGATTCAACGTTGGTGTAGCGAAGGCATGCCAACCAGCCCCTAAAGACCATCTAGGATTATAAGGGCCATTACCATCCATATCCCGAGGTAAAATACTGCCAAGGTTTAACAAATCAGATAGGGTATTAGTTAATGCCATTTGATGCTCTTTATCTAATCTATAATGACTAAAAAGCAATCCCAATAAACTAATACCTGCATGATTTAGGTCCTCATAACGGTAATTCGACAAGTTTATTTCTCTTTGTTTGGGGCGATGTTTGGATATGTTATCTTCTGCTTTCCAGCCTTGATAAAAGTGAGGTGTCCAATACCGCCACAAAACTCGCGAATTATCTTCAATAGTGAAATCCCATGTCGCAATAAACTGTTCAATTATTGCCACCACTCTTTTATTGAGATTTTTATCATTTGTTGTCTCGGCAACATGCTGCAATACACCTGCCCATACCAAATGCCAATTCCAAGGAGAGAAAATGCCGTCATATCGAAAATTACTTGCATAAGGGATTCGGTATAGTCCCTGTTGATGATCAAAAAGATACTCGTAACTTGATACTAAACATTGTGCATTTGTGTCTATTTGTTCATTTAATGTTGTTGAGCAGTATTTACCTATTTTTTCACAACTAGCTATCAAACTATTAGCAATCATTCCCTGATTAATCAGAAAAGACAAAGGTGTTTTACGATCTTGAGAGTATATTCTTGATGCCCATCCACATTGCGGATTGTGCCGTTGTGATATACCTAAGTTAATGTTTTTTTGTCGTAGTGTTGCTGACATCGCTTGCGACGCCAACTTAGCAAAAAATGGATGTTTAGTTTTTTGATAAAGCTCTGCCAGTGTCAGTGTACGATATGATTGACTCCAACTTTGCTTGCCAGCCTCATCAGATGAAAGCGACATGGGCTCACCCAATAACTTAAGAATACTGCCAGATATTGCATGATACAATTGTCGAGCTGAGGTACTACCGCTAACCGTCAATATTGGAAAACTGGCACTTTGTTTTTTGTGCTCTCTTTTTTGTTTTTTACTTAATAAAGAATAACCAAAGAACTCGTCATCGGTTCCTATTGCAATAGTCTGTAATTGCTGACTTTTAAAATCTAAAAATAATACGTCACTACCGTATTCCATTTGACAATAAGTCTGTAACAAAAGACCGTTTTTTAACAGTTTAGACGATAAAACCGCACAGCCATCGATATGACCAAGTGCAACAAAGTCCTCTGCACTCGCCACTTTGTCACTTAACTCATATCTCAAAAAATGTGTTGTTAATTTTTTTTCCTCATAAACAGATAATATTAATACATTGTTATTAAATGAGATTATTTTAACATTGGTTAATCTTGGCCAGGAATATATGGCACTATTGTTGGAAATTAAATTAACTTTTGAGCTTGGCCCTTTGGTTGTGTGAATAAAAACGTAGTCACCATTACGGTTAAATCGAAAACTACTTATTCTAGAAACATCGTCAATATCATAACCATCAACAATCAGCTGTTGACCAAACATCATCGTTGACCGATATGCTCCCTCTTGCCAAAAATTTTGTAATAAATAATCGCCGCGCTTGGCGACACTAATAAGCCCTTTTTTTGCCAGACCTTTCATAGACATCATTTGATTTGATGTATCGTAAGAAAAACCATTATTTTTTAGCGTTATCTGCCAATGTTTTTCTTCAACTTCGAATACATCTGAGATCCCCGCATTTAATAATTCGTTGGCAAAACTACAGAGTGACAACTGAAGTAGTACTAAAAATGTCACTGTTTTACCGTACAACTGCTTCTTATTTAGGTAGATCATTACTGCCTCCAAAATATTGTCGAAATTTGTTATCGATTAACGCATTTATTGGTGCCTTCTTCCCTTTAAATTAAAAATTAAAGTAGATAAACTCAGTGATATTATTTGCTTGATATAGATAATAAAAACTCATCGTGGTTATAAACGAAATTGCAATTGACCACGTAATCGTTGGCCGCCAGACCAGCCATTTTCTAATGTTTTCAGACAGACCAACTCCTTTTGATAAATATTTTTTCACTTTAATAACAGGACGGTAATTTTTCGTTAATTCAATAGAGTTTGGTAAAAATACAACGACAAAGCTGAGAAAAGCTATTTTCAACCACAGTAATGGAGCCTCATTTAGCACATCAGCCCACAACTTTATGTTATAGAAATAGGTTTGCCCGAACATTGCTTTTATGAGTAAAATTGCATCTGAAAAGTTTTCAGCTCGAAAGAAAACCCATGCCATTAACACCGCAAGCATAGTGATAAGATGGGAAAGTCCTCGGCCAATAAAAGCGGGAAAATAAGATGGCAACTTAAGGTGAGTTGTCAACGCATTCCAACCATGATTAATGGCCAGATACATGCCATGCAAAAACCCCCAGAAAACAAAATTCCAACTTGCACCATGCCATAATCCACCTAAAAGCATTGTCGCCATTAAATTAAGATATTGTCTCGGTTTGCCTTTTCTGCTGCCACCAAAAGGTATATAGAGGTAATCTCTCAAAAATGAAGATAAGGTAATGTGCCAACGACGCCAAAAATCAACGATATTCAAAGCCTGATAAGGTGAGTTGAAATTAATCGGTAGCCTTATGCCAAACATTCTTGCAAGGCCAAGCGCCATATCACAATAGCCAGAGAAGTCGAAATAGATCTGAAAACTATAAGCAAGTACACCTAACCAAGCAATTTCGAAAGGGACAGTATTGCCAGCATGGACTAAAGCAAAAACTTCATTGGCGGTTGACGCCATGGTGTCTGCAAAAACGATTTTTTTGAAAAGCCCGATTGAAAACAAAGTTAAGCCAATAGCGATATTCATATAAAGCGGCTTTCTAAATGTTGCCAGTGTAAATTGCGGCAAGGTGTGTTTTTGTAGAACTATTGGACCTGCAATAAGTTGAGGAAAAAAAACAACAAATAGACAATATTTCGCAAAATCACATTGTTCCACTTTGCCATGATAAGTATCGAACAAGAATGATATCTGCTGAAATGTAAAAAATGATATTGCTAGCGGTAAAATCACGTGTAACAGGGGTAATTGAAAGTATGTTAATGCGTTAATATTCTCAATAAAAAAATCTGCATATTTAAAATAGGCTAACGCACCTAGGTTTGCTGTTGTACCTATGGCGAGTAGAACTTTACTTTTACTTCTTTTAATAAATTGATGAAGTACAAAGTTTCCAATAACAGAGGTTAATAGTAACACTAGGTACAATACACTCCACCATGCATAAAATACCAAAGAGGCAATAATCAACCACCATATAATCCCCTTTTCCCAAGAAAAATGTCGTAAAACGATATAACCCATTAACGTAGGAAATAGAAATAAATAAATAAATTCAAGTGAACTGAAAACCATCATCAACCCCTTATATGTTCATTATTTTCGTATACGGTTTATATCCCTACCAAGTGCTAATCATCATGATTTTAATGCGATTTCACTGTCATACTGTTCAACTTTCTTTGATTTTGTTTTTTTGAGTTTTCTTTGTTTTTTAAGATATTTGTTTAATAAGCGTTTCGACGCTGAGTGCCCTTTATTTGATGCCTTTTGGAGTAATACAATCGCTTTTACTAGGCTTTTACTGGCTAATTCACCATCATGATAAACAATGGCAAGCTCTTTCATCGCACCCGTATGACCTGCATTTACCCCTTGTTCAAACCAAGCGATCGCGCCTTTAGAATTAAGGCCATACTTTTGTTGAATGTGCATTCTACCTAGTGTTGTTGCAGCACCGCCGTGGCCCTTTAAGGCCGATTTTTTTAATAATGCGATGGCTTGTTTATGGTTTTTAATTTCATCGATAAAGATAAGTAAACGCCCTAAATCATGCATTGCACCTGCATCACCTAAATCACTTGCCAATTGCAGCCAATATATCGCTGTTATGTTATTTTTTTCTTTCGAGCCCAAATTGACTAAACGGCCGTCACGATACAAACGCCCTAATGTTTTAGCTGCACTTGCTTTACCGTTATTTGCATCTTTTTCTAAACGTTCAATAGCAAAACTTATTAAACGTTCGCCATATTCTAGGTCTTTTGTATAACCATATTTCCCAGTGACAATTAGCCGTGCATGCTTTAGAGCGGCAATAGCGATACCTTCTTGCACAGCTATTTCATAATAGAAAATGGCTTTATTTAGGTTTTGTTCAACTCCGAGACCTTTTTCATAATGTATTCCTAATAAAAGTGACGCTTTAACATAATTCCATTGCAAGGCTTTTTTGAACCAATCAACAGCAATGGTATTACAATTTGGACCTGCTGATTTCTGAAAAAGTCTGCCTATTTGAAAAGCTGATTCTCCTCGATAGCTGAAATTGTACTGCACTGCATTTAGTAAATATGATCTTGCTTTGTCAAGATCAGGTGGTACACCCCACCCCCTTTCATAAGCCCTTGCCAAAAAGAACATTGCATCGGGATAACCTTGTAACGCATAGTGCTCAAAAATGTCGACCGATTCTTCTAAAGCCCCCTGCTTTTGCATCGCTCTAGCTTGGTCAAGTTGCTCTTTTACTTCTGCAACGATAGGTGCACTTTTCCCTTGATTATCTTGATATTGAAGATAAACAAAATAGATTGAGAGTGAGACTATCACCATCAGTAAAATAGCAATGGTAATGGCGTAATGTTTGGCCAGTAATTTATCTTTATTCATCGCTGCTTTGCCAAATCCTGCATGATTTTCCTTCAATCATACGTAGACCCTGATGGGAAAGTTGTTTAGTTATGTCTTGTTTTGTTATCGGACATCTAATGCCAGAACGGCGTTTTTGACTGAGCTCTACTGATGTAGTGTTATCACTAACAAGCTGAATCAGTTCACCAATAATGGCTTTAGCAATTTTGAAATTAAAATGATAGGCATCATTAAAATTTTCCACGTTGCGCGTTAATGGACTATCAAAATCAAAATCCACTACGGTCGCTAACCGGGCTAAGTCCGCTCTTAATTCTTGATTTAATTGTCCATATCCATAGTTACTGATTTGTTGTTGCATTTCAGCGATTGTTGGCGGTATAAAAAAAACCAGTTTAATATTATGTTGTTTACTCCACTGGCTTATTTCGACTAAACCTTGCCAATACTTTTTAGAAAAAGTAAACGATTGCCAGTCTGACTTTGCATTTTTTACAATTTGATTACTAAATTTTTTAGGTAACTGTCTATTCATGGCAATAAGAGGCCATAACTCTTGCCAAATACCTAAGCCAACGACTGCTTGTGTTTTAATAAATGTAATACTCGGCGCTGGTTGTGATTTTATTAACTTAGGTAAAATACAGTTTGTACAATGAGCAGGGTCCAGTAATTTAGATAAGCTATTTTTTGAAAAATCAAAGTTCTCTTCAGCATATGCGCTAGAAATTAGTTTGAAATTCGAATTGGCAGTGATGTTATCTATTTGGTCTTTAAATCCACTTTCAATTTGTCGCCAACTTATTTCTGTAACAAAGCCATTTGAATAATATTGCAAAGGATTATTTGCAAATTCAATGGCTTCTGGAACTCGATTCATTCCTTTTTTAAAAAGTGGTGAAAAACTTCGCAGCTGAATGCCAATAAAGATTGTTTTCAATTGTGGGGAGTTCTTAATGAAGTTAACCGTATCAACAATCTCATTGATGGTTCCTCCTCCATAGGAAAAATTATACGCGTTAATTAGTTTTAACTGATGCCAATATTTATCTTTAAGTGCTAACGCTCGACTATCTCCCATTATCAATGTCGTCGCCGTTTGACTTGGGTAATTGAGGATCTTCCATAATGGGTAATGTGCTTTTAAACTTATTTTTTCCTTATTGATTCCCAAATTAAACACTTTATTCATATTGTATGGATCAACAACAAAATTGAACAATAACGGAGATAAACCTAAAATAAATATCAATGAAATTGCCAGTACATAACCAATTCCTTTATGACCCGTTGCCAAAGTATGGCTGTAATAACGTTTTCTTTCTAACGCAATCATTGCTCGGCTTTTTGAAACATAAAGCACAATAGGATACGTTTTCATGACAAGCTCCTTAGTGCATTCACAAAAACTTCATAGGAAGGTACATCAATTAAATTGGCATATTGCATGGTAATAATAAATAAAAGTACTACAGCTACTGTGGTGCACCATTTAGCCATCAGGTTTCTAGCAAAATCAATCATATAACTACCATCAACTACAGATTTTTGATCTCCGCGATTTGACCAACGTTGTTTTGATAATCTAAAAATACACCACACCTTTACTGCAGCATTTATCAGTTGATTAAGATACAAAATACAAGGATAACTCATTTGAATTTGACGAGAATAGCCGAATAAAAATAGTGATAACAACATCCGACTGATGGCGATAAAAATCACATAGGCAACAAGGTATTCCAATCCATAAACAACAGATGCACATACAGCAAGTACAGGACTTAACAACATCGTCCACATCGATATTTTTTGATCAACTAAACACCACCAAATAAAAAACGGCATGTTTTTGGGACCCAATTGTGTAGCACGTGTACCATTGCGTAACATGTTGCCGGACCAGCGGCGAAAATTCTGCACCATACGGTCCATTCCTGAACCTTCAATAACTTCTACGGTATAGCCCAAAGCATCTGGCACATAAAGCATATGAGCTTGATGTTTAAGTAAGTAATACCAAGTACTTTTATCATCGCCTGAAAGAAAACGAAAATCGCCCCACAGCCAGTGATTTAAGTGGTCAGCTTCAAGTAAACGAATAAATTCAAGCTGCAAAAGATTCTTCGCTCGAAATACTGACATTCGCCCGGTTAGTGTCAGTACTCGCCCTGAAAGCGAGTGAGATTGCATTGCTAATCGACGTTGTGAAAACCGCATTTGTAACCAAGTTTCAATCCACCTTGGTCCGATACAAATAACTTCTTCATCGGTTGTACATGCTTGTAAATCAGGAAAGACTTTAAATAATGGCATGCAGCGGCTTATTGCACCTTCAGAGAGAATAAAGTCGCCGTCCATAAACACAACTAGGTCATCTTTATGTACACCTAGCCTTGACATGGCACGAAGTACTAAGCCAATAGCCGCGCGTTTACCTGATACATTTTGACGAATAATACGCAGCGTCACATCTATATTTTGTGCTTCTCTTCTGAGCATATTAGCAACGATGTCTTCGTCAAAACGAATACAAGACCCTAACCAGATCGTTGCTGGTACACCGGAATTTTTCATTTCCAATAAGAGTGAACGAATAACTTTTTCAGTAATACTGCGATGTTCGTTATAGGTGGTCATCATGAAATGTAAATGACGGGGACGCCAACCGGATTGCCAAATTTCTTGACCTTTACGGCGGAACCTTGGGTAAACAATATGACCATAGATAAACGCACGTACGGCGTGTGTAAACCACCATCCATAACGCCAACAACCGAGACTACCAATAATGAAAATAACTTCCTTGTGCTGTGCATCCCATATACTATTGGGCAATAATAATATCGCTAATAAACAACATGAAAAATAAAGGGTAATATTAAATAGACTTTTAACATTCCACTTCTTAAACCCTGTCGGCCACGATGTTGGATCGTCTATCTCCGGCACTTTATCATATTGAATCATAAGAGCCTCCTGAGACGTTAGCGGAGTTTTTGTCGCTTACGTTGCCTTTTGTTGTAAAGAACTTTGCAAAAATATTACTTGTTGTTCTGCGTTTAAAAATAACGACAGCAGGCAGGCCTGCGGTAATTGCATGTTCAACATTATCCGTTACCAACAATTCGAGAGAAACTAAAGCTGTTTTTTCTTCTTTATCGCGCCATGCATAACGCACATTTTTTTTATCCACATAGCCCGAGGCACGGTCAATTTGGGTAATAATCGCATCAACTTCAAAGCCTAATGCGGGTATAAAAACGCTAGCAATATCATGTAAACCTACCTCCATGACTTCTTCTTGGTTTAAAAAAGCCGTAACTAAGTTCCGACCTGTTTCTTCAAACATCAAGATGGCTTCATTTCGCGGTATACTGGAGTTTTCGACATGAAACAGTGTTGTGACTTTGCCATTGTATGGCGCTCTTACTATTTGTTGATTATTCGTTTTGATCAGCAATGCCAGTTGTTGCTCTTCTAACTGTATAGCTGAGTAGAGTGTTTGTAAGTTAACCGCCATCAGATCCAAATCTGTCGAAAAAACTTTGTGGTTATAATGACGTCGCTCAGATACTGACTCCATTGCCGTTGCTTGTACCAATTTGGCCTCTAATGCTTGCACTTGATAAGCGACCTTATTTTGTACTTGTGTGGCGTCATCTAGCTGTTTGGTACTAATAGAGCGATTTTCTTTCAATCTATTAATACGAGCAAAATTCCGATCCGCCGCAGCCAATTCTGCTCTTTTGGCGGCAAGTTGCGCCTCTATTATTTTTAAATCGGTATTACTGACGATTTGATATAGCTTCATCCGCTCAGTTTCAATGCGGTATTTCTCTTTTGCGTCACTTAATTTAATCTTTGATTTTTCTATCTTTAATTTACTGCTATTGATTTTATTTTTAAGGTTTATATTTTCGACGCCAAATAGTGGTTCACCTTCCTTATATCGAGCACCAACGGATAAGTTAATTGGTTTTAGTATGCCGTCAACTGGCATAGACATTGTTTGTATACGGGAAGAAACAACCGAGGTTGCAATTTCCATAGAGACCAAATTTGAATAAAAAATAAGTGCTAAATAACCAAAGACAAATAACCCCAAACTTATATAAAAAAAACTCATCATGATTGTTTTTATTGGGATTCGATGTAAGGGTATTTTATCGGTTGGATTAGGTGTTGGTGACGTAGATATCGGCGTAACAGGTACATCGATACGGCAAATAGTATCATCAATGGTAGCCATTTTACCGCGGATCAAGTCATCAACAAAATGGTTCATTAAATCGAAAGAGCGTTCCGGTAAATCGACAAATTCTATGAATAAAGACTGCGTACTTTGTTCATTACGAATAACGACTCCCGATACATCAAAAGAGATCTGAAAACCTTGAAAAGGAAGTTCTAGTATTAATGATACTTTTTCTTGAACTTCTATCCAGTCACCCTGATAGCCGCCAACACATAATCCGCCTAAACTCCAATCAAAGGCAGGTAATGGCGCTAGGCCATTGACACTGACATGTAATGGCGCTTTAAGTCGGTGATGACGTCGTTGACAAGGTTTTTCTCTGGTAATGTTCATGAAACCTCCTAGATGTAATAGATTACAGCAAGGAATAAGCCGTTCTTACATAATGCCTATTTTTCAAAGTGTTAAGTATTTTACTTTTATGTAAAGTACTATCGAATTGCAAATTAAAAAGATAATTATCATATTGCGAATATGCAAAGAATTTTACCAAGCTTAACGTGTATGAATTGGCATCCTCGAATTTGACAGTTTGCTTTATTTATTCAACGTTTAGTTAAGCAAAGCTTATTAACTTTTTTAATTCGACAAAGTAGATGTAGCACAGCTATCAATCTTCATGGGATTAGAACGCCTGAGTTTTTATTGAGCATAATCGTATTGCTTCGCGTATTACTGAAACAACAAAAACAATCCAACAAGGTTACACATATGAATTTAGCGAGTTTTCACATCAATGACTACAACGTTTCTAACAGCCAGTTTATCGCCTGTATTAAGGGTAATGCTTGAATACCAAATTCACTAATTTCATTATCAACAATACCGTGGCTATTACATACAGCAATAATAGGCTTATGCTTTTTACTAAACTCCTTAAGTAATTCTATAGAGTACTTGCCTCCACCAATAACAAGGGCAGCATGACAATAGGATACAACTTGTTGATGTTTTGCGTGTTTACATTTTTGAGTTAAAATTGTATCGGCAAATGGGTGTGATCGCGGCTGATCAGAATCAACTATCGCCATGGTATTACCGCGGCAAAGTTTTGCTCCTAAAAAACCATAACTAAAAGTCCCTTTGATATTGCCTGCTACTACATTGCAGCCTTTACTTGCTAATACAAATCCGGCCATCAAAGCCATACAACGGTTCATTACCGGCACATCGTTAGCAAAACCTACGATAGCAATATTATGGTGAGCTGCTCTTGAGTTATTCATAACCTCTCCTCTTTAATATTGTTAGTCTGTTGCAACATATAAAAACAAGAGCGTTTTCGGTTTTTATGAATCTGTAAAGTTCGGCACTTAAGCAACCTTGTATGCTTATATTTGGATAACTTAACGTTGCGTGATTTCATTGTTGTTTACCTTATTAAACTCAGTAAAAATACATAAGCAAATAACAATCCATCTAGATAAAATCATATAAATTTAGATACTTAACACCATAAAGATTAAACGTTAGCCATTGTTAAATAATAAGACGACAGTTTGCTTTGCATTTTGCAAAGCAAACTAAACAAAAGGACAATCGAATTAAATTAAAACAAAACAAATAAAAACATAAGTAACTGTATTCACTCGGAATTATACAAAACAAACGATATGGCATGCATTCTGCAGCTTACTATAAACACAATTGAATAATAATACGGGTGTCCTATGCTTAATACAGATCCTATATTTAATACTGATAATATTAGTAATGAAAATACCAGTTTTAATATCCAATCAAGAGTGATAAGTAACGAAGGTTATACCTATAACTATGACTATGACTCTTTACAATCAAATAAAGAGACTCTTCCAGGAAGTACTGACGAATATGTTAAAGATGATAATGAATTAAATGAAAAACTAAGGATCAGTATTATTGGTCTAGGTTATGTAGGTTCAGTTTCTTGTGCATGTTTTTCATCACTAGGTCATCGGGTTATCGGTGTTGATGCTGACCATGAAAAAGTTGACTCAATTAATCAAGGAATTTCTCCAATTGTCGAACCTAATCTTGGCTCACTGCTAAAAGAAGGTCATCAAAATAAGAGATTGACGGCAACAAATGATATTAACCAAGCAATATTAGATTCCGATATCACTTTAATCTCTGTAGGTACACCAAGCAATAAGGATGGAAGTTGCAATTTAGATTACTTAAAAAATGCCACTAAACAAATTGCACAAACTTTGAGCACAAAAAACACTTATCATTTAGTGGTATTTAGAAGCACCATTCCTCCAACAACGACCAAAAATGTACTAATACCCATATTGGAGGAATACTCGAACAAGATCATCGGCAAAGATATTGGTATTTGTTTTAATCCAGAATTTCTCAGAGAAAGTACAGCAATTGATGATTTTTATCATCCACCCAAAACCGTGATTGGTGCTATCGATGACAGGAGTGCGGAATACGGGAAAAAGCTTTATAACAGCATCGATAAAAACATCATTATTACCTCAATTGAAGCTGCAGAATTTGTAAAGTACATCGATAATACATGGCATGCGCTTAAAGTGAGTTTTGGCAACGAAGTTGGTCGAATTTGCAAAGCAATGGCGGTGGATAGCCATCAAGTGATGGATATTTTTTTACGCGATAAAAAACTCAATATATCTCCTTATTATTTAAAACCCGGTTTTGCCTTTGGCGGCTCTTGTTTGCCTAAAGATACCCGAGGTATTGTCCATATGGCGCAACAAAATCACGTCAACATTCCAATTATTGAACACATTAACCAGTCTAATGCCGATCACATTGAGCATACCATTAACTTAATCAGCCAACTTAATGTCGTTCGTATTGGCGTTATTGGTTTAACGTTTAAGTCTGATACCGATGATTTACGTGAAAGTCCGAGTTTAGCGCTACTCAAACGTTTATTAATAAGTGGCTATGATATTCAATTTTATGACCCCATTATTAATTCTGAGCGAATACTTGACCAAGACCCACTTATTAACCAGTTATTAAATGATGCACGTTGCAATGATGTTTTAGAATTGGTCGATAATAATCAGGCAATTGTGATCACACATAAAAAGAAATATACAGAACAAATTGCCAGAATGAGTCCTAAAGATAAACATATTATTGATGTTGTTCATTTAGAGAACAACTTACCTGAAAGTGATCATTATCACGGCCTATGTTGGTAATGTGTTTTAAAGCAATAATTGACGCAAGGTCGCAGTCTTACGTCAATTAGGAATTCTCCTATGAAATATCTATCGAAGTTTTTAAAGTTTATTCTATTAACAACATCTTTGTTGACGACAATAATAACCTTAGCCACACCTATTAGTATTTTTGGTGGAAAAATCTATGCGGAAAATAATAGCATGATTGAATATGCGGTTTTATATGAGGCCGCAGCCTATCGACACGACTTATATTATGAATTTGGCGAATCTCAAGGTTATATCGCTACGAACCCTAAAGGTACTGGCGGTGCTCATGGTTGTAAGTTTTGTAGCTATCCGAGTATTTACGGTAATTTTTATTTGAATGATTTGCCGACAACTACTGAAATAGTATTTCGATTAGAAATTAATAATAAGGGCTTAAATGGTGCGCTACGGACGGGATCTGCAGAAGTAAACCCGGACAACCTGATTCATGCTTGGCTTGCAATCGCTGAAGGTTTACCTTCACTAGATGAAAAATTTGGACTAAACATTGCCCATGAGTCATTTTCGATAAACACCTTAATAAGTTATTATCATCATAATAACTCAATTAGTAAATTACTCGCGCATAATGATACAAGGTTTATTGGTTTTGAAGATATTCTTGGTGGTGGTGATCTAGATTACAATGATATTATTTTTGCTTTTAGAGGCGTGAATACAGTACCTGTAAATTTGGCAAGAGTTAACACGGTAGTTGAACCGAACTCACTTTTACTCTTGTTAACGGCAATATTTATTATTTTAATCAATACCTTGCCTAAAGACGTTTCTAATTCCAACTGAACCCTGCATTTTGAGGTCACTTGGGTATATAATCCCCGAATCGTCCTGAAATCAAACTGACGATTCCGTCTCATTACTTCTTATCGGCAAATAAAGAGAAAAACAACTACCTTCACCTAAGGTTGAAACAACGTCTAACCTACCATCATGTTGTTCAATAATTTGGTGGCTAATTGATAACCCTAACCCAGTGCCCTCACCAATAGCTTTGGTGGTATAAAATGGTGTAAATATTTGTGATAAATGTTCAGGATTTATACCGCACCCTGTATCCTTAACCTCCACAACAATATCATTATTTTTTACATAAGTACGTACATAAATATCGCCTTTGTCGTCAATAGATTGCCCGGCATTAATTAACAAATTCATGAAAACTTGATTTAATTTGCCAGGGTAAGCAAATATTCGTGGCAATGGCTTTAAGTCCACATGGATCTTACAATTGAATTTAAGCTCATTCCAGACCATATTTAAGGTCGCATTAAGGCCTTCATTTATATCTACTATAGATTTATCGGGTAGGTCTATGCGCGCAAACGTTTTTAAACTTTGCACTATTTCTGTAACACGCTCAACGCCACCAATGCTACTTTCAAGCAGTGGTGGAATATCTTTCAAGAAAAATTCAATATCATGTTTTTTAGCCAAATCTTGCTGAATAGCCCTTTGGGTTTCATTGGTTAAATTCAGTAAACTTGTATGATAATATTTTTCAATATCAACAAAGTAATCTCTTAACATCGATAAGTTACTTTTGATGAAACCAATGGGATTATTAATTTCATGGGCAACACCTGACGCTAAAACACCGATACTGGCCATTTTTTCTGACTGAACAAGTTGTGATTCACTTTGTTTTAATTCGTCGTTCGCACAAGAAAGCTTACTATAGCTTTTCCTCAATGCGTCCTCTCTCTTAGCTACTTTTTCGGTCATTAGATTAAATTTTTTAAAAAGTTCGGCAAGCTCCCTGATGTGAATGTTTTCAGTCAAATTGATACGTTCATCGCCCTTATCAAGCTGATCAGTTGCTTTTGATAACGAGAGGATTGGTTTTACAAAATAACGATAGCCAAATAAATAAGTGAGAAAAGTGGTGATAGCAATGGCAATTAAAATTATTGCCCCTAATTGAAATGCTAAACGACTAAGTTCTTCATTAAGAGCGGTATCATCTATGGTGAAGCGAAAGACCACCCCTACTTGTTGCCATGCTTCTAGATGTTGACGCCCTGTTATACTATTACCAAACGACGTCAATACTTTTTCATCTTGAATTATTTCAACCATTAATCCATTTAGTCTTGAATTCTGACTTTGCTGATTAATGAAATCAATGGGTATATTGGCCACTAAAACACCTTCAACTTGGTTGTTATAATAAATGGGCACCGCAAGGCTCCAGTAATATGCTCCAGATATATTTACTGCGCTAACATGATTATTTTGTTGTTGTTGTAAAAGTTGATTAACCCAAGTGAATTGTTGATAGTCTATATTAATATCTTTGGTGGTCGTATGTAGTGTATTACCTTCAAAATCCAATAAACTCTCTTCATATTGTTTGCCCAATAATGTGAGGTCAGACATAAAATCCTGTACTTTCCCTAGATTTGCATCCGGTTGCATTAGCGCTTGAATATACAGTGGGGTATTTGCTTGTTCTGCGAGTAAAATTAAATGTTGTTCAATAAATATTTTGTAATTATTAGTAATCGTACTAATTTCTCGATTAATAATTTTATCATATTCTTTATTTGTTGAATTCAGCACATAATTTATAACTAAAATCGAGGTGATCACCGCTAAACTTAGATAACTAATAAAAACAAAACGGGCTAATGCAAATGAAATAGAAGTTTTTTTCACAAAACGGTTACTCTTGGTTCGGCTGGATTAATACAACTTCATTATCACTGCCAAAATATCCCATAGTATAATCATCGATAGCTAATGCCTCATGAGCATCTAAGTTGCTAGATGAGTATCTAGAAAAGGGTTTATCGTATACTTTTAATAAACCTCTTACGGGTGATTGTAAATCTACTAAAGCATTACGAATTGCCAGTTTGTCCGTATTCCTATCGCCCGATAATCCTGCTTGTCTAATTGCTGCAATGAGTATTTTGGTCAAATCATAACTATGAACAAATCCAGTATGTGCTTTTATGTCACTTTTATTAATAATCTCCTTATGATGTTTTTTTGCAGTGTCAAAAACCGAGTTTGCAAATGTTGACAGTTCTCTATGCAAAAAAGAGAAATTTGTTTGGATAAATTGTAAATCTAAATTGGCTCGTTGTTCTTTATCGATGGCTTGATGAAAGTCTCCTCCAGTTATGCCCCAGTGACTACGAATAGGTAAACGAATACTTTTAGGTAAATCGATCATTGCTCTTGAGAACACTTTCCCCTCGGGTGTATTACCAACAAATAAAATACCATCGGCACCAGCTTGTTTAATATTTCGTAGTATTAATTTGGCCTGATTTTTACCAAGTCCCCAGTTAAACCAAGAGATACCAGTAACTTTAAGTCCATGACTTTTTAATGCCCTACTCATTGTTCGTTCATTTGATTTCCCCCAACCGGTGTCTTCTAACAACAAGTAAAGGTTTTCAAAACCTTCTTCCATTGCACGTTTAACGATATATGTGCCGGCATTACTATCGTCTATCGACAGGCGAAAAATCCAATTATCTTTTTGATTGGAACGTGTTATTGGACCTGCAGCAGCCCAAGGGTCAAGTATTAAAATTCCTTGACGATTAATGAAGGCCTTGTTGGACAACAAAGGCGGTGAATGTAGACCTGAAAATATTAACAACGCCGTTTCATCTTGAAGATAACTATCCAGATTTTTTTTACTGCGCAGTGAATTTGCGCGGTGATCTTTAATAATTACATCAAAAGTAAAGCCACTAATTTCATAGTTAACTTCGGCAAGAGCTGTATTAATACCCTGCTGAATTGATTGGCTCGACGCTTTTGTACCAGTAAAGTCGGCATCTATATATAAAGAATATTTTTTTTCTGCAGAGATTGATTGCCCGCAAAATAAAAACAGAGACATATAAAGAAAATAATAAGTAAATGGAGTTTGAATTTTTATCATTGTCACTTGCTCTCAATACCGTCAATTATTTATAATTTTCATATAAACTTTACTATAATAAAATCATTATAGTAAAGTTAATCATTTAGTTATCAAAATTAATCGACTATCGAGAGTATTTCTTTAACTTTATTTGCTAATAATTCTTTACACCCCTTAGTTTCAACATTTAGCCGTAACAAAGATTCTGTATTAGATTTTCTTAAATTAAAACGCCAATGTTCAAAGCTCATTGATAAACCATCAATATTGTTAATTGATAATGCGCTATGTTGATAATATTTATTTACTTTATCTATCAGCATATCAGGGTCACTCACATTACGGTTAATCTCTCCAGATGACGGAAAACTTTTCATTTGTTGATTAACGTATGTAGACAATGGTTGGTTACTACGTGAAATGAGTTCAATAATTAATAACCATGGGATCATGCCACTATCACAATAGCCAAAATCACGAAAATAATGATGTGCACTCATTTCACCGCCATAAATCGCATTTTCTTTTCTCATACGCTCTTTAATAAATGCGTGGCCCGTTTTAGTTTCAATTGCCGTACCGCCATTTTTAGTAACAATATCGACAGTATTCCAAATCAACCTCGGATCATGAATAATTTTTTCACTCGGATATTGCTTTAAAAAGAACTCAGCAAGTAATCCAACAATATAATAACCTTCAATGAATTCACCGTTTTCATCAAACAAAAAGCAGCGATCAAAATCACCATCCCATGCAATACCTAAATCTGCTTTATGTAAAAGCACAGCTTGCTTAGTTACTTCTCGATTTTCAGGTAATAAAGGGTTAGGTACGCCATTGGGAAATTCTCCATTAGCCTCGTGGTATATTTTGTAAAATTCTATGGGTATTTTTTGTTTCCAGAATCTTTTTTGAATAATATCAATAATGTGACCAGCGACACCATTACCTGCATTAACAACCAACTTCAATGGTTTTAATTTCTTTACTTTAATGAACTCAAGAATATGATCAATGTACGGAGCGACTGTAGAAAGATAAAACAAATTACCGCCAAGGGTTAAATTTTGACAATTCATTTTCTCCGCTAACGCCTTAATCTCATTTAAGCCGGAGTCGCTACTGATTGGTTTGCTGTCTTCACGAACCAGTTTCATGCCATTATAGTTTTTGGGATTATGACTAGCGGTAATGACAATGCCACCACTTGCTTCCAAAAAACGTGTCGCAAAATATATTTCCTCGGTCCCGCAAACACCGATGTCAACCACATCACAATTTACACTCCGTATCCCCTCAATAACGGCTTGTTTTAATTCAGGCGTCGAAAGACGACAATCACCACCAACGACAATCAATTTGGCTTGCAAAAACAGCGCCATGGCTTTACCTATTCTTGCCGCGATATCCGTATTAAGTTCTTTACCTACTTCCCCTCGAATATCATAGGCTTTAAAACAATTTAAGGTTTGCATAATACAGTCTCCTGCTCTCTACCGTAAATGTCCTCAAAACGAATAATGTCATCTTCCCCTAAATACGCACCTGATTGTACTTCAATCAATTCAAGAGGGATTTTCCCTTTATTTTCTAGACTATGTATTACTCCAATAGGAATATAAGTAGATTGATCTTCTGTTAAAAGTGTAAATTCATCACCATTTTGAATACTTGCCGTTCCTCGCACCACGGTCCAGTGTTCAGCGCGATGAAGGTGTTTTTGTACTGATAACTTCTCACCAGGCTTAACAGTAATATGTTTTACTTGGTAGCGATTGCCTTCATCAATTGAGTCATACTTACCCCATGGTCGATAAACTTGACGGTGATGATGATATTCAGTTCGCTTTTCAGCCTTGAGTTGATTAACGAGATTTTTAAGTTCTTCTTCATTGTCTTTGTTGGCAACTAAAACAGCATCGTGAGTTTCAATAACAATAATATTTTCTAATCCGATCGTCGCAACAAGTCGATAATCACTTCTGACCAAAGAGTTTGTTGTTTGATGCATCAACACATTGCCACTGCTAACATTTCCCTGCTGATCTTTTTCCATTAAATTCCATAAGGAAGACCAGCAGCCGACATCGTGCCAAGGGCAATTTAATAAGACAACTATTGCCTTGCTGGTATGTTCAATAACGGCATAATCTATCGACTTATTTTCACAATTTAAAAAATACTCCTGATCAAGACGAACAAAATCATTTTCAAAACTTATCTGTTTAAGTGATTCTGTACAGTTTGTAAGTATGTTGGGCTGAAATTTTTTAACTTCAGCAAGAATAGTGCTAGCTGAAAACATAAAAATCCCACAATTCCAATAATACTCGCCACTTTCTACATATTTCTCAGCAAGTTCATGGTTTGGCTTCTCAACAAACTCATTAACATCAAAAACAGCATTATCGACCATACAATGACCACGATGTATATAACCATATCCGGTATGCGCACTGGTGGGGGAAATGCCAAACGTAACCAATTTACCTGCTTCAGATTGACTAATAGCAAGCTCAATGGAACGAGTGAACTCAGTTTTATTTTCAATATGATGATCCGCAGAAAGCACTAATAAAGTAGGATCACTGTTATGAGCTTTAGCTTGTGCGATTAAGGCGGCAATGGTTATCGCAGGAGCGGTATCGCGCCCTTCAGGCTCTAAGACTATCGTTGCCCTACAATCTATTTGTTTAAGCTGCTCTGCAACAATAAATCGATGTTCTTCATTGCAAACGACTATCGGGGTGGCGGCGTCGAGACCCGATAACCGCTCTACCGTATTTTGCAGAAGACTTTTTTCACCATACAAATTAATAAACTGTTTTGGATAAAGTGAGCGAGACACCGGCCACAACCTTGTTCCTGAACCACCCGCCAATATAATTGGATATATCATAAGATCACCACTAAGTTAAGAACCTAGTAGTTACACTGCATAATGTATTCCCATTCACACAAAAAAAACATTAAACCTTAAATATCAATAAAATAGATAAAATACACATTAATAGATCATTAATAACTCTTCGCAAATTGCGAATATCACAATCAGATTGGGAATCATTGTTTATGGAACTAATCACCTTACTTTTATTTATCCCTGCATGCTTTACACTAAACATGGTAACTGGCTTTGAGAAAGTAAGAGATAAAAGTGGTCTATACTGGAATTAACAATGTTCCTTTATGCAGAAACCATGCAGATAATTGTCCTTATATTGGTCTTGATTTTTATTTTACCTTGTCATGCCGAAAGTATAAAAGTGGTTACAGAGGAGTATCCACCCTACAATTTTACTCAAAATGGAAAAATTATAGGAAGTGCCACAACTGTTCTAACAGCCATATTGGACAAAGCAAAGCTTGATTACGAGATACAATCCTATCCTTGGTCACGAGCAATACTCATATCTCTCGAACAAAAAAACACCCTTATCTATAGCATCAGTCGCACCCCAGTAAGAGAAGAATTTTATTATTGGATTGGCCCGATCTCATCGACTAATAAAGCCTATTTGTATAAATTAAAGAGTCGCAACGATCTAAATATTACCAAACTTAAGCAAGCCGAACATTATCGAGTAGGTGTAGTAAGGGGTTGGACAACTGCGAAATATTTAAGTGACAAAGGATTCTCAAAAATTGAAGACACAACTTATAACGGACAAGGAATGAGGAAATTGTACGCTGGCCATATCGATTTTTTAGTATCTGATATTTACCTTAATCGCTTGTCTTCAACAAAGTATAAACTTGATTTGAGTAAAATTGAAAAAACGGTACCAGTTTTTGAAAATACTGATCCAAAATTGTACATTGCTTTAGCCAAATCCCTTAACTCTGAATCTTTGGCCATCAAGCTTCAGGAGGCTTTAGCATCGTTAGAATTGGAAACAATTTTTAATTTTAAAGGCTTAGAGTCTGAGCAACCACACAAGATCCAATGAAGTGCTTAACAAGAAATCACCTAATATCTTATTATTGAAAACGGCACAAAATATTAGGTTTACCTTTAAATTGTTTCATAATTAAAACACAGATAGCTAACACTCAAATTTAGTTACCAAGCACTTTTCCTTCACGGCGAGGATCGGCTCCGCCAATTAAGCCTTTTGTTGTGACTTCAATTGCATGTATGCCACTATTTAAATCTCTAATACTGACCTGATGTCCCTTTCTTTCAAGTGCACTTTTTAAATTCACAATTGATGTACCATTTTCAAGGGTTGTGACATGATTACGATTAGTCACTTTAGGTAAATTTATCGCGGTTTGCGGATCCAAATTCCAATCAAGTATCCCTATAATGGTCTGTGCAACATAATTAATGATCCTACTACCGCCAGGTGAACCAACAACAAGTTTTAAACTATTATCTTCGTTAAAAACCATCATCGGCGCCATTGAACTGCGCGGCCGCTTTAATGGTTCTAAACGGTTTGCAATCAACTTGCCATTTACTTTTGGTGCAAGTGAAAAATCAGTTAACTGGTTATTTAAAATAAAACCTTCCACCATAACTGTTGAACCAAAGCCCATTTCAACACTGCTTGTCATTGATATCGCATTGCCATCACTATCAATAATTGACATATGACTGGTTGAAGGTAGTTCAAATGCTATATCGTTAGCTTGTGCTAAAGCACCTTCTGGTTGACCCGCGATTGCTTTACCGAGATCTTTTTGTTGATTGATGAGTTTCGCTCGCTTCGCCAAATAGTTTTTATTTAGCAAACCTGAAACTGGAACATTGACAAAGTCATCATCGGCGATGTATTTATTTCTATCGGCAAAGGCAAGGCGTGAACTTTGTGTAAATAGGTGCACGGCCTCAATATCATTTGGTTGATATTGACTTAATTCAAACTCTTCTAACATAGCTAACATTTGGATTATAGCGATACCGCCTGAGCTAGGTGGCGCCATTCCACACACTTTATATTGATGATACGGACCACATACCGCATCAAGTTGCTTAGGTTGGTAATTTGCTAAATCATCTAAACTCAGAAGCCCTGGAGCTATTTTTGAATGTTGTACTGCATCAACTATTTTTTTAGCGAGCCAGCCATGATAAAACGGTTTGATTCCGTCTTTAGCTAAGCTGCGATAAACACTCGCAAGCTTTTTGTTTATTAACGTATCACCGGCTTTAATTGCGATACCATTTGGATAAAAATAGTCATTTATTTCAGGTAATAATTTTAATCCCGGATTAAACTCTAAAGAGACTAATCGCGCTAAACGCGGAGAGACTATAAAACCATTTTCAGCGAGTTTAATTGCATCATCAAATAACACAGACCACCTAAGTTTCCCATATTGCTGATGTGCCTTTTTTAATGCCGCTAGTACACCAGGAGCGCCAACAGAGCGACCGCCAACAACTGCTTTTATCCAAGAAATCTTACGACCATTTTCATCGAGAAACAGATCTGAATGTGCATTTTCAGGTGCTGTTTCACGACCATCAAACGTCGTTAACACATTTTTTTTATTATCCCAATGAAGCATAAATGCACCGCCACCTATGCCTGATGACTGCGGTTCAACAAGAGTTAAGACTAATTGCACGGCAATCGCAGCATCAATAGCGCTACCGCCTTTTTCTAAAATATTAAACCCCGCTTGGCTTGCATAGGGATTAGCCGCGACAACCATATATTTTTGTGCAAACACTGATTTCTTCTGAATAAGCCCTGTTGCGGCTTCAGGCTCTCTATCTTCTTGTTTGGCTTTAATTGTTGACGATGACAATGCATCAAATGAACATATTAAGCATAATATGCTAAGAAAAGAACTTTGAATTTTTTTGGACATAAATACTACTTCTTATTTAATAAACTAATACTTTTTATTTTGGCTAAACGATAACTGAAATTGATTAAATTTAACAAAGTTATTTAACAACTTTTCGTATTTCTCGCTACTTCCTTCTAATAACATCAGCGCATGTGTACATGCTTCTAATGATGAAAGTGCACTATTTTTATTTGTTTTGCGTATTTGATAATCACCTACTATGCCTAAAGGCAGAGTTAAATGAGGTAAATCATGTAAATAGGTATTTAACATAAACATGCGATATGCTTTTTTCCATGTACCATCAAGTAAAACTAAACACTTAACTTGTACATTACCTGCTACTTGTTTATCGATAACTTTTGCTTGTTCACTAGGATATAATAAAAAGGTAGTTTGTTGATAATCACTAAGTAGCTGATGAAGTTCTGTATTATGTGTAAAGTCTTCACCAATAAATACCGAACACTTATTGAGTGATTTTGCTAAAATAGTTACTGTTCCTTTAGTTTGTTTAACTTCTAATGGGTGTTGTAAAACAATGACATGTATATCATTATCAATTTCAGTAATTAGAGTACAAATGCAAGCAAGTAGTGGACGTTGGCATTCGCCACAATAATCTCGAGCCATAATAATTTATATAACCACAAACAATTAAATGAATATTGATAGTTTAACAATTAAAAAGTGCTAACTAAAATCACTATCTTGAGTTATTAGCGTAAACAGCCTTCTTATGTATTTATGACAGTTTTTTTTCATTTTAAATTTCAACAATAATAAAATAACAAGCGATAATAAAATGTTTCAATTGAAGTCCTTACCACTGCAACCAGAAAAAGTAATGTTACCCTTGTTCGTTATCTTATTATCATCTATTGCTTATTTATTTGATGATAGTCTAAGCAGCACTTTTATTTATCAACGAGACTTAGTTGCAAATGGTGAAATTTGGCGGATTTTTACTGGTCATATTTTTCATACCAATGGTTATCATTATTTACTTAATATTTCCGCTGTCGCTTTGTTGTGGGCATTACATGGTCAATTCTACAATCCCCGTATATATCTACTATTATTAATTATTAGTGCAGTAACAAGCTCTATTGGTATACACTTTTTTTCTCTAGATATACACCGTTATGTTGGCCTTTCAGGTGTATTGCATGGTGTTTTTATCTGGGGCGCTTTTATGGATATAAAACATAAAGATAAAACAGGGTATATTCTTTTATTTGGTGTATTTATTAAAATCTTACATGAACAATTTTATGGTGCTAGTGAAGATGTTGCTCAATTGATATCCGCCAGTGTCGCCATCAACGCCCACTTATGGGGGGCATTCGGTGGTTTTATAATAGGAATTTATTCATATTGCCGGAAATAACAATTGAATGTGATCAACAAAAAAATAATACGCTTGTATATTTCAAGTCACCTTCAGCATTGTCTATTTTTTATTTTCTATTATTAACATTGCCGATATTTTCATTTGCAGAAAAAATTACGCTTGTAACCGAACACTTACCTCCCTACCAAGTTTTAACTAAAGATAAAAAAATCACCGGTTTTGCGACTGATGTCATCACGCAAACCATGGAAAGAAGTGACTATACTTATTCTTTACACTTATACCCTTGGGTCAGATCCTATAACCTCGCATTGCAAAAAAAGAACCTCTGTATATTTTCTCTTGCAAGATTAGCGTACCGCGAAAAACTCTTTAAATGGGTCGGTCCTTTATCTGAAATTAATAATACGGTCATATGGGGGTTAAAGAACAAATATTATGGTATAAAAACCCTTGACGATGCCAAAAACTATACCATTGCAGTAATGCGCGACGATATAACTCACATTGGTTTACTTGAGCGAGGTTTCATCGAGGGAGAGCATTTATACGTACTTGACGATGCAAATTCACTCATATCTATGCTTGCTTCTCGTCCCGAAATTGATTTAATTGTTGCCGATGACCTCACCATAGGTTATCGCGCGGAGCTCGCTGGAATGAAGAAAAACGAACTTCAACGAGTTTTTGAGATTGAAGACTTACCTTTAGACTTCTATTTTGCTTGTAGTTTACAAACAGATGATATCGTTATCGAACATTTGTCTACAGCGTTGAATTCATTATATTTAGATGGAACCTATGATAAAATCTGGAATAAATGGCAAGATAAATTCTCGAATGAAAGAAAGCCATAATATAATGTTCACTAAATATATCCGCAAAGGTTTTAATTATACGTTACTGGCATTTATACCTTTAGTATTCATGAGTTTAAATTTACAGGCTGCTCATCAACTAGAAACGCCACTCTCTCTTGTGACTGAACACCGGCCACCTTTTCAATTTATGAAAAATGGTGAAGTTACCGGTTTTTCAACTCAGATTATCAATGCGATGATAAAACATACGCCTTACCAAGCAAAAACGATAATATACCCATGGAGTCGTGCCTATAACCTTGCTTTAAAAAAAGATAATACTTGTATATATGCAATAGCAAGAACCCCTGAACGAGAAAACAACTTTAAATGGATACAAGCTTACTTTACTACAAACACCGTTTTTATCGGTTTAAAATCCTCCTCTGATATCAAAATAAATAACGTTAAAGATGCCAAGAATTATCGAGTTGCGGTATTACGAGATGATGTTACCCACCAGTTACTGGTAAAGCATGGTTTCATTGAAAATAAAAATATGTTTATCGTTAATAATTCGAGTTCTATGCTCAAACTTCTGAAATCTCGAGATTTAATAGATTTAGTCTTAACAGACGAACTCAGTTTGAAGTATAGAGCTCGCTACCATGATATTGATCCAAATCTATTCAGTTCGATTTTTAAACTTAATGATCATCCGCTTGAATTTTACCTTGCTTGTAGCTTAAATACAGAACAAACTATTGTTAACGATATGATTAACGGATTTAATAAAATAAAACAAACGGGTGAATATAATAAGATTATGGATGAGTGGCTAAAAGCTGAAGATTTTTCGCTGAATCCAGTTAAGCCTTAAAATATAGTATGTTGACTAAATCTCCTGCCATAAACATCTATAATTTCTTAATTCTCTATCAAAGTACAAGAACCAATCTGTCTATATTTTAAATGTTATTGTTATATTTTTGCACGAAATGTTAATTAAGTGTAAATTATACGGGACAATATTATAGTAATTTAACTCTAAATCATTTTCACTATACGTTGAATTCAAAGAAGATAAACGATAGTTTAGCGACATATATTCCTTATAGGCGATAGCAAGATATGTCATTGGCACAGGAAAAACACCCAATTAAGCGCCGCTCTAAAGGTGAGCAAACTAGGATACAAATCCTAAATGCAGCGATAGAAGTGCTTGCTCAACAAGGTATTAAAGGCGCGACGCACAGAGCTATTGCATTAAAAGCTAATATTCAGCTTTCATTAACCACATATTACTTTAAAGATATTCAAGAATTGGTCCATCAAGCGTTCCAACTAAGTTCTTCACAAACTTTATTTCGAATTGAGAATGCTTGGCATCAAGCTTTTGCCTTAATTGAGTCTTACGATAAAACAAGTTTGAGAAAAGTATCAGTTAGAGAAGAACTTCGCAATAATCTAGCTGAGATGGCAACAAAGTATCTTTATAAGAAGATTGTAGAGCAGCCCGTTGCGCTTGCTGTTGAACAATTATTGTTTACTGAGGTACAAATATCACCAGCACTAAGACAATTAGCTAATGCCCATAGGCAGGCTCTGTTATTGCCTTTTATTCAATGGTGCAAATATTTTAATAAATATAACGCACAAGTAGATGCTGACATTATGCTTACCATGTTCACACAACTGGAATATAGGAATTTATCTGTTGATAAGGAGTTTATTGATATTGATGAAATTAAAGCACTTACCAAAAGAACCATTGGCATAACGATGAACTTAAAATAAGTAAACATTAAAGTGAGTAAGCTCCCGTTAAAGTTGTCCTCAACGGGAGTCAAATATAAGTTAGCCTAGTCTAAACAAAAGACAATAACTTTTCATCCAGCTGCATTAATGTTTTAGGATCTGCCATCATCGTTGCCGCTAAAGATTTAGTTCTTGGTAATAAACGTTCAAAGTAGAACTCTGCAGTCTTGATTTTTGCGCGATAAAAATCTCGGTTTTCCACATCTGTCGCAAGCTTTTCATATGCTGCTTGTGCCATTTGCGCCCAAAAATATGCCATCGTCACATAGCCTGAATACATTAAATAATCTACCGATGCCGAACCTACCACATCCCGATTCTTCTTCGCTTTTATGGCTATACGTACAGAATATTGTTGCCAATTTGCTACCGCTTTGCTCAGTGGCCAGATAAATTTATTCATTTGTCTTTTATGAGGATTTCTTGAGATCATACTTTTATTTTTACAAAAACCAAGTATTTCCATGGTAAAAGCTTTAAGTGATTTACCACGACTTAATAGTATTTTACGACCTAATAAATCTAACGCTTGAATGCCCGTTGTGCCCTCGTACAAGGTAGAAATTCGGCAGTCTCTCACTATTTGTTCCATGCCCCACTCTTTAATATAACCATGACCACCAAAGATTTGCATACCATGATTAGCACTTTCAGAGCCTAACTCCGTTAAAAACGCTTTAAGAATAGGAGTGATGAAACCCAGTTTATCATCAGCTTTTTTACGCTCTTCTTCCGTTTTCGCCATTTCTATTTCATCAACAATTTTTGCCGTGTAATAGATCATTGCACGACCACCTTCTGAAATCGCTTTTTGTGTCATCAACATTCGGCGCACATCAGGATGAACAATAATGGGGTCAGCTACTTTCTCAGGACACTTAATACCACTTAGAGAGCGCATAGAAAGTCGCTCTTTCGCGTAGATCAGCGCATTTTGGTAAGATAATTCCGAAGCACACACACCTTGTAAAGCAGTACCTACACGAGCGGTATTCATAAAGGTGAACATACACTCAAGTCCTTTATTTTCATCTCCGATCAATACACCTTTAGCATTGTCAAAATTCAATACTGCAGTAACCGACGCTTTAATGCCCATTTTGTCTTCAATAGAACCACAGCTAACATGATTAAAATCGCCAACATTGCCTTGTTGATCAATTGCCATTTTAGGTACAATAAACAGTGATATGCCACGTGTACCTTTAGGTGCATCTGGCAATCTAGCTAATACGATATGAATAATATTTTCTGCGAGGTCATGTTCACCTGCGGAAATAAATATTTTAGTACCGGTGAGGTTATAAGTGCCATCACCGTTAGGTATTGCCTTCGTTTTAACTTGTCCTAAGTCAGTACCACATTGAGGTTCAGTCAAACACATAGTACCGGTCCATGTACCTTCTGTTAGCTTAGTTAGATAGTGTTCTTTTTGTTCTGTGGTGCCATGCTCTTGAATAGTATTCATTGCACCATGACTCAGACCCGGATACATCGCCCAAGACCAGTTAGCGGTGCCCATCATTTCTGATTTGACCATGCCCAGCGATGGCGGTAAACCTTGTCCGCCATGTTCAACAGGATGAGAAAGGCTCTGCCAGCCACCTTCAACATACTTATTGTAAGCTTCCTTAAATCCCTTTGGCGTAGTTACTTTACCATTATCAAAAGTACAACCTTCTTTATCGCCGCTTTGATTTAATGGCAATAACTCATTTTCACAAAATTTTGCACATTCTTGCATGATAGCATCAACCAAATCAGGCGTAGCGTCCGAAAATTCAGGGTATTTCTCATAGTGTTTGTAATAATCAAATACATCTTCAAATAGAAATTTAATATCCGTGATTGGCGCTTTATAGCTCAGCATTCATGTACTCCAAAATTTTTACCATTCATTTTTATAAATATAGTAAAACATGACTGGTATGACCAAGTCAACTGGTCATACCACTAAATTTATACTTAAATATTTTAGGTTTCACAATAAGCGTAGAAGTAAAAACTCAAAATGAATAATTTTTCTTTCATTGCTTAGGGTATAATGTGCGCCGTCATTTTCTAGGAAGTTACTATGAACGCATCAGCAAATAAAAATTTAACATTACCTCAATCGAATCAACTCGCTAAGCTAGAAAAACGGTTGCGCCGTAATGTTGGTCAAGCCATTGCTGAATATAATATGATTGAAGATGGCGATAAAATTATGGTTTGTTTATCGGGCGGAAAAGACAGCTATGCAATGCTCTCTATCTTAATGATATTAAAAGATCTTGCTCCAATCTCCTTTGATATTATTGCGGTTAATTTAGACCAAAAACAACCGGGTTTTCCCGAACATATTTTACCTGAATATTTAACTTCACTAGGCATTGAATATAAAATTGTTGAAGAAAACACATATTCAATTGTTAAAGATAAAGTTCCTGAAGGTAAAACAACATGTAGTCTTTGCTCTCGTCTTCGCCGTGCAATACTTTATAAGGCAGCAAAAGAGCTTGGCGCAACAAAAATTGCACTAGGACATCATCGCGACGATATGATTGAAACATTAATGTTAAACATGTTTTATGGTGGGAAAATTAAAGCAATGCCTGCCAAACTGGTATCCGATAACGGTGAACATGTGGTCATTCGTCCGCTGGCTTTTTGTAAAGAACAAGACTTAATTCAGTATGCGAATTTAAAGAACTTTCCGATTATTCCTTGTAATCTTTGTGGTTCACAGCCCAACATGCAAAGACAAAACATTAAAAAGATGCTGCAAGACTGGAATACAAGTCACCCAGGTCGAATTGAGTCGATGTTTACGGCAATGCGTAATATTGTACCTTCACATATGTGTGACAGTAAGCTTTTTGATTTTAAAGAAATAAATTCAACATCTGGCATTATCAATGGTGGCGATACAGCTTTTGACAATGAGCCAGTAATAACGGCTGATATAAAATCCGCCCACGTCAAAAGCACTATGGCTGAATTGTTAAACGTTGTTGAAGTAAAATAACGCGAGTAATAAAAGAAACTCGCTACTCACTGGGCGCATCAAAATATACTTGGTTATGGCGGATCATTTTGGTAATTTCTAATACATATTCAGCACCCCGCTCTGAATATGGCAATAAGCCTGTCGCTAAAATTTCAGGTGATAGTGGCTGATCTTGTTCTCTCAATTGCGAACGGATAGTTCGAAATACTATATAAGCGTTATTGGTATTTATATTATGCAAATAGCGTTGTACTGCATCATCAACACTTTTAAATGATTGAACTTCATGTGTTGCATCATCATTACGACCATTAGGCACCATGCCGCAACCTTTTTTATAACACCAAATACCAAAAAAATTTAAACCAATACGCGCAAATCTTGATGTTCCCCAAGCAGATTCATTTGCTGCTTGCACTAAAATTAATGAGCTTGGCACAACGTCAATTCGAGCTAATAACTGATCAATTTGACTAAGTTGACCATAATTATTTCTTACTTTGTATTTTTTATTTAGCTGCTTTAAAAGGGCTTTATCATCAATATTAATTGTTTGTTCAAGTAATAATTGATCCTTTAAGGTGATCACTTTTTCTCTAAGTGTTAACAGTTTATTATTTTCGCGCTCAATAGCAGGTTTAATATAATTAAAAAACTGGCGTTTTTTTTCTTTAACATCACGTATCTTTGCAAAGTCTGGCAATATAACTTTGTGTAATGGCACTTCAGGTATTTTAACAACTAATTTTTTTTTGGTCGCTTCAGACTTTTCAACAAGCTGTGACGAGTTATTCTCTCTTTTTGATTGTTGAAATGGCGCAATCAATGAAAAAACAAAGAGCGTTAACAACAAACTTTTCAATAACGATGATAAATTTAATATTTTATGTTTACCCATATTCATAATTTCCACCTTCCTTAAGCTGAAAAACTATCACTTTCTTGCGCGGCTAATGCTTCTTTATTGTGAAGCTTTAAACCAAAAATTTCACGATATAAAATTCCCTTAACATTATAAAACAGCGGCGCTAAATAAGTGATAGAAAATAAAAACAAAACAATACCAATAAATGAGAATGAGCTTTTCATCAAAATTAAGATTATCAAAGGTGTTACCGACAACGTTAAGATCAACATTAAAATAGAATAGATGCTAAGGAGTTTAAACCATTGAAAACGAGTTGCTTTAATACATAATACTATCGCTTTAAGGGGAGACATTTGTTTTTCAACCACTAAAGGAATTGTTAATGATAAAGCGACTAAAAGGTAAATACCGGGTATATAAAGTAATGTCAGGCCAAGAGTAATTAACATTGAAGATAATATTGCGCATACGGCAACCCAACTGCCTCTTTTTAAGAAAGCAAAAATAAGCTTAGTATGAGTACTAACATGAATAGCGTGAAATACCCCCATCATCTCAACGCCCGCCAAAAATGGAGATATTGCCAAAGTAACAAGTATATTCATTAAAGAGCTCGATTGAGGGTCTTTAACAACATGTTCAATGCCCCCCATAAAACTACTGGCAAGTAAAACAACGGTCATACCAATGAATAAAGAAATTAAAAGCCCTAAGTTAATGGCTATTCTTGACTGCAATGTATATTGCCAAGCTTCTTTCAATACCGATGATACATCAATAGCATATTCGCCTTTTAATGCTTTTTCGATACTACCACCAACGACGAATGTGGGTTCTTTTTCTACAGACATATGTTACCTAAATAAAATACCAAAAGTGAGTTCACTATAAACAGCTTGCTCAAAAATTCGGATGATTATACCTAACTATCAATTAAAATTCAGCAAGTACATTATTCATGTTGTTCATGTATACGATTCAGAACTTGCTCAAAAAACTGAACACCTTTTTCTCGAGCAAGCTCAATGTTATTAACAGGGATTTGTTCAGGATTTTTATAAACGGATAATACTTTTGCCAAACTATCTTCTCTAATAATATGGATAGTTGGATAGGGAGAACGGTTAGTGAAATTTGCCGCATCGTCAAAATCATCACCCGCAAAAACATATTCTGGGTGAAAACTCGCTAACTGAAATATACCTTCATACCCAGACGAAATAAGCAGTTCATTGGCATGTTCAACTAATTCGAGGTATCGTTCAAAATGCCGAAAGCCTGTTGGATAAATAACGAGACTGGTTTCCAATTCTGGATTTTCATGTAAATACTTACATTGATCTATTAACTCTACTAACGCTGTTTTTATTTTATTTAACTTAGATAGATGATAATAAATACTATCATTTACCAGTTCTTTTTTAGCAAAAGGACAAAAATTTAACCCAACAATTATTTCTTCAAGCCACTGTTGCGTTTGTAATACTTCAATAGGTTTCGACATTCCAATAAAACTAATAAACTTAACGTTAAGCTATTATACCCAAAACAGTACACAGCCGTTACTACTCAAAGAGGGAAATTCTTTTGAACTTTTATTGGGTTAAATCAATTTGATATTTTTAATCTAGTATTAAGTGATTTTAGAAAAAATGAATAAACACAAAAAAAATCGCTTAAATTGGTTGTTTGAAAAAATGACTGTGAATACAGCTAGTCTTGAAGAGTAAGTTTAATTGAAAGCTCTGTATAAAGAGTATATCTATGAAAGACGTGATTGTGTAACTACGACAGCCAGTGTTAACACATCAGAAAAACATTACTTTATTAACAAAACGATATTAAAAGGATACTTTTTAAGCGATTACCAATTGAATAAATGACAGATGTTTCCACAAAGTGATCGTTGTCCCTGTGGCGCTAATGAGATGGTCCGCCTCCCCTAATTTACACTTAGGGCAGATTATTAAATGAGGAAAATCATCATGTCTACTATTAACATTCTTAGAATTGATATAGGAAAATTTGGCACTTCTTTGTAAGTTTGCTCGAGCTAATGGTGGAATAATTGAACAAGGTGAAGTTAATATTACTCTTGAAAAAGTTTACCGACTTGCCATTGTTTTAGAGTGCGATGTAAAAGAATTGCTACCATGATATTTGGTAGCATAATTTTCAATCTTCGATTTGAATAAAATACATATATTATCGCTAATAATCTTTATTCAACTGAGCCTCCCACAAGGCTGCATATAATCCATTTTTTTCGAGTAAAGTCGAATGGCTCCCTTCTTCCGCAATAGTACCGTTGTCTATAAAAATTATTCTGTCTGCATCGACAATTGTTGACAACCTATGTGCTATAACCAAACTGGTTGAATTTTGTGAAATATCTTTAAACGCAGACAAAATTGCTTGTTCTGAATGGCTATCAAGTGATGAAGTCGCTTCATCAAAAATGAGTATCGGAGGGTTCTTAATTATGGTCCTAGCAATAGCCACTCGTTGTTTTTCACCTCCACTTAATTTTAGCCCGCGCTCACCAACAATAGTTTTGACACCATCAGGCAGCAATTTTATAAACTCATCTAGATGAGCTAACTTAATAGCTTCATAAACTTCTGCATCACTAGATGAAGTGTTTCCATAGCGTACATTTTCAAATATTGATTCATTAAAAAGAACGGTATCTTGTGGAACCACTCCAATAGCACGACGTAATGACTTTAGTGTTACTTTTCTTATGTCTTGTCCATCAATACAAATTGAACCTTCATTTACATCGTAAAACCTAAATAGTAACTTCATCAACGTCGATTTACCGTGTCCGCTTGGACCTACTATGGCAACTTTTTCTCCTGCATTAACAGAAAAGCTAACATTATTTATTATTTTTCTTTTCTTATTATAACAAAAGCTAATATTCTTAAAATCAATCTTTCCACTTATAACATTTAGCTCTTCAGCATCATCCGAATCAACTACTTTTGGCTTTATCGACATTAGGCTAAATAAGTGTTCGATGTTAGCAAGCGACCCCTTAATTTCACGGTAAACGAAGCCTAAGAAATTTAAAGGTAAAAAAATCTGCATAATAAACGCATTGATTAAAACAAAATCCCCTAGTGTCATATCACCTTGAGCAACATTATAAGCGGCTAACATCATCATCGCAGTAATTGCAATTGCAATAATAAAAGCTTGTCCACCATTTAGCGCAAAAAGAGACAGTCTATTTTTACGTTTCGCCACTTCCCAAGCTTCTAAATCTTTATCATATCTATTAGCTTCAAAATCTTCATTAGAGAAATATTTTGTAGTTTCATAGTTGAGTAACGAGTCAATTGCATGATTATTACTACTTGAATCAGCCTTGTTTGCCTCCCTTATAAATTTCACACGCCAATCTGTTGTTTTAACAGAGAATGTAATATACCCAGCAATTGCTATTAAGCTAATACCAGCGAAACCTATTGAGTAATTATATAATAAAACGCCTATCACCATAGCAATTTCGAGAAGTGTGGGTACTATGTTAAAAATCATAAAGCGCATAAGAAAGTTTATACCTGATGCGCCTCGCTCTATATCTCGCGCTAACCCTCCAGTCCTTCTGTCCAAATGATATTCTAAATCTAATTTATGTAAGTGTTTAAAAACATTTAAGCTAATTCTGCGGATAGATCTTTCAGTAACTCTACCAAAGAGCACATCTCTAATTTCACCGAAAACTACATTAGACAAACGTACTAAGCCATAGGCTAAGACAAGTCCAATAGGCACAACCAATAGTGAAGCTTGGTCAACTTGAGAAGTATCGATACTATCTACAATATATTTAAGGATAAATGGCAGGCCAACACTCGCAACTTTAGCTAATATCATGAAACCTACAGCAAAAAGCACCCGCTTTTTATATTCAATCAAATATGGAAATATATCTTTGATAATATTCCAACTAAAGTGTTCAGCTTCTACTTCATTCATTCTACTTGGTCGCATGATTGTTACCCGTTTAAGATTTAAAAATAACTGTTTTTAAAATAACGGTTTTTCAACAGTTAGTTTGATATGTAAATATAAATGTCGATAAGAGCTTGGCCGCATTAAAAACCTATAAGGGAAAATAGACAAGAAAAGTTTGCTAACCATATAGCGTTTGAATATTTAGTTCAACAATGTTGCTTTCGATTATTTAAGCTTTACA
Organism: Colwellia sp.; assembly: GCA_013215655.1. Taxonomy (GTDB): domain Bacteria; phylum Pseudomonadota; class Gammaproteobacteria; order Enterobacterales; family Alteromonadaceae; genus Colwellia_A. Next base: position 40,902 of record JABSOX010000033.1, read on the forward strand.
GATACTAACAAGCAACATATGCTGATATTACATAGTGTGGGAAATGATAAATGATCATTGTAAAATTGTTCGCGACATTAATTGACCGTTGCTTATTCACGATAAGTTTCATTTTTGGTGTGCAATTACCTGAGTTTATTGTGCAATATACACAAAGACTCTCAGGTCATATCAACGAAGCGCGCTTTCAATTACAACAATTCCAATTGATTGCCGATAATCACTTTCAAGGTGACTTGGTTATGATGGTAAAACGCTATCAAGGAAATACTGAAGCATCAATTGTTGAAACAGGAAATTTAATTATTGCCCTCCAAGAACGCATTATATTGTTAGAGCAACATTTAGCTAATATGACCCAAGCAGAATTAACAAAAAGACTCTATGCCTTTGTCACTGAATATGATTTTGCGATGGCCCAAGCAACAATCCAGCAGTTTCAACTAGCTATTCCACTGAACTATGCAGCTTTAACCACAGGAATAATAATTGCGTTAATACTTCTAGCAATCGATAAAACGATTATTGCGTTAATGAAACGACTTTATAAAAAATCAAACCATAACAAATGGGTTCATTAGCTGTATTTAATTTTAGAGAAAGAGCCGTCAATACACCCTGACCATACACGAAACTATGCTCCTGAAATTTCGACATTACCTGCATAGACACAGGTACTTAACTTTTGTCTGGAACCGCACTTTATTAGAGAAATTTGACCGTACATCATGAATATAAAGGAAATTATACTCCTGCAATTTCGATATTTCCTGCATGGACACAGGTACTTATGATTTGTCGGGAACTGCACTTTATTAGAGAGGTTGACCGTACATCCTGACCATACACGAAATTATGCTCCTGCAATTTCGATATACCGCACATCCTGACCATAAAAAAGGCTGCAAAAGCAGCCTTTAAATAAGGTTATTCTATTTAGCGTACGTTAAAAACAATCTAAACAGTTTTAATTAACCGTTACCATTTTCAACGCGGCTTTTTAATTTTTGCCCGGGTCTAAAGGTTACAACTTTACGAGCAGAAATAGGAATGTCTTCGCCGGTTTTAGGATTTCTCCCTGGACGTTCACTTTTGACTCGAAGGTCAAAGTTACCGAATCCAGAAAGCTTCACCTGTTCACCGCCTTCTAACGTCTCACGTATTTCTTCAAAAAATATCTCTACCATATCTTTTGCGTCGCGCTTACTAAGCCCAACTTTTTCATACAAATGTTCTGCTACTTCTGCTTTGGTAAGCGCCATTGCTTAGTCCCTCAGTGATGCATCTAATTCTGTTTTTAACGTATCAACCACTCGATCAACAACTGCTGTAATGTCTTTTTCTTCAAGTGTTTTTTCATTATCTTGTAATATCATCGCAATTGCTAAACTCTTAAATCCGAGTTCTATGCTTTCACCACGGTATACATCAAACAAGTTTAGATCAATTAAATAATTTCCGCCAACCTTTTCAATAAGTTGTAACACATTTTTTGCATCAACATCTTCTTTAACCACTACTGCAATGTCTCGTCTATTTGACGGGAAGCGAGAGATTTCGCATGCTTGCGGGATGTTTTGCGTTAAAATTTCGGACAATAATAGTTCAAAAACTAATGTGCGACCATTTAATCCTAATTTCCTTTCTAATTCAGGATGTAAGGCACCAATATGACCAACAAGTGTTCCGTTACGATATATTGCTGCTGTTTGTCCTGGATGTAATGCGTCAATTTCAACTTTTAAAAACTCAAACGACAAACTATCAGCTGTTAATGATAATAATGCTTCAACATCAGATTTTAAGTCATAAAAATCAGCTGCCGACTTTTCCATGCTCCAATGTTCTTCATTACGTTGTCCGGTTATCACACCAGCGATCATATTATCTTGTCTTACGCCATTTTCTACAGACTCATCGGGAATAAAACGTAAGCCTACTTCAAATAAACGAATACGACCTTGCTGACGATTTTGATTATAGGCAACAGATTGTAATAATCCAGTCCATAAACTTAAACGCATTACCGACATTTCAGATGAAATTGGATGTGGCAAAGTCATCACTTCTTGTTCAGGATGAATGAGTGACTGAGTTTTAGGGTCTACAAAGCTATACGTTATTGCTTCTTGATAGCCACGATTAACTAAGGTATGACGCAATTTACGAACACTTAATTGTGCTTCTTTTTGTGCTCGCATTGTTAACGTTGCTTTTGGTGAAACATTAGGAATATTGTTATAACCAAAAATACGGGCAACTTCTTCAATTAAGTCAACTTCAATTTTTATATCAAAGCGGTATGCAGGAACAACAACCGTCCAAACGCTTTCCTTACCAGCACTAGCAAAACTAAGAGTAAAACCTAAACGTGTTAAAATTTCAGAAACCGTATCGTCATTAATATGATGACCAATACGACCATCTAATTTTTCACGACGTAAAGTCACTGTTTTAGCCTTTGGCAAATCGGCTTCATTTACCGCTTCAACGATAGGCCCTGCTTGACCACCAACAATATCAAGTAATAAGGTTGTTGCACGCTCCATCGCATCACGTTGTAATTCTGGGTCAATACCACGCTCATAACGATGTGATGAGTCAGTATGTAAACCGTATTGGCGTGCTTTACCTAAAATAGATAAGGGTGCAAAAAAAGCACTTTCTAAAAAAATATCTTTGCTTGGTGCTTCTGCTGACGTACTTACACCTGAGTCTTGACCACCAAAGATACCTGCCATAGCAAGTACTTTGCCGCTGTCATTAGAACCTGTATCGGCAATAACTAAGGTTTCGGTTGATAGTGTTACTTCTTTACCATCAAGCAATACTAGCTTTTCATCTTGATTTGCATATCGAACATTGATAGCGCCATCAATTTTTGCTAAATCAAAGGCATGCATAGGATGACCTTGTTCAAGCAATACATAGTTAGTTACATCAACAACAGGGTCAATTGCTCGTGTACCTGAGCGACGTAATTTCTCTACCATCCACAAGGGTGTTTTTGCATTTACATCAATATTTTTAATGATGCGACCTAAATAACGTGGACAAGCTTCATTGGCTGTTAAGGTAATTTCTAAAGTGTCATCAATGCTCGGTTGTACGGCAACAATTTCAGGTTCCGTAATACTCATGCTATTTAAAACACCCACTTCACGCGCTAAACCTTTAAGGCCTAAACAATCGCCGCGATTTGCCGTTAAATCAACATCAATAGATACATCGTTTAAATCTAGGTATTCTCGAACACACAACCCTAATGGCGCATCTTGCGCAAGTTCCATGATACCGTCAGCGCTATCAGACAAACCGATTTCTGATTCACTACACAACATGCCATGAGAAGCCACACCACGTAATTTGGCTTTCTTAATTTTAAAATCACCAGGTAAAACGGCACCAACAGTAGCTACGGCAACTTTAAGGCCTAAACGACAGTTTTTAGCGCCACAAACAATATCGACTAACTCACCATCATTAAAATCAGCACCTAAGTTGATTTTGGTAACTTGTAACTTATCTGCATCAGGATGGGGGCCACATTCAACAACTTCACCAATTAAAACACCGCTGAACTCTCCAGCAACCGCTTCTACGGCATCAACTTCAAGACCCGCCATAGTGATTTGACGAGCTAACTCATCAGAAGAAATAGTAGGGTTTACCCACTCACGTAACCATGATTCACTAAATTTCATTTGGGTTTTCCTACTTAAACTGTTTCAAGAAACGAAGATCGTTTTCAAAAAATGAACGTAAATCATTCACACCATAGCGCAACATAGTTAAACGCTCGACACCCATACCAAAAGCAAATCCGGTATAAATTTCTGGGTCGATGCCTACAGATTTCAATACATTAGGATGAACCATACCGCAACCTAATACTTCTAACCATTTACCGTTTTTTCCCATAATATCGACTTCTGCAGAAGGTTCAGTAAACGGAAAATATGAAGGGCGGAAACGTATTTCCACTTCTTCTTCAAAAAAGTGATGTAAGAAGTCATGCAAAATGCCTTTAAGATGGGTAAAACTCACATCTTTATCAACCATCAAACCTTCAACTTGATGGAACATTGGTGTATGCGTTTGGTCGTAATCATTACGATAAACTTTGCCCGGAGAGATAATGCGTAATGGTGGTTGCTCTTTTTCCATGGTACGAATTTGCACACCAGATGTTTGTGTTCTTAACACCAACTTAGGATTAAAGTAAAAAGTATCATGGTCTTGTCTTGCAGGATGATGTTCTGGGATATTTAAAGCATCAAAATTATGAAAATCATCTTCAACTTCTGGCCCTTCTTTAACTGTAAAACCTAAGTCACCAAAAAAGCTCTCTATACGTTCAATGGTTCGAGTTACTGGATGTAAACCACCTAACTCATTGCCACGTCCAGGTAAGGTAACATCGATAGATTCAGCAGCTAATTTTTGCTTAATCACTTCAGCACGTAATAATTCACCACGTTCAACAAGTAATTTTTGTACTTGCTGTTTAGCAATATTAATAACTTGCCCTGCTTTTGGCTTTTCTTCTTTAGGTAGTTTACTTAAGCCTTTCATTTGCTGCGTGAATAAACCTTTTTTACCTAAAAAATTTACGCGAACTTGATCAAGTTCATTAGGATCTTTTGCTGCTGCAATCGCTTGCTCGGCCTGCTGAACAATCTCTTCTAAAGTAATATCGTCTAAATTCATGAGTTCCTCTACGCGGCTCTAAAGTCCACAACGTTGAGGACTTTGGAATAGACTAATTTTGATTAATAAAATGGTGGGCTAGTTTACACAAATTAATGAGGAAAAAGTAGGGTTACAGTAAGGTTTTTGAGGTTATATTTATGAGGACTACAGAAAAAAGTACTTTCTTAATTTTATGGACTATAAATATAGTTAGTACTGGCAGATAATAACGACCTCTCATTTAAATGGATATGTTAAATATCCATTTAAATGTAAAAGAATCATCGCGATTGAAAATATCGTTATTTCGAAGAATAGACCCTAATCTCATCTTCCGTAAATGCTCTTGCAAAAATTTGCATTTCATCGATAATCCCTTCAAATTGAAGTTTCTGATGATGTTCATGCCCATTAAGCTCACCACCGATCACACAAGCATTCTTTGGTGGTAATTTTGTTGGCTGCCAAGTTTTAGTAAATGTTCCTTTTACTTGTTTACCATCAATAAAAATTCTTATATTATTTTCATTAAGTTCTATGCCTTTACCAGCAGATAACACGGCAATAACGCTATGCCAGTCACCATTTTTAACTGCTTCAATACTCACATCAGTTAATAAACCTTGCCCACGGGTGTCGGCAAAACGATATTTATTATCTGCTGTTAGCCATAATACAAACATGTTAGTACACGCAAAGATATGTTGGTGAAGTCCTGCTTTGGTGATTCTTAATTTACTTGCAAATGTAATAGGACCAGTCAGGTTAAGTGATGAATTATCCGGTAGTACAATAATATCTTCATGTTTTAAAAAACGCCTCGCTTTACCGATATTACCCTGAACGGAATAATTCGTATTGAACTTGCCATGATTATTAAATGAACTAAAGTCTTTTAACAAACCATCAACAGTATATGTTTCAAAATTATAAGCAGCCATTAAACCTTTATTCGAAATGGCTGTGGATCCACTAGGAGTGGCTATAGAAATCCCCTGATAGAATTCTTGAGAGTATATTGGCAAAGCCATAATAAATAGCACATGCATAAGTAAGGGATTTATTAGTTTTTTCATAGAAACCTCTATCGTTCATTGAATAATTTTAAGTATTAATTAGTCATGATGCCTATAGGATTAAAAACGTCGCAATAAGATTAAAAGTTATTCAAATTATAATTCCTAAACAGTTTTTAATTGCCCACTGCGTGCAATGGGCAATGGTTTTCCTGCAAATAGTACAAATAACAGTAACAATCTCCTTTAGAAACCATTTATACGAATAATTTAAATAACAATAAAAACGGTAAGGAAAGCCCTATGTTCAAATCATTTTATAGATTAATTTTCTCATTTTTACTGATCACACTTTTGACCGCTTGTGGAGACTCCGCAACTAAACAACTTCCTATTGTTAACACCCTCCCCCCAGAGCTTCCAACTGAAACATCTCCAGCTGAAAAGTTGACCAATAATTTAAGTGCTTTGCCTTTAAGTGATTTTTATGAAGTTTCAATAAAAGCATTAGCGTTACGAGATCCTGAGCGTATTGTTAATTTTGGTCTGGAAGGAGAATATCAATTAGAAACGGTCGTATTAACAGATATTTCAGAAAAATATCTTAATGAAACAAATGAAATGTTAACAACTGTACTGAATTTAACTAATGCATTTGATAGATCTGAGCTGACTGATGAAGAAAAAATTTCATACGATGTTTTTCATTGGCATATATCTAATACTATTGAAAATAATAAATACCCTTATCATGACTTTGCCGCGGGTAAAGCAACATCAAGCTACTACTTTTTTATGCAATTTCCGTTAAATAATGAAGCTGATGCTAATAATTTTTTATTGCAACTGCGCAACCTTGATCAAAAACTCGTAGAAATTGAAAATAACCTCAACACGGCAATTCAGTTAGGAATTATCGAGAATGCACTGACGTTATCGTACAGAAAAGAGAATATTGACTATTTTGCTAATACCACAGCACAACAACATCCTATTTATGGACATTTTGATACCGCGCTCTCATCAAATTCCGAAATATCGACAGATAAACGCAATTCTTTGTTACAAACATTAGAAAATATTTTAACCAATGAAGTCATACCTGCTTTCAACAATTTATCTTTAATTGTTGCTCTACAACTAGAACAAGCACCACAAGATATAGGTGTAGGTCGTACCAATCAAGGTGCTGAATATTATCAACAACGTTTAGCACACCACACTAGTACAAAATTAAGCCCAGAAGAAATTCATCAACTTGGTATTACGCAGTTAACGATCATTCATCAACAAATCAACCAAGCATTTATACAACTAGGTTATCCTGAAGATGAGAACTTGCAACAAGGCTATGCTCGAGTAATGGTTGATGGTGGCACGGTCAGTGCTGAGGACTCTTTAGCTTTGTATCAACATTATGTTGATACAGCGACCAGCGATTCTTTACGTTTTTTACATGAACAGCCAACAACACCTCTTACTATAACTTATGGTGGTGGCGGTTATATGCCCGCACCTACTGACGGTTCTGACACCGCTTATTACTTTGCTCCAATTGGTGAAGAGCAACCAACATATTTGATCCCCACATTAACTTACCATGAAGCCGTGCCAGGACATCATTACCAATTATCCATGGCACAAGAAGCTGATATTGCTCCATTTAGAAGAAACTTACATTTTACGGGTTTTATCGAAGGTTGGGCTTTATATTCTGAACGTTTAGCATTTGAACAAGGTTGGTATGAAAACGATGTCTACGGAAATTTAGGACGACTACAATTTGAGGCTATGCGCGCCGCACGATTAGTTGTAGATACAGGCATACATGCAAAAAACTGGACATTTGAGCAAGCTTTGCAATATTACATGGAGGTTACCGGTTATGCTCGCGAAGAAGCAGAAAATCACATATTTCGCTATGCTGTCAATATCGGCCAAGCAACAGCTTATATGGTGGGTATGTTAGAAATCCTCAAATTAAGACAACAAGCAATAGACAAACAAGGTGATGATTTTAATTTAGCCGATTTTCATCATTCCATTATCAATAATGGTGCCATGCCACTCAATACACTCAATGATGTAGTTGATAACTGGTTAGCAAAATAACATCTTTCTGGTGATTATAGAGCCCAACTTGTCAGGTGATATATCACCTGACAAGTTGAGTTCTTACTTTTTTCAGCTAAGCTTTTACAAAGAGCAAATGAATCTGCTCTCATTCCATTAAATGGATTTTTCATTGGCAGTCAATTGTAGTGAGGAATTCGTTATCAAAATTCTAGTAGTAGACGACCAAGAAACCATAAGAAAGGTTATATCACATATATTAAAACAACTCGGTTTTGATCGTATAAGCGTGGCTGAAGACGGAAAAATAGGTTATCAAATGTTAAAAAAAGGAAGTTTTAACTTCGTCATTTCAGATTGGAATATGCCTAATATGAGTGGCATCCAATTGTTAAAGCTTATTCGTAAAACTGATAGTTTAAAAACATTACCCATATTATTAGTGACCGCTAAAAATGAAAAAAGCCAAGTTATGGAAGCTGCAAAAACTGGGGTAATTAGCTTTATTGCTAAGCCTTTTTCAGCTGCTGAGTTAGAGAAAAAAATAGCACTTATTTTTCCTGAGAGTGTTGCCTAATAGTTTGCTTTTAATGCTCTTGGAAACATCAATAACCTTAAGGAATTAAGAAGGATAAACGATGTTAAAGCATAGAATATTATGTTTCATAATCATTGCTTTTTTTTCAGCAAGAACAATAGCTGTGTCTATAGGTTTAGATACATCAACACAACTTGTTTTAGGAACAACCAATGCTTTTGATACCCCCCTTTATCAAAGAGCAAAACGAATATTAACATCATCATTTGCAGAGTTAGGTTATACACTAACGATTAAAACTCTGCCTAACAAACGTAGTTTATCTTGGGCAAACGCAGGCTTGATGGTGATTTATTTAGAGTTAGTCATTTAGATCTTAAAAAACGGCCAAACTTACAACAGGTAAGTGAACCACTCTTTATTATTGACCAATCAGTATTAAGTAAAAAAGATATTCTTGTTAATGGCTGGGACAGCATGGCAAATTACACCATTGCCTATGAAAGAGGGACAACTTTTCTTGATAAAAAACAAAATAAATTTAAAAGTATAATTTTAGTGAATAGCTCAGAACAGGCGGTTGCTCTGGTTTACCAAGACCGAGCTGACATTACGATTACCAGTCGATTAACAGGAAAAAGAATCTTAAGTAAGAACAAAAACTTTGAAAATGCGATAAAAATATTAACCCCGCCATTAATTGAAATCACTTTACACGTATATATTAATCAAAAACTCCATCCTGAATTAGCAGATAAACTATCTTTAATATTAAAACAAATGAAACAAGATGGTCGTTTTGAGCGCTTACTTAATATTTAGCAAATATTTAATACAAAACATAAAATAACATCATGCCTAAAACTCCGAAGTCACTTATACTGCCCACATACAAATACCAAAGACAACTAAGGCAGCAATAACTCCATCGTCATTTCATTGGACATTCTTGCTGAAGAAAAATGAATTTAACAATTGAATTTAAAACACCAGTTAAAAGCGGATCATTTGATTGGCAATTAACACAAGAAATTAACGTCAGTAATGACAACGGTGACGTTGTTGCTAAAGCTGAAATTGAACTGCTGACCTTAAATAAGCACCGTGATGCAATTGCAAGTTATCAGCAACTAGACAGCGATGATGAAAATACTGACTGGGAAATTCCATTAAATCTTTATTTTAAAGGTCAGAATCTATCGGCTGAACTTTGTGATTCATTACAAGTTACACCCAATGTAAAAAAAGCACAAACGCATATTATGCTTGAAGCGCTGAGTGTACTCCCACAATATAGAAAACAAGGTATTGCTCAATATCTGCTAAAAGAAATAGCAAATAAACATGAAAAAGCCCAATCAATCACCGTATTGAGCATACCAATGCATCATTTTGTTGATCCAGAACATTGCGCAGAAGATCATAACAAAGCCTATTATCAGTTACTTAATTTAACTAATGATGTAACAGCTCCAACTGATTTACATCAGTTTTTCAGTAAAGTAGGTTTTATTGAATACAAGGTTGATGAAGCATTACTCGCGGCACCTCTGCAATTTGAAATATTTATCGCTAGCCCACAATCACTTTTGAAATAAGCATTGGCACCTAAATTCCACTATAAGCAAAAAACCCAGCCAATCGGCTGGGTTTAATCATTTAAAACAAACGGCACTAATCAATTAGCTGATATTGTTTTTTAAGAATTTCAATAACTTCAGCTTTTGGATTTGCAGATAATATAATTTTCTCACCGGTAATTTTTTCAGCAATAGCGATGTACGTTTTCGATACATCCATCAATACTGACTCTGGTAATTCATTATCACGAGCAAGGGCTTCACGCTCAGTCATACGGTCTTTATTCAATAGAATATCGGGATCAGGGAAATGATTTAATAATAACTGGCGAAAACCTTCTTTAGAGTTTTCAACTACTTTACCATTACGATATTGCTCGCCATCCCAAATACGTGATGAATCAGGTGTACCAACTTCATCCATGTAGATTAACTTATCATTGCCTTGTTTGTCTTTTACATAACCAAACTCAAATTTGGTATCAACAAAAATTTGATCAAGCTTTGCTAATGAATCGGAAATGACATCAAAACCTTCGGTTAGTAACTTTTCATATAAAGTAATATCGTCAAGTGACTTAAAGTTAAACGCTTCAAAATTGTCTTCAATATTTTTGCGAGTAATATTGACGTCGTCAACCGCAGGTACACCAGGAATACCTTCCAAAATACCTTTTGTTGATGGCGTTTGTAATAATTCAGGCAATTTTGAGTCTTTTGCTAAACCTTCTGCGATTTCAATACCACAAAATTCACGCTCACCTTTAACATACGAACGCCACATTGAACCGGTAATATATTGACGGCAAATAGCTTCAATCATCACAGGCTTTGCTTTTTGTACAATCCAAACAAACGGATGTGGAATATCCAAGATATGACTCTCAGCCAAACCTTGTTCTTTAAATAACTTAAACCAATGATTAGAAATAGCGTTAAGTGCAGCCCCTTTACCCGGTATACCTTTCATACCGCCCTCACCTTGCCATAAACAGTCAAAAGCAGAGATACGATCACTGATCACCATAATAGCCAATGGCGTATCAGCAGCAACATCATAGCCTTTCTCTTGAATTAAACGTTTACTATCAGCATCGGTTAACCAATAAACACTACGAACTTTGCCGCTATGCACTGGCGCATCGGTGCGAATAGGTAAATCATTATTTACCGCTAAAATTTGATCTGCAAGACTCATCGGATTACACCTTAAGTTTCATTATTGATATAAAAATTAAATTAATTGTAGCGAATATTATCTCTATTAGTTTAACGTCGCTTTCTGACATCCTGTCACCGCAACATTGCCTATATGGATTTAGGTACTCAGCTTTTGTCACGAACATAAAAGCTGACTGTACATCCTGTACATAAAATAGTATTCGGTATAATTAGAAAAACTATTTTAATGCATTATTACGAAGGCTTTTAGTTAAATTTTAAGGTTAAAGCACGGAGCTAATGACTATTAGTGAGTACTTTAAAACGTAAAAAGTGAGCTAAAGGACAAGTAAGAATGATTAAAAAAGAAAAGGACGCCTAATGGCGTCCTTTCTAAAAAGCTATTTTCAGATCCTATGCAGCTAAAGAAGCTTGCGCTTTTTCAACTAAGAATGTGAATGCTGCTTTGTCATATACTGCGATATCAGCTAGGATCTTACGATCGATTTCAATAGCAGCCTTTTTAAGACCATTAATGAAACGGCTGTAAGATAAACCATTTTGACGAGCTGCTGCGTTAATACGAGCAATCCAAAGTTGACGGAATTGACGTTTACGTTGACGACGGTCACGGTAAGCGTATTGGCCAGCTTTAGTTACAGCTTGAAAAGCAACGCGATAAACGCGACTACGGGCACCGTAGTAACCTTTAGCTTGCTTTAGAACCTTTTTATGACGTGCACGAGCTTGTACACCACGTTTTACTCTTGCCATTTTCTATTTCTCCTAATTAACCGTGACGTAAAAGTTTTTTAACTGACTTAATGTCAGCAGCTGAAATCATACATTTAGCACGTAGATGACGCTTAACTTTAGTACGGCGTTTAGTCAAAATATGACGTAAGCCAGCTTGTTTGAACTTGTAGCCAGAAGCTGTTTTTTTAAAGCGCTTTGCAGCACCTTTATTGGTTTTCATTTTAGGCATGTGAATAACTCCGCATTGTTATGCCAAATATAAAGCAACCTAGGCGAAAATCGTTGTAATTAAGTTTAACACTTAGTCACTAAATTTTACTTGTAAGCCTTGATCACCAGCTAAAGACAATATTGGTGAAATAAGCTTTTAATAATAAAAACTTATTTACTTGTTAAACCAAATATTGTCTATTTTTTAGGGGCTAGAACCATCACCATTTGTCTTCCTTCCGCTCTACGCGGGAAGAATTCAACTACAGTTAACTCTTCTAAATCTTTTTTAACACGAGTTAGAAGTTGTAAACCAAGTTCTTGGTGAGCCATTTCGCGACCACGGAAACGTAAAGTTACTTTCACTTTATCGCCCCCAGCTAAAAAGCGCTTCAGGTTACGT
>JABSOX010000034.1 GCA_013215655.1 Colwellia sp.
TGCTGGCTCAAATCACCTTTTAGCGGCTTTTCGGGGGGGAAATAGGTAATATTGTAAATAGTACCTATGGACAGTCCCGTTAAATGCGTTTCCTTGACAGTATTGCTCGGACTACAGGCGGTAACTAGGCTCAGTACCAGAAATATTGGTAAAACCGTTGAAAATTTAATGATCTTTACTCCAGATAAATAAAAATATGTTACTTAGTGCCCAGCCATAAAACCATGTTTCTGATTATGTGGCACATGGATATAACACCTATTAAACTTGTTGAAAAGTAGGCGAAGTTCCACTTGCTTGAACATAGTGGTTTCCCGAAATCTCAAATGGATGTGAATTTCAGGACGATAACTATCATAAAACTGACGGCTATTACGCTAATTTGAATTCAATTCACAGGAGATAATACCAAATGCGATAAAAAGTTTATAGTTTTCAACTTACTTTGGAGGCGATAGCGAGATAGAAATATACTGCTAATGTCAGTTATCCTTGGAAATAGTGGACATAAAAGTGCAGATAATTGTTTTAATAATTTAGACCGCTTTGTGGTGAAAGTTAGCCTTAGATTGTTATAAATAATCACTCGAAAATAATATACAGCTAAAGACCTCTTGGTGGTGAAAGTGAAAGTGAAAGTGAAAGTGAATGTAATGTTGAGAATAGATAAATAAATATCTAACTTATAATAATGCACGGTGTAGTATTAAATTGAGATCTAATTTATTTAAAAAAGGCTTGCTTTTGGCTGTTGCTTATTTACTCTAACAAGGAATAATATGAAGTGTTTCTTCTTTTTTGCGAAGTACACTAAACAAGTTGAACTTCGGCTAAGAAAAAAACCATGCTTATAATCTAACTTTTGAAAAAGCTTTAAGTAGAGGCTAATTAAACTGTATATGGTTTACTTCTGCCTAATCACTAAAGCTTTCTTCTCTTAATGCAGATTACATTTCTGTAGTTAACTCAATGACGACCAACTTGCTATTTAAAGTGTTAGTCTAGTGAGTTTAATTAGTGTTAGGTTAGACTTTAATCACTTATTAGTTTTAAGTGATTTAAATGACTAATAACATCAATTAATTGCTCGTTTAGCTCTTCATGCGTCAATTTCAACGATTCTGAGTCGAAGTTATCGTAAAAACTTGGTATAGATAAACTCGCCTTTACGACACCATTAAAAAAAGGAGCAGAATTTACAGCACTCGATAATACACTTGCTCCGCCCATTGGACCAGGTGAAGTTGATAACAACACCATAGGTTTATTCTGAAATACTTTAGGTTCTATGCGTGAACACCAATCAAACAAGTTCTTATAAGCAACAGTATAAGACCCATTATGTTCAGCGAATGAGATGATAATCCCATCACTTTCAGCAATTTTTGCTAGAAAGTTTTTGGCGATTATGGGGTGACCAATTTCACTTTCTTTATCTTGGCTATACAGCGGTAACTCATAATCGTTTAAGTCTAATACTTCCAATTCTTTGTTACTCAATAAACTGCCAGCATACGTAACCAGTTGTTTGTTTATTGAGTTTTTATGGTTACTTGCTGCAAATGCAATAATCTTCATGTGCTTTCCTAATAGTTAATTATTCGAAACTGTAAACAGATTCTAACCAATGAATCTCCATGTCATCCATATTATCAAAGTTGAATACACACTTATTAAAGTGACTATTATTATGACTAGAATGGCCTAATCTTTTAATACGTTAACTGACTAGATATTTTTGTACAAACACAGGGACAACATTTTTACGAGTCAAATAAATATAACTAAGAAGGGCAAAAAACACCATTGCTGCAATGCCGTCTGCAATTGGAGTAAACATTACATGGCATGCGATTGCACCAACCATGATGATAGATAACCCAAAAGCTGCAACGCCAGTCAAAGCCGGCACCAGCAGTGAAACTCCGCCTAGTACTTCAAGGCTGCCAATAACAATACGAAACCAGTCAGGTAAACCGAATAAGTTAAAAGATTGAACCATCATTTCTTGTCCACTGACTTTCGCAAGTCCCGCACCAATAAAGGCAATAGCCAATAAGGTGGTAACAATCCAAGTCAATATATTATGTGTTTTACTCATATGATTTCCTAGTAGTGAATTTTAATTTTGTGTAGAAGCTTTGTTTATCCTAAATTGACAACACCTAAAAAGATAATTATTGTGTTTTATTGAAACGATAAATAATAGTAATCATTATGAATCTAGTAGAAGATCTTAGAATGTTAGTGGCTGTTGCTGAAGCTGGTGGTGTACGAGAAGGTGCTAAGCGAGTTTTTAAAACACAACCTGCGGTTAGTCAAGCCCTGAAACGCCTAGAAAACGAGCTTAATATTGAAATATATGATCGCAATTACTATCGATTTTGTTTAACAATTCAAGGACGCGCAATATTAAAACGCGCCGAACGTTTGTTGAGTGAAGAGCATAGATTTAAATCCTTTGCGGTCCATGTTAATAGTGGTACCGAGCTGAATTTTCATTTGGCCTTTCAGTCCACTGTTGATAAAAAGCTATATATTGACATCTTTAAGGAAGCACAAATATTATTTCCAGATACTACCTTTCATATACATCAAGAAGAAGTAACACGAGCGTCATCACTATTGATAGATGGCAAAGTTGATCTGGTCATTAATCAATGGTCGCCATTAATGGCGAATAGTCGTGAGCTAGAAACGATAAAACTTGATCAGTTTGAACTAGTCAATGTTTGTCACCGTCGATTAGTGGAGAATGAAGACCAGCCAATTTCCAGCAGCCGAGCAGTAAACTGGCATCAAATAGTTTTAACAGGTGATGCTAACCATTCAGATGAACTTTTTGATGTACTTGAAGGCAATCGTCGTTGGTACTGTAATACTCAAACAATGAAAAATAATTTAATTGTGCAAGGAATGGGTTGGGGCAAATTACACAAAGAATTTGTGACTCCATTGCTGAAAAGCGGAGAGTTAAAAGAAGTCAATATCGAAGGAATTAAAAATCGCGTTGTTGGTGAGTATCATCTAATACGACGTAAAAAAAATCATCCAGGCCCTATCGCCGAATGGTTTTGGAAGCAGTTTAGTGATCGATAAGTTAAATAGGCTGAGTTACTGAAATAAAAATTAGTTTAGTCTTTGGTAGAAATAAATTTATAGACCTGTTTTTTTGAGCTAGGTACTTTCAATCTCATGGCCTAATTTAGTTAATCACTACGCAGTGGTTGTAGAACTAAAGGTGTGAATTAATTTATCTTTGTTTCTTCCAGAGTGTTTTAGGCTTTAACTTGACATGACATGAAGAAAATATGAATTTTTAAACCTTGACAGTTATGTAACAAAAGTGAATTTTTCATATAAAATCGTACAGTCTACTGTTCTGGACAAAGCGGTCTATTTCGAAGTCGTTTTAAGCTTCAAAAATTAGTCCGTTATGTGGTGAAAGTTAGCCTTAGCTCATAATCAATGAGCAGTCAAAAATAGGTAACTACTAATGACTGCTTAGCGAATAGCATTCCCTAAATTTTAATTTATAAGAGAATAGATATAGCGGCACTTATACTAATTCATTTAAATATTTGTCCACCCTTGCTTGTTAAAATCAACAAGTGTTGCGTTGCTCACAGGGCTGTGAGTACTTAGGTTTTGTCTGGAACTAAAAACCTGTGCTTTCAATCCTAATAGCCAGCTATTACTCAATCAAGCGCCTTGCTCTTGCTAATTTTTTATGCGTAATCATTGAGCACCTATTTAGACGAAATGGTATTATTTAAACAAAGTTCTATACAAAGAAAAAAGCCAGATTGAAATCAATCTGGCTTGGCCTAAAGTGGTCATCCTTTACCACGCAGATATCGTTTGTTTCAGCTGTTGCCAGCGAGAAAAACGATAACTAATCATATTATAGGAACGTGTAGGAAACCTATTATATGAGAAGAGGGGGGACGATTAACGTCGCTGTTTTATTAAAACTTAACGCTTGCTTTAACAAAATATCTAGCACCAAATTCATCAATACTATGCACATAGCCACTTTCTGGTATGCGAATAACACGAGTTTCATTCATAATGTTAACCGCCTCCAAAGAAACGTCTAAGTTTTCCAGAGCATGCCAAACAACCGAGGCATCTAATTGGTTGAAGGCATCCGCGACCCCATTAACATTATTATATAGCTGCTTAAATTTATCACGGGCATTGTATGCAAGGCGTACGGCGTAAAGATCATTCTCATAATAACCTGCTACATTGTACGAGTTTTGCGATACACCATACATATCATCTTTTTCACCCGATGCTTTGGTCATTTCGCTATCGGTATAAGTATAATTAACTTGAACACCAAAACCATTGCCAAAATCTTGCTGGTATTGTAGTTCCAAACCACTCACGTTGGCCGTACCTGCATTTCGATATCGTGTCACCACACAACCATCACATCCTGCAATTGATTCTGTAGCTACAGTTTTTTCGATATAATCACTGATATTTTTTTGGAAAAAAGTAGCGCTGACTAACGATGAATCGTTAAAATACCACTCTAGGCCGATATCATATTGGTCTGACTTATATGGCAAAATATCTGGGCTACCAATATCAGCAGTCTTTTGATGGACAGCGATCGTAGTTGACATTCTCATTTGCGCATAGTCTGGGCGAGAAACTGTTGAACCTGCTGCAAATCTAAATAACAAATCATCGGATATATCTGAAACTATATTGATACTTGGTAATACATTGCTGTAGTCCATTTTTCCTTTTTCGCCAGTTGCTAAAGCCCCTTTAGACTTAACTTCGGTATCAACCAGTCGAACACCAACATTACCGCGTGCAAATTCAGTCGAGAAATTTGCTTTGATATAAGCGGCAGTGATTTGCTCATCAATAAAAAATTGATCTCCTATAGAGACAGCACTTTTATTTTTCTCACCATAAGCCAATATACCGTCATTAATCAAAGCAAAAGATGTGATGGTATTGGCGTTACCATCTTGACTATGTAAATCGGTAGCATGCCCGCCATTGAAGTCAGCCATAGTCAAACCGGCCTGTATTCCCTTAGCCAAAATTCCATCATGTTGATTTTCCTGCCAAGCGCTAAATTCTTGCTCTTGATACTTAGCGCCAAGTTCAAGCGTAGTAAACATGCCACGGTCTAGGTTGTAAGAAAAATCTGTTTGATAATAAGTTATTTCGTGATCTCGAACATTTTTTAAGTAAGTGAACTCTTGATACAAAGACATCTGGCTGTGGTTGCTAATAGCTTGTGGATCGTCCAAAACAACTTCATGAACATCTTCGATATCATATGAAAATCCTGTAGTAGATGGGTTTGCTCTGTTGCCCCACCAAGTACTTGACTGCATACCACGTGATTCCGCTGTAGATTTACCAACAACAGTCTGTAACGACCAATCATCTGCCTGGTAATCCATAGTAAAGTTAAAAACATCCGAGTTCATCTCTGGTGTTCTAACCACTGTATTGTTAAACGTTGGAATACGAGCGTCTTCCGGGTTGTTGTAATTAACTTTACCACCGACCAGTACCCCTTGTGGGCTCATGATTTTTGAGTCCGATTCAACGATACCGTTGTGGAACAAAAAGTTGAATAAAGCGGTGTTAGTGTGCGGATTTTCAAGGGAAAAACGATGATAGTTAGCTGTAAATTCTAAATTCTCGTTAGCTACATATTGCAGCGTCACTTGCGTACTTTGACGTTCACGTTCTTCTTCGAATTGAATGGATGCAAAACCCAATGGCGATACTGGGGTATTTCCATCGGTGTCTTGAACGACGCCCCCCCAAGCTGGGAAATTCCACACCTGAGCACCACCAAAAGTACTCAAGGTTTCGCGAGTGTTTGCTTGTTTTTTAGACGAATGAGCAAGCAAGATACCAAATTTACTTTGCTCGTCTTTCCAGCTGAACAATCCTGAATAACCGGGTTGCCATTTTTCTGCTGTGCCGCTATAGCCACTTTCAACTGAAGCAAACATAGTCATTGCATCTAAATCCAAAGGTTTTCTAGTTTTTAAGTCAACCGTGCCGCCCATTGCACCTTCATTATTGTGTGCTTCTACCGACTTATATACGTCTAAACCTGCAACTTGCTCCGCAGAAACTAATTCAAAATTAAAACTACGTTTAAATGATTCTAAGTCAAACCAACCGACACTGGCAACATTTTGGCCATTCAATAACACCATGCTGTGCTCTGGTGCCGTTCCACGGATAGTGACGCCATCAACTTCACCATAAGTTCGGGAAACAGTAATCCCAGGTACGCGTTGCAACGCATCGCCGATATTTTTATCGGGGAAATCACCAATATCTTCAGCGGAGATAGAGTCAATAACAGAATCAGAAAAACGTTTGCTATTTAGACTAGCTTTAAGACTACCGCGAATGCCCGTAACTTGAATAACTTCAATGGTTTCTTCTGTGAGGTTGTTTTCAGCTGCCATGACATTACCAGCAGCGCCTAATAATGCGATGGAGCTAAACGCACACATTATTGCGGTGTTCTTTTTGATGAGATTCAATAAATTCGCAGACATGTTGTTTCCTTTATTTTTATAGTTTAAGTATTATTTTTAAATAAGTCGCTTTGAATATGTTATATGTCAAATGTTTTTACTAATACAATAATCAATCATTTTGACTAAATGTCAACCAGTATTTAGTTAATAATTATTTAACTGTTTTTAATTAATGAGTTAGCCAAAGATTTTGCACTATCTACGCGACTAGAATAAGCACAGATATAGGTATGTACATCGCTCAGTTTTGCCAGTTCATAATCAGAGCGTAGTGCCAAGATAAGTAATTTCTCATTGAACTTCTGTTGTATATCTTTTATTCGCTGTAGTTGATTTATTTGATCAAAGTCTTCACCGGGCAAGGGATAATCTTCAGTTAATAGCACTAGGGGGCTATCAAAAGGGTAGTCACTATTACCATTTAAAATATCCGTCATCTGCTGAAAAGAAACTATGGTGAAATTCGCATTAAGCGTAGTAAGTTGTTCGGTAAAAACTTGGCTTGCAGGATTTGGATCGTTAGGACCAATGCCACGACTATTAACGAGTTTTTCATAATGAATAGGATTTACAGCAAAACTGAGAAAAAAATGCTGTTGTTTTAATGGAAATAGATGATGATCATTTTTTAAGACTTTGATGGCTTTATCAGCGAGATTTAGGCTTAATTTTTGACTCTCTGCTTTGGAATGTTTTATCGATAATTGTTGTGTTTCTAAATACTGATATTTAAAGGATAAAACATGTTTTAAGGTTTGATCAATTTGTTGCTGACTTATCTCTCCAGACTGTACCGCGTTAATAACGCCTTGAATGGTCTCTTGCTGTATTTGTTTATAAGGTGTCGCTTCATTTTCGTAATGTTCTTCACTTAACATGACCAAATGTGCACCTGCTTTTATGGCTAAAATAGCCGCTTCACTGGGTGAGTAGTGTTTGCGCATTGCCCACATGTTCATGCTATCTGTGATAATCAAACCTTTAAAGCCAAGCTGTTCTTTTAATATGTCGGTTAAGATAGTTTTAGATAAGGTTGCCGGAAAATCTTCATCAATTTTGGGGTAATTAATATGGGCGGTCATGATCAGCGAAACATTGGCTGCAATCGCTTGTTTAAAAGGTAATAAATCTTCATTTGTTAATCGTGTTAATGATTTATTTACTACAGGCAAGGTGCGATGACTGTCTGTTTCGGTATCACCATGACCAGGAAAGTGTTTAGCGCAAGCTAGGTTCCCCGTTTTGATGATGCCTTTAACGGCTGCACCCACATGTTCAGATACCTGTAGGGGTTGTTCACCAAAAGAGCGTTGTCCGATGATCGGGTTATTAGGGTTTGAATTAACATCAGCACAGGGAGAAAGTAGGGTATTGTAACCAATGTATTGCATTTGTTCTGCAAAGACTTGGTAGATGTTTTCTGTTGCGCTTAATTCATTAACGATGCCTAAGGCTAAATTACCCGGTCCTAAATCAGTTTCTTGGGTTAAAATTCCCCAAGCGCCTTCTTGATCAACCGCTAATAATAATGACGCATCACAGGCTCTTAAAGAGGCTTGTTGTTGTAATTTTGTGGATAATTTTTTAGCATCAACTAAAGAGTGAGCGTTATCGTCAGTTATATAAAAACCGCCGACATGATAGTTTTTGATTAAATCTAAGGCGTAGTCAGTATCTTCACCTGCAAAGGCTAAAATAAATAATTGTCCAACTTTTTCTTCTATCGTCAATGTTGGCAGCAGCTGTTCGACCTTTTTTTGGTAATTCATTTAGCTTCCTTTCGTTTAGCTTTAACTTAGCTTTAATTGGCACTTAGACGTAATTTGGGTACAAAAATCCCTATCTCCCGAGAATGCTACTTTTCGGGAGGAGAACTATTTAATCAATGGGTTTAACTAATTTAAATTAGTCGCTAAGCCGCAGCATCGGTTGCTCCGGTGATCAGACCAACTAAGTCTTCCTTGGTAACATCAGCAACGGCAACATCGGCAACGGATCGACCTTGATAAAGCACAACGGCGCGATCACATGTTTCAACCACATGTTGCATGTTATGACTGATCAACAATACAGCCACACCTTGTGAACTGATCACTTTGATCAAATCATTAACCTGCGCACTTTGTTCAACACCTAAAGCGGCGGTGGGTTCATCCATAATAACAATGTCAGCTCCCCAGTTAACTGCACGAGCAATAGCGATTGCTTGTCGTTGACCACCTGACAAATTGTGAATTTGTTCGTTATATGAGGGGATGCGGGTATTCAGTCGATTGAGTGATTTCTTTGCCCGTTTGATCATTGTTTTACTATCAAGCCAGCCCAACCAACCTAATATAGGGTTAGGGTGCTTGATCTCTCGATTAAGAAAAAGATTTTGCACGATATTAAATTCAGGGATCTTCGCTAAGTCTTGATAAACTGTCTCAATGCCAACTGCACGAGCGTCTTCCGGAGACGTAATTATCACATTATTGCCGTTGACTTTTATATCGCCACCGTCGGGTGCATGTATGCCGGCAATACATTTTACTAAGGTTGATTTACCTGCACCGTTATCTCCGAGTAAGCCAACAACTTCGCCTTTGTTGATTTTAAAACTGACATCTTTTAATGCGTGCACACCACCAAAGCTCTTTTTGATTGACGATAATTCTAACGCGGGTTGGTCTAATGCTGTTCTAACCATTTTTAAGCTCCTTTACACCGATAGCGACGGCCATTATAAGAATAATGCCACGCGCGATCATTTGTTCGTTGGTGGAAAAACCAGAAAGTATTAAACCGTTATTGATCATACCCATTAGCCATGAACCTAAAATTGCACCAATAATACACGCACGACCACCAAATAAGCTGGTTCCGCCAATGGCGACTGCGGCGATAACGGTTAAGAGGTCAGCTTCGCCCAAGGTATAACGTGCGCCATGTAAACGTCCAGCGTAAAGTAAACCCGCTAAAGCCGCAGCAGTTGATGAGGCGAGTAAAGCATAAATTCGGACACGAGTGACTTTAATACCCATGGCTCGTGAAGCCGCAGGGCTACCGCCAACTGCCAATAAGTGTCGTCCAGCGGCAAGCTTATTTAAAACAATATAGGCTAAGCCACCAATAACTAGAGTCCAAATAAGTAATATCGGCAGTCCAAAAACTTTTCCTGCACCAAAGAGATAAGTAAAGTCTTGGTTAATGATTGGTACAGACTCTAAATTGGTGAGTTGGCGGGCAATGCCAGTAATGATGCCCATGGTGCCTAAAGTGATTAACAGCGACGATACTTGCAAGCGCTCAATCAAAAAGCCATTAATTAGACCAACGGTTATGCCAACAAGCAAGGCGCCAGCTACCGCAAGGGGAATGCCGGTATATTGTAAAAGTAGCGCGCCAACTAAAGCACTTAGTGCAACGACTGAACCGATGGATAAATCAATATGTCCCACCGCTAATGCAAAGGTGAGACCCACAGCCATAATGGTTAGCGGCGCGGTTTGTTTAACAATGTTCATAAAATTTGACACGGTTAAAAAAGCGGTGTCATGTAAAATTATGGCAAAGAAAAATAAGACACCAAGAAACATATAATAAATATAGGCATCTCTGTTAAAAGCTATTTGCTTAAATTGAGTTAATGATAAGGTTTGCACACTCATGAGTATTCCTTGTTATTGCTGTAATGCTTGCGTTAATAAGCGCGGTAAAGGTTTTTTAAAAGCTTGTTGCCAAGCATCAGTGATTTCATTTTTGGTGACTTTATCAAAAGGTACTATGGTCACGGGCGCTGCTTGTTGGCCAATAACTGCTGCTGCTCCTATTTTTGCCATGGTCGCGCCAATATCATAAGGGCGGTCAGCGACAGTGCCGTACAAATTTCCGTTGGTAGCCATGTCTAATAAATTGGTAATACCTAAATCATGAGTGATCACTTTAATATCTTGTCTGTCGAGTGATCGTAATGCTTCAATAACACCTTCAGCCGCGGTATCCCATGAAACGTAAATAGCCTCAATTTCCGGATGTTGTAATATCATTGCGGCGGCGATATTGCTAGTTTCATGTTCTTTTACAAAACCTTTTTCACTGATAATCTTAATGTTGGGAAATTGCTGCAATTTATCTTTAAAGGCTTGGTCGCGATTATTGGTAATAAAATATTTAGCATCATGATAAATAATGCCTAATTTGCCTTTATTTGCCAATGCCGCTGCGGTTAACTCAGCAGCGGCTCTGCCCATGCCAAACATATCATCGGTGACAATGCCTACATAGTCTTGGTTATGGATAAAACCTTCGATAGGGTTACTAAGTAATACCAATTTAGTGCCATTTTTAACCGCTTGTTTATAGCTGGTCTTAGTACTAATACTATCTACTGATAATGACAAAATGATATCAGGAGCAAGTGCGCTGATATTTTCTAAGTCTGCAACTTGTTTTGCGGGATCAAATTGGGCGTCAGTTATCGCGACAATATCTATCCCCATGGTTGCAAAGGTTTCTTTTGCCCCTTGTGTCACCGCACTGACCCAAGGGCTTGAACCATGCCATACCAAAGCAGCAGTTAAGTGTTCTTGTTTTATTTGCTTGATTTGTGCATTTGATAAATTTACATCTGCAGATTTGGCTGCATTGGTAATATCAATAGCGTGAGTAAAGGTGCAAAAAATGGCAAATAGGAAAGTGATAAGTAAGCGGGCTTTCCTTTGCATATTTAAACAAAAGCGACTCGATAAAGTCATGAATAAATCCTATTAGTATTCTTGTATGACCTCTATAGTAGAGCTAAAAAATATTATGTCAAACATTTTGACTTAATATTTTTTGTTTAACTTTTATTCATAATATATGAAACAAAAAGTCCACTTTTGATTAAAAATCAGTACAATAACCTTTGTTCTTATTTGCAATAGGCATCATTTCATTTGAAAGGCTCAAACTCAAAACAAAATAAAGCCTTAAACTTACGTTTAGTTTTAGCTGAAATTGTCACTCAAAGTCCAATTTCACGTGTTGAAATTTCGCGTAGAACTCACCTCACTAAACAAACCATCACCAATATGGTGGAAGAGCTGCTAGCGATAAATTTAGTGGTGGAAATAGGCATTAAAAAAGAAGGCACGGTAGGTAAACCTTCTAAGATGTTGAGCATAAATAAAAGCAGCTCCTATAGTTTTGCGGTAAGAATATTTTTAAATAAAATTGAAGCTGGAATTTTTTCATTAACAGGTCAAGAAATCTGCAAAGCGCAATTACCCTGTCAGCAAAACAATCAACTAGAGCAGATCAAAAAATTATTTGAACAATTATTGGCTACAGCCTCTTTTACTAAAGAACAAATTTTAGGAGCGGGCATTACTTTTGCAACTAAAGACCATCATAGTTTGGAAACCTATCAAACAGGGTTGTTATTTAAACAAGAACTTGCTGATTGTTTGTCTTTACCCATAACAACAGAAACGACTGCTTCAGCATGTGCTGCCTATCAAATGCTTTATGGTGAAGCAAAGCAATTACATAGTTTTGTTTGCATCCACCTCTCAGATGTTATTGAAGCTGCTGTCGTTTTTGATCGTAATATTTTATTGGGACAAAATGGCTTAACCGGTGCTATTGGTGAGCTATTTGTTACGCCAGAAACAAATGATAAAACAGTAGAGCTAGGGCGTTTAAATGACTTTGTTTCGTTAAACTCGTTACAAAAATTCTTAGGGAAAACCTTTGAAAGTCACGAAGACCTTGCTCATTATTGTCAAGAAAATCCTAAAAAAGTAGCTCCTTGGTTTGAAAATGCTGCAGAGCCAATGCGTATTGCAATTCATAGCCTGGAAACTTTATTAAATTGTCAAACGATTATAATTGGTGGCGATGTAAATTCGTGGTTCTTAGACAAATTCATTACCCAATTAAGACCTTATATCCCTTCTATCGCCCAATATGGCAAGCGTGAAGTGGTTAGATTAATTAAAACGCCTAATGTTGAGGGTGTCGCTTTAAAAGGAGCGGCAACATTGCCATTACATGCAGCGTTGTCGATCGATAATATGCAAACCTTATCATTACCTAAAATTAACAGTTTAAATGAGCTACAAAGTTTAATTTTTAGTTAGGCCTATGTTTTTTTATTTAAATTTAATGCTTTGTTTAAGTTTCTATAGAAATTTGTAAATTGAACTCGAAATAACCAATATCCAGAGAATAAAATCACTAGCACGACTGGAATAGCTAATAATTCCATTTTGCGAAGGGGTTCTGGAAATAACTTAGCTTGTCCCAAAAAGAAAGCTGCAGTTGCCATAAACATTGGGAAACACATACGCCAGAGATGTCTAACAATGCGTTGAGTTTCTGTTAGGCCGCCACGATAAAGCATTCTAATATCTGCAATTGCTGCGATCGTAGCGATAGTGGCAAAGAAATAGAAAACTTCTGGTCCAAAACCACTTAATTTTCCAGTATCACTATGCGCGGCTTTTAGACCAAATTTAATCAACATAACAGCAACGCTGAGCACTGCAATAAGGGCTACTTTTTCAAAATAACCGATGCTGCCTGCTTTTCGTTTTATTGCCATCCATGATGTAGAGACTAAATAACAAATAAATATGCCATTGATTAAAGACAGCATAATTGTTCTGCTATAGGCAACGTAAATAGCCGTGATACCTAGCATTAACATGGAGAGCAGGAATGTATTACCTGCTATTTTATGTAATGAACTTCCTTTAGGAAAAGTGAGTGCTGCAAAACCCGCAATGATTGCTATTGCACCGGCAATAAAGTGCATGAGTACCATGGGAGGAAAAATCATACTGCTCTCTTCTAAAATGATATGTATTTGATAGTAGTGATATTGCAGGTAGTGCGCCATACTGCAAGATGTTGTTAACAAAAAGAATATTGTGATTTTAGATTAGTGATGAAAATTCATTCCCAAATTTGGGATGTGAAAAATGATGAAAATCCTAATAATGGGAAATTATATTTAACCGTGATAATTAATTTTGTTAGCTAATTCAAACTACGATAATATTCCAAATTCCATAATGTGCTTTAGATGTTTAAAATGTGTATTAAAATCATAATTGTTTTCTTTTGTGTATTGTTAAATGCATGTAATTCAACTCCAGTTGAAAATGAATTGGAAGTTAATGATGTTTCATATGAGTTAGGCAATACCGTTTATACAAGTATTATTAAAGAGGGAACAGCGACAATTGTTTTTGAAAGTGGTGATCACGACTCTATGGTGACATGGTTACCCATATTTGAGGAAATCAGTAAAAGTTCTTCAGTATTTGCATATAACCGACCAGGGCTTGGTGGTAGCAAAAACAATATTGTAATAAAGTCAGCTTCGGATTTGGTTAGTCGTCTTAGAATATTATTGGAGCAAGCAGGTCACAAGCCTCCATTCATTCTTGTTGGCCATTCATATGGCGGTATATTTGCCAATATTTTCGCAAGAAACTATGCAAGTGAAGTTAGCGGTGTTTTTTTGATTGACCCATCTCATCCTAATCAACACAAACTTGGTAGTAATTATAATCGTTCGCAAACGGGTAGGAAGGTTGCTGGCTACAATGGCGTTATTAAAAGAAATCTACATAAAGAATATGCCAAGCTTAATAACTTTCCTGATGTTCCACTAACTATTCTGACCGCAGGTCCATTTAGTTCAATTAAGCCACATCCTAAATGGGTTGAACTTCATCAAGACTTAGTAAGTCTTTCTTCAAAATCTAAGCATCTTGTCATCAAAAAGAGTGGCCATTATATACATCGAGATCAACCTGAACTTGTTATCAAGCATCTGAAAGATTTAATCCTACGAGCAAAAAAGTCTAAATAACCATTATTAGGGAATATTTGACTCAATGGTATACGTCTATAATGTTACATTTTGTTACGTATGGTTTTGTTGTGAATTAGAGGTCAATTGTATAAATTTGCTAGTTAGTGACTCTTATGCTAAAAATAATGTGTAATCGATTGTTTTTTAAGCATACAATAATAAGCCCAAACTAATGGGAGGGACGCATAATGAATAAATCACACCAGTTGAAAGTGACATTAATTGTTACATCTATATTCTTTGCAAGTATAACCTCGGTAAATGCTAAAGACTGCTCTGTTGCTTTAGCATCAATAAATCAGATTATTACGAAAGCGAATACCGCGCTTAGTTCAAATGACTTTGATCAAGTCAGCGATATCGCTAATGATTTAAAGAATAATGCCCAATTAATTATTAATGCCGCAGATAGTTGCGACTGTGATAATGCCTATTATACCGCTGAAGTTATAATGGAGAATGCTGAAGCGATCTATTTAGCTGATGATATGGAGGAGTCGGTAGGTTTCATCAATTTACTTAAAAAAGAAGCCAATACTGCGAAAATACATGCAAAGAGTTGTGGCGCAATGGTAACTCAAACTAGCCGTTAGAATTTATAAAGTTGTTCGGTTTAAGCTAATTTTAAGGTTTATTAGATATGGAGGTTGTATTTGATAAGCCTTAGTATTTTTCTTCTCTGTTATATTGATTTTAAACCATGCTATTTATGACATCTTGTTCATAAACGTGCCATATATCCCTCTGCCAAAATATCTAGTTCTTTAGTAGTCTATAACTAAATTAAAATAAATTTAATTAGCAGGAAAATCATGTCTATTCATTTAAACATTACGGGGTTTTATGCAGGGCTACTTGCCTTGTTATTTATTGGCTTAGCTTTTAATATCATTCGTTTACGTTATAAATTTAAAGTGGGGATCGGTGATGGTGAACAGCCTATTTTAGCAAAAGCAATTAGAGTACATGGCAATTTTTCTGAGTACGTGCCTATTACTTTGTTGTTATTGGCGTGTTATGAATTGAATGGCGGTGCTAATTTATGGTTACACATTTTTGGAATGAGCATTTTTATTGGCCGGGTGTTGCATGCTATAGGGTTAACAAAAACGACAGGTGTTTCAAAACAACGTCAATTGGGCATGCTCTCTATTTTTTTAGTGATGATGATTTTAGCGGTGGAGAATATAAGGTTATTTTTGCTTAACTAATGAGAGTTAACTAATAAAGGTTAATTAGTAAAGGTAAGTTAGTTAATAACAGCTCTTAACAGTGGTGGCATAATATTTTATGTTATTCCGCTAAAAGTGATAATTTAATTTTAACATCGTCTGACGTCCTCTTGCTGGATAATACTGAACATTATTACCATTATTATCTGCGCCTAAAGTTACATAGGAAGCAGTATTGTAGTTTTCATCGAGTAAGTTAGATATGTTAAGTTTTAGGTCTATTTTATCTGATAATGTCCAAATAACATTGCTATTAAATAACCATAGTGAACCACCTTCAAGTACGTTTATTTTAGTTCGCCAGTTACCATTAATATTTATTGACCAGTTTTGATAGAAGTACTGCGCACTAAAGTTTGCATAACTTTTAGGCGCTATATTTTCTGACATAGGCAAACCAGTTGCTATACCTATATTTGTATTATTCTTCCATAAGTGGGTGAGTGATGCTTTGGCTCTTAAGCTTTTAGTTGGCTGCCAGACTGTTTCTATTTCTAAGCCATGAGCATGATTAGAAGCCACATTATCTAAAAATATTTTGCCTTCATCTCCGGGTCGAAAACCGATAATGTTTTTTTGTTTATTTGAAAAAAAGGTGCTTGTGAATTGAAATACTTCGGTAGTATTGATGTAAACAAACTCTGCTGTTTTAATTTCGCTAGCATTGAGGCTATTATTACCTGTAGTTAAACCACTTTCTTCGTCATATAAATCACCTAATGATGGTACTCGATAAGCTTCCCCATAAAGTAATTTAATTGTTTGTTGTTGATCTAGATGGTAAATCATTGCTGCTCGGGGAGTAAGAGAGTTTGCTACATCGTTATAGCCGTCATATCTTAAACCAAGTGTAAAAATTATATCTTCTGAAACATCAAGTTTTGCTTGTAGATAGGCGCTACTAATACTTCTTTTTTTATCTAAAACAACACGTTGATTATCTTCTGTAAATGTTACAACTTGATTTAAAGGTTCAAAATCACCGTATATATTAAAGTTACTTTTAATAAAACCATCGGGCACCTGACTTTGAGAATAAGCGAGTCCGGCATTTAATATAAGGTATTCATTAGTGAGGTATTTACCGTCGAGCGCAAGGTTTAACGATTTATAATTTAAACTTTCGCCAAACAAAAAATCACTTTGCTCAAACGGAGCATTACCCTGAGGAGTCAAGGCGGTTAATGATTCTCTTTCTGCATATTGGTATGAGCCGGAAAATTGTAGCCCTATTTGTTCTTTTTCAATTAATTGATGATGAATGCCGGCAATAACATGATGCAATTTAATTTCGCTAACACCATCACGCAGACGACGAAAGAGATAATAATCAAAACGTTGAGAGTCTAAGTATTGTAAAAAAAATTCACTTTCTTTATTTTTGATAGAAGCTCTAATTTGCTTCACTTCCTTAGGGTCTTGTGTGGTTGTTTGTAAATTATGACGATCAAAGACATTGTGAAAGGTATCACCGTTATCTTTTAAATATGAAATACTCATTCCAAGATCATATTCATTGATTTTATCAGAGAAACTAGCATTTAGTTTTTTAGCGCCAAATTCTCCAAAGCCTATTTCAAGGTTATTTTCATTACTGGTAATGATGTTAATGACACCGTTAAAGGCATTTGAACCATAAATTGCCGAGCCTGGTCCACGAATAACTTCTACCCTTTCTACATTCGATAAGTCCATATAACGAATTAAATAGTTAATACCGCCAGTGTAGTCATCATTTATACGATGACCATTAAGTAATACCAGCAAGGTATTCATATATTTTTGCGCGTGACCTCGGGTAATTAAGTATGATTGGTTACCCTCAACAGCATTCATCATGCTATAAAACCCCGGTACTTGGTTTAATAGCTCAGTCCAAGAGGTATAGCCTAATTGTTTTATTTCTTCTTGAGAAAAAATAGTAACCGATGATGGACTATTTTTGAGCGGTTCGTCATTTTTTGAAGCAATAGAAATTTCAATTGCCATTAAATCTTCAAGTGACAAGTCAAAGATGTTTTCAATGCTTTTGGGATGCGCAGAAAAAGAATGCAGAAGGCTGCAAAATAATATTAGCTTAACCTGCTTTGTTGAACTCACATTTTCATCCTTTTACTATAATTATCATGGTATTATGAATGTTGATGGAGATTCATAATAAGAGTTCAGCAGCTATATTATTGTATTACAGAATAGTATGTATTTATTATGGATGAAATTTTTAATAAAATACATTTAAGTCACTAAAATTTATTGAATTTAATCTCTATTTTTTGAGATTAAATTTATTTATATATCTAATTTATTAAAATAAGGTGAAGTATGAATTCTCAACCGTCGTATGCAATTGGAACTTTAGGTGAAAAGTGGGGAGCCGCTGAAAAATCGACATGGTTTGCACAACAAGTTATAAAACGCTCCTATCAAAATGATGTTGTAGTGAAAATACAAGCGTTAGCCAATGAATTTGATATAGAGCAATACGGCGCTTTATCACTAGATGAAAGTCGTTACCCATTATTTGTTATTAAAAGTAAAAATTGGGATGATAATAAAAAATCGATTTTAGTTACTGGCGGAGTGCATGGTTATGAAACCAGCGGTGTGCAAGGGGCTATACGATTTCTTGAAACCAAAGCGAAAGATTACCTTGAGCAGTTTAATATTCTCGTCGCTCCCTGTATTAGTCCGTGGGGCTATGAAACAATTAATCGCTGGAATTGTAAGGCTATCGATCCAAATCGTTCATTTTATAAAAATAGTCCTGCAGAAGAATCGGCGCTGTTGATGGAATATATAACATCATTGAATATTGATATAAAAGCTCATTTTGATTTACATGAAACAACAAATACCGATAACAGCGAGTTTAGACCTGCGCTGGCTGCTCGTGATGCGGTTGAACATAGCAATTGGAATATTCCAGACGGATTTTATTTGGTTGGCAATAGCATTAATCCCACCGCAGATTTTCAAAAAGCAATCATTACGGCTGTAGAAAATATAACGCATGTAGCGCCTGCTGATGATAATGGACTGCTTATCGGTGTATCGATTGAGCAAAAAGGAGTCATTAACTATGCTGCAAGAGAGTTAGGATTATGTATGGGCTTAACGGATGCGGAATTTGTTACCACAACAGAAGTTTATCCAGATAGCCCAAAAGTTAATGATGAAAACTGCATAATGGCACAAGTAATTGTTATTACAGCTGGTCTTGATTTTATCCTTGAACGCTGTAATTAACGTGAGTTGGTTAACTTGTTTTACTTACATAGAGTTATTGCAGATCAAATGAAATGACTCTATGCTAAATTTAATGATTTTAATCTTTTAGAGGTTAATTTTGAGAGCCATAGTCGTTGTTGCATTGTTAAATGCACTAGTTGTTGCTTTTGGAATAAACGCAGAAAGTGTTACTCAGCTCACCAAGGAAGAATTCAGCGCACTTAGAAGTGAAGTTTTAAATACCCGCGCAACATCCCCCGATAGAGCGATTAGTCGCGTCGAGGAAATATTAGTTCAATACAAAGATGCTTTAAATACAAGGCAAACTTTGCGTCTGACCTATGCCAAAGCATTGTTTCAAATTGGTACTGATCAATTTGAAGATGCTTACGCCACATTAACTCAATGTAAAAAATTGGCTGACGAGTTAAACGAACCTTATTTAACACATTATTACTATAGTTATATGGGGTCGAATTTTGGTGGCTTAGAAATGTACGAGTTATCATTAGAAAACTATTTGAAAAGCTATCAACTTGCGGTGGAAACAAAAGATGAGAGTTTAATTAGTAAATCTTATAATAATATTGGTCATGTTTTGTTAAAGCTTTATCGTTTAGATGAAGCAAAAAGTTATTTCGAAAAATTTTACCTATATGGCGTCGATAATAATGTGCAAAGCTATATTGCGGTAGGGCTTAACAATCTTGGTGATGTAGCTTTTGAACAAGGGAATACCACTTTAGCGCTTCAAAATTTCACTGAATCTTTAGCTATTAGAGAAAAAGAAAATTATGTCTTAAATTCTTCTTGGTCACATCATAATTTAGGTAAAGTTCACCTGCAGTTAGAGAACTATAAAAAAGCCAATGAACATCTAAACCAAGCTATTGATATCAGAGAAAAATACGGTAGTCGTATCGAGTCATTATTTTCTAAAATAATTCTGGCAAAAGTCTATTTGGCTCAGAAAAATGATCAAGCAGCGATACCATTATTAAAAAGTGTTATTAAAGCTGCCAGTGATATAAATAATTACTCGGCTTATACCCAAGCCTATGAAGTATTAAATCATTATTACAAAGGGAAAGGGGACTTTGTTAAGGCGATTGACGCATCTGAGCATTTTACCGCTAGTCAATTACAACTGACCGAACGTAAAGCTAATTTGGGTTTGAGTCACTACATTGCAATATCGGATTTAGCATTAAAAGAAATAGATATTATTGAGCTAAAAAAGAAAAACGAAATTATCAGTGAACGTGCTGACTTGGCTAGGACAAAAATAATCTTGTTGTTAGTTTCATCTGCCATTATTGCGTTTATTGTTCTCTTTTTCTTTATTAAAATAAACAATAAAAATAAGCAACTTAAGCAAACCATTTCAATGCTTAATATGACTCAAAAAGAGTTGATAGAAGCGGACAAAAT
This sequence comes from Colwellia sp., assembly GCA_013215655.1. Classification (GTDB taxonomy): domain Bacteria; phylum Pseudomonadota; class Gammaproteobacteria; order Enterobacterales; family Alteromonadaceae; genus Colwellia_A. The sequence goes on from JABSOX010000034.1 coordinate 20,286, forward strand.
GTCGGCAATGACCACATTGGTTTCGGGTATGGCTCACCAATTAAATACACCTTTAAGCGTTATTATAACGGCTAACTCTATTATGAAAGATAAAGTTCAACAGCTTGAAGATAAACTTATCAATAAAAACCTTGGTGTGCACTCATTTAAGGCGTTTATAGAAGATGCCAAACAAACGATCAGTTTATCTGAAAATAACAGTAAAAAAGCGGCTGATCTGGTGCGCCGCTTCAAAATGATTTCAGCTGAATTAGAAGGCTATAAACTAACGTCATTTCAGTTAAAACAATTTATGCATAAAAAACTGTTTTTATTAGCTGGTCAATATCAACAAAGATTAAGCTATGATATCGAGGGGTATGAAGTAGAAATATTTAATTATCCTGATGTTTTGTTTAATGTATTAGAGCAGTTGGTTAAAAATACGTTTGATCATCAAAGTGAGGATATGTCAGAAATAAAATCAATTATAACCATTAAATCTTTGGATAATAGGGTTGAGGTTATTTATGTTGATAATGGCCCTGGTATTGATGAAGAATTACGTCAAAAAATATTTAATCCGTTTTTTACCACAAAGGGCATGCAAGAAAGCTTAGGGCTAGGTCTAAATGTTGCTTACAACTCTGTTTTACATTTAATGCAGGGCAAGTTCAGTTGCGAGCCGTCTAGCGCTGGAGCTAAATTTATTATTAACTTGCCACTAAAAATTGATACTGACACAGGGTGATTTCATTTATGTTTTTTGTGTAATTGTATAAACTCTTATCTTCATATTGAATATGAGTCACGAACTACTTGTTGAAAATATTGACAAATAATCTGATGTGACTTTGTCGGCATCAGTTTTTTGGTCAGCGTTAATTTTTAAAAAGTTTTGATTTTGTAGTATACGTAAATCGCACTCTTTATTATTCAGTTGAGCAAAACATGTTTCTTCAGTGCCGAAAATGATATTCGTTACATCATTAATTGTATAAACAGCTTATCTATCATTATATTTTCATTTTTATTATCAATTGCTGGAAATAATTGCTTTATTAAATGGATTAACACTTTATGTTGATTGTCGATGTGATCAATATCAATACTTAAATTTTATTCATTTCATTCTATTATTGGCACATTGCTCCTTAAAACTAATGGCATATATATATTTTGACCAAGTTACACACTTATCACTTTTATAACAAATTAAGATTGATTACATTTAAGTAGGTCTTAGTCATTAATGAAATGTTTATATATTTCAGTTTGTTATATTTGTTTTAAGTCGCCCGCTAAGACTAACGACAAGGAAAGTTGACGGTTTTAGGAATTTTAATTTATTCATTTAACTTTGAAATGTCACAAAATGTAATTTGGTATGTAATAATACAGGTGTGGTAACGTGAATTAGGAGAGTAGTATGGCTCACGATGATAAGCAAAACATGTTAGATAATATTGAAAATACGAGCGAAGAGCAAAAAAATGCTTTACAGCAACTTGTCGATGCAAAAAATGAAATTGCTGATTTAAAAATGCAAATAGCGTGGTTAGAGTGCTCTTACGAGTAATATCTACGATTTAAAAAGACTTAACTAAAAGGCTACTATAAAATATTATAATAGCCTTTTTTGTTGTAATAGTAATTATTTATGAAAGAGGTTATTCACCAGATGTTTTTATTAAATCAAACTCTAATAATTGATAAATACTCTGTTGTAGCTTCGTTTCTATAACATCAAGCTGAATCAGGTTTTGACAGAATTTATCGGCTTTGTGCTCTAAAGAGCTAACACGAGAACTGATTTCTAGTTTAAGATTTTTCCCCATATCAGTCATACGTTTATCAAAGGTATCAACGCGTTTTTCACTGTTTTGAGCATCGTCATCGTTTGTTATCGCTGCGCCTACAGCCATAAGAATAGAGCCAATAGAATTAGAAACAATTTCTTCTATTTCACTTTCAAATTCACCGGCAAAAATTTCACCAAAATCATCAAAATCCTGTGCACCAATGTAATAATTATTATCACTATGATTAAAGCGCTTACGCAAACGTGATTGCATTTCATCAAATTTCTGCTGGAACTTTTGATGAGAAGCACTGTTTTCTCCTGTTAAACCACCAATAACTTGATTTACAGCTTTTAAACCAATATCTACACCTTCTATAGCAATTGAGACTATTTCGGGGACTTGTTGGCGTATGCCTAGAGTATATTGAGATAAAAGCGCTTGTTGATCTTTCTCTAAAGAAATTTCTCGACCATTGACAAATAGCTGGTTTTGACCGTTAATTTGTACGTAGGTTTGACCGTGTTTTAACATTCTTACGTGGTGTGGATCAATGATGACACCGTAGTTAAAATTCACGTCACATTGTTTAGCTAAGGCGGTAGAGCAAACTAACGTACTTACAATGATACCAGCAGTTAATAATTTCACTGTTTTGCTCCGAAATAATTGCAATGTTTAATTATGTTTAGGTATTGATGATTGGATCTATATGAATTTTTCGTTCTTTGTAATTCATTTTACTTGGACCATATTCTCTTTTGGTTTTATCTTGAAAGTCACCAACAATTAATTGTACACCATGATAAATCCGCTCAGTGGCTTCAATATAAACACTTGCCATATATGCTTGTAGCTGATGTTCAACTTTTTCTTTTTCGTTTAACACTGCGCCCATTGCATTCGCATGATGCTTATAAGTTGAGATAACCTTGGTTAACATTGCAGAGTTGGCACTACTTTTGGGTAATTTCTTAAGTTTATTTGTTGCCGTTTTTAACTCATTGGTTTTATCAGACTCAACTTTTAAACGACCATCAATATCTTCAAGTTGTTCTTTAAAAATATTGATTTTCTTTTCAAAGGTGATGATTGTTGTACTACCAGCGGTTGCACCAACTATGCCTGCATGAACCGAAGAACCTGCACTAATATAACCTGCGATAAGTTTACCGTTAGCTTTATCTTCGCTACCTAACCATAATTTTTCTTCAACATTTATGATACTGTGCATTAATTGATTTTCAATACGTAGATCATTACAAGATATTGCTGCATATTGACAGTATTTTGCGAAGACATTGCCATTACAGCGGATATTCACGCTCATAATGATATCGGATATAGCTATCTCTTCAACTTCTTGTTTTCTGCCGATAATGCCACCGCTAATGGTTATATCACCACCAGCCTCTAGTTGTGCTGACTCAATAAAACCACCAACAGTAATATCTCCTGTTGCAAATACTTTCATGCCTTCACAAACATCACCAGCAATAATAACACTGCCTTCAAACTTGATGTTACCGGTACTGACATCAACATTTTTAAGCTGGTAAACTTCATCAATTTCAACTCCATTATCGATAATTCTAGGTAAACCGACTAAGGTTGAAATCAGTACATTGTCGTTATTTTGACTCAGGGTTGTTCCTTGTCCCGCTTGCATTTGGAGATCTTCGCCAGGTGTTGGATCAATAGGATTTCCCGTTACTGTATAACCTTTAATTCCTTCCGTCAGAGGAACCCTTTTAGCTAGAGGATCGCCAACTTTAACACAAACAATATCGCCAAAGTCACGCATATCAACCGTGCCATCTTCTCTTTCGGTAGGACGTAAAATGCGCTCTTGTGCACCTTGAACAAGCATTTTTATTTTTGCATCTTTACCATTCTCAGCGTCTTTCCCCAGTGCTATCTTTCCTGTTACCGTTGACCCTGCAGGTTCTCGGGCTGCTTGTTTTGCTAATGCAATGAGCTCCTCTTTACTGAAACCTTTGGTAACACCAGAGCTTTGTGCTGAATTAAGAATGGCTTTTGCGGTTAAATTTTTTCCGCCTAAAGCCGTTGAAATTTCTGCTGAGGCTGACATTTCGTCTTTATCAATTTTTATCTCTATCGTTGCATCGCGGCGTTCTAGTATTTGATAACGAATTTCTCGTCCTGATTGATGACCTTGAAGAGGCTTTAATACACTGTTAAGTTCGGCGATGGCATTTTTAATATTAGAGTTGTCGATAAATAATGCTTTGTATTCTGAGGCTTCAATAAGTTCATGAATAGATGGCTCAGTGATCAGATTATTATCTTTTACGGGTGACAATACCAGATCGATATTGTTCTTTTTATTCTCTATTAAACTTGCTTGAGTCACTTGTTACCATCTCCAACAGCAGACTGGGTATTTGATTTTTATTTATTTTTATATATAGTTTTCTTGGTGAATCTTAATGAAATTGCTAGTGTCAACTTTTGAATAGTCGATTTTATACTCTTTATTATCTAGCGCTTGTATAAATATTAATGTTTTTTCTTCGCCAAAACACTCACTAGCTCCAACATCAATAACATCCATATAGGCTTTTTTAGCTTCAGATTTTTTTCTAGGAACATCGCCTTTATAAACACCAATACCACGGTTACTAACAATGACTACGGGATGATTACCATTTACTATTAATAAATCAAATTTTCTGACCTTGTGAATTATGGTATTACGGCCACTAGTTATGTAGTTTTTTTCAATCAAAATATACCTTCCTTCAGATATTAACTGAATCTATCGTTCAGTTTGTAATTTATTGCATTTGTAAAATAGTCAAACCTAATAACAAATTTATAGCATGAATAAGCTGAATAGTAACATTATATTCATAAGTTTAGCTTGTTATGTGCATAAATATATAAAGTTTTGATTTACTGCGCAATAAATAATGTAAGAGTCATACTAAGTGCTCTTTATTTTATTCAGTCAAACTACTATTAATGATGCTATTTTAGTGTTCAATTGGTGTGCTATAGAAGGGTAATTGTGTACTTTTAATAAGCCGACGCCTGATCAAATCAAGTCCTCTTGCGGCTACCATTTTTTGAAAGTATTTCCTTGTTCCGGATATATTAAAAGTTTGACTATCAAGACTGTCTTTATCTCCCCACGCAATCCAAACGGTGCCAACAGGTTTCTCTGGGCTTCCTCCATCAGGACCTGCAATACCCGATACGGCGATAACTAAGTCTGCACTGGCTTTTAATAGTGCACCTTCTGCCATTGCGATAACTGTTTCTTGGCTAACCGCACCATAAGTTTCAATCGTTTGTGTTGGTACTGAGAGTATTCTGTTCTTTATTTCATTTGAGTAAGTAACAAAACCAGCTTCAAATACTGAAGAGGAGCCTGAAATTTCCGTTAATAAACTTGCAATTAAACCTCCAGTGCATGACTCTGCTGTAGTGATTTTTAGTTTGTTTTTATTTAATAATGTCAGAACATGTTCGGCTAAACTCACTGGTTTTTTTGTTATTTCTTCAATAATATGATCACCTAAAAGCGCGTCAACTTTTGCTCGCCATTGTTTTTTTAATTGCAGAGTAGCGGCTGAATGAGTGATTAATTTAAGTTCAACTGAGGGCGTGTCTGCTCGGTAGCCTATTTCTATTTCTGCAGGCCAATCAGGAAAGTTTTCACTGATCATCAATTGTAATTTTGATTCACCAATACCAAATATTTGTAGTCGGGTAATATCGGTGTGGATTTTTGTAACAAAATGGTTCGTAATGTCTGGCATTATTTCGTCATTTAACATCACTTTTAGTTCACTAGGGACTCCCGGTGTGCAGTAAATCATGCAATTGTTGAGGGTTAATTTAATACCGACAGCACTACCTATGCTGTTGCTAATGATTTCACTACGTTCAGGTAATATCGCTTGTTTTAAATTAGGTTTGTTTAATGAAACCTTTCGCAATGAACACCATTTTTTTAAATGACTCAGTGCTTTTGGATGTTCAACTAAAGGCCTTTTTGTCGCTATTGATAGTGCTTGGCTTGTTAAATCATCGGTTGTTGGTCCTAAACCACCGTTAATAATTAATATATCTGCTGTTGATGAAAGATGAAGAATTTCAGCAACCAAATCAGATAAATGATCCGCGATGGTAACTTTCTTTTTTATTTCAATGCCAAGTTCTTTAATGTCTTGCGCTATCATTACAGAATTACTATCAATAATATCACCGGTCATAAGTTCATTGCCGGTTAATAATAGTTGTACATTTAGCTTGGTCATCAGGAATATACTGCTTTTTGTATGTTGAAGATTATAGTAACATTTCTTTTCTTGTATATTTTTATAAAAAAACTTTAAAATATTATAAAACGGCTTTAAACCTTTTTGAGTTTTGCTGTTACTAATGAATAACAAATATAAAATAAATGAAGGAAAAACTATGAGCCATTCAATAATTAAATTTGCGACCGCAGGCATCACTATTTTGGGATTGATTTCTGGTGCATATGCGGACGTTGTTGATGAAATAGAGCGTTCTTTTGATGTTGATTCAACATCTTCTCTGCGCTTAGAGAATGTTAATGGTTCAGTGAAGATCACTGCGTGGGATAAAGATGTTATTAAAGTTTTAGCGATTATTAAAACTGATGACCAAGACGATAGAGATAGAATCTCAATTGAAATGACAGAGACTAGTCGTGGTGTTAGTGTTGAAACTCATTATAAAAAACAATCGAGCTGGGGAAGTCATCGCAGTTCAGGTTCAGTAAATTACACCATTATGGTACCTGTAAATGCTGAGTTATCTTCAATTGACTTAGTTAATGGTTCGTTGAAGATTGAAGGTGTTACCGGTGAAATAAGAGCTGATTTAGTTAATGGCTCAATTAAAGCCTTTGGTTTGGAATCAGACAGTGAGTTTAATTCAGTAAACGGTAGTATTAAAGTTAGTTATCAGAAAATAGGTAAAGATCTAAATCGTATTGAATTGGATACCGTTAATGGCAGCATTAAATTAAGTCTTCCTGCAAATGTTAGTGCCTCTGTTGATGCGGAAACCATGCATGGCAGTATTAAAAATGATTTTGGCTTAAAAGCTAACAAAAATATGTTTTCTGGTCGTAGTCTCAAAGGAGACATTGGCGGTGGGGATATTCGTATTACTTTAGAAAGTGTTAATGGTAGTGTAAAAATCCTTAAGAACTAATCTTTGTTATAGGTTTTCAAAGAATATTACTACTGAAAAGCGATTATGTAAATAATCGCTTTTTTAAGATATGGACTAGTATTATTGGATATGGCAGCTTATTAAATTCTTTATATGAATTTTTCTAAAAACCACTTTGCATTATTTTTTATATTAGTGCTTGTTTTATTTTATCATAACGTTTCTCATGCGCTAGAAAATGAAGAGTTTGTTATCGGTGTTGAAGCCGTTAATTATTACCCGTTAATTAATTTTTCAGTGAATGATGAAACAAAAGAAAGTTATACCAAAGAGATATTATCCTGCTTCTTTGAATCTAAAAAATATGCATACCGATTTCTTGCTTTACCAATAAAACGTTTTGATAAATGGTATGTAGAGGAAAATATTGATTTCAAATTTCCGGATAACCCTCGATGGCGTACCAAGAAAGATGACTTATTAAAAATTATTTTTAGTAAACCTGTAGTTGAATTAATTGCTGGCTCCTATGTACTTCGTAAAAATGAAATGTTACCAATAAACGACATTAAAAAGTTAGGTACTATTTTGGGTTTTGTACCGACATTGTGGCTTGATAAAGTAGCGTCAGGTGAACTTGAATTGGTTGAAGAGTCTTCTCCTATAGGTATTGTAAAACACGTACTTTATGGCAATGTTGATGCTACTAATATTGATGAAAATGTTATTCGTTATAATTTAGCATTTCTCGGAAAAACAGGTGAAATCATTTTAAATAAAAAAGCTAAACATGAAGTTTTTTCTTATCAATTGTCAACAATGAAGTTCCCCAAAGTTATTACAGAGTTTAATGTTTTTCTGAAAAACAATAAGAAACTTATTAAAATGCTAAAAGATAAATATGGCATCGTTGAAGGTATTAAGAACAAGTGAATAAACAATTTAATCGCGCCATGCTCATTGGTCGTTGGTATGGAGGAAGTAGCGACATACCCGATAATTGCTTTAGTGAATATGCTGAAATAGCAGAAGATGGTAGTTTTGAGTTTACCTTTATTTCGTTAGATGAACAGGGCAAAGAGCTTGAGAAAATAATTGAGCTGGGAGATTGGGGGCTTGTTGGAGATATACACTTTACCATAACAAAAAGTGAGATTGTCGATAACAACCATTATGCCGCTGATTTAGCTGATGAAGACAACTATCATGCCTACAGAGTATTGCAATTAAACAGTCAAATCTTTGAATATCAGCATGTAATTACCAAAGAAGTGTTTATCCTAAGGCGAGTTATTGATAATATTGGCCACTGTTAAAATAATAAATTCAATTTTTATCAATATTTGAGAAAGTGATGAAACAATTAAAAGCAGCAAGTTTAATTACTGCAATAAAAACTCCATATAATCAAAAAGGTGAGTTAGATCTTGCTACATATGACATACTTGTTGCTCAGCAAATAGCTGCTGGAGTAGACGGCATTATTGTTGGAGGAACAACCGGAGAAGGGCATTTATTAAGTTGGGAAGAGCATTTAATGTTAATTGCCCACAGTGTTCATCAGTACAGTAATGAATTAATTATTGTTGGTAATACAGGTAGTAATAATACTCGTGAAGCCATCAAGGCCACGGAAAATGGTTTTGCGATGGGAATGAATGCTGCTTTGCAAATTAACCCATACTACGGACGAACGTCAATGGCAGGCGTTGCTGCTCATTTTAATCAAGTCATCGAGATTGGTCCTGCATTTATTTACAATGTACCAGGGCGAACTGGGCAAGACATTACTCCGGACATCATTGAACCCTTATCAAAACATAAAAACTTTATTGGTGTAAAAGAGTGCGCAGGTAATGATCGCATTGCGCATTATGAACAACAAGGTATCGCGTGTTGGTCTGGTAATGATGATGAAAGTTATCTTGGTCGTCATGAGTTTGGCTCTCATGGTGTTATTTCTGTAACTTCCAATATTATACCCGGTTTAATGAGAAAATTAATGGATAACCAAGACGTTGCTTTAAATGAAAGCTTGCAAGGTTTAATGAAGTGGTTGTTTTGTGAACCGAACCCTATTGCAATTAACACTGCCTTAATGATGACTGGCGCAGTTAAATCTAACTTTAGATTGCCTTATCTCGCATTAACGGCGGAACAGCGTCGAGAAGGTTTAGCGTTACTTTCGAAATTTGAAACTATTGATTTAGTGGGCGATGAGTTGTCATTACTTGCGGATGGCGATTTTAATTATTGTAGTTAATTCATATCTAGTTCGTATCTAGTTCACATATAGCTCGTTATTTCAGAGTATTTAATGATGGTGTTAAATGCTCTGGTAAAAGAAACGCACGTTTTTCACTACTTAATGGGCAAATAAAAGATAACGATACTGCACACAACTGTAAATCCACATTTATTTCATTACTATCAATAGCCTCATTTTCTTTTTGACCATGCAACCTATCGCCAACTACTGGCATATTAATGCTAGCCGCATGTATTCTTATTTGATGTTTTCGTCCTGAATCAATTTTTGCCTGTACTAAAGATGCGTTTGTTTCTCGATCATATTCAAGATGAGTAAAGGTGCTACTCGCACTTTTTCCATCAACATCAGAGATAAGTTTGTCAGGCTGAGGACGTAAACTATGATCGCCATGAAGTATAATCTGATAAATTTTTTCTAGATCATGTTGTTCAAACATAAGACTCAATGCACGCGCAGCTTTTTTTGTGTGGGCTACTAAAATTAACCCTGTTGCTGCACGGTCTAAACGATGGACAATAAATACGGCGCGTTCAGGTATTAAATGTGTTTGTGCCCAACGAGCAATAGTGCAATGGTCGCTCCACTTTGAACCTTGTGATAACATGCCATAAGGTTTGTACCACACGCTATAATCGATACAATCAGCAATTAATGTTGCTTCATTAGGCTGTTGACTCAAGACTTGTTCATCATAATAAAAGTGCAACTTATCACCGAGTTTTAATGTCTTTTTAACTCGGCGAAATCTTTGTGTACTTTTTCCTCGCGTCAACCACAAAGCACCTTGATTAATTGCTTGTTTTAATTGGTTATTACTTAACGAACAATGCTGGTTTAGTGTGGAGATAGCCGTATTATTGTCAGTTGTAATATCAAGATGCAATTCAAATTTTTTCAAGGCACTATTCAATGTTAATATTTCTTTGTGGTTATCGATAACACTAGTTTATCAAATTTAACGATTAACTGAATTGCTATTCACATATCTGAAAAACAATCCGTTTGCCCACTCAATAATCTTTCATTTTTTAAGCTGCACTTGTCAATATTTGTACTTGTTTTTGATATATACGGGTCGGATAACAATTTACTGATAAACTGTCGTCATCTAAACATTGACCACTATTTAGAGAAAAACGTTGTTTGTACAAAGGTGAGGCAACATAAAGTTCATTTTTATGGTCGCCTATAATACCACGATATAATACGTTGGCTTTTCCTGCAGGATCCCAATTACCAATACTATAAACTTCTGTATCATTTACTTTGAAAATAGCAATTTGCTCATCATTTGTGAGCAGGGCACAAACTCCTGAATGAGTGATTAAATCGTCTTCGTGGCAAATAGTTTGCCAGTCATTATTAAGTTCAGTCATATTAAATTCCTTACTTTTTAGTCTATTTTTGTTTGTCTTTGCTTTATGAGGTAACTTCAATACTGTGAATGTGCGTATTAGCATTGCTATAATTAACGGCTTGATACGTTTTTTCGGTATCACGTGCTGGACGTATTTGTTCACGTTCGGTGACAAACTCAATGTTTTCATCAACCGCCGTTGAGTTTACAAATTGACGGAAGCGCTTTAATTGTTCAGGGCTTTCAATAGTAGTTTTCCATTCACATTGATAAGTGGCGATAACATCAGCCATTTGTTTTTCTAGTTCGTTACATACTTGTAGATGATCGTCGATAACGACCGATTTCATATATTCCAAGCCACCTTCTAAACCTTCAAGCCAAACCGAGGTGCGTTGTAGGCGATCGGCTGTGCGCACGTAAAACATTAAATAGCGGTCGATATATTTAACTAAGGTTTCATCGTCTAAATCGGTAGCAAATAAATCACCGTGGCGTGGTTTCATACCGCCGTTACCACTAACATAAAGATTCCAACCGTTTTCAGTGGCAATTATGCCAATATCTTTACTTTGTGCTTCGGCACATTCGCGAGTACAGCCTGATACAGCAAATTTAATTTTGTGCGGCGAGCGTAAACCCTTATAGCGATTTTCTAAAAATATCGCCATGGTCATACTGTCTTGCACGCCATATCGACACCACGTACTTCCAACACAAGACTTAACTGTACGTAAAGATTTACCATAGGCGTGACCGGTTTCCATACCTGCCGCGATGAGTCTTTCCCAAATAGCCGGTAGTTGATCAATACGTGCGCCAAATAAGTCGATGCGCTGACCACCGGTTATTTTGGTATAAAGATTATATTCTTTGGCAATTTCACCAATAACAATGAGTTTATCAGGAGTGATTTCGCCGCCGGGCATACGTGGTACTACAGAATAAGTACCATCTTTTTGCATATTGCCAAGGTAAGTATCGTTGGTATCTTGTAGCGGCAAGTGGTCGTTTTGTAAAATATAGTCATTCCATACTGAAGACAAAATAGAACCGACTGCAGGTTTACAAATTTCACAGCCAAGTTTTGAGTGTTCATTACCATGTTTATTGATCAAATCAGTAAAGGATTTTATTTTTTCTGCTTTTACAATATGAAAAAGTTCAGTGCGACTATAAGCAAAATGCTGACAAATATCGGTGCTGACTTCAACACCACGTTTGGCTAGTTCGTTATCAGTTACATTTTTTAATAATGCGGTACAACCACCACAGCCAGTGCTAGCTTTAGTCGCTGATTTTACTTCACCGACATCAACAGCGCCGCAGTTAATTGCAGCAATAATATCGCCTTTAGTGACATTTAAGCATGAACAGATGGTTGCGCTATCGGGCAGAGCATCTACGCCTAAGGTCGGTTTTTCACCGCTTGAACTAGGTAAAATAAGAGCATCAGGTGATTTAGGTAATTCAATACCATTGAGTGCATATTGTAAGAGTGAGTCGTACTCGCTAGTATCGCCAACAAGTACAGCACCAAGTAACGTTTTTCCGTCTTGGCTAACCACTATTTTTTTATAGATATTGTCAGGTTGATTTTCATAGATATAACATTGTGCACCTGCAGTTTTTGCATGAGCGTCACCAATGGAACCAACTTCAACACCCATCAGTTTTAATTTTGTGCTCATGTCAGCACCGGTAAATTGTAGTTCGCCACCAGTAATATGACTGGCTGCGGTTTTAGCCATGTTATAACCAGGAGCCACTAAACCATAAATAAAGTTATTCCATAGCGCACATTCGCCAATGGCATAAATGTTGTCATCTGATGTTTTACAAAAGTTATCAACTACAATACCGCCACGTTCGCCAATGGCTAAATCAAACTCTCGGGCTAAGTTATCAAAAGGGCGGATGCCAGCTGAAAATAAAATGAGATCAGTTTCTAAATAACTGCCATCAGCAAACTCCATGCGATGAACACTGCTTTGGCCGTCAGTAATAATGTTTGTCGCTTTTTCGGTATGAACGGTTACACCTAACTCTTCAATCATTGACCGTAGTAACTGTCCGCCTGATTTATCTAATTGTACACCCATTAATTGTGGCGCAAATTCAACCACATGAGTTTCTAAACCAAGTTGTTTAAGTGCATTTGCCGCTTCTAGTCCTAATAAGCCACCACCAACAACTACACCAACTTTACCTTTGTTGGCTGAAGCCTGAATAGCGTCTAAATCGTCAATAGTGCGATAAACTAAGCAATGTTCACGCTCATTACCTGGAATGGGTGGCACAAAAGGATATGAACCGGTAGCGAGCACTAACTTGTCGTAAGCATAAGTATCACCATTTTCTGTGGTTACAACTTTGGCGTCTTTATCTATTTGGCTTACTTTTGCGTCTAGTTTGAAATTTACGCCTAATGCTAAATAATTTTCAGGTGTCGTTAGTGCTAAATCGTCTGCTGTTTTACCGCCAAAGTATTCTGATAAATGTACACGATCGTAGGCTAAACGTGATTCAGCTGATAATACCGTAATATTGAATGTATCGTTTTTACTGAGCTGTTCTACAAAATGATGACCCACCATGCCGTTACCAACGACGACAATTTTTTGTTTAATAGATGTGGATGTTTGTGACTTCATATTTTGCAACCCTACTTCAAAGTTAATCTTGGTTTTGTACCGAGATAAGATAAGTTCTATTTACAAGTTAAATTGCAAACGCAGTGCCACTCTTGTATTTTCTTTGTTTTCATGTGGTTAAGTTGTTTGTTATGTGTAAAAAGGTTTAAGTTGCACTAGAGTGAAGAATTTAATGCACTAGGGCAGTGCATTAAATATGTTGGATTGTGGTGTTAATTAGCCTACTTGTGGTTTTTGAGTGCGTGGTCGCCATTGCCACCATTGTTGTTCGCCATCTTTAATATTGTTTTTAACATCAGTGCCTTTTGCACCATCAGCTGTTTTTTGTGCTTTAGTTTGATAAATATCCCAAGTAATTAAATAGTCGGGATCGGTAATTTTTATATTTTCAACGCTGGTATGAAAATCACCTTTGGGAGCTTTAAACCAGCAGGAGGTATCTGCGGGTAAAATAAACTCTGCCTCCTTTTCTTTAGCCTTTTTATTTTTAGCTGCAACAGCTGATTTCTTTATAAATAATATGAGTGTGATGCCCATTTCTTCATCAACTGATTTTACCGTACCAGCCAGTAATGTTTGCTTTAACTGCTCACCGTTAACATCGAAATAGGTTAATCCAATTAAGCACTTTTTTTGTAAAGTATCATTAAGGTTTTTTAGCATAGTTATCTCTATTAATGTGCCAGTGGAGCAACACCTGTTGCTGGGTTATCTGCTAAGCCAATATCACGAGCATGTTGTTCAAATCCTTTGTTCTTCCAAAAGAATGCACCAGGCATGGTGGTTGGTATAACTAAAATATAAAATAATGCTCGGCCAATTGCGGCGGTAAAACAATTTATTAATGCTAAAGTTAACCATATAAATAATGAGCTGACTTCGTTGTAGCCAAGTAAATTAGCGGTAAGTAATGCAGATGCCAAGACAATGTTTATTGCCAATATCCAATTACGAAATAAATACGTTTTACCAAAGGTGGTGCATTGTACATAATGCGCCGCGCCACCTTCATTTTCGCTACGATTTAAATCGCTATTATGTTTTAGTAATCCTAACGCTTCTATCATCATACCAAGGATAAATACGCTCGAAAAAATCAAACTGACTTGGCTTATTGTTTCAGTGTTTGCATCGTTGATGATGAAGGAATTGATCACGATAATACCACTGACGAAAGCACCTAAAGCTAAACTGTTACCTGCAAACGATGTTGCTGTTTGTAAGTGGTGCCAAAATGGACGCGCTTTTATTTGATAACATTTATTCATGTAGAAGATGCCAACAAAACCTGCCACCAAAGTGAATATTCCTGTTACTGACACCAATGTTTGTAGCGGTAAATCGCTTGTAAAGCTTACTAAATCTACATCAAGAGTGTTGGCTGAAAACTCAACTAGCCATTCATTACCGGGTAATGAGAATAGTGCAGTTAAGCCACAGCCCATCGAAAATAGTGCTAAGCCTAAACCTTCACGCGCCATAGGTGAATAACGTAAGTTATTGAAACCACGATAAAAACGCATGGGTTTGCCTAAATGGGTAACACTCATTAACAATGCAAAAGCGGTCATGATTAATGCCGTAATGGTTAAGGGTAAAAACATGTCTGATTGCGTAAAACTCTCTAATGTTCCAATGCCGAGTAACGCGCCTAAAAAGGGAATAAGGAATACGCCATAAGCGGCTTGAGAAAATAAGGTGAATAATACTAACGGATTTTCTCTACTGTTTAATCTAGCGAAATTCCAGTGTTTCGTTTTGCCTGCTTTTTGATCTATGACTGGTTTGAAGTTACCGTCAGCATCTTTATGATATTTCACTGGCATTGAATCAGTGCGGGTCATTTCATTGGGTAGTGATTTGGTTTGTTGAAAACGAATATTTGGCTTAGTGATCTCAGGATCAGGAAAACCTGGAATAGAGGTTTTACATTGTTGACGATTTTCAGGTGTATCTTCAATCACGCCAAAATCTAAAGCGTTACCTAAACAAGCGGAAACACAAGCGGGCTTTAGACCTACTTCTAAGCGGTCAACACACATATTACACTTTGATACTTGACCTTTTACCGGGTCAAGTTGTGGTGCATTATACGGACAAACCCAAGTACAATAACCACATCCAAAACAAGTTTCAGGGTCTTGTAAAACCGCGCCATATTCAGCATGTTTGATATAAGCACGTGTCGGGCAGCCTTTTAAACACACAGGATCGTCACAATGGTTACACGCCATCGAAATATTCATGCGTTTATAATCAGGATATGAACCTCCTTCTACATAACCGACACTGCGAAATGCTAAATGGGCAGGGGTATCATTTTTTTCTGCACAGGCTGATTCACAGGCATGACAACCAATACAGTTATCTGCGGTGAAGAAAAAACCATGTTGTTTATTACGGTTAGGATTTGTTCCTACTTCAGGGTTGCCATTAATGAACAATGAACGATCTTTAGGTTTATCAGTAAGTTCAATTAGATCAATACGTTTACCGTAACGGTTTTCAATCTCCGTTTTTTTATCATCTTCTTTAGTATCTAAAAAAGCATAGCTCTGCTCTTGGGTACGTACTTCCCAGTGATTTGAACGACCTTCTTGCTCGTCTTTGGCTTCACTTTTAGCTTTATTGACCGTATGGCTGCTTTTTTCACTGCTTGTTTGGTTCGTACTAGGATCAAACGATTGTACTATTTTTTTATTTTCTGTGGCGATATTCATAAGGTAAAACTCATTTTAGTTTTATTTATTTTCACTGAATGTTTCATTAACACATTTTAAATTAGTTAAAACGTGCGACGTTCGACGTTTAATCTTGCCGCTTCTGCCTGGTCGACATGTTCAATACGCACCGAACATTGCTTAAATGCGGGTTGACGTGAATGTGGGTCGAGCAAACCGAGTGTGAGACGATTAACACAATCATGATAATGGAATGGCACAAAGACCATATTGCGAGGTACACGTTGAGTTAACTGCACAAGTACCACTGCATCGCCACGCCGGCTGGTTAAACGCACATAACTTTGATGTTCAATGCATAATTCAGCGGCGGCATCAGGATTCATTTCCATATAAGCGGTTGGGCTGAATTTATTACAATTGCCTATTTTTCCGGTACGTGTTCTGGTGTGAAAATGTTCAACTACGCGGCCGCTGTTCAACCAAAAAGGGTATTCGCCGCAAGGTTGCTCATTATTGTTATAGAACGTAACCGGTAATAAATTGGCTTTACCTGATTTTGTTGGGAAAACACCGTCACTATATAAACGTTGTGCACCTTTTAGACTTGCTGTAGCTGTTGTAGGAGAAAGGTCATCTTCTTCACAACTTTCTTCCTCACGACTTTCCTCTTCACGATAGGGCCATTGAATACCGCATGCTTTAATTATTTTATCGTAACTCATGCCTGAAATATCTAAGGTGCGAGGTCGACCATTATGAGTACCTTTTGAAAGTTGCTTCATTTCATTAAATGCATCTTCGGGTTTATCGGGAAATTTCATTGTTTTACTATTATCAAAACGCTTTGCCAGTTGGTTAAAAATCCAAAAGTCAGGTTTTGAATTAGCAAACGGTGGCAGCACGTTATCAATTAAATTCACGCGACGTTCGGTATTGGTATGGCACCCTTGTTTTTCTGCCCATACTGAAGCGGGCAGATAAACATGAGAATATTGGTTAGTTTCCACATCTTCATAAACATCTTGCACCACAAGAAAATCAAGGTTTTCTAGCATTTTACGAATACGTGCAGTGTTAGGCATCGAGGTCATTGGGTTGGTGGCAACGAGCCATAAGCCTTTTATTTCACCCGTTTCAATAGCTGGGAAAATATCTGTTTGCGCTAAGCCTCGTTTCTTCGGGAAAAATTCAACATCAATACCCCAAAAATCTGCGATTTCTTGGCGTTCATCTTCATTTTCTAAATAGCGATAACCAGGTAAACCTGAACAAGAAGACCATTCTCGTGTGCCCATCGCATTGCATTGTCCCGTTATTGATAAACTAGTACCGCCGGGTTTGCCGATATTGCCAGTGATTAAATTAAGGTTATTAATATTAACTACGCCGTCAGAGCCGTGCGTTGATTGGTTAATTCCCATCGTCCAAATGCTCATTGCTGCTGGCGCCTTCGCATATATACGGGCAACATTTCGAATGGTATCTTCGTCGATACCACAAATATGTTGAGCGGTTTTTGGATCGTAATCTTGTACTACGGCCTTAACTTCAGCGAAACCTTGGGTATGTGCATCGATATAGCTTTGATCTTGTAATCCTTCATTAATAATGACAAACATCATGGCGTTGATTAATACGCAATCGGTGCCCGGAGTGATAGGTAAATGGATATCAGCAAATTGGGCAAACATAGTGACACGAGGGTCAACAACAATGAGTGGAAACTTTCGTTTTTCTAACGCTTCTTTTAAGCGCCAATAAATAATAGGGTGTTGCTCTGGTAGGTTTGAGCCAAACGCCATTAAACAGTGGGTATGTTCAAAATCTTCATAACAACCGGGTGGGCCGTCTAAGCCAAAAGTACGTTTATAACCACTAACCGCGGATGCCATGCAAAGCGTCGTATTGCCGTCATAGTTATTGGTGCCAATACAACCACGGGTTAGTTTCCCTAACGTATAAAATTCTTCTGTTAGTAATTGCCCCGTTGATACGACAGCAAAGGCGTCACGACCATACTTTTGTTGAATTTCTTTAATTTTACTGGCGGTCGTATCTAATGCATTGTCCCATGATGTTTTTTTTAATTTTTCGAAATGTTGCTCTCGTATTAATGGCTCGGTGCCACGACCGGGACTGTCAAATAACTCATGTTCGAGTATGCCTTTAATACATAATTTACCGCGGTTAACATCGGCTCCGGCATGTCCACGAGTGGTGACAATTTTTTTATCTTCATTTAAGCCTATTTCAATAGAGCAGCCAGTAGAGCAATAGTTACAAGTGGTGTATTTCCACTCTTTAACTTTTTTGCTGGGAATAATAATGGGTTTTCTATTTTTACGACCAAACAGCATAAACAGATCCTAAATAATTTTATTACGTGGTAACTTTTTGATGAACTAGGATATATGAGCAGTTACTGTGCCAGATAAAAATAAGATTTAAATCAGTTGGTTAAGTGTTTGTGTATTGGTAGTGATGTGCTTTTAAAGTGCTTATGCGCTTTTTTGGTGCGTGTTTGTGAGGTAATAAAAAAAGGCCTAAATAAACTTAATAGAATTGGATTAAGGACTCAAAAGGGTAAATATCGTTCCTCGATATTCTTATTGGTTATACAGCTATATAGAAAGTAGTGTATATATCAAAACACCACGAATACTCTGATAAATGGATAGTTGTAGATAACCTGAATTTTGGATAGGTAGTATTTGCTCAACATTCCCTTTTTTCTGATTATCTACGTTAAATCGTACTTCCATATTTTTTAGTCGTTAGAAGATTACTATTCGTGAGTAGGGGCAGGAGAATAAGATATAAAATAAATGTTAATTTAAAGGCTAGTCTTAAAGTTTTATACTTAAGTTGTAAGTTAGTACCGACTTTACGGCACTAACTTTACTGTATTCAATTATTCAACTTGGTGTTACATATCTTGAGTTATGGAAGTTCTCTTAAGTCTTAACATTAAAGGTGTTCCAAAATTAAACAACAAGCTGAATAACCGGCGCCAAAGGAGCACAATACCATTTTATCGCCTGAAGCTAAGTCATCGTGATGTTTGTGCAAAGCAATAATACAGCCCGCTGAGCTGGTATTGGCATATTCATCTAAAATGATTGGTGCTTCAATTAGTGATGGTATCCGACCTAATACTTTTTTGGCGATAAAACCATTCATATTAATGTTGGCTTGATGTAAATAAAGGCGTTTTACATCATCGGGCGCCAAGTCGATCTTAGCCATTTGAGAGGTGATTAATTCAGACACCATTGGCAATACTTCTTTAAAGACTTTGCGTCCTTGTTGAATAAAATATTTATCATCCGCATTGGCATTTTCAGGATGACAATTATTCATGTAGCCAATGTTGCTACGGATATTGTTAGAAAACTGGGTAATGGGTTGCTCAGCGATTATTTTAAAACAATGTTCACTAGTCGCAGTGGATTGGTCTTCAATAACAACGGCTGTAGCAACATCGCCAAAAATAAAATGGCTGTCGCGATCGCGATAATTTATTTGTGGAGAAAGTATCTCAGGATTAATGACCAATACGGTTTTAGCGGTACCGCTACGAATAGCGTTGGCGGCGTTAATAATGCCAAAAGTAGCCGCAGAACAAGCGACTAACATGTCAAAACCCCAACCATTACAACCTAGCGCATCTTGTATCTCAATGGCCATTGCAGGGTAAGAGCGTTGCGTATAAGCGCAAGCTACTATGACTAAATCAATATCTGCTGCTGTTTTGTTAGCGGCTTTTAATGCTTGTTTGGCTGCCGCAACACCAATTTCAGCTTGAATTGATAGTTCATCATTTGGGCGCTCAATAAGAGTAGGGTGCATTATATCAATGTTGAGAATATCGTCTTTTGCCATGACATAGCGACTTTTGATACCTGAGGCTTTTTCAATAAATTCACTACTTGAATAAGAAAGTGCGTCAATTGTCCCTTCGGTTATTGCTGCGTTATTGTCAGCGTTGAAACGTTCAACATACTGATTAAAACACTGGACTAATTCGTCGTTTGAAATTTTTTCAGACGGTGTAAACAACCCCGTACCACTTATTACTACAGACATAAAAGCTCCACTGCATTTGAGTATTTAATTAGTTAATGGCAGCAGTATATTTTATCTTTGCGGTGGTGTCACTAACTGCTCCTACCAGTAAATAAAAAAGGCTAGAATAGTTACTTTGTGTGAACATTTAATATTAATAGGTCATAACTGCCGTCGATTTTCATTTGTCGCAAGGTATCGTCAAATTTGTCTCTAATGGTACTTAAGTTTCTTTTTTTAGAAAAAGCGATATAACTAGGAATATTTTGTAAGTCAGGCTTTAGTTCCTTAATATAATTGAGTTTATTTGAGTGTTGTAAAATATCTAATGCGCCATATTTATTAATGGCAACAATATCAATACGGTTAGAAAAAAGCATTTTAAAACTTTGCTGTGCGTCATTGCTACGTACCACATTGGTCAATATGTTGTCTTTAAGGGCACGATCAAATATTTGCCCATAACTTACTTTTCTCACTAAACCAAATGAATATGCTTTTAACTGTTTAAGATCACCTGTAAATTCGATTGTAGAATGCTTATTTACATATAAGGAGACTATTTGTGGAACAAGTATTTCATTAGAGTAATCAGCAAAAACTTCACGTTCTGGCTTTTTAAAGAGAGTGAAAATTGCATCAGCATCACCATTTTTTATTTGATGTAATGCTCTAGCCCATGGTAATACGGTAATGGTGATTGGTAAGTTAAGGCGCTTAAATGCTTCAGTCACTATTTCTACTGCTATACCTTTAACTTGACCATTTTCTTTATAGGCATAAGGGGGATATTGTAAGGTTACAATATTAAGTTCAGAAGAGCTAAGTTCAGCCGAAAGTGAAATATGGCTAATGCATAACAAGCTTAAACTTAATAGCTTAAAAATATAGTTCTTAATCAATGCATCATCCTATAGCCATTACCAATCAATATGGATATTTTAGGATCTATGGGCAATTGATGATCAAGACGTTGATTTTTATTCAAGTTAACCGCTTTCACATAATTTTTATGATACTTTGAGCTTAGTTGCTGATCGTTAAAATTTCGAATTATATACCCGTTCCACCTGAATATGCAGATTTCAGCAAGTCGAGAAAGGGTCAGGTACAAGGCATTGATTGAAGAGAATGGTTATTCCCTTGTCGAATCAATAACGCAGGAGATGACCCTTTATCGGCTTGCCCGAAGGGAGCTAAGCTAGAAAACCAGTCCAGCGTTGCCTACATGGATGTAGGTACTTAGACTTTGCATGGAGCAAAAAGTCTGTGCAATACTCGTTAAGGGAATAACCATTAGCTTCGTATTGCGCCTTGATCTGATTTTCTAGCTTAACTCTGAAACTGCATCTTCAAGTGGAGCGGGTATAGATGTTTTCAACTGTAATTTGTCAGCAGAAATTTACCATATATAGACCATTAACAACTATTTTACAAAATAATTAAACTTTTTTTAACTCCTGCCGATTTATTAACCAAGAACAAAAACCTAATACTTCATTTAATTATTTTAAAAGGACTAGTTCATGGATGTAATTACTGAGCTATTGCCACCGACAAATCTCGTAAAGTCGGAAACGGCTACTAAAGATCGCAAACAAGCTAAGAAGAACAGAAAAGAAAAAGAAGTTGCTATCAAAAATGATAATACCGGTTCTGTGGTACCAATGAAAATTAAGTTTTCTGATTGGAACTCTCTTGATCGCCGCACAGGTAACGATAGACGTAAGCAAATGAGCAAGCGCGGCCGTTGGTTAGAATCTCGCGATAAAAACAATCGGCGCGAGGTTGAGTTGTCTATTTCTATGAAAATTTAGTTTTTATTGGCGTTAAGCTCATTAAACTTTTTAAGTTGTTCTTCTGTCGCAGGTAATTGATGTTTTTCTTTCCACTGAGCATAGCTCATGCCATATACCTGTTCTCGGGCAGTGTCTATATCTACATTAACACCCATTTTTTCGGCTTCAGCCACTGTCCATTTAGAAAAACAGTTGCGACAAAAGCCAGCCAGATTCATTAACTCTATATTTTGTACATCTTTACGGCTGTCTAAATGTGCTAATAAACGTCGGAACACCGCGGCTTGAATTTCAATTTCTTTTTCCATAAGTTTCTCTTTTAAATTTGAACTGTAATTAGTTTAAGAGCAGTAATTATTGATGTAGCAATTTGAACAGTAATTATCTGGATGGGTCTTATTCAGAAGTCTCATTATTTTCACTTTCTTCTTCAAGCTCTGGCTCTAACTGTTTATGACGACGAATTTGTACAATCATGCCCATATAAGGGTGATCAAAATAATGTATTTCATTACTGCGCACCCGCTTGTTTTGTTGAAAGCGTATTGATTTAACGGTTAAGTCATTACCGGGTTGCAGGCGTTTTGTTGCTTGCTCAGTCAATGAGCTATTAACGACATTAAAGTCAGCGGTAATATGTAAATAGCGTTCAACTTCTACTTTTAAAAAGCCTTCAATACTCCATGGTTGTACAGGAGGTAACGGTTTATCGGCTAACATTAAGTTGTCAGTACTTTTAAGTTCAAGTTTAAGTGCATTATTATCAAGTTCAGTGATTACTTTTGCCAATTCTTTATCATCGATATCAGCTTGTTCAATAATTAAATTTATTCGTTCTTGAATCGCTTGTTCTTCAGTTGTTAGCTCTATAGTTTGTTGATCAACAGCCAATAGTTTATTAATGGTTTGTTCTTGTTGTTGTGATTCATTGAGTTGCTGTTGATAAAGCTCTAGTGATTTTTGATAATGGACTTCTAAATTATCGCCAGCAAATAAATGTACGGGAATAGCAAACCTTTTAAGCTTGGTTAATTGACGCCAGCCAAGGTGTAACATCGGTTTGAAATCTCGGCTACGACGAAGTTGTCTAACAATGTTTTTTAATTTAAGAGAGTTTTCACTGATAAGATAAGCTTGTGTCGCTGTGTAATCTTCAGCACCGTCAAGGGTCAAACCAATGCTATCAACAGGAAACCCTGTATAAGAAAAACGCGGGTCTGTTTGTTGGTAATCAGCAAAGTTTGATGCTGAAATTGCACATAGCTCTTTTGCAAAAGGTTGTGGGGAATAATTAAATTGAATGGCAGAAAATTCTTGTTCAGCTTGTGCTACTAATATAAGTTGCTCTGGTGTTAGTGGAGCTGATAAACCTTGTGCAAAAAGTTTATTATTTGTTACTTGAGTATCAATCAAAGTCGCAATGTTTAGTGATTGGCTGGTTTGATCTGCACTTGTTTGGGATACATCAGTTTCTTGTTGAAAGCTATTTAATATATATTGTTCTTGCTGACGCGTTGAGTCAGCTAAGGTCTGTTTTTCTGAATCTATGCTTTCATCAATACCTTCGTTAGTACTTTCATTAAATGCTTGTTGTTCAAATGAACCTTCTTGTACAAAGCTTTTATCATCAGAATTTTCATCAATCTCGTTTGCAATTTCTACTAGATCTTTTTGCACAAATAAAGAGGGTAAACTTGAAGCTTGGTTAACGAGCGGTAATGGATATGCACCTTGCTTGTCTTGCTGACAACTGGGTAATTGTTGTTTTAAACTTAGGATGTCAGGCTGTAAATAAGGCCCCAATAAATCAATGATTTTTGGATAATTTGGTAAAGATCTTGAATCAGGAAACTTTTCTTTTAAACGACTTTTATCGCCCAATTGACTAAACAAAATAACTTCTATTTCAAACCACGTATTTTCATAGGTTTTAATAGCTGCCACACTACTTTGTGAGAGAAAAATAGTGGCTAAAAATATGTTAATTCGTCTTAGTTTCATTCATTTCCCTGCAGTTCGGTTAACTATTTCAATGATAACAAGTTTTGTTGGCGTTATTCATGAATATTTTCATTTGCTTAAGTTATTTTCTTAAATCATTTGCTTAAGTCATCTAACAAAGAGGTGATCAAAATAAAACGTGCTTTGCTGTCTTCACTACTACGTTTAAATTTTAATTTATTTGCACCATCCATTTTATAAACACT
This sequence comes from Colwellia sp., assembly GCA_013215655.1. Classification (GTDB taxonomy): domain Bacteria; phylum Pseudomonadota; class Gammaproteobacteria; order Enterobacterales; family Alteromonadaceae; genus Colwellia_A. The sequence goes on from JABSOX010000034.1 coordinate 44,280, forward strand.
TGGTTGTTTTTGAATCAAACCGATGATCGACATCGGGTTAACTTTTGTACTGTCACTAAACTCAATGGAACCACCCACAGCACTTGCTTCAATACGGGAAATGCCAATTTTTTGTGCCTTTAAGCGTAGTTTTGCGATATGCACTAAGTTTTTGGCCGGCTGTGGTAATAAACCAAAACGGTCAATCAGTTCAATTTGAATATCGTCCAATGCACTCTTACTGCTACAACTAGCAATACGTTTGTAGATACTGAGTCTTAAACTTACATCAAAAATGTAGTCTTCGGGCAATAATGCTGGCACTCGTAATTCTATTTCTGTTTGAGTGCGCAGCACTTGGTCAAGTGATAACTGTTTACCTTCTTTAAGTGCGGCAACGGCTTGATCTAACATCTCCATGTATAAGCTAAAACCGATTTGGCTCATTGAACCACTTTGACCTTCTCCTAATAACTCACCAGCACCACGTATTTCCAAATCATGTGTAGCTAAGGTAAAGCCTGCGCCTAAGTCTTCTAATGCGGCGATGGCATCGAGACGTTTTTTTGCATCTTTGGTAATACTTTTAATATGCGGTGTTAATAAATAGGCATAGGCTTGGTGATGAGAACGACCGACGCGACCACGTAATTGATGTAACTGTGCTAAACCTAGATGATCGGCTCTGTCCATCAAAATGGTATTGGCACTGGGTATATCAATACCCGTTTCGATAATTGTTGTACAAACTAAAACGTTATAACGCTGATGATAGAAGTCACTCATGATACGTTCAAGGTCACGTTCACGCATTTGTCCGTGGGCGGTAACAACTTTAGCTTCAGGTAATAAGTTTTGAATATCGTGTGCTGTTTTTTCTATGGTATCAACATTATTATGTAGAAAATAGACTTGGCCGCCGCGCAGTATTTCCCGCAAGATTGACTCTCGAATGAGCGCATCATCACGTTGCCGAACAAAGGTCTTGACAGCTAAACGTTTTGCTGGGGGGGTGGCGATTATCGATAAATCACGCATACCTCCCATCGCCATATTTAAGGTTCTAGGAATAGGCGTCGCCGTTAAAGTGAGAATGTCGACATTGCTACGCAGCAGCTTGATTTTTTCTTTTTGTTTTACACCAAAGCGGTGTTCTTCATCAACAACTAACAACCCTAAATCTTTATATTTAATGCTATTTTGCAGTAATTTATGCGTGCCAATTAAAATATCTATTTGTCCAGACTCTACTCTAGCAATGATTTCTTTTTGTTCTTTGGCTGTTTTGAAGCGTGATAATACCTCAATTGAAATTGGCCAATTGGCAAATCTGTCTCTAAAAGTTTCGTAATGTTGCTGGGCAAGTAGGGTAGTGGGTACCAATATTGCGGTTTGTTTACCGTCGTTAACAGCAATAAAAGCGGCGCGCATCGCCACTTCCGTTTTGCCAAAGCCAACGTCACCACAGACCAATCTGTCCATGGTTTTTGGTGATAACATATCGCTGATCACGGCATTAATAGCTTGTTCTTGATCAAACGTTTCTTCAAAACCAAAACTGTCGGCGAAGGCGCGGTAATCTTCTTTATCACGTTTAAAGCTATAGCCGTGATTACTGGCGCGTTTAGCGTAAATATCAAGTAATTCGGCGGCAACATCTCGTACTTTTTCTGCAGCTTTTTTCTTGGCTTTACTCCACGTATCGTTACCTAATTTGTGTAATGGTGCTCTGTCTGCATCGGTGCCGGAATAGCGACTAATTAAATGTAATGAGCCAACCGGTACATAAAGTTTGGCTTCGTTAGCATAACTGAGCATCAGAAATTCAGTAAGAATGCCGCTTGTTTCCAACGTTTGTAAACCCATATAACGACCAATGCCGTGGTCAATATGTACAACAGGTTGACCGATAGACAGTTCAGCTAAGTTTTTGAAGATGGCGTCAGCATGAATGTCTTGTTGTTTTTTTCTCCGTCGTGTTTGCTGAACACGATCGCCAAGTAGTTCTGATTCGGTGATTAAGGCAATGGCATTTTTTTTCGCTGTACCCTTGCTTTGAAAAATAAAACCAGTGCTTAGTGCATTGACGGTAATACCAAGCTTTTCTTCACTATCAATAAAACTGTCAATATCATCGAAATTAATGGGTTTTATATTTGCTCTTGCCAATAACTCTAAAACACTTTCTCTACGGCCTGGACTTTCAGCGACAAAGAGTATTTTATTGGGTGTTTCTTTATCTTGAATAAAGTGTGTAATAAGTTCAAAAGGTTGCTTGAGTTTATGGTTTACTGTTAAATCAGGTAAAGGGTTAACATCAAAGTGAATCTCACCCGATTTTGTGGTGTTAGCCTCTTGCTCTGTCTTTATGATTGATGATGACTGTACTTTTAAATTAATGCGATCAAAGGGTTTTAAGGCACTATATAATTCTTCACTCTTTAAAAATAACTGACTTGGCGGTACTAATGGTCGAGTTTTGTCATAACGTCGGTCTTCATAACGATAATCAATATCTAGCCAATATTGGGTTAACGATTTATCGATATCGCCATAAATTATGACTAAGGTTTCAGGTGATAAATAGTCACATAGGGTATTGGTTTGCTCAAAAAACAAGGGTAAATAATATTCAATACCTGCAGGTAAAATACCATTGCTGACTTGATGATAAACAGACTCTTTATGAATAGTGCCGGAAAATAATTCACGATATTGACTACGAAATAGATTGGTGCCGTCGGTATCGGTAGGGAATTCATGAGCAGGTAGTAAATTTATACCGTCTACTTTATCGTTTGAACGTTGGTTCTCGGGATCAAATAAGCGAATTTCTTCAATTTCATCATCAAAAAAATCCAACCTAAATGGGCTATTACTGCCCATGGGGAATAAATCAATAATAGCGCCACGAGCTGAAAACTCGCCATGTTCCATGACTTGGTCAACACAGCGATACCCACTGGCTTCAAGTTCTTGTCGAAGTTGATGCAAATCTTTGCGATCGCCTTTTTGGATAATGAGGCTGTTTGCATCAAGATACTTCTTGGGAGCAAGACGCTGTAGCAATGTTGTTATAGGTACAATAACAATGCCTTTATCCATTCGAGAAAGTTGATAAAGCGTGGCTAATCGTTGGGAAATAATGTCCTGATGTGGGGAGAAGGTATCATAAGGTAATGTTTCCCAGTCAGGAAATAAGCAAATAGAGAGTTGATTATTCGCATTTAAACTCAGTAGTTCTTGCTCTAGGCGAATAGCCGAAGGTGTATCATGAGTTAATAACAGTACAGGTGCATCTGCATTACAAGCACCATGATAAATAGCAATACTGGCACTGCTACCATGAAGGTTTGTCCAACTTTTCTTATCGGCATTTTTACCACGACGTTTTGCTAGAACAGGACTAAACAGGCTAGTATTTTTACTCATAACTTCTCAAAATTATTTAAGGCTAACTATTTTTAAGGATTTTCAAAGGACATATTCTAATTAACTGCTTTTAAAAGTGCCACAGAAGTTTTAAATATTATTTGGTCGATTTTTATACAGAGGCTATACTTGATAAGATCTGTTGCTAAGTTTTACGTGTTATATCTATGGGGAAAAGTCGATAGGTAATAGTCTATAGGTAAAAACCGATAAATAAAATTTAGTGGCATCCTTTGTAATTTCGGAGGTCATTATGACTATGTCTACTCGACTAGATACCTACTTAAGCCAAAAACACATTCCTTATCACTGTATAAAACATTTTCACTCAAATAGCTCAATGGGCTCTGCTATTACTGCCAATATACCTTTAGCTCATATAGCAAAAGCTGTTCTATTGGTTAATCATGAAGGGCGAAAATTAATGGCAGTATTACCTGCGGATAGTAAAATAAGTTTATCGGTTATTAATGAGCAACTACGTGGTAGTTATCAACTTATTAAAGAAAAAGAGTTGTATTCAATGTTTGCTGATTGTGAGAATGGTGCCATTCCGCCAATATCTGAAGCTTTCAATATCACCATGATTTGTGATCAACAACTTGATGAACTTGAACAAGTATTTCTCGAAGCAGGCGACCATGAAACATTGCTAAGTGTTGACCAAGATACTTTTGCAAGGTTAATGATTACAGGCAAGCATTTACGTTTCAGTCATCAAGTTTTTCATTAACACCTTCACTAATACCAATTTGATTAAGTTTGTGATTTTGTTGTGCGCAGGAAAAATACTTCAAGGCAAGGCGCTTGATTGACTAATAGCGGACTATTGGGATTGAGAGCAACGCAGTTTTGAAATATTTTAACTAGTGCAAGTGAGCAATAACTTAATCAAACTGGTATAGCATGGAGATTAGATACCGTAGTTCATATCAAGGTATTTAATCTTCTCTCCTGTATATACTAAAAACCTGCTAAAATGCGACCAACTATTTGATAGGGGGTCTTTGCGGCTTGCTATTAATTAAATCATTCAGGATAGACTTTTGACAAATAACGATATATTACGCCGAATTCGATATACCTTTAACTTTAACGATCAAAAAATGATCTCCCTTTTTGCTTTAGCTGAATTAAACGTATCAAGAGAGCAAGTAAGTAGTTGGTTAAAGAAAGATGAGGATCCTGATCATGTTAATTGTACTGATACTACTTTAGCGGTATTTTTGAATGGTTTAATTAATGATAAACGCGGTAAAAATGACGGACCGCAAAAAGCACCTGAAAAACGTATCAATAACAATATTATTTTGACCAAGTTAAAAATTGCCTTCAATTTAAAAGCAGAAGATATTGTCGACCTTTTACAAAATGCCGGTCTAAGGATGAGTAAATCTGAATTGAGCGCTTTTTTTCGTAAACCAGATCATAAACATTATAAGCTGTGTAAAGATCAGTTTTTACGTAACTTTATACAGGGCCTTGATCAAAAGTATCACGTTAATCGACCTGAAAAATACAAAACCAAAAAAGTAGCTAACGAACCTGAACCTCAAGAGCTACCTGACAAAACATATAAAACAGCAAAACCTAAAGCCAGCAAAATATATGTTAACCCTAATAAAAAAGAAGACGTTAAAGCTAAACCTACACGTAAAGTACTTAAACTTAAGCCTAAAGATATTTGGGGTGAATAAGTTCAAACGAATTTATTAAACGTTCGTTTTATGCCTATTGCTTTAAATACTGATTAAAAAATTTGAAGTGAAAGTGGTTGAGTTGATTAGGGTTAATTTATGTTATATCTCGTTATTATTTTCTTAAGTGCCTTTTTATTATTTCAAGTTCAACCGCTGATCGCTAAACTTATTTTACCACTTTTTGGTGGTGGCGCGGCAATTTGGACGGCTTGTTTATTGTTTTTTCAAGCCTTTTTACTATTGGGCTATTTATATGCTCATTTTCTTACACAGTTAAAAAATCTTCGCGCTCAAGTTATTATTCATAGTATGTTACTCATATTAAGTTTGAGTGTATTACCGATAGCGTTAGGTGAATTACAGCTCAGCGCTGAAATAGGGGCAGGAGACGATGATAGCTCGCCACTTTTTGATATTTTATGGCTATTAGTTGTCTCCGTTGGCTTACCTTATTTTCTGTTATCTTCAACAGGGCCTTTAGTTCAACGTTGGTTGAGTTATATGGATATAGGCTCATTGCCCTATAAGTTGTATTCATTGTCTAATACCGGCTCGTTATTAGCGTTATTAAGTTATCCTTTTATTTTTGAACCTCAATTTAGTTTACATAACCAGCTACTTTATTGGTCAATAGGTTATGGGCTCTTTGTTTTTATTATTTCGCTACTGTGTATGCGATTATTTAAAAGTCCGATTATTCCCCTAAGTAAACCTTCTTTGAGCAATCAAGATAAGCAACTCTCAGCAGTCGAACATATTAGGTTTGATGTACCCTTGTGGATAGGACTGTCAGCGGTTGGTGTGATTTTATTAGTTTCAATCACTAATGCCATGACGCAAAACATTCCACCAGTACCTTTTTTGTGGATATTGCCACTGTGTCTATATTTACTGACGTTTATTATTAGTTTTCATAGCCCTAAATGGTATGTGCGTTGGTATTGGTTTGCCTTGTTTGCGATCAGTTCTTTTGCGGGGATTTTGATGTTTTTTATTGGTTCTCAATTTGGCATCGTTACTCAAATTGTTATTTATTCGCTGATTTTATTATCGTCTTGTATGGTTTGTCATGGTGAATTAGTTAAATTAAAACCTGCCACAGAACGTCTGACCTTATTTTATTTAAATATGTCATTTGGCGGCTTTTTAGGTAGTGTCTTTGTTGCATTTGTTGCACAAAAAATATTTAGTCAGTTCTATGAATTTCCGATCGCACTTTTTGCTGTTTACGTGCTTTTTTCATTGTGTCTATTTTTAACTAGATCAAAAGCTAAAGAGAAAACTTCTAAGACAAGTTCATCATATTTATTAAACGGTGCAAGCATTGTTTCTCTAATGAGTTTGATGTTTTTCTTTAACTATTTAAATACCTTGTTTACCAATGGTACGGTGGCCAATAGCACAGTGGCGAGTAGCCGAAATTTTTATGGCATATTGACCATTAAAGATGTTGAGGTAAATGGTAAAGTTGAGCGTCGTTTAATTGATGGCTCTACCTCACACGGTACCCAGTCACAAAGTGCAGAACGAGAACATATTCCGATGAGCTATTATCGCGCCGATACGGGTGTTGCTTTAGCGCTTGACCATCTTTTTCCGATGATGAATATTAAGGTTGGCCTTATTGGCTTAGGAGCAGGTACCCTAGCCGCTTATAGTCGAGCGGGTGACCAATATACCTTTTACGAATTAAACCCAGCAGTAGAAACAATGGCTTGGCGTTATTTTAGTTACCTTGAAGACAGCAAAGGCGACATTGATATTATTTTGGGTGATGGTCGAGTGTCTTTAACGAATGAACTTACCTCAGGAAAAACCAATGACTATCAAGTATTGGTACTTGATGCTTTTTCAGGAGACTCAGTTCCTACTCACTTATTAACAATTGAGGCGTTTGAGCTGTACTTTAAGCACCTTGAAGAGAATGGTATTTTAGCTATTCATGTTTCGAACAGTCATTTAGATTTAACTTCATTAACTCGTGGTTTAGCCAGTAGCCTTAATAAATCATCAATATACGTACAAACTGAAGCCGACAAAGATGAAGTCAATCAAACTCAATGGGTGCTTATCACCAATAATTCATCATTTTTGAATAATGCTAGAGTTAAAAACTTAACGTCACCTTGGCCAAATAGCATGGATAAAAATATTGTTTGGACAGATGATTACAGTAATTTATTGTCCGTGTTGAAGTAGTAGTTTTTTAAGCCGGCTACATTCACTTCTTGATAAGAAAAATGAATGTCGACTACAAATATTAATGATAAATAAGCGGAACTAGAGATAAAAAATCGCCAGAAACAGCGATCTTGTAGCGATTCTCTGCATTATTTTTTGCGTATGCAATAACCGGTTAATGTATACGTAAAAATGTCTTGATAACCACTAAACTATCATCATTGAGCTAAATGCAAGTATCTACATTATTAACTTTAGTACTCTAGGTTCATAAACCAACTGATTTTCATCAGCTTATGGAACTCCTAATGTCGAGTTCAGTATAAATATATTTACCAGCTTCCAGAATTTTCCATACTTAACCATGGTTCTAACGGCGCTAGTCGTTCACCTTTTTGTAAAAGTTCAATAGAGATACCATCAGGTGATTTAACAAAAGCCATATGACCACAACGAGGAGGGCGATTAATAATGACACCTGCAGCCATTAGTTGTTGGCAGGTTTGGTAGATATTGTTCACTTCAAAAGCCAAGTGACCAAAATTTCGTCCTGAATCGTATACTTCGGTAGAGTCCCAATTATGGGTTAATTCAATTTCAGCACCACC
>JABSOX010000035.1 GCA_013215655.1 Colwellia sp.
GCCATTCGCAGAGCGCCTGCTTTGTGCATAAAGTTTTCATCAGTACAGGTTAAACCTGAGAGCCAATATAGAACGGGTACTTTTTTAGCGTTTGAAGCTTGCGGCGGCAAATAAATAGCAAACCTCATATTACAATTTAATACCGCAGAGTGATGACTATATTGCTTTTGCCAACCGCCAAAGGTTTTGTTTACACTTAAATTTTCTAATGTCATGTTATGCCTCAAATAGCTATCTACAGCAACACTTCACTGTAGATAGCAGGTCTTAATTACTTTTAAAAAAGAGTGTAACTTCTCAAAATCACTATGATTATCAGAGTAAGTTATTTTTCAAAGTGACTATTTTTTATCAAAGTGAATCACGGAGCGGATACTTTCGCCTTTATGCATTAACTCAAATGATTTATTAATGTCTTCAAGAGGCATAGTATGAGTAATAAAGTCACTTAATTTGAATTCACCCGCTAAATAACGCTCTACGTAATCAGGCAATTCAGTTCGACCTTTAACTCCACCAAATGCAGAACCACGCCATACTCGACCCGTCACTAATTGGAATGGACGAGTTGATATTTCTTGTCCTGCACCAGCAACACCAATAACAATCGACTCACCCCAGCCTTTATGACAACACTCTAAGGCAGAGCGCATCAGATTCACGTTACCAATACATTCAAATGAGTAATCAACACCGCCATCGGTTAATTCTACAATGACATCCTGAATAGGTTTATCGTAATCATTTGGGTTAATAAAATCAGTTGCGCCTAACTTTTTGGCTAACTCAAATTTACTTTCGTTAATATCAATAGCAATTATTCGACTTGCTTTGGCCATTGTTGCGCCGATAACGGCTGAAAGACCAATACCACCAAGACCAAAGATGGCAACGATTGCACCTTCTTCAACCTTTGCAGTATTCATTACTGCGCCCATACCTGTTGTAACCCCGCAGCCTAATAAACATACTTCTTTTAGCGGAGCAGCTTTATTGACTTTAGCTAATGAAATTTCAGGTAGTACTGTGTATTCAGAAAACGTCGAACACCCCATATAGTGGAAGATTGGCTGGCCGTCTTTATAAAAACGAGTAGTGCCGTCTGGCATTAAGCCTTTGCCTTGAGTTTCACGAATTTTTTGACAAAGGTTAGTTTTCCCTGATAAACAGAATTTACATTCTCCACATTCTGGTGTGTATAAAGGAATAACATGATCGCCTACTTGAACACTGGTAACACCTTCACCGATTTGTTCAACAATACCACCACCTTCATGACCTAAAACAACCGGGAATATTCCTTCAGGATCATCACCTGATAAGGTAAATGCATCGGTATGACATACGCCAGAGGCAATAACCTTTACTAATACTTCACCTTTACGAGGTAACATTACATCGATTTCTTCGATAGTTAATGGTTGTTTTGGACCCCAAGCTATAGCTGCTTTTGATTTAATAAATTGGTCTGACATAGTTATTCTCACTGCTTTGTTAAAAGTGTTTTATTGATTTTTAAAACGTATATATTGATCATGATTTAATTTTACAAAATCATTTCAATGTGATCTCGTTTATATGAAGCATTATATCTGTTTCTAAAACAATGATAATATAACCCCTAGGTAAATTACTTTTACATATAGGTAATAATAATGAAATGGGAAGGTATTAGTGAGTTTGTTTATGTCGCAGAAAACGAAAGTTTTACTCAAGCATCAAAAAAAATGGCTATTTCTACTGCACAAGTTAGCCGTCAGGTTAGTGCGTTAGAAAAACGACTAAACATTAAACTCCTTTATCGCACAACTCGTAAAGTATCACTCACTGAGGAAGGACATGTTTTTTATCAACACTGTCGCAGTGTACTCGATGGACTAGATGCAGCTGAAAGAGCGATTACAAATTTGCAATCAAAGCCCCAAGGAAAAATTAAACTAACCGTTCCGGTAACCTACGGCGAACAATATATATTACCTTTGGTTAATGATTTTATTAAATTATATCCAGAGGTGAGTGTTTTTGCTTACCTGAGTAATCAGCAAGTTGACCTAATAGATGAAGGCTATGACCTTGCGATTCGACTAGGTAAATTAAGTGATTCTTCTATGATGGCAAAAAAATTGGGTAAAAGAAAAAATTATGTTTGCGCATCACCCGCTTATTTAAATTCGCATGGCACCCCTCATACCCTATCAGAGCTTGATAAACACAGTTGTTTGCTGGGAACCCTTGATTTTTGGCGTTTCAGAGAATCTGGTAGAACGAAAAACATCCGCGTTACAGGAAAGTTACGATATAACAATGGTCTTGGATTAGTTGATGCTGCACTGAAGGGACTTGGTATTGTGCAATTACCCGATTATTACATAAAGAACTATATTGAGGATGGTACGCTAATCACTTTACTTGATAATTACAGAGAGCCTGACGAAGGAATTTGGGCTTTATATCCTCAAAATCGTAACCTCTCACCAAAAATCAGATTATTAGTAGATTATTTACTAGAACACTTATGATCTAAACGTATATTGATAACGTCCACTTTAGATCTATTGGGCTGCCTTAACACCAATCAACATTGCCTACTTTTAGCGAGAAGCGGAAGTTTTACATTCTCACTGCTACCTTCCGCAGTGCACAAAGTGATCATTACATCTAAACAAATCATTATCGATTAAATCATTTTTTCAAAAGGTTACTAATTACCATTACGGACGTTAGGCATTAACTTGAAATTAGATTTGAATTATTACGTTTTGATGAGATTTTATATCGATAACGCCGCTATCACCGAAAATGAAAGCGGCGTGTTTTTATTTTCTGGTGCATAACAATGTTATAAAAATGGCACCAGCTGCACCTCAAAGTTGAACATAAGCCTTTGTCGCCCCTTTGCAGCCTAAGTCGGCTTTTCTTCGCGGACAAGCATGTCTATGTATTTTGCAAATCGCCGCTGTCTAGTTTCGGGTTTCTTCGCACTTGTCAATCCGTACGCGATGACATAATGACTCGATTTAGTGAGCGTTTCAAAAAATTGTTCCGCATTCGGCTTGTTCTCTAGTGCTGCTAGGAAATCCGCCGGTACTTTCATTTCACTTACCACATAAGCGTTCTCCCACCGGCCATCTGCTTTGGCGGCACGAACGTGCACGAGTCCCGACTCCTTCATCCGGCCCTCGTTTATCAAACGCTCCACATGTTCTGTGTTCCTCTTTGACCAGTTGCTTCGCGCTCTTCTTGGAGTGACCCGCTGGAGATAGGCTTGGTCATCGATTGACTTCTTGACGCCATCGATCCAGCCCCAGCACAGCATCTCAATCACGACATCGTCCCAAGTCACACTCGGAATCCCAGTCTTTTTCTTGAATATCTTCACCCACAGTTCACTTTCGATGGCGTGATTCACCTTGAGCCACCGGCCGAGTTCTTTCTGTGAGGCAAAGGTCATGATTTTTGTAGGATCAGGCTCAGGCATTAAACTAAATTCTCTTCGGCATGATGCCCACATTAAGGGGCAATAATATAGCTGGCTAAAATGTTGAACGGGGTAAAAACAGCCAACTGTATTTTGTCCCGCTTAAATTGCTTGTATGCTGTAATATGCTTATACCAACTATAAAAAACTGAGTAGTAATAGTAAACCAATAATTACTGCACCAAATAATAGCTACTTACTAAAGGTAGAATTATCTTGAAGGGTTTCTTGATGTTGCGTTTTTAATTGAGCCTGCTGTGATTCGTTAAGTTCAGAAAAATGAACACATTTTTCTAATCATTCAGTGTGATATAATTCACATCTATCGTAGCGTTTCTGTTTTGGCTGCTTAGTTCTCCATGCTGCACTCATATCTACCGACATGACAATTCCCTTTTACACATAACAGCTTATTATGTTTTTAATTGTTTATGCATGATAAGAGAATCTACAAAGCCAAGTTTTTTGTGTTTATAAGCATTAGGGATAGTACCAATAACCTTATAGCCAAGCTTTTTCCATAAGTTGATCGCTATTACATTGGTAGAAACTACCGAGTTAAATTGCATTGCGGTATAACCAAGTTCGATAGCAATTTCTTGTGAATGCAAACACAGCATACGAGCAACGCCCTTACCCCGACTTTCAAGGCTAACCATGTAACCACAATTAGATATATGAGCACTCGGCCCAGCAGCATTTGCTTTAATATAATATGAACCAAGTATTAAGCCATTTTCTTTCACAACATAAGATCTCTGAGGAGAAATACACCATAAGTTATATGCAGTTTCAAGATCAATGTCAGAGTCAAACGCATATGTTTCCTGAGCATCTACAACCTCTTTAAATACTGGCCAAAATAACTCAAAATCGCTTTTTGTTATTTCACTAATCTGCATAATATTTCCAACATAACCTTCTAATAATAGCGAATACCAATCAAGCGACATTTTCACTAACCGTGAAACAGAGAGGGATTAACACTTATATTTTCCTACGAATCCTTTTACAATTAAAGGAGATTCAGTCCAAATACTAACGTTCTTCATCACGTAGTGTTAGTACTTCATAACCATTTTTTGTAACTAAAATAGTATGTTCCCACTGTGCAGATAATTTTTTATCACGAGTTACCACTGTCCAGCCATCACTTTTAGTTTTGGTTTTAGCTTTACCTTGATTGATCATAGGTTCAATAGTAAAGGTCATCCCCTCAGCTAGAACCAAGCCGGTATGTTTTTTACCATAATGTAAAACTTGTGGTGCTTCATGCATTTCTCTACCTATGCCATGACCACAATACTCTTGTACTACGCTATAACCTGCAGATTCTGCATGTTGTTGAATAGCAAAGCCAATATCTCCCAAGGTTGCTCCCGGCTTAACAACATGAATACCACACCACATTGCCTGATAGGTTTTTTTAACCAATTTTGTGGCTGCTAATGAAGCATCAGGTAAAAGATAAGTTTTGCTTGAGTCAGCGATAAAATCATTTTTCTCTAGGGTGATGTCAATATTAACAATATCCGTACTTCTTAACTTATAAATACTGCTAGGCAACCCATGGCAAACCACATCATTCACCGAACTATTTAAACAATACTGATAGTCATATTGCCCCTTACTTGCTGGGCGAGCATGTAAGGTATTAACAATAAAGTCTTCAACTTTACTGTCAATTTCCATTGTTGTTACGCCTACTTTAATAAAACCATCAAGCATTTTAAAAACTTGGGCAAGTAACTTACCTGAGATTCGCATCAGCTCAATTTCATCAGCAGACTTTATCTGTACATTAGCCATTTATAACGCCCGCTAACGATACGTTTTCTTTGAGCAATTGTTCTTTAATAATTTCGTTAAAAGTTAACGTTGGATTAAGCTCAGACAACATGCCCATTTTTATCCAAAATTCGGCTTGTGAATTAATTGAGCGTGACATGACATTGGAAGACTTTCTAATTTCTTCATGCAAGTTTTCTGAAATTTTAACTATACCCAAAATATACGTTCCATATATGTTTTATATACATAGTGTATATTTACAATTAAATAATCTCAACAGGTATTATCAGAACAATACGATGAACAGTGTAACTTGTCCTAACAAATTCACAGCTCATCGTATTGTTCTTTATTATTTTTAGTCATCAGCTCTATCATAGCGGCAATTATAAAATTGAATATAACGGTATCAAACATGACTAATATCTACAAACTAGCCACCTTACTTAGCTTTTTATTGCTCACAATACCTCTACGCGCTGAAGTAAATGTTAGCCCTGAAGATATTAAAGCGATTAAACAAGCAGCACTTAATTATATTGAATCTCAACATCAAGTTAAACCTGCAAATATGGCAAAAGCGTTGCACAAAAAGCTCGCTAAACGCACTTTTTGGCAATCAACTGAGGGTAAAGATTACATAATGGAAACCAGCTACGATACCATGATAAAAGTGGCGGCAAGTTATAATGAAGATGGTGACAAATTTCCAAAAAGCCCCACAAAAACAGTTGAAATATTAGATGCCGATGAGCGAGTTGCTTCAATAAAGTTAACCGCCGATGACTGGATTGATTACATGCACTTAATTAAAGGTGAAGATGGACAGTGGAAAATTATCAATGTGTTGTGGCGCTATCATGACATTTCAAAGCATGTATCAAAATATATTACTAAGCTCTAATGTTTACCAGAAAGTTGAAGGTATTAATTATGATAAACATCAGTAGAACAGCTAGAAACACAATGTTTTATCTATGCACTATGCTCATATCTTTTAATCTTTGGGCTGACAATAATACTGACCTAATAATTAATAACGTTATCTCTGCATACGGAGGTGAAAACCTAACCAAGGCAAAAACGTTATCTATTAACGAAGTATTTAAAAGTACCATGCCTAAGCAAAGTGAAACGCCTGATACACTTAACCTTAGACAAACAACAAGAGCTGTTGTTATCGACTTCACCGCTCAAAAAGCACAAGTAACTCAGCAATTAAAACAAAGAGAAATAACCTTTAGTCAGCGAAATATCTTTAAAAAGAATATCGCTTACCACGTTAACCTCGTTACCAAAACTTATCGTAAAAACAGTAATGCAGGTATAGAAAACATTATTGGTCACTCATTGTTACTTAACGACATAGGTTTAGCGTGGTTACTCTTTGAAAATCGTTCTTCTGTTGTAAAGCTCGGCGAAACATCGATAGAAAACATTGCTTACCACTCACTAGTTATGATCGTTCCTAGTTATGGTGAACTTACCCTCACAATTGATAAAAACACGTATTTTATTATTCGCATGACACGAAGTCATCCACGGCTAGGGGAAATAAAAACCGATTTTTCGCAAGTAGTTAGCCGGAATAATATCTCCTATGCAAAAAATACAGAAGTGTTTTATGGGACAACACTTAACCTATTTGTATTCGAGAGAGACATTATCATTGACGCTATTTTATCCGAGGATTTTGCCGTACTTGATGATTATCAACAACAAGGATTAGATCTTACTAACCACGAAATGACAGTGACTGCGTTGTCTGAAAATACATACCTGGTCGGTAAAGGTCATGTTAATTCAATTTTTTATGTCGATGGAATTAATGTTATTGGTGCTGATATTTATGCGGGTATAATGACCCGGTTCTTAGCATTAAAAAAACATTTAAATAAAGAACTTGTTTTAGACAAGATGATCATCACCCATCATCACATCGACCACCTTAGTGGCCTAAATGAATTGACCCAAACAACAACCAAATTAATTGCGGCCAGAGCACATAACAAAGAAATCCTTAGTAATATCACCACCGAATTTGATCTTAATAAACTCATTCTAATTAATGACTCAATATCTTTAGCCCGTGGAAAAGTTAAAATTTATGACATTGCAACCGCACACGCTGCTCATAATTTGGTTTTTTATATCCCTACTGAAAAGTTATTGTTTACGGCTGATTATTTTCATTCAAGTATAAAAGGTGAGCAAATCATTGGTTTTCCTGATTTAATCAATTTTCGTAAAAGTATCGAGAAATTAAATATCAATATTGAAAAGTTTGCCGGAGTACATGGTGTAAGGCTGCTAAGCTATCAACAATTACTCGACGCAACTAACAACTACAAACCATACAACTTAACAGAAATTAAAAAAATTTAGGGAAAAACAATATGAAACTAGTAAATAAAGTCGCTATTTTAGCAACAGTATTCACCGCATCTTTGTCTGTTATTGCAGAAGAAAAATCAGAATTACGTGTAGTAACCACTGAAGTGGCACCTAAGTTATATATGCTAGAAGGTGCTGGTGGTTTTGTTGGTGGTAATATGATGTTGTCCATTGGCGAAGACGGTGTCGTTTTAATTGATGATGCCCTATCTTCAAATTTATCTCTGCTCAAAACTGCAATAAAGAGTGTTACAGATCAACCGATAGATTATTTAATCAATACTCATTTTCATGCTGATCATATTGGTAATAACGAAGCTTTTAGCAAAGAGGGTAGCCATATTGTTGCTCATGAAAATATCCGTCATCGTTTACTAAAAGGAGCTGCGAGTTCAGACAATAAAAAAGTAGTTAAAGGTTCATTACCGGTGATCACGTTTTCACACGCCATGGACTTTCACTTAAATGGTGATGACATGCATATTTTCCATGTCAAAAATGCCCATACCGATGGTGATGCTGTGATCCACATTGAAAATGAAAATATCATTCATACGGGTGATACAATGTTCAATGGCATGTTTCCATACATAGATTTAGCTAACGGTGGTAGCCTCGACGGTTATATCAATGCCCAAAAAACAATACTGGCTTTAAGTGATGAGCAAACTAAGATCATTCCAGGTCATGGCCCTATTGCGAATAAACAAGACTTACAAGCATCCATTGATATGCTTGAAGATACTAAACAAATTATCACTAAATTGATTGCTAGCGGAAAAAGTGAAGATGAAATTGTAAAACTTAATCCACTTTCAATCTATCATGATAAATGGAATTGGGGTTTTATTACTACAGAGCGTATGACTCGACAAATAGTTCAAGGGCTACATTAAATAATGAATGCATTTTTTAAAATAAAACAGCAAGTAAATTTAGTTAAGCTGACACTTACTTTTTCTTTATATTTAATAAGTAATAGCACTTTGGCTCAAACACAGAGTTGTTTTAAACACGTTAATATAGAACCAAGTTTTATTGGTTTTACTGAACCTAAAAATAGTAATTTAGGTGATTGGTATAAAAAGACCTTTGGCTTAACAACCGTTAAAGAGTTTACCTTTCCTGACGGCAGTGTTACGGGTGTTTTGATGAATAAAGATGAATTCATTGTTGAAGTATTTTATCGAGATGATGCTGTGAAGGTCACAGATATTGAAGCATTGAAAGAACATCATATAACTGGCGTAATGAAATTTGGCATATTTACAAATGCTAACCTAGATAAATTAAAGCAGTGCCTCGTAAAATCAGCTATTAAAGCAACACGTATATGGAAAGATAAAAATTTGCATGTAGATATGTTGCAAGTTACTGATCCGAGTAATAATGTTATTGAGATAATTTCTCGACAAAAAAATTAACGCCTTATTTCTTATCTTAAAAAGTTACCATGTGCAGATGGTAACTTTCATCAGAATCCTAGTCATTCATCAAAGTGTTAATTATTGACTCACCCTTTATCTAATTCGAAATACAAATTATCTTCCTGACTCGTTTTTTGTTTAAAACCGCAATCATTTAGTACTCCAACAGAAGCAATATTTTCTGTATCTGTATGAGCAATAACTTTATTTATACTTTCAAAAGAGAATGCATTTCCCACCAAAATCTTAACCAATTCTGTCGCATATCCTCGCCGTTGCCAGCTAGGTAATATCGAATAACCAATTTCAACGATGCCAGAGCTATCAGGAGGACCAAAATAACCACCAGAGCCCACTAACTCACGTACTCCATCATTAGGATCAATATTTATAGCGTACCAGCCATACCAGCCTTTTGCGTTTTCACCACCCTCTTTAAAACACTTAAGAAAAAATTCCATCGCGTCTTTATCATATTCTCCTGATGGCCAAGCCCCAGAAACAATAGCATTTAACTTTGCACCGAGTTTTTCAGGCGTATTGAGCTCGATACGTATATGCTCAGCCGATGATGAAATTAATTCGAGACGACCTGATAATATTTTTTTATGTTTTGTCATTTATATCCGCTACTATTCAAAAGGTATATCTCTAACCAGTCTGAATGGTAACGGATATCTACTTGTCTGAAAACTGATAACATTACGGTTACTCGTATTTCAACGCATTAATAGGATTTTTACGGGCAACTCTTGCCGCATTCCCTCCAACAGTTGTCCAAGCTATAATTAATGATAATAAACCCACACCTAAACAAATAGGTATTAACCAAATGGCATTAATACGATAAGGAAAAGCTTCCAACCACGTTAACATCATATAAGCGGCTATCGGCCAAGCAATTAAATTAGCGATAACCACTGGCTTTGAAAATTGCCAAATCAATAAACGTACAATATCAATAATATCTGCACCCATCACCTTACGAATGCCAATTTCTTTAGTTCGTCTTTCAACCGTGAAAGCTGATAAACCATATAATCCTAAACAGGCAATGATGATGGCGAGCCCAGAAAATACTAAAAACAATTGTGCCATAGTCATTTCATCACTATATTGTGCGGTCATCATTTCACTTAAAAACTGTAAATTGATAGGTTGCATCGGTACACTATTTTTCCAAACTCTCTCTACCTTAGTGATAAGTGAAGGAATATCATTGCTCGAAAAAGATATGTTGGCGACACGAAAGCGACCAGGGCTAAACGTATAAACACTGGCGCGAACACCATATTTAATTGAACGAAAATAGATATCAGGAATGACGCCCACTATAGTTAAATGATGTATGCCACCCGCGGTATTAGTCTCCAGTGTTTTACCTACAGCTTGCTCTGCATTTTTAAAACCGAATTTTTTTAATGCTGTCACATTTAATATTGCACTTGCTCGGCCCACTTTATCTTCGTTACCCTCTTCAATACGAACAATCTTATCTGAGCCATAATCCTCATCAAATAATCGTCCTGCGATTGGTTTAACGCCATAATCTTCAAAGAAGCCATAACCCATGTTATGAATGTTAAATAACAACGCCTGATTGGCGACCCCTTCTTCAATTGATTCTAATAATTTAAAATTATTATTGTTTTCCCAATCTTGTGTTGGCGACTCTGATGAAAATGACACAGCATTAACTTCAGGTAATTTCAGCAACTCTAGTTTTAAACTTTCAAGATTGTCTCCAGCTGAGTCAATATTAAGCACCATTTTGTTATCACTTTGATAACCTACATCCATGCTGTTTGAAAATACTGTTTGTCCATAAACAACTAACGTAGCAATAACTAAGACAATTGAAGTAGAAAATTGAAATACAACTAATACAGTACGCAACTTAGTTGAACTTGAAGACTCTGCACCTTTACTTGATTTTAAAATGTGTCCTGGGAGAAATCGTGATAAGTACAAAGCAGGATAAAGCCCTGCACCAATGCCTACAGCAACCGCAATACCCACTAATGAAAACAATAAATTTAGATCATTGAACAAATTCAATTTAAGGTTGGTACCCAGAACATCATTGTAAAATGGTAACGCTATTTCTACAGCAACGAGTGCAAATAATAGCGATAGCATTACCAAAGCAATCGCTTCACCCAAAAATTGAATAGCGACTTGGGTTCTACTAGCTCCTAATACTTTGCGCATCGCTACTTCTCGAGCACGTTTACTTGCTTTGGCCGTCGATAAATTCATAAAATTAATACAAGCGATTAGCAAGACTAAGCCCGCAACTACAATGAATGTATTGATCATATTGTCATCACCCATAGGCGTTAAGTCACCCATATTACCCGCATGTTTTTTAGCATGAAGATGTAAATCAGGCACTAACATCACACGCTGTTGCACCAGATCAGAGACTGATTTATCGTTAGCGGTATCGCCCAAAATATCTTTGAGCATATCAACTAAAGGACTTTCGTTATCCATCCAATAAGTAACTCGTTCTTGTAGTTGCTCCAGAGAAATACCAGGGTTCATTTTAAAATAGGTATAAACATTTAAACTGGTCCATGTATGCAAAGTACCATCATTTTCCCCAAATAATGCTGGCTGTAAATAAACAATCATGTTGATACCTAAATGCGTCGCATCGGGTAATTTTTTAACAACACCAGTAATGGGTAATGGAATTTCACGGCCTTCAAAACAACAAAACGTGAGTGTTTCTCCAACAACATCGGTTTTACCAAAATATTTAATTGCTTGGTCTTCAGTGATCACCAAATCCATTGGCTTTTTAAAAGATGACTCCTTTGAACCATGAAGAAAAGGCAAATCAAAAATATCAAAGAAGTTTCCGTCCACCATAGAAATTGTTTCGCTAAACGCATTACCATTTTGACGCACCGTGGTGCCCCACTGAATAAAACGCACACCTGAGTCAATTTCATTTTTGGCGTAATCTCGAATGGCTTCCATCATACTGCCTGCTGAACGCACCGTTGAAAAAGGTTCCTGACCGGGTATAGAGTAAGACGTATGCATCCGCGCAATGCGATCATTGTCTTTTAGCCAAGTATCAAAGCCTGTTTCATTTTGTACAAAGAGCATGATCAAAATACAGCTCATTAAACCTATTGCTAAACCAAATATATTGATAATGGAGAATATGCCGTTTTTAATGATATTTCGCCACGCAGTGATTAGATAATTGCGAAACATAATAATGTCCTCGTTGGGTAATTAATAAGTGCTAAATTTAAAGACTAACGTTGTAAGCTAAACTAAAGCCAAATTACGCAGCGCGTACATCTTCAGTAACCACATGGCCATCAAATAAATTAATGGTACGACGAGCATAATCAGCATGGGCGGGACTATGAGTCACCATGATAATGGTAGTGCCTTCATCATTTAAACTTTGCAACATTTCCATTACTTCTTGGCCATGAGCACTATCTAAATTACCTGTTGGCTCGTCAGCTAAAATCAACGCTTGATCACCCACTACCGCTCTAGCCACAGCAACACGTTGTTGTTGTCCACCAGAAAGTTGGCTCGGCATATGTTTAGCGCGATGGGCAATACCCACTTTATCCATCACTTTTTCAACACGTGCTTTGCGCTCTGCTGCAGGTATTTTGTGATAAATCAACGCCATTTCAATATTTTCGTGCACGGTCAATTCATCAATCAAGTTAAAGTTTTGAAAGATAAATCCTATGTTCTTTTTTCTAATTTCAGATAACTGTTTTTCTGAATAACCTTCAACATGTTCGCCAGCAAAAATATATTGTCCTTCGGTAGGCGAATCTAACATGCCAATGGTATTTAACAGTGTCGACTTGCCGCAACCAGAAGGTCCCATAATGGCAACAAATTCACCCTTCTTAATTTCAATATTGACATTATTTAGTGCCAAGGTTTCAACATCATCTGTTTGATAAACTCGTGTTAAGTTGTGTAGTTTCAACATGTTTTTTTCCTTTCTGAGTATTATTTAAATTTTTAGTGGTCTATTTGCTTAACTTCAGCTTTTCCATATCTGTATAATTGCTATAAGGACTAGTAACAACTTGTTCACCAACCTCTAAGCCTTCAATCACTTCAATAAACTGATTATTTCGACGACCCAAACGAATATTTCTTTTCACTGCTTCTGCACCGCCACTGGTGACTACAAAAATCCAATTGCCACCCGTATCTTGAAAAAAAGCACCGTTAGGTATTAAGGTAGCTTTGCTGGCGTCGCCTAAGGTCAGCTTAGTTTGGATGGTTTGTCCACGGCGTATACCTTCGGGTTGCTTATCTACAAATTTAAAATCAATTTCAAACTGACCGTTTTGTACTTGCGGATAAATTTTAGAAATCACTAAACGATAATCTTGATAATGTGCTTGTTGACCAATGTCGACACGTCCCAAATAAAACTCATCAATAAAAGCAGTTAACTTATAATCATTGGGTGTATCTATTTGCCCTAGACGTTCACCTCGACCAATGCTCTGCCCTACTTCAACATTAAAGCCAGAAAGTTTGCCTGCAACTGGCGCTTTAACTTTCATGTTATCTAAGTTTTGACGTGAAATGGCTAAGTTACTTTCTAAACGACTGCTGGTTTCTTTTAAGAAAACCAATTGTTCGCCCTGCATACGCGCATCAGAAGTTTGGCTTTCTAACGTTAACGTCAATCGTTCTTTGTACCAATCAAGCGTATCGGAGGTATCATCAAATTTAGATTGCACGATAGCACCCGTAACAATAAGGTCTTTTTCTCGCCCTAACTGACGAGTGAGCATTTTTATTTGATAATTAATATCGACAACATTACTTTTATGTTGCAACCTGTTTTGCTCAAGTTTTAGTTCAGTTGAGCGCATATTATTTAACTGTTCAGCAACACGTGCTTCATTACCTAGTACATTTAATTGTAAAGACGCATTTGAGAGCACCACAATTAAGTCGCCCGCTTGTAAACTAGTACCGTCTTCTACCAAAATACGCTCAACTCGTCCGCCCTCAATAGCATCAAGAAAAAGTGTTTTTGCTGGTGTCACCCGACCACGAACAGGAATAAAGTCTTCAAATACACCTGATGTTACCGTAGAAATAACCAATCGATTGCTATCTACCGACAATGCTTTTTCTGAAGACTTATTAAATATTAAAAATGCACCACCAACGATAAAAAAAACAATAACCACAATGCTTAGCCATTTTTTTATTGGGTTTGTCGTCACCGTTACTTTTCTGTCCATACCTGAGCCGGAAATTGCTGGAGCATTGCCCGATTTAACTTCATTTAACCTATTCACATTGTTACTCATAAAACTCTGTTTCTCCAAAATGACATCGTGCAGTTCATTCAATAATCTTATTAATACAATAAACGTTCCAGAATATAACTGATTGTTTTTATAGGGAATAAATTAAAAATTAAAAACACATCAAAATAAAACTGTACGTTAATGAACACTAGGTGTACGTTATTGAACACTATTAAATGATTATCCAGATCAAACAAATTTTTTTCAAAAGGTCGTAAGGTGAAAAAAGAAGGGAAAATTTTAATTGTTGACGATGATGAAGATATACTCATCGCTGGCAAGCTTTTACTTAAACGTGAATTTACTTCGGTGAGTACTTGTAATGTACCTGAGCACATTCCTGATTTTTTAGCAGGCCAAGACTTTGATGCAATACTGCTCGATATGAATTTTGGCCCGGGTGAAAGCTCTGGTGCACAAGGCTTTCATTGGTTAAAAAAAATATTATCAATTAAGCCTGACAGTGTCATCATTATGATCACCGCTCATGGCGGTGTTGACGTTGCCGTAGAAGCAATGAAACTAGGCGCCACTGATTTTATTGCTAAACCTTGGCAAAATGAAAAAGTTGTTGCGACATTGTCAACTGCCGTGCTATTAGGAAAATCACGCTCTGAAACTCAGGAATTAAGAGCTGAAAATCAACTATTAGTGCAAGCAAACAACCAGTCAAATACCCAAAAAATGATTGGTCAGTCGTTACCAATGCAACAGGTACAATCAATCATTGCCCGCTGTGCACCAACCGATGCCAATGTGCTTATTTTAGGTGAAAATGGTACGGGTAAAGAACTTATTGCCCGTGCAATACACCAACAGAGTTTACGCACTAATAGAATATTTATGTCGGTAGATCTAGGCGCTATTGCTGAAAGCCTATTTGAAAGTGAATTATTTGGTCATAAAAAAGGCTCTTTTACTGGAGCCCAACAAGATCGTATTGGCCTATTAAAAGCAGCCGATGGTGGTACACTTTTCCTTGATGAAATAGGTAATTTACCATTGCACCTACAGGCAAAATTATTAACCGTATTAGAACAACGTAAAGTGACACCTCTCGGCGCTAATGAAGCAGTGTCTTTTGATGTAAGAGTTATTTCTGCCACCAATATTAATAAACAAGCACTAAAAAATGATCAACAATTTAGACAAGATTTATTGTTTCGCTTAAATACCGTAGAAATCAATTTACCATCTCTCAAAGAGCGTAGTGATGATATTGAACCTATAGCCTTATATTATATTGATTTTTATAGTAAAAAATATCATAAACCGCTTAAGCCTCTTGATCCAGAAGCACTATCAGCAATAAAGTCTTATTCTTGGCCGGGTAATATTCGTGAACTTCGCCATTCAATTGAACGCGCAATTATTTTAAGCCAAACACCACAACTCAATAAATATGACTTTCAATTGGAACCTATCGCAGCTAAAGATGTTTCTACTCCATCAGCTGAAGCTAACCTAGAACAATTAAATGCCTCTCAAGAAAATAGCCTTTTAGAAGATGAATTAAACTTAGAAGTTATCGAAAAACAGGTTATTACCAAAGCACTTAAAAAACATCGTTATAACATTAGTCATACCGCTAAAGAGCTAGGATTAACACGTGCCGCATTATATCGCAGGATGGAAAAACATGGGCTTTAAGAAATTTTCTCTTCATATCATTACTCGAACAATTTTGGCAATGCTTTGTCTGGTACTTTTAACACAAGTAATTGCCGCACCGGGTTATCACGCAACCAGTATATTGCTTGCAGCGCTACTTGTTTTTCAGCTAACAGAGTTGATCCGATTTGTTGCAAAGACAAATACCGAACTCGTCCGTTTCTTTGATGCTATGCGACATGCGGACTTTTCTCAACGTTTTGATTTACAACAAGTAGGAACAGGTTTTGATGAATTAGGCTCAACCTTTACTGAAATCCTTAATAATTTACAAGCAGCCCGCACTACACAAGAAGCTGAATTAAGACATGTGAAAGCTATCGTTGAGCATGTTCCTGTGCCTTTACTTAGTATTCATCAAGGTGGTCAGGTAACTTTATGGAATAACAGCGCACGGCGTTTATTTGGTACAAATACCATCACCCGCAGTGTAGACATTGACCAATTTGCTGATGGTTTTTCACAACAATTAGAAAATATAACACTTGGTGAGCAACAATTAATTAAAGTGAATATTGATGGTATGGAACATCAGCTTTTTATCGGTGCCACCGAGATAATCATTACACAACAAAAAGAGCGTTTATATAGCCTACAAGATATCCAAAATGAATTGGACATCGCTCAGTTACAAGCGTGGCAAGATCTTGTCCGTGTATTAACTCATGAAATAATGAATAGTATAACCCCTGTTGCTTCACTCGCTAAAACAACCGTTGCACTGGTAGAAGATTTAAAAGAAAAAGTCGCAATACAAACAGAATTAACAGACGATATTGATGATATTACAGCTGCGGTGCAAACCGTAGCCCGTAGAAGTGACGGTTTAATGCAATTTGTTAGTAGCTATCGTCGCTTAACTCGCCTACCTCCGCCAAATAAAAAACATGTTCAACTATCTACACTTTTTGAACAGGTTAAAGTACTAGTCCAACAAAATTGGCATAACAAAAACATAAACTTCACCATTAACATCTCACCTCAACAGCTTGACTTGTTTGCAGATCCAGACATGACCGAACAAATACTGATTAATTTACTACAAAATGCAGAGCATGCTGTCGCCAACATTAAAGATGCTAAAATAATTTTATCCGCTTTTTTAAACCCTAGAGGTCGTACGGTTATTGAGGTAGCGGATAACGGCGAAGGCATTGCCGATGACATTGCAGCTAAGATATTTGTGCCATTTTTCACTACTAAAAAAGAAGGTTCTGGGGTTGGTTTAGCATTAACTCGACAAGTAATGATTGCCCATGACGGTAATATTAATTTGTCTAGTAATCAAAATGGTGGGGTGACATTCAGTTTAACGTTCTAGTTTAGTGCATATGTAAGGCACTAGCTTGTAACGAAATAGAAGCACTAACGTGCAAAATTCTACCGCGCAAAATAATACTCATAAGAAAGCTCATTATGTGCTTGCTTAAAAACATTATTGAGTAGAGTAAGCTGCTTTTCCGACATAGTCGGCGAAGTAGCAATAAAAACGCCAGTCTCATAACCATGAAAATATGAACAAGCCACTTCTTTATAGCGTTCATTACCAGAATGATAAACCTTCAAAGGACTGGGGTGATAAAAAGCATCAATACGACCCACTTGCGTCAGTGCTATGCCGCGATTAATAATATCACTACCTTGCATATCGACCAAAATAGCTTCCGAATTTTTTAATACGTTAATCACAGGCACTCCCGGAGGAACAGCAATTTTTAACCCCTTAAGTCGATGTAAAGCACTTAAAATTGGAATGAACTTTTCTTTTTTAAAACATAAACCCGGCACAGAGTAAAATAAGGGGTTTGACAAAACTTTTACCGATTTATCAATATTGTCATAAGGCAATAATAAATCAATATTGCTTTTTTTTAGCTCAAGTAAGCCACGCCGATAAGGGAACTTAATAAATTCAACTTTTAAGCCATGTTTGTTGAAAACCGCATTAGTATATTGAAATAACTTACTTTTATTAAGGGTGTTTTTAAAATCTAGATGGGGAGGATATTCAACCAGACCCACTTTAAGAGTTGTGGAATTTACTGACAATGACAAACTGAAAATAAGGAAAAACTTTAATATGTTACTAATACTTAAAGACATATTTTTCACTAATAACTTACTCAATTAATTATTGTAAACTCGATTTTTCCATTAAAATACTGACACCACCACCAAAATCGGTAATTTTCCAGTTTTCCATTTCAAAGCCAGTCATATCTATATTTGTCCACTGTGACCTATCTTTGCCTTCATTTAAAGGATTATCTGCCATAGTACCGTGACATTTAAGGCAATAAGGTTTCATCGGTAAAGGCGTAAACTGTCGATAAACAGCTTTACCATCAACAACGGCATTAGCATCATAATATATCTTAGGCACTTTGATAATTTTTTGGATCATCGCACTTTCCCAAGCATCCGGAATATTAGCTTTATTTCTTATGCCTTCATTCATGCGTGTAAATTTAATTTTTAGGCCTATGCCCTTTATTGCAAGTTTTCGACCTAGTTGTGACGCAAAAGTTGCAGGAATAATACCTTTAAAACCAATATCAGCATCAGTTAATATTGGTCTATTATCTTCCATCACTTCAATCATGCTTTGCAACAACATTTTCTTAGCTATGTGATCTGATTTAGGAAAGTCTTCTTGGTACTTCTCTTCGTAAACTCTTTTGATATTATTGATAAATGGTTCACTAAATAGCTCGCTTTTATCTCCACCTTTTTGATTAATTAACCATTGATGTTTAAATAGAAAAACCATTGAAGAAATATACATTTTGGAAACTTGATCAACAATACGTTTCATTTCTTGATCGTTGGCCTTTGCAAGCATAGAAGAAAATAATAGAAATAAGCTGAGTGATACAGAAATACATTTTTTAAACATAAGTTTACTAAGTTGAAAAGACTGACTCTATCAACTTAGTCAAAGTAAAGAAGAAGGTCAACTAATCTTTCGACTGGTTGACCTTTAATGAGGAAAGAGAAAATAAGTGGCTAATCACTAAAAATCATATTTATAACTTAAACTAATTGCTGTACCTACTTCTTTTTCACGCACAGCAATACCTGATTGAGAAACTTGTTGAGACTCATCAAGCAAGTTTTTCACCTTAATTTTTATTTGTGAATTAAAATTAGGATAATAAGTATAAACCAGATCTAATGCATGGAATGGCTGCTCCATAGCGTCTTCTCGACCACCAACGCCAGAGGCGATAATACGTTCACCAAATACATTATAAACAAGTGAACCTGAATGATTTCCGTTAGCCGAATCGTAATTAAGCTGCAAATTCACAACATATTCTGAATGACCACTCATACGTTTAGTTGGATGTGTTAGATTGCCCGCTAAACTTGGATCGATACTCACTTCTGAATCACTTAAGGTAATATTACCCGAGGAAAAAAAACCTTCTGTTACGTAGAATAAATCGTGCATCCATTCAAGTTCAAAACCTTTCACTTGCCCAGTTTCACCGTTCACAAAAGTTGCTGAATAATCTTCATCACCCACTTGTAAAACGGTTTCAATTGGTGAGTCTATATCTTTGTAAAAAGCGGCAAAAGTATAGTTATCACCATTATCCGCGTAATACTCATAACGTAAGTCATAATTTTTAATTGGGCTGCTTTGTAAACCAATACGACCAAAAGTACGAATGTCAGTTAGTGGATCATAATAAGCAACCGGAACCACTTCACGCAAATCAGGTCTTACTACCGTTTCGCCATAACTTGCACGAATTTGATATTGCTCACTGCCCATATAAGTAAAAGCAAGTGACGGATAAAAGTCATCCTCTTGAATGCTACCTGCGGTAATTTTTTCTGGCGACCAGAAAATAGTTAACTCTTCTTTGCCAAAAATTAGACTGGAAGTACCTACCGATGTTTGTTTGAACTCTTCGTAACGAATACCACCACTTACGCGATATTTATTATCTAAAATCACATCAAAAGAGCTATATGCGGCATCAATTTTTTGCGCAGCAATATAATCATCGGCATCTGGCGCAGTAGGCTCATTAAAATCGACTAAAATACGTTGTCCCGCGATAAAGCTATCCGTTAAATAACCACTGTTAGTTAAAGGCGATTGTGAACCTTCATTGATAACGATGCCTGAACCCGATTTATTGTGTACGGCAAAACTTGAAGTACTGTAATTACGCCCTCGATCTGAAAAATCGTAACCCGCTTTAAATTCTATTTCATAACCTTTACCATAAACAGGTAAAGTAAAATTACCACTGTAGGAATTTACCCTAT
This sequence comes from Colwellia sp., assembly GCA_013215655.1. Taxonomy (GTDB): domain Bacteria; phylum Pseudomonadota; class Gammaproteobacteria; order Enterobacterales; family Alteromonadaceae; genus Colwellia_A. Next base: position 20,382 of record JABSOX010000035.1, read on the forward strand.
CTTCCATATCGGTATAGGCATACCTAGCTCTATTATCATCGCCAGTAATGTTAGAATTTGCATAACTACCGTTTTTAAAATTATCACGAAAGTTAAATTTAGCGCTGAACGGGATCTCAGTTTTAGCTTTGGAACGTGTCGCTTGCCAATCAAAACCTAGTCCCCAATAATCAACAAAGGTATGTTGACCTAATAACTGAGAAACATGCAGAGTACGTTCTTCATAATCAAATTCGTGAACACGATTGGCTTTATCATCATTAGTGATAGTAAATACCGTACTACCTGCGGGGCTTTCAACTTGCGCAATTTCTACTTGATCTTCGTTATCAACTAAATACAAGTTGTTCCAAGCAATCGAATGATTATCAATTTTGTAACCAACGTTTAATACGCCGCTGTAACGTTCATTTTCTGTAGTTACCGTGGAATTTTTAACGGTGTTAAAACACGAATTAGCCACGTCTTCAGCGGTAGCTAATGACGTTGAACAGTCTGCTGCCACATCTTGTGAAATAACCGCTGTTTTCTTTTTGGTAAAATCCAATTTATTCTCATAAGAAATAGATGCTAAGAAACCAACTCGTCCACCAAAGTAGTGCTCATCAAAACTATTACCAATATGTGCTTTGACATTATAGGTTGTATCTAACGACTGCTTTGAGGTAACCAAATCACGAGGCAATGAACTCAGTAAACCTTGATTAATCGCAATCGCTTGCTCAGAAACACTCTGACTATCAGTAGCGGTTAAATTTGAACGTTTAATAATATTATCGATAGTAAATCGACCACGATAATCAACAATAGCGCTTTTTAATGGTTCTGGAATACCGCCACTTGGGCGATGATAAGTAATACCTCTATCGGCACTAGAGTCATAAGCAAGACCTACTTCAATACTTGAGGTAAATTCTTTGGGTATCGATTTCGTGCGAATGTCGATAGCTCCGCCACCAAAAGCCGCTGACATATCGGCTGAAAACGCTTTTTGTACGGCGATACTTTCAATAATACTTGCTGGAATGATATCAAGCGGTAGCACATTACGGGTTAAATCAGGGCTAGGGATATTAGCACCATTTAATCGTGCACTAGAATAACGCTCACCGAGACCACGAACATAGATAAACTTGTCATCAACCAGTGTCAAACCAGTAACACGTCTAAGTGCTGAAGCGGCATCACTATCACCCGTTCTCGACATTTGTTCTGCACCTAAAATATCAGCGACAAAAGCTTGGTTTTTTCTCTCGGCAATAACTGCTGCAGCACTTCCCTGTAAACGAGTCGCTTTAACAACAACTTCTTCCATAACCTGTTGCTCTTCCTGAGCTAATACAGCATGACTATAGCTGAACAAACCTAACCCCACAGCAAGCGCTAGCTTTTGCAGTTTATATGGATTTGTCATATTTAATTCCTAATTCAGTATTCACTATTAAAAAAGGCGCCACCTATAAAATAATGTGCCGCCTTATTGATTTATTACTTTGGATAGTCGCTATGTAGTTAGTCGTTGTTGGCAGCTGTAACTGCGGTTTCAACCCACTTATACCAAGCAGAGCTAGTATCTTGATCAGATACCGCGCCTATATAATTAACAGTATCGAAGAAGCTATTATCTAGCGTTGATAAATCGTTAGCAGTGATAGTGATTGCCGTTGAACTTGAATTAGTAGAAAAACCATCCGCAGCTAATACATCAGCATTGCCGCCAATACGGATATTTTCACCGCCATTTTCATACCAAGCTTCCACCGACATATCTGCCGGAGTTTGTGTTGCATCTTTAAACTCTGCAGCACAGGCTAAAACCGAGCTATGAAATTTAATTTCCGCAGCATTTTTTAAGCCATCAGATTTAAATTGAATACATTCAGTGCCATTTGTGGCATCTGTTTTAATTGCTAATGCGTTGTAATAATTTGTTTTAATGGAATCATCAAATTTATGTGCTTGTGATGGGTCTTCATCACGAACCGATGAACCATCAGTAGTAATTATCGTTACGTTGGCAATGGTTGGGAAAGATGCGGGTACTTCACTGTAATCGTCACCGCCGTTTTTCTCACCATCCGTTTCAAAACCATTGTTACCCATGTAAGCAATAGCGCCATCACGTGTTGTTACTGTGCCGTGTTTAATAAAGATAAACTGAGCATTGCCCTGCCAACCTGCATCAACATCAATAGCATCATCTTGAGTATCTGTTACGACGATGTGTTTAATATTTGACGCACCACCAAAAAATTCAATGCCGTCATCAAAACCTTGGTGAATATGAAGGTAATCAAAAGAAGAACCAGAGCCTACTGCGTTAAGTGTTAATGAGTTTAAATCATCGCCTTCACCGCCAACACGAGGGCCTGAGCCTGCATACCAAATTTTTGCCCATTTAATATTACCGCTACCGTCAGTATTATCATTACCACCGAAGTAGCTGGTAATGCCTTCAGAGGCAACATTACAAGTATCAGCCGCACGTTGAGCATTAGTACATTGGTTAGTTAAGCCCTTACCATTAATGATAATGCCACCCCAATCCGCATATTGTGCGCCTTGACCTTCTAAGTCATGACGATCAAAAGCAAATGCAGAAGTAAAGACCACGGGTTTTTCAGCCGTACCCACCGCTTGAATTTTAGCACCACGAGCAATACGAATAATCGCTTCACCTGAATTAAAGGCTAAAGTTGCACCCGGTTTAACGGTCAATGTAGGACCATTAACCGGTACTTCAAAACCGTCATCGGTACGACCATCCGTACCAATTAATAACGCGTCTTCAAAAATATGCGCTCCACCTTGGGGTAACTCTTCAAAAGTAAGGTTGGCAGTTATATGAATATTTTTACTCGCAAAAGAATCATTGTATAAGCAATCTAAACCGTCAAAAGAACCTTCAACAATACCTGCATCTGTTTGATAGCTAGTACATTTAACAATATCCGGTGTGCCCGCATTACTTGTATTATTAGAGTTACTAACACGGTTATCCGTTGTTGTACTATTGTCATTCACAGTTGGGGTGATTTTAATATCGCCACCACAACCCACTAGTGTTAACGCACAAGCAATCGCACTTACTTTAAATAATGATTTAATTTGCATCTCATTTTGCTCCGAGGATTAAGTTAAAATAGTTTCAGCCGACTTTATGAAGTTTTATCCTCAAGCCTTGCTGATTTAAGTTGCCGCTATCCTACGGGCGAAAAATGACAGAATTGTTTTAGAAATATGTATTTTTTGTTTAAGAAAGGTTACCGATTGATGACAGTGAGTTATTATGCATTGCATGTTTAACTAAATATTTCCAACAATAAGAAGCTATTATGATCATCACCAAGGAACAGTACGATATAGAAACACCTACAGGGATAATGCGCACTTATGTTTATCGACCTGATGTTGACGGCCAATTTCCTAGCATTATTTTCTATTCAGAAATATTCCAACAAACAGCACCGATAGCCCGTAGTGCCGCAATTATGGCCAGTCATGGCTTTGTGGTCTTAGTTCCTGAAGTTTTTCATGAGTTAAACCCGATTGGCACCGTATTAGGTTATGACGATGCAGGTAAAGATAAAGGCAATCAAGATAAGTGGGCGAAACCTTTAGAGCATCACGATAGCGATACTCAAGCTTTAGTTGATTTTATAGAGCAGCAAAATTATTGTTCCACAAAAATTGGCGCTATGGGCGTATGCATTGGCGGACACCTCGCTTATCGCGCTGCACTCAATAAAAATATTAAGGCGGCCTCATGTTTATATGCAACCGACATCCATTCAAATACCCTCCCTTGTGCTGACGGTAATGATACATTTACTCGAACTAAAGACATTCAAGGTGAGTTACAAATGATTTGGGGTAAACAAGACCCACATGTTCCTGATGAAGGACGAATGAAAATACATCTAAATTTAATTGAAAATAAAAATAATTTTTCATGGCATGAATTTAATGCTCAACATGCTTTTATGCGCGATGAAGGTGAACGTTACGATGCTGCGCTAGCATTAAAAGTATATAGCATGGCCGTTGATTTTTTTAACCGTACTTTAGCGCGTTAATTTCCCTCTTGACGAGTAATGACTACACTTAACCCGTTACCATTCAAAGTGCGTGATTTCAGTTGGAGTTATAAGCACTTTAGGCGAGGCATTCATTTTAGAGAATGGTCATTCCCTTGTCACAGCATAAAGTGCTTATAAACCAATCCAAAGGGGACTTCTGAGCAAGCCATGATCATCGTTACCTCTGTTTTTAAGGGAATGACCATAAATAAAAAGAGGTAGCTTGATCATGAATTGCTCAGTAGTCCTGAAACATGCATATTGATTGGTAACGGGTATATAACAATTCACAGTTAATGTGGGTCATGCTAAATCGACGGTTGAAAAGTTGTAACTCAATGGGAAATAAGTAACTATGTCGAACATACTCAAAGAAGACGTTAGCTTAGGCGATAAAAATCAATGATAGATACCATTACAATAGATGAATTAAAAATTGGCATGTATGTCGTTGATTTGACCTGTAGTAACAGCGATTTTACGGTAAAGACTCAAGGCAAAGTAAAGTCTCAAAAAACTATCGATCAGTTAAAGAAGCAAGGTGTTACTAAACTTGTTGTTGAATATACCCCTGAGGAATTTCCAGACGCTAAACAAAAAGAAGATGACTCGGCTGAGACGCCAGAAAAGACTGATGCTACCGAGAATCAAGAACCTCTAGTTAATCAACATAAAAATACTAAATCTGTTGACGATGAATTTTCACGCTCATGTAATCTTTACGATAGTGCCGGTGGTGACGTCAAAAATATCTTATCAAGTGGTGCATCGTCACAACGATTAAGTATTACCGCAATTAAAGAACTCGCCAATGGCATTACTGAATCGGTACTACGTAATGAATATGCCATGGCGATACTCACCAGAATAAGGCACCCCTCAACTTACCAATGGGAACATGTACTTAATAGTGGTGTATTGATGTGTGGTTTTAGTTTGTATTTAGGTTTTCCAAAAGAAACACTTAAACAAATTACCCTAGGGGCGATGTTACATGATATTGGTGTTGCTAAAGTCCCTAGAGGTATCGTTGATAAACCCGGTAAATTTACTAAAAATGATATGGATGTGATGAAAAAACATGTCGCTTGGGGGCAAATGATATGTAAAGAAGATGAAATGACCGACAAAATAATTTTAGACATGGTACTTAACCACCATGAACGATTAGATGGCTCAGGATATCCTCGAGGTTTAGGTGAAGAAAAACTATCAAAACTTGCCAGAATGATTGCCATTGTTGATGTTTACGATGCCATGACTGCCGATAGAACCTATAAAAAAGGTGATCAACCGATCAATGTATTAAGGTACTTGATGGCAAATAATAAAAAATTCGATCGCGGTTTAGTTCAACAATTTATTAAATATTTAGGTATTCATCCTGTTGGTTCATTGGTTAAATTATCTGATGAAAAACTCGCCATTGTTGTTCAAGGCAACCGCAATGAGCCAGTAAAACCTAAGGTAAAAATATTCTATAATTTAAAACATCAACGCTATATCACCGCAAAGGAATGTGACCTAACCAAGTTTGAAATTAAAATTTTAGCGTCAGTACGACCTGAAGATTACGACATCAATATGCCAAAAATTATTCGACAAATTATTGGTTAAAGTCATTCTTTATGATAGTTCTGTTTAGGTTAGAATGAACCCTGAGGGATTCAAAACGATATCCCAGATTGTCAAATGAGGCTGAAGTAGTGTCGAAGTAATTAATGACAACATACTTTTTGATAATAATTTAAAGGAGTAAATAATTATCTTTAGAACGTTGATATTGATGTTTTTTATTGCTATCTCTAGTTTTACAGTTTTTGCAGAACCAATAAAGCTCACCGTTTGTGAATGGCAAGGCTACATCATGCCTTGGGAAAGCGAATTTAAAATTTATGCTAAAGCAAGAGGAATGGATGTTGACTTAGAACTCTACCCAGAATACCTATATTCTCCAGAGCAGGTTTTCAACCTAGTTAGAGGGCGCGTTTGCGACGTAATTACGCCAACTCACAATTATTTCTCACAAAGACATAATCAATTGTTTCGCTCGTTGTTACCTATAGACTTTTCCAAAATCCCTAACTATGCCAATGTATCTTCTATATTAAAAAACTTAAAATATAAAGAATATGAGGGAGACAGTTATGCTGTTCCATTATTAGGAGGGTCATACGGACTAGCCTACAATGCAGATAAGGTACCCGAACCCACTTCATTTGACGTATTATTTGATCCTGCCAATAAATGTAAGATCACTCTGACTAAAGAACAGATTGCGGCAAATCTTTATATCGCAATATTAAAATCAGGATATGACAAAAAAAACATCTATGACATGGATGGAAAAATTATATCTGGAGCGTTTAAAGACCTAAAGATCCAACATAACCTTGAAATCCTATACCGTAATGTCTGTACCCAAGACCGCTTTTGGCATGGTGAAGCTGATTTTACTAAACCAGACTTGCTTTATGGAACAACTTATTGGTTTGGTGTCGCTACAGCAAAAAAGAAAGGATTAAACTGGAGAATAGCGCACAATGTACGCTCAACAGTTTGGTTAGATACTATTTCATTTGTGCCAACGTTAAAGGACTCGCCAGATAAGTTAAAAGCTGCATATATATTGGCTGATTTCATGCTCAGTGCTCCTATTCAAGAGAGAATCCATCAAACGTATGGTGTTGTCGTTGTGAATAAAAAAGTAAAACAAGAGTTGAATGATTTATCCAAGTTTTTTAGAGAGGCATGGCTATGGAAGCCCTTAACGACAAGAACACAAGGGATTTATCATATAATGCATAATAAGGTATTTAATACATTAGAAGAAAACTGAAATATAATTTAGTTTCTCATCATAGCAACATTATTGATTATTGCTCGCGGCAGCTGCTTGCCTAAAAAGGTAACAATTCCAGCTCAATCCTGCATCTGCCTAACATGGATATAACACTACTTAATTGGTCATAAACTTGCTACAAGCCGTACTAGGATGGATCACGGCTTTGGTGATTTTACCATGTTGATGTTTGACTAGAGGTTGGTTGATAGAGCCAGCAAACTTATTTGATTTCCACGTCGTTAAATTGGCAATGAATCCCGTGGATTTCTTAGATTTTATCTTATTGTTATTTTTGCTAGCCGTATTGTTATCTGTCGGTAAATCATTACTAAAGCTTTTTTCGCGACTCGCAGCAACGATGCAAATTCTATTTTCAATGGCATGAGATAATAAACTCAACTCAACTTCACACGACTCTTGTATATCAAAAGGTACCAGTAATACGTGGATGCCATTTAAAGCGGCAACTTTAACTATTTCGATATTAGCGTCATCGGCGGTTAACATGGCAAGGTTAATGTTCCCTTGCTCTAAGGGCAATTCTATAATATTTAATGCATCACTTAGTGTTGTCCACGGATACCTTTGACAAAAATTCAATTGTTGTTGTATTGCAAATAAACCATGTTCGTTTATTAACACCGCCTGATGCATACCCTCAAGAACTAAACTGGTGCATAAATATTGAAAAGGCCTTAACACTGAACTAACTTGCTTAATTAGCTGCTTGCTCAGACATGTTATCTGGGCTCTTTGTTGATCATCAAGAGCGATAGTTTTATCTGCAATAAAGAATAACTCTGGCAATTGAATAATGTCACTGAGGTTGTTTACGATGTAATGACAAACATCTTCAATGGCTTGCTCGTTAGATTTGTAAGTTGCAAATATCGCAACATTGACCGTTTCTGGAACCTTAAAATGGCTAGAGTCAGTATCAACTGACTGTTCATACAAAGGAATAAATATTTGGCTTTGCCTTTGAGTAAGGAAAACGTCAGTGTTAACAATCTTTTCTTGAGCATTTAAGGATGTGGGAATCTGAGCAAAGACTACTCGCATGATTTATATTTTCCATATACGAAGGGATGTTAATCTTTCGAATTCAACAGACCCTGATAATTGATTGATGAACTTAAGGAATAATTTAATAATTAAACGACTCTACTTCTTTTTCATTCAAATAACGCCATTCACCTAACGCTAGTGAGTCCAACTTAACGTCGCCAATTTGTTCACGATGTAAACCGATAACACGATTACCAACAGCAGCAAACATACGTTTCACTTGATGATACTTACCTTCGGTAATTGTTAACAGTACTTCTTTATCACTAATGATTTCTAAAATAGCGGGTTTAGTTAATCCGTCTTCGCCCTGTAACTGCACACCAATTTTAAAGGTTTCAATGAACTCGTCTTTAATAGGTCTGCTAAGTTGTACTCGATAAACTTTTTGGCATTCTTTATTAGGGGTTATAATATTATGCGACCAACGACCATCGTCAGTAATAAGCACTAAACCAGTCGTATCGGCATCAAGTCGTCCGGCGATATGTAAGTCAAAGGCTTTATCAACATCAATTAAATGCAAAAGCGAGGGATATCCTTCATCAACATTTGAGCAGATTGTATCGAGAGGTTTATGTAAAATAATATATCGTGAACTGCGCGCTTGCAGCACTTGACCGTCTACTGTGATGGTGTTGTTTTCATGCACCTGCGTTGCGGGATTTTTTATGACTTCACCATTAACTTCAACTTCACCACTTTTAAGTAGTTTTTTAGCTTCGTTTCTGGTCAGTTCGGTACTTTTACAAATAAATTTATCGAGGCGCATAGTTAGATTATTAGTTTAGGTTGTTAACTTAAGTTTTTAATTTAATATCGTTAAAGATAATAGGCGCCGCTATTATCCTTACTCACAAATAATTAAGCAATATTTCTCTTAACCTCTATTTTATTATCAATAAAGGTTATTCAGCAAAATACCAATAACCCGCTTCTACTTGCTGACTAATGAACTGTACAAATTCTTTGTTTGTTCGCCAAGTACTAAGTTCGTCAACACTAACGGATACTTGATCACACAAGAGTTTGATCACAGGAACTATTTCAGGAGAAAAAGTCACTTCATTTCCGTCGATATAACAAATACCACTATCAACAGTTTCAGTGAAATAAAACGCTCTTAAGCCGCCTATACGGTTTAAATTATTAGCCGCTAATATCTCACTAATATCTTCATCCGCTAAGGGTTCATCAATAACAGCAAGATCTAGCTCATGTTTAGCTTGGCTAAGATAAGAACCCGTAAAATTGCGAAAAACATCGTCATTATTTAATAATTGCTGTAATTGATTTTTGATCAATTGATAATCGTCTGCATCAATAGCACCTGAATGTTTGGTCGCTTTACGGTGCGGATCTTCAATAAGCTCGCCGCCCTGCTCGTTATCAATTAAATGATCAGCAAAAGCACTTAACAAGCTCACCGTTGAATTAGTACGAAAACCTACCGAAAAACTCATTGAATTGCTTAAACTCACCCCCTCATGGGGGAAACCTGGTGGAATATACAAAATATCGCCAGCTTGCATTTCGACATCGATTATCGCTGTAAAAGGTTCAACATGTAATAAGGCAGCATGAGCAGCAAATTGACGATGTTCACCTTTATTGCCAACTCGCCAACGACGACTGCCAGAGCCTTGACAGATGAACGTATCATATAAATCAAGATGAGGACCAACACTACCACCTGCTGTCGCAAAGCTAGTCATTAAGTCATCAAGACGCCAATGAGGAATAAAACGAAACGGTTCAATAATTTTAGCCGCGTCTTCTGACCAGTTATCAAGCGCCTGAATAACTAAAGACCAATCCTTTTCGCCTAAATGATCATATGACTCAAATGGACCAAATTCAGCCTGCCAGCTATTATTTTTTTTATAAATAAGACGTGATTGCACTTCTTCTTCCAACGCTAAACCCGCAAGTTCATCAGCACTGATCGGGTCTTGAAAATCAACAAAGCCTTGCTTAATTAGCACCGGCTTCTTTTGCCAATAATCACGTAAAAATTCTTCTTGGCTAAATTCGGTTAAATTTAAATGGTACATATCTGCCACGGTTTATATTTTTGGAGGCTAAGCCTCATTTTCTTATAGGTGTAGTCTACCAGATTAAGCATGAAGTAAGCTTAAATTCATGCTACTGACATACCCGCAATTTGATGCCAATAACCATTACATTCTTCGACGCCGTCTAACTTAAATTTTTGAGGCGTTATTAACTGCCTTTTAAAAATATCCATTTGCTTAAATGCTTGTTCACTGTCTGCACTGACTCTGGCGATATCAACACCAAATGCTGCCATATCTTTTATTTCATTAACTAGATTATATTGATAACCCGACATTTTTTGAATGCCGTTTAAAAATTGAAGGTGATACAGAGCTTGGGCTTGAAGTTAAAAATTTAATGGATGCCATTGATATTGAACATCTGCCCAGCACAGTACACAAATTTGTCGAATTTATCGCTTCGTACCTAGATAGCCGTAATTATAAGTAGACTTTATAAGTTCGTATTATCAGGGATAATTAACAAAGTAAAACTAAACTTTAATTACTTTAATTACTTTAAATTACGGGTATAATCACTTTAATGAAATTCTCCCGAAGTAAGCCAACTCTGACAGGCTCATTTCACTACATCATGGGGAATTAATCCGAGAGATACCACTACGTGGTATACATAAAGATACACAGTAACTTTATGAAGTATTAAAGGGCAATCAATGTCACACACACATTATTTTGATATTGAAGATGCTAACCGTTATGGTATTGAGCAGGCTATCTTTTTAAACTATTTTCGCGTAGGTTTACGAGAAAATAAAGCGCATAATATTCATATTTATGACAATTATGTTTGGGTAAACTATACCGAACATGCCCTATCCATTTTATTCCCTTATATTAATATTGAAAAAATCAATCATATTTTACAAAGTATGGTAGAAAACGGCTTGCTAAAGACTGGGAACTACTCAAAAAATAATAATCAATATTCTCGATGGTTCAGCACAGAAGAATTCTGTCTTTTCAATAATATCAACAACCCCATACCAACAACATTACCAAATGACTTTTCTAACGAAATGTCTAACGGAATAGCGAACGAAAGTTATTATTACATTGAGCCTCAACAGTCTGCAATCAATGAAAATAATGTAGCCGAACATGCTTATCAAAATAAGAGTTTTAGCAATTCACTACCTGCAACATCAGTTTTAAATCATCAACAAGGGCGATATGAAAGCAATACTTCTTTTAAAGAAGAAGCACTTATACCTCGACGTTCTTGGTCTGAAATAGAGTTATGTGCGTATGAAGTCGATATTGACAAATTACAAATTCAACATGGATATGATAAGAGTTTTTATTCTGATATTTTAGATACATTCCTCGCTAAAATGGAAGCTGAACAAGTGCCCGCTCCTAATCTTGTTATTGCCCGCAGACGCTTTGTCGCCTACGCAAAAATGACCATGCTAAACTTCAAACAAGGCAATCATAGATATAACTTCACTACCGATAGAAAAGCACAAAGCCGTCAAAACCAGATAGATAAATGGCAAAAATACTTAGGTAAACCGGAGAGTAAAATTGTCAACAATATGGATCTACGTGGTTTACAAACACCAATTGAACAAGTTTGGGACTCTTATGTCGCGAAAGGTTTTGAAAAAGAAATACCGTTAAAAAATATACAACAACTTGAAGCTGGCTTTAAAAATTATTTAGCGACTTGGATTAAAAATGACACAAAAGTTAAATATACATCACCAAATAGAGCGTCAATTGATTTAGACGATAGAAGTTGGGCTGATAACTTCAAATTGAGGATTAAGAGTTAATTTATGAAAGATGTAAGACAATTAATGTCACAGGCTAATCACAATTTACGTACTAATCAACAACACGCTCAGGAAATTCAAGAAGTTCAAACTCCAGAAAATGTTATTAGTTTAGTCATCATGATCACGCAAAGATTTGAGGGTATTTATCAATATACTGGAAATAGAACTCAACAAAAAATGGCTTTACACAGACAAGAGTTGACGCAAGCACTTGCGAATATACAAGAACAAATCAATGAAGATATGATACATGATGCTATCGATTTCTTTGCTTTAAAAGGCGGTAAGTTTCCTCCTAATGTTCCTGAGTTTATTCAAGTGGTTTTAAAGCAACACGATGAGATAAGAAAACATCCTGAGCATCAGTGGTTTGATAAATCAAAAGCACTACCACAATTTACCCCAGAGCAATTTCAGTCGATGGGAAAAAATGGCATTGCGTTAGCTCGCCAAGCAATCAAGAAAAACAATAAACCATCGCCCTGAACTTATAGTAATTAAGGTTAAAAGGAAAACTAAATGGACTTACTTTCAGGTTTATTATTAATAACCTCTATTCATGTATTAGCGGCAGCATCTCCGGGGCCTGATTTTGTTTTAGTTTCTCAGCAGACTCTTGCTAATGGTAAAAAATCGGGTTTTATGTGCAGTATCGGCATTGCTCTTGGTTTATCGATTCATATCATTTATTCAGCTTTTGGCTTAGCCGCAGTTATCGCTAACTCAATTACCGCGTTATGGGTAATAAAAATATTAGGCGGCTGTTATCTTTTATATCTTGGTTATAAAGGCATTACCGCAAAAGCAAATAATCAAGCTGATCAAAGCTCTAAACAAACACTTAAACAAGCGACTAAACATTCATCAGCTAAAAGCATTGGCATTGGTTTTTTATGTAATGCTCTCAACCCAAAAGCACCGATATATTTTGTTGCTTTATTCACATTAGTGTTATCTCCTGACTTACCGTTAAGCCATTTAATTATTTATGGGTTGTGGATGATGATAATTCAGCTTGCGTGGTTTTCAACGGTCGTAATGCTACTATCTCGACCCAGTATCAAAGAGAAATTTAAACGTCTTGGCCATTGGATTGACCGAATACTTGGTGGAGCAATGATCATTATGGGCATAAAAATAATCACTACTCGTGTTAACTAAATCCTTTACTCAGATAACAGCCAGAAAATGAAGATGATAACTGATGAAATGTAAAAACCACCATGGTAGTTGTTTGTGCAGCGCAGTAAGGTTTCAAGCGTATGCTGCTCCTTTAAGAGTATCTCATTGCCACTGTATTATGTGCCAAAAACAACATGGTGCGGCTTATGCCAGTTATGTAACCTTTAATGAAATTGATATTAAGATAGTTCAAGGTAAAGAAAACATAGCCTCATTTAGATCAACAGATACCGTCGTTCGAAGCTTTTGTAAGCAATGTGGATCGAATATCAGTTGGCAATCAACAACGGCTTCACCAGCCCAAATAGGTTATGCCTTAGGTATTTTTGATTCAACCTTTGAAAATGCAGAAATTAAAGATATTTTCACTGATAGTAAAGTTTGTTGGTTATCTACACTTAAATAGCCAACACTCATAGTCGTACCAATATCAATAAACAAGGTGAATTATGACTAAAGAATATACGTCGTTTAAAGAGTTTTATCCTTTTTATCTCAGTCAACATCAAAATAATATTTGTCGCCGTTTACATGTTATTGCGACAACATTGATCATCTTGCTATTTATTTATGTCATCGCTACCAGCCAATGGCAACTACTTTGGTATATACCTCTTGTAGGTTATGGCTTTGCTTGGATTGGGCACTTTGTATTTGAAAAGAATCGTCCAGCTACTTTTAGCTATCCACTATATAGTCTACTTGGTGATTGGGTTATGTTTAAAGATGTTATCACTGGTAAAATAAAGTTCTAAATATTTTCTCTTTCTATTATTAGGATAAATATGACAATCTATATTTCTCTACTACGCGGTATTAATGTTAGTGGTCAGAAAAAAATAAAAATGGCTGATTTAAGCGCATTATATGAATCAATTGGTTTAAAAGATGTTGTCACTTATATTCAAAGTGGTAACGTTATTTTTAAAAACAACCAAGATACTCAAAAACTTAAGGCTTTATTAGAACAAAATATTGAACAACATTTCTCGTTTCAAGTGCCCGTCGAAGTTATCCCACTTAGTGAGTTTATGGTGATCAATGAACAGCTACCGTTTACGAATATTGATCTTGAGTTAGATGGAACAAAAGTACTGCTAACCTTTCTTTCAGAGGCACCTCAAGCTGAGTTAGTTGAAAAATTAATGAGCTATGTAAAGGCACCAGAGCAATTAATTATCAAGGAAAAAGTTATTTATCTACACTGTCCAAATGGTTATGGCAAAACAAAACTGTCTAACAACTTTATCGAAAGTAAACTCAAAGTAACGGCAACCACACGTAATTTAAAGAGCATTGTTAAATTATCCTCGTTAGCACTAGAACTTTAAATTCCCTCCCCTCCATATAAAAATACATCCTACAGACCATGGAATACTCTTCCATGGTCTGTTTAGAATATCTCGTAAAAAACAGAGTTGCCAAACAATACAATGAAATCTAAATAACAAAAGTAAAATAAACAAGACTCCAAGTATAAAATATTTGACATCAAAACGAAGTCAACATAAGATGACACCAAGTCAAAAATACTTAACACGCTATAAACATTAAAGGTCATTATGTCTTACAAAGAAAGAAGTATATGGGCGTCATTAGCCATTCTTATCTATATTTGGTTTGAATATTTTTCAGGAATGAATCAGCTATACGGCTCACAAAAACTGACGGTTGATTCAATTAATGAGTTACTGCTAGATGCAGTGATCATGACCATTGTTTTAGAGATTTTACTACAAATAGTCATAGCGATTATCGATCATAAAGATGCTAACTATGATGAGGATGAACGAGATAAACTGATTACCCTGCATGGCTGCAATAATGCCTACTACTTTCTCTTAGTAGGTGCACATCTCGCTGTTTTTTACAGTGTATTCCCGACACTAAAAACCTATATTTTACCCTCGATAGATTTACCCAACGGCTATTTTGTTATGCATCTAATTATCATTTTTGCGTTATTATCTGAAATAATAAGACTAGCAACCCAAATACGTTATTACCGTAGAGGCTTTTAATATGAGCAAAGTCATTACTAATAATATTCGTAGGTTGCGTTTTGATTTTGATGAAATGACTCAGAAAGTTTTAGCTGATGCGATAAGTGTTTCAAGACAAACCGTAGTTGCCATTGAAAAAGGGAAATATTCTCCTTCTCTTGAAGTCGCTTTTAAAATAGCCGATGTTTTCAATACCAGTTTAGATAAGGTATTTCAATATCAAGAAATTGACGAATAAGTAAACAGTTTGTAGAAGGGCCGTGATAATACCAACCCGTATAGGAAAGTGATCACTTAGCGAGAGTTCTTTATGCAGAATAGCATTATTACCATAACACTTGGTCTATTTCATTAAGCATATGTTGAGCAATATCATTCACTTGCTCAACTTCATTGGCTTTAATAATTGACTCAAGCTTTATCGATTTTTCAGATAAAAGCGAAAAACCAAACATCTGTGCGGCACCCGCAATGCGATGTGCCAATTGTGACAGTTTTTCCAAATCATTATTTTTAAGCAACAAGAGCAAGTCTTGCTGCTCTAATACAAGATTAGATTTAAATTGCGCCACTAAATCTGACATATCAATATTAGCAAGTGACTTTTCAGTTTCATCTATAGAATCAATAGCGCCGTAATATTTAGCAATCGTAGTAATAAATAGCGTTCTCTCAATAGGTTTCTTAAGGTGCCCATCAAAACCTAGGCTAAGATATTGCTCAACCTCATGAGCCATAGCATTAGCGGTTAAGGCAAAAATAGGTGCTGTACAGCCTTTTTGCTTCAAAACTTTAAATGCTTCAAGACCATCCATTTCTGGCATTTGTATATCAAGTAAAATTAGCTGCGGTTGCTGCTCAAGAAAAACATCGACAGCTTCTTTGCCATTGATTGCCGTAAAAACCTCTAATCCTAAATTTTTTAATAAGCGAGCAATTAAACGGCGATTATCATCATGGTCATCAGCAAGTAAAATGGTTCCCGATAAGGTATTTACCACTTCGTTATTTTCTCCGTCAATAACTGATATCGTGCTTATTGGAGAATATTGATCAACGTTATGTAAACAAGGCAGTATCAAAGAAAAAACACTTCCATAGTTTAAGGTACTTTCTACGGCGATTTTTCCGCCCATTAATTTAGCCAGTTGATCAGATAAACATAAACCTAAACCTGAACCACCAAAACGTCGACTAATACTACTGTCTCCTTGAGTAAAACTTTCAAAAACCTGTTGCAGCTGAGTTTCACTCATGCCGATACCGCTATCAGTAATTTTAAATAACAAGGTGTCTTTTTCAGTAGAAATGGTAAGTTCAACATGACCACGAGTGGTAAATTTAATCGCATTAGAGCATAAATTTATTAAAATTTGCTTCAAGCGCATCGCATCTATATTAATATAAAAAGGCGTGGGTAACGCGTGAACAATCTCAAAAGTCAAACCTTTAGCTTTCGCTTGTTCAGTAAACATATTCATTAATTCATGCAATATAACGTAAAGATCTTGCTTTTTAAGGTCTAACTCAAGCTTGTTTGCTTCTACTTTACTCAAATCAAGAATATTATTAATAAGATCAAGTAAATGCAGACTATTACCGTGAATAATCTCAACTTCTTTGTGTAAATAAGCTTCGTCAACATCGCCATTAATAATGGCTTCAGCTTGGCCGATGACTGAGGTTAGTGGTGTTCTAATTTCATGGCTCATATTAGCCAAAAACTGGCTTTTAACCGCATTAGCTTTTACTAGTTCATCGGTCAACATCACTAAGGTATGTGTTCTTTCTTCAACTTTATTTTCTAGTTCAAGTTTTAAGCGACGTTCAATATTTCGCCTTGAAATGAAAAATAATAAAACAAACGATAATAGCGTGGCGACAATAATAAAATTCTGTTGTTGTTGCTCTTGTGCCTGCTTCAGCTGTTGCATATTTTTATTTTGCTGCAAATATTCTACTTGTTGCTTTAATTGCTCGGCCTCAAAACGTGCTAGTTCAACATTAAGCGCTTTATTCGCTCGAATACTGTTTTGCATCGCATAACGTCTATGCACTTTAATTGCTTGTTGGGTTTTATTTTGTGCCGCATAAACTAACGAAAACAACGCTAAATTATCATTTATTTGATGCTGATAATTCATATCAGTTGCTGCTTTATTAGAGCGCTGTAAATACTCATGTGCCTGTTCAATATCACCTAAGTAAAAATGCGCTTTGGCTAAACTATACAAACCACCCGCATAAGCATTTTGATGACCAGATTCTTCACTTAATTTTATCGATTTTTGTGCATATTCTATTGCATTTCCAGGCTGATTAAGCACGTTATAAAGTTCAGCTAAATTATGTAACTGCGAAGCGCTATTATACTGATCATTACTATTTTGATAGAAACTTAATGCCTTGAGAAGGTATTTCAGCGCTAATGGAAATTGACCTGAATGTTTATAAGCAATACCAATATCACCATGCACATTGGCAAGCCCCACTTTATCTTTCAATTCAATACGTTTTTTTATCACTTGTTGGAATAAATCAATGGCTATATCGTAACGCTGTAAACGCAAATAAAGACCAGCAATGTTATAACGAATATCCACTTTATCGACTGTGGAGCCTAATTTTTGATAAATAACTTCGGCCTGCTTATAGCGAGTTAGCGCTTGCTGTGTATCACCCATTGCCGCATATACCAAACCAACATTATTAAGTAAATTTGCATGTTTTATTGGTGTATTTTCACTACGGTAATAAGTAAGAGACGTTTGATAAGCAACTAATGCTTGCTGGTTCTCTCCTTTAAAATAGTGAAAGATACCCACATATTTAGCCGCGTCGGCCTCTACTTGAATGAAATGCTGCTCTTGAGCAAAATGCTGTACTTTTTGAAAAGACTTAAGGGCACCAGTTAAATCACCTAGCGCATGATAAGTACGACCGAGTAAAAACAATACTGAGGCGAATTCCTTCGGTGATAATAATTGTGATTTTTTGAGTTGATTAAGCTGCGCTATAGCCTCATTTTTATCGACAAGTTTTTCTATAGCCGTTAGTTGTTTAGCAAGAGATATTTCGAGTGCTACAACATTGTGTATACAAAGAGTACTAACGAGCAGGACGATCGTGTAACTGATAACAAACCGAGTCATTAATCAAATCCAAGAAGATGAATATTTGTAATATTCATCAACAATATCTTCAACATAATATACTAATATCATTAAATGAATGTGCAAATAACTATAGCCAATTTATGTGAAGAATGCCCGATTTTAAAGAGAACTTTACTCTTTCTTTTGATTTATTAAAATCGATTTTATTTCTGCCAGATCGTGTTCGAGTCGCTCGATTTGTGCCCTACTTGCTGGCTCGCCACCCTCACCACTCTCACCATGAGATTCTGCTCGAAAGTTTTCGTGCTCTTCACTCATCACTTCTAAAATAGTACCAACCATCATATTAAAAAAGATAAATGCCGTTAAAAAGATAAAGGTTAAATAATAAATCCAACTAAGCGGATGCACCGCCATAGTTTCATACATAACATCCGTCCAATCTTCAAACGTTGCCACCCTAAATAACGTTAACATCGAAATTGAAACATCTCCCCACAGCACTTCATTTATAGTGTGAAACATTATGCTGCCAATGGCGGCATAAATATAAAAAATAACAAACATTAATAACGCAATGTAACCCATACGAGGAATAGCTTTAATAAGGGCATTTATCAGCAGTCTTAGCTCAGGCACCATAGAAACTAATCGCAATACCCTAAAGACACGTAATAATCGAGCAAGAAGAACACCAGAACCACCTGCGGGGATCAAACTACCAATAACAATAATAGTATCGAATATATTCCAACCACTTTTGAAAAAGTGTTTTTTATTTTTAAAAGCTAAAAAACGAATGGTGAGTTCAATAACAAAAAACACCGTAATCGCACTATCTAAAAACGATAGAACGGTGACGACTTCTGGGGACAAGTCATGAGTTTTTGCGCCAATCATCAAAGCTGACATAATAATGACGGCAATAATAGACCACTGAAAAATACCGCTAGAGTCTATTTTTTTAAGTCGACGTTGCAGTCGAAAAACAAGTGAAGCCAAAATACTATTCTCTGTATTAAAAGGTTAAATAAGTTACAAAAAAAGCCAATTAGCACTAATTAGCTTGATCACCAACAAATGGATTAGTGCGTCGTTCTTCACCAAAAGTACTCATCGGCCCATGACCGGGAATAAAACGGACATCGTTACCCAGTGGAAATAGTTTTTCTCTAATCGATTTTATTAAAGCTTCCTGATCGCCACGAGGAAAATCAGTACGACCAATTGAGCCCTTAAAGAGTACATCTCCCACTTGTGCTAATTTAGACTCGCGATGGAAAAAGACCACGTGTCCCGGTGTATGACCTGGGCAAAAATATACTTCAAACTCAATGTTGCCAAATGACACCGTATCATTTTGTGTTAACCAACGGTCTGTTTCAAAATGTTCAGCATCAGTAAAACCAAAGCGTTGTTTTTGCTCTGGAATTAAATCAATCCAAAACTTATCTTCTTGATGAGGCCCTTCAATAGCAACATTATACTTTTTTGCTAAAGCATCAGTTGCTCCAGCGTGATCAATATGAGCATGAGTGAGTAGCACTTTATCTAAAGTTACTCCTTCATCTCTAATTGCGGCACTAATAATATCAATGTCGCCACCGGGATCAACTACCGCACCTTGCATCGTTTCATCACACCAAAATAATGTACAATTCTGTTGAAATGGCGTTACCGGAATAATTTTGAATTGGAGCATATCAAGTTGCGTCCTAAAAATGTGAAAGGTGTATCAGCAATTGATATATATTGGGTCATTCTCTTTAATTCCAAGCTTTCATTAAATCACTAAATTTTCTTAGAATATCCATATATTTACAAAAATGAAAAAACGATAATAACATTTTTTTAAAAAGGCTTTGCTAACTGATCTGAACTAGGTAAGCTCATCTGCAAATAAAAATAAGAACTAGTAGTATATATGACAAAAACAAGAGATTCTTTTCATTCACGAATTGGCTTTGTATTAGCTGCCGCAGGCTCTGCAATAGGCCTTGGTAATATTTGGGGTTTTCCAACACAAGCCGCTAACAATGGTGGAGGTGCGTTCTTATTTGTATACCTCATTGTTACCATATTACTCGCTTTACCGGCTTTATATGCCGAAATATATATAGGTAATCAAGCACAAAAAAATCCGATTGGCGCTTTAAAAGAAGCCTGTCAAGATACTTCAAAAAGACTTGGTAAATATGGTGGTTTGGTTGGCATGACTGGCGCTGTCATGATGCTAAGTTTTTACACCATAGTTGCTGGTTGGATGTTTGCTCATGCTCTTTCTCCACTTGCTGAACTTATGGGGCTAATGGATATATCTCAGTGGTTATCAACGTCCAGTATTCAAAGAAACTTACTTTTTACACCGTTATTTATTTTATTAGGTGCTGCAATTATTCATCAAGGAGTAAATGCGGGTATTGAAAAATGGTCGGCACGATTAATGCCGTTGTTAATCATTATGTTAATAGCTTTAATCATTTATATATTAGGGCAGCCTGGTGCAGAAAAAGGCCTAGCCTTATACCTTATCCCTGATTGGTCACAAGTTACCAATCCTAAACTTATTGTCGCTGCAATGGGACAAGCCTTCTTTTCACTTTCTATTGGTGTAGGCGGGATGATGGTTTATGGCTCTTATATGGAAAAAGGCAAGGATATTGGTAAATTGGTAATATCGATAACGGCACTTGATACCTGTATTGCCTTTATGGCAGGTCTACTGATCATTCCAGCGATATTTGTTGCTCAAGAAGCAGGCATTGAAGTCTTTAAGAACAATCAATTAATTGGTGAAGGTCAGTTAATCTTCAATATATTACCGCAACTATTTAATGCGATGGGCACTGCTGGATTATTTGTTGCCAGTGCTTTCTTTATGCTACTTTCTATTGCCGCATTAACCTCAACTATTTCATCAACCGAAGTACCTGTTGCTTATTTAGTTGAAGACAAATCATTCAGTCGTAGAAAAGCCACTTGGTTAGTATCACTGATTGTACTTATTGCTAGCATGACGCTTATCGCCTTTTTTGACTCTTTATTTGCTGTAGTTATTCGGGTCTTAACCACCATAATGCAGCCACTAAGTTGTCTCTTTTACTTTATTGTTGTTGGTTGGTTATGGAAACGTGGTAATAAACTAAGAGATGTGAGTTTACAAAAAACCAATAAGTTATTGCGCTGGTGGGCCAATTATCTACGTTTTGTTTGCCCTGTATTATTAAGTGTAGTTTTTGTAAATGTTGCTATTCTTAACTAATTTAAGAATAGCGTTTATCTAACTCTCTTTTACAAAAACGTATGAAAAGAGTATGAAATTAATTATTTCATGCTCTTTTTTAATCTCCAATCTTACCATATTTAAACACTTACCTTATTACGACCATTTTTCTTCGCTCGATATAAGGCTTGATCGGCAACTTTTAATGCTTGCGCAAAACCTTGCTTATTTTGCCGTTGAGCAACACCAATTGAAATGGTGACACCAACCGTTTTTAAATCACTGTTCTTTTTATTATTACGTGCCTGTTTGGTTGCTCTTTGCGGATGGCGAATAACAATTTTGTAATCAGCAATACTTTGGCGTAAACGTTCTAGTTCATCTAAGGTTTGCTCTATATCTTTCCTTGAAAAAACAACCGTAAATTCCTCTCCACCATAACGAAAGACCTTACCGCCATTTTTAACTTGCGCTAATTTACTGGCGACTAACTTTAAAACTTGGTCGCCAATATCATGTCCGTAAGTATCATTAAATTTCTTGAAATGATCGATATCGAGCATCGCAACGGTATATTTTCGCCCTAGCGATAACGATAATTGATTAAGGGCTCTGCGCGATGGCAAAGCGGTGAGCTCATCACGATATGCCAAAAAGTAGGAATCAATGACCACCACTAACAAATAATAACAAACTAGTAGCGTTAAAATAATAGTCCAAGGTAATAGCAATAATTGATAATACGCTAAGCACCACACCAGATAACTAATGAAAAGTGCAATCACTAATAAGCTACCAGTAGAGATACTGCGCCACAATAATAATAGCCCTGCAATGATCATTGGAAATTCTATGGCTAAGTAACTTTCTAAGCCTGTTGATATTTGTTTCACTCGAAGATATTCAAGCAACCATATACTGATGAATTGCCATGAAAAAGCGACTACACCACATAAGCTAAGAGCAATAATACGACCCAAGCCATGAATTGAAATAACACCACGGTCTTTAACTAAAGATAAAAAAGAGAAAATAAAGAATCCGCAGAGAAATAACCACTGTGGATGGGAGTTCAACCAAGCAGACCAAAGCAATTCATTGCTGATACTAAAGTAAAACAACAGCCAAACAGCACTTAAAAAAGCAAAGCGACTACGACTAAACTGCGACGAAAAAATGATTATGATACCAAATAAACCATAAAGTGCATGTTCAATAATGGGTAACTGTATTTGCCACAAAGCTTTTGTTTCAATGACACTATAAAAAATACTAGCTATAAGCAATAAGCTAATAAATGTGGTTTTTAAGCCTCTTACAACATTCAACAAGCTAAACTCCAGCTTTCTTTTTCTTTAGTTTAATTTAATAAGTAATATAGTAACTTATTCAGCTAGCTCAACAGAGCCACTTTCTTCAGGTTGTAATTCAACCTGCTCAATTTTTTCAAAGCGATGCGATATCTTATCTGCTGAGGTATGAATTTGCTTCACATCATTAGCCGCTTGATCAATATGTTTTGCTAAATTATTAAAACGCCCTCGAAAACGATTAAAATCCCCAGCCAATTGCGATAAATGTTCTTGAATCACATGGATTTGCTTACGGGTTTCTTCATCTTTTAAGACCGAACGTGACGTCGTTAAGATAGCCATTAATGTTGTTGGTGATGCTAACCAAACACGTTTTTTATTTGCATAATCTACTAAATCACTTTGATGTGCATGAATTTCAGCAAAAATCGCTTCTGCAGGAATAAACATAATTGCGCCATCTGCAGTCTCTTTATCAATAAGATATTTATCACTAATGTCATTAATATGCTTTTTAATATCTACTTTAAATTGTCTTTCCGCGGCTTTACGATCATGTTCACCTAACTGGTTATCTGCCATTTTTTTATAGCTTTCCAGCGGAAATTTAGAATCGATTACAACATTCCCCGTAGGCTCTGGTAAAAATAGAATACAATCAGCAATTTTTCCATTCGATAAAGTATGTTGTAAAGCAAAATGCTGTTCAGGCATAACATTACGAATAAGTGCGGTTAACTGCACTTCACCAAAAGCGCCACGAGAACGTTTATCAGCAAGCACTTCTTGTAAGCTCACCACATTCGTTGATAGTTCAGTGATTTTCTTCTGAGCATCGTCAATCAACGCCAGCCTTTGTAGAATATCATTAAAGGTCTTGGTAGTTTTTTCAAATCCGTCGGCAAGCCGCTTTTCAACTTGACCACTGATATCTTTTAAACGGTTATCCGTTGATTGGGTAAGTTCATCAATACGTTTAGCCATTTGCTCACTTGACTGCAACATGCTTTTGGCAAGTTCATCGCGATTATTGAGGGCGGCTTTATTTAAATGTTCAATTAATTGATCAACCGCTTTTGATTGATTTTCATTAAAATTAAATTTGTGTTCATTAAGTTGTTTGAGCAATTGCTGCTGATTTTCATTAGCGCTAGAATTTTGCTTTTCATTCAACTCCGCGTTTTGGCGCAATAACTTCATTTTAAGATCGGAAATTTGCTGTTCAAAATGCATTTTGAGTTCAGCTTGCTGATTGAGGAACTGTTGATTATTGAAGTTTAGCTGCTGTTGATATTTATCAAACATCTCATTAGATAAAGTCACTCGTTCAAGTGTTTTTAACAACATCTCATCTTGACTATTGCGGCCTTTAATCAATTGATTTATTTTTAAAAACAACAAACTAACTAAGACAATAATGAAAATAAGCGATATAAAAAAAATGGTCTCAATGGGAGTTAAAGATAAGCTTTCTAAAAAAGGCATTATAAAAACCATGCACTGTAAATATGAACAGTTATTAAAACACGATTGTGTCCTTAGGTTAACTGTTATCTAGAAAATAATTTCAATAATGTAAGGTTAGGTTAGAGTGTATATACCCAAACCACTTCAAGATGCGAATTTCAGCATCTTGAGGTTTGAAATAGGATTTTTAATAAAGTGCACTTATATCATCGTCACAAACTCTATCGCCTATTTTATTAAGAATATCGACTTTACCATTACACACAGCAACAATTGATTTACCCTCTTTAAATATTGCAGGAATGACTACTCGACCATTTTCATTTTGTGAAAAAGTGCAAACTTCATACATCAGCTCCAGTGAAACATCATTATAATAAATGATGGTTACAAGCCGCTTAATCATGTCAGGCATAAGATCCCTAAAGTGTATTTTATGATAATAAATTGTGATATCAAGTTAATTTATAGACAATAATCTTAGCCTTGTAAACATTATCCTGTAAATGTAAGTTAATAATATCACCAATAAAAAATGCCTTTTGTATTGCTACAAAAGGCATTTTATTTATTTTTCGTAGCAAACGATTAAAAGCTTAATTTGAATCCTTAACGACATTTAACTCATCACTAACAGAGGAAGTTGCACGGGTATATTTAGCTAACCAATTAAAAACTTCTTGATACCAAACTTTAAGATTATCAGGGTTTCGAATATGATGGTCTTCATTAGGGAACATCACTAAACGACTTTCTATCCCTTTTCTTTGCAAGGTGGTAAATGCTCCCAAACTTTGCGCATAAGGCACACGATAATCTAGCTCTCCCTGAATAACTAACATCGGTGTTTTCCAGTTATTAACAAAGGCTGAGGGATTAAACTTATTGTAATCATCACTGCCTTGCCAAACAGGGCCGCCCATATCATGTTCAGGAAACCACAGTTCTTCCGTTGACGTATAAAAGCTTGGCATGTCATAAAGACCTGCATGATTAATGAGACATTTAAAACCTTCTGGCCAATGACCTGCAATCCAATTCATCATATAGCCGCCATAAGAGGCGCCTAAAGCACAAGCGTTATTCACATCTAACCAAGGCGCTGCTTTAACAATATGAGCAAGACCTTTTTGTAAGTCTTCAAGTGGCTTACCACCCCAATCGCCTGCAATTGAGTCCGTGAATTTCTGACCGTAGCCTGTCGAACCATGAAAGTCGATCATCACCACACCATATCCTTGAGCTGCCCATAATTGTGCATTCCAACGATAATGAAACATATTACCAAAACTGCCCTGTGGCCCGCCGTGAACTAAAAAAGCAATAGGGTAAGTTTGACCTTCTTGGTAATTGGCAGGCTTTAACCAATAACCAAATACCTCTTGATCTTGCCAGCCTTTAAAACTAAATTGTTTATATTCGGCCATTTTAATATCGCTAAGTTTGCTTTTATTGACATCGGTTAATTGCTTAATTCCATAGCTATCCCGGTTAATAACAAAAATATCTTTTGGAGTATTTAAACTATGGCGAGTGAAATATATTTTATCGTCAACAACAGCAATATTGCCGCTAGTACCCATATTATAAACTGAGCGAACATCACCAAATTCAGGGTTTATTTCAAAAATGCTTTTTTGACCAACATCTTGCGCGGTAACATACAAGGTACGATTATCGTTAGCAAAAACAAGTTCACTTACCGAGCGATCCCACTGGTTAGCAATTGATCTAGTTTTACCGGTAGTATTATCTCGCACTTTTATCGAAAATTTATCTGATTCATATCCAGGTGTTGCCATAGCTAAATAAGCTAAATAACGACCATTGTTTGAGTAAACAGGTTTTGCATCCCATGCTTTATTATCTTCTGTGATATTGGTTAGTTCATAGGTTGTTAAATCAACTTCAAATAAATCAAAGTTCGTTGTCCACGCCTGATCTTTACTAGGAGCCTTAGCTGAAAAAACAAGATTTTTGGCATCAGGACTAAAGCTTACTTGACCAATACCGACAATATCAGCAAACCAATTTGGCATAAGATCCGTCGCTGTTTTTATTTGCTGTGCAGCTACTTTTTTAGCAATAAATAAATGATTTTTATAAGGTGTATTCCATGTATCCCAATGACGTACCATCAGTTGATCAAATACGCGTACGTTATACTTATTATTTTTATCTTGGGTTTGTGCTGCTAGAGTACACTCAAAATCAGTACACCCTGGTTTTACGGTAATTTCTAAGGCAAAGGACTTTTCATCATTAGCAACAATAAAACCATTAATATCAAGTGGTAAATCTGTAATTTGTTGTGCTTCACCGCCATTCAGCATCAGCTGCCAAATTTGTGAACTACCACTTCGAGCAGATAAAAAATAAAGGCTTTTACCGTCACTTGAATATTTAACATTACTTTCAGCTTTTTTATGACTGGTTAATTGGCGTACCTTATCGGTCGCAATATCTTTTATATATAAATGATTATCAGCTGAGTTTATGCCTTTTTTAAGGCCATAAACCAAACTTGTACCGTCAGGTGAAACCACCATAGTTTGAATTTGATTTAACTGGCTTAACGTTTCAACCGTTAAAATATTTTGTTTATCTTGTGCAAAGCTTGTTTGTGATAAAACTAAGCTAGAGGAAATCAAGCAAGCTAAAACAAACGGTACTTTTTTTATTATTTTCATAAAATCAAATCACAAAAATAATTTATAAGCGCCCATTTGAGCGCTTCTATTTTTGGGAAGCATTTAGAATATGCTGTTAAACTTTTTTAGCAGCATCCATAACTTGAATTTTCTTTTGCCAAATAGCAGGGCCTGTTACATGCACAGATTCACCTAAGCTATCAACAGCAACCGTTACTGGCATATCTTCTACTTCAAATTCATAAATGGCTTCCATACCCATATCGGCAAAAGCGACAACTTTCGCTTTCTTAATCGCTTTTGATACTAAGTATGCTGCACCACCAACGGCCATTAAATATACCGATTTATGGTTTTTAATGGTTTCTACAGTGGCTGCGCCACGCTCAGCTTTTCCTATAGTACCTAAAAGCCCAGTTTCAGCTAACATCATTTCGGTAAATTTATCCATGCGAGTTGCCGTTGTTGGACCAGCAGGTCCTACAGCTTCGTCTCCTACCGCGTCAACGGGACCAACGTAATAAATAAATTTATCAGTAAAATCAACTGGTAATTTTTCACCCTTGGCTAACATCTCTTTAATACGTTTATGAGCGGCATCACGGCCAGTTAAAATAGTACCACTTAATAAAACCGTTTCGCCTGTTTTCCACGAACTCACATCTGCTTTTTTCAAGTCATCAACATTTACACGACGAACGTTTCCCCCCACATCCCAAGTAATTTCTGGCCAGTCTTCGAGTTTTGGTGGTATTAAATTAGCAGGACCTGAACCGTCTAAGTGAAAATGAATATGCCGAGTTGCTGCACAATTTGGGATCATCACTACGGGTTTTGACGCGGCATGGGTTGGCACTGACATAATTTTAATATCAACCACCGTGGTTAAGCCACCTAAACCCTGTGCACCTATGCCTAATTTATTTACCCGTTCAAAAATTTCTAAGCGTAATTTCTCTTCCGCTGTTTCTGCACCGCGGTCAATTAACTCTTGAATGTTTACCGGCTCCATCAAACTTTCTTTAGCAAGTACGCCAGCTTTTTCAGCCGTACCACCAATACCTATACCCAACATTCCTGGAGGACACCAGCCAGCGCCCATCGTAGGTAACGTTTTGACGACCCAATCAGCAATTGAATCACTAGGATTTAACATTACCATTTTGGACTTATTTTCACTGCCGCCGCCTTTTGCTGCGATCATAATTTCAATATCACCACCGGTAACCATATCGATATGTACAACAGCTGGGGTATTGTCTTTGGTATTAATACGCTTGCCAGCTGGGTCTTTTACAATAGAAGCGCGTAGTGGATTATCTGGATTTAAATAAGCACGACGGGTGCCTTCATCAATCATTTCTTGAACGGTTAGGTCTGTTTTATCCCATTGCACTTCCATACCGACTTTGACAAAACAAGTCACTATACCGGTATCTTGACAGATAGGGCGCTGACCATGGGCAGACATACGCGAATTAATTAAGATTTGTGCAATGGCGTCTTTTGCCGCTTTATTTTCTTCTTTATGATAAGCTTTTTCAAGTGCTTGAATAAAATCTAATGGATGATAATAAGAAATATACTGCAAAGCATCAGCAATACTTTCGATTAAATCTTGTTGTTTGATAATAGCCATAACTGCCCTTCTGATCTTTAGTAAAGTTTATACTCGTTGCCAGTCAATATGCATGTTTCAGAGTACACTTTGAATGATGACGGATATCATAATTCTACACTCTTTTAATGAAAGAGTTGAAAGTTAAAAAATTGCCGATATCATACCCTGCTTGTATTGCGGCTACCAGTAACTTATCTTGGACTAGCTGCCACTCGTCAACCTAAAAAGTAGTACTAAATTGCCTATTAAGAATACGATAACTCTTTCTATAGAACCTCTAAAAATATCGAATGGCCTTTCGCCACTGGATCTTTTTACCCCTTTAGCAAATGAGCCTTGGGCAATGTGGTTAGATTCCTGTGAAAGTGATCATCTTGATAGTCAGTTTGATATTATGGTATGGCAACCAACAATAACGTTAACCACTAATGAGCAAACGACAACAATACATCACATAATTGATAATACCGTTGAGGTGAGTAAAGAAGATCCACTTTTTTTAATCAATAAACTTCAAAATGAATTATTTAGCCCTTCATTAAAATCGCAGATAAAACTACCTTTCAAAGGGGGCGCTGTCGGTTATTTTTCGTATGATTTAGGTAGACGTTTCGAAACATTACCAGCTAAAGCTGAACAAGATATTAATCTTGCCGAAATGGCAATTGGTATATATACACAAGCAATAGTTTTTGATCGTCATAACAAACAATATCATTTAGTTTGTGAGGATGAAGAAAGAACAAAAATCGAACAAGAGTTAACAATAAAATTAACCCAACAATTAAACTCGCCATTAGAGAATGCGGATAAAAAGTCACCATCATTTACGCTTAATTCGAGCTGGCAGTCGAATATGAGTAAAAATGAATATCAACAAAAATTCTTTCAAGTACATCAATATTTATTATCAGGGGATTGTTACCAAATAAATCTATCACAACGTTTTTCTGCTACCTATCAAGGTGATGAATTTTTAGCTTATACCGTGCTAAGAGAGAAAAACAAAGCTCCCTTCTCTGCTTTTATGCGTTTTAAAGACAGCACTATTTTAAGTATTTCTCCCGAACGATTTCTACAATTAAGCCAAGATAAAGTACAAAGCAAACCAATCAAAGGAACACGCCCTAGAGACAATAACTCAATCATAGATGCCAAGCATGCGACCGAGTTATTAAATTCAGAAAAGGATAGAGCGGAGAACCTGATGATCGTAGATTTATTACGTAACGACATCAGTAAGGTTTGCCAACCCGGTAGTGTTAAAGTACCAAAGCTTTTTGATATCGAGAGTTTTCCAGCGGTACATCATCTAGTCAGTACCGTAGAAGGAAAACTTGCCACCGAGTTTACTGCCACTGATTTATTACGAGGTGCTTTCCCTGGTGGCTCGATCACCGGAGCTCCTAAAATAAGGGCAATGGAGATTATTGAAGAGTTAGAGCCACAACGTAGAAGCATTTACTGTGGTTCTATCGGTTATATTTCAGCCTGTGGTAATATGGATACCAGCATCACTATTCGCACACTTATTTGCACAAAAAATAAAATACACTGTTGGGCAGGCGGCGGCTTAGTCGCGGATTCAAATGTAGAGAGTGAATACCAAGAAACCTTCGATAAAGTAAATAAAATATTGCCTGTTTTAACGGCACTTTCATAAAATAACCTTGAAGGCGAATCCAAAGAGTGAATGAGCAAACATGATGACCAAAGATGAGTTTCTACATAAATTTAAATTACGGCAACTTGAGAGCTCTAGTCACGAATATCGTTATCACAGTACGTTAAAAAAAGCGGCAGTATTAATAGCAATAATTGATGATAATAAAGAATTAAAGGTCTTGTTAACTAAAAGAGCTGCTCATTTACGCCACCATGGTGGACAAGTAAGCTTTCCGGGTGGAAAAAATGAACCTGAGGATATCAACCTAATTGCAACCGCTTTAAGAGAAGCACAAGAAGAAATAGGCTTATCACCTAACAAGGTTAAGGTTATTGGTCAATTACATCCTTACCAAACAATTTCAGGTTACCTAGTTACACCAATAATTGCGCTAATCCCTAATAACCAAACCTATACAAAAGATGAAAATGAAGTAAGCGAAATATTCCAAGTGCCCTTACAGCACTTTCTAGAAATTAAAAATCATCAACAAGTAACGGTATATCATCAAGGTAAACCTCACCAAGTGCCTTTTATGCCTTATAATCAATACAATATTTGGGGAGCAACAGCAGCAATGCTAAAAGACCTTGCTCGGCATTTAACATAATGCGATAACTTTTGTTTTCCATTGTGATAACTTTCAGTTACCATTACCGAAGATAATTTGAAGTTTTACTGCTTACAACGAAATTAATTCAGGTTTTTTCATGATTAGTGTATTTGATATGTTTTCCATTGGTATCGGGCCATCGAGCTCACATACCGTTGGCCCTATGCGTGCAGCAAAACTATTTGTTGATTGTCTTAATGAAACAAAGCAGTTAAATAAGGTCACACGCGTTAAGTGTGAATTCTTTGGCTCGTTAGGACAAACAGGGATCGGGCATGGTACAGGCAAAGCGGTAATTTTAGGATTAACTGGGCAAGCGCCTGAATCAATCCCTGTTAATGCTATAGAACCGATATTAAAAGCGGTTATTGACAGCCAAACGCTTTCATTAAATGGCACTCATACCGTTGCATTCCCTAAAAATGACGCGATTATTTATCATCGTCGTAAAACACTACCTGCACATGCAAATGCGATGACGTTATATGCATTTGATCAGCAAGATAATACTCTTTTAGAAGAAACTTATTATTCCATTGGTGGTGGTTTTATTGTCAAAGATTGCGACTTTGAAAAAGAAAAAAACAAGGCGCTTTCTTTACATGAAAATATTGAACGCCCTCATCATTTTTCCAACGCAACTGAGCTTTTCAATGAGGCTATTGAAAAAAGTTTAAGCATTAGCACC
>JABSOX010000004.1 GCA_013215655.1 Colwellia sp.
TTTACTTACGACGACGGAATATAGCTAACGGTAATAACAACAAGGCAAGTAACCCCGTAGAACCGCCACCTGAGCTAGATTTTTTGCTAACAACAACTGGTGCAGGGATATCATTAACGGTAACTGAAACAGTCTCTGTTACTGAACCCGTACCATCACTTACCGTCAAGGCAAATTCTAACGTGTCACTGCCAAAACTGATGTCTGGCGCACTAAATGTGGCTGTTGCCATATCCGCACCCGTAATGGTTGCTGTGGTGCCAGCAGTTTGTACCCAACTATAGGTTAACTCATCATCATTACCATCCGTTGCTGTAGCCGATAACGTTACAGCTGTACCTTCATTTACAGCGTCGACTTCTGAAACACTAACCATTGGTAAACGGTTGTCACAGGCATTGGTATCACCCGCAATGACATCAGAGAAGATGCTAGTTTTGATATTTGAGAATGTCATATCATCAATATACCAGCCATCTGCATGTGAATTACCGTCAGATACTACGCGAAAACGAATTTTCACATCATTGCCGTTAAGGGCTTCACCAAAGTTAATGGTTTCCATGCCTATACCTACGCCAGTAAAGGCTGGACGACCATCACCACCAAAAGCAGTAGCAAGATAAGGATAACCATCACCTTCAAACGTTGCACCCCATTCGGTAACATCAGCCCAATCACTGCCATTAACACTTACTTCAACAACACCGCCATCATAGCCATAGCCTTCACCAACTTCTTCTTCCATGTCATAGTAATGCCAGAAGCTAATAGTATAATCGCCTTCATAACCTACAGTCATTGCACGGGTTTCATAACTCACATCTGCAGTATATGGCAGGTTTGCAGCATAAATAAAACCATCGTCAGCAGTCCATTGCGCTAGTTGGAAGGTACCTTCTGCCGCATCACCACCAACAGCAACGACTTCAGAGAAATCATGCATTCTAGAAAGTGTATTTAAGTCTTCGTATTGCGAAGTGCCTACCAAAGGACGCTCAATAAAATCAACGTTAACGGTAGTAGATAACGTATATTTTTCTACATTTTCCACTTCTTCTAAATCAGGGAAAGATATTTCAAAGACTAGCTCTTCACCGGTGCCCGATTCGTTTAATGTAAACTCAATAAGACCACTTGCAGCGGAGCCCGTACGTGCTAGGTCTCCTAAAGAAACCATACCATCGTTAGCAAGTGTCACATCGTGGTCACTTACTACTTTAATAGTACCCATAACATCTGTTAGGTCCTGGTCACCCACGTTATCAACAGTAAAGCTTACAGTACCTGTTTCGCCTTTATCGATAATGTTATCATTTGAACAGTAACCTGATGCTACGCCTTCATAGTTAAGGTTTAACTTATGCTCGCCGACATAAACTGTAGCCAATTCAGTTTTGTTCGTCTCTACAACACCACTATGAGTTTTGTCATAACGACTTGGAGATACAGCACCTAAGCCCATGCCGCGCTTAGCAAAAGCGGCTAGAATCACTTTGTGATCTTCGACATCATTTGCAAAAGCGGCTGCCAAAATTGCATCACGCGCTTCAGTGAATTTTGGTGCTATTGGCATCATTTTATAACCAGCAACTAGGTAATCTTTCATCAAATTTTTGGCTTGGTCAAAGGTATGACGCTCATCATTTACCAATCCGATAAAGGACTCCCACAACATGTTGCCCCAAATAGAACCTGGAGAATGTACTTCATCCGGGTATAAACCGATGTCTTCAAATGATGACGGGTTAATATCCATATTGGTTGAATAAGGATAAGGACGAATACCGGTAACAAAGCTCCCTGTGTAAGTGGAGTCTGAGTAACCACCATTATACATCTCATTACCAGCAACCATTACGTCGTCCTCGGCAGACAATAGCAATAATGCATGGAAGTCACCGAAACCTTCACCCATAGAGCGACCTTGTTGGTTACTTAAACCTGAAGAGTTCCCCACTAAACGGTTACTGATGTAGTGACCCCATTCATGTGTAACGGTACCGTTATCCCATGAAGAGCCTTTAAATTTCGCTTCACTATCATTTACATACATGTCAATTGAAACTGTTTCATTGGCTTCCAATGCGGCGTAAATTGCAGCACCTGCTTGAAAGTTAATGCCCATATTAGGAATGGTAACCGTATCATCACCTCCTCCCATTGGCGCAGGATTACCGTTGTCGGTGTTGTTAGCAATCAATACCGCAATAGCTCCAGCATCTTGGGCATTTTTAACCTTAACTGTAAAGTTACAAGCACCACGGTCAACAATAACAATTTTTCCGTCAAGTTCTGCACCATTGGCTGCTGCTTCACAACCATCGGTGACAACATCAGTTGCATCATCGATACGTACCACATCACCTGAAACATTATAAAACTCAGCTCCAAAGTTCGATTGTTGAACAACGTCTAATAAACCTGCATGTGTAGTAACATCAATGCCGACATCAACGCCGTTTACAACATTATTGTATAGGTACATTTGCATACGAGGTGAACGACCGTCTGATGGCGTGCTCATATTGGCATTGTTAAAACCTGAGTTATCTTGTACTTCTACATTCAGTGCATCGCCTTCTTCACCACCACGACCAAAGTTTAACGCCTGACCGTTACCGGCGGCTTCGTCAAAACCATGATCATAATAATCATCATGTAAATAGTTCGTCATATAGAATAAATTAACAATAGCCGCTTTACGGTTATTAACTGAATATTCAGGTAACGCTGTATCGTAACTATAGTCAAACGTATTGGCACTAGTAATGTCTGCCATGTAATCGCCTTCGGTTAAACCTTGAGGCGGCATAGTGTCAACATAAGCGGTAACATTGTTACCTGACGTAGTTGTTGCATCATCTGCAAGCCAAGCATCCATAGTACTGATTGGACCATGACTTTGAGAGATCATAGGTGCAGTTAAATATTCTGCGGTTTGAAAACCAAGAATACTACTACCTACAGGTGCAGGTACTACATTACCATGTGGGCTATCCCAAGGATAACCAGTCTCATCAGCGTATACACGATAATTAAAGTCAGCTGCATGGCTCTTCAAGTTATTTGTAAAAAGAACTTTGCCCGTTTTTGCTTCCACAACATAACTTACATAGTCTGACTCAATGGTATCTACGTCACTTGTTTCAATTTCGACATAGTGAGCAGCAACTAACTTACCTTTATGTTCAAAAAATACTTTCTTAGCACGCGGCTCACCAATGAGCTTTTTATTTTCAGATAAATCAGTGACAGAAAAGTTTTCAAATTTATGGGTACCCTTTTGAGCAACCAGTGTGATTGACTTACTATCCCCACCACTTGCAGAGAATGCAGCATTTACGGCTTCAGCAGCATCACCAAATGCCTCTGCACCATTTTTGATAAGAGCAAGTTGTGACTTTGTAGAGATTTTATCGGCGAAGTAACCCGAAGACGCCACTAGATTAAAATCACGATCCATCATGATATTGTATTCACGATTAAAAACTTCAACGCCAGCAACTTCTTGTTTGTATTTGGCAATTCTAGCACCACGACCTAAATCATGGGTATTGGCCAAAACGGCTTGTACAATAGACTTTTTAGTTGTTGATTTTCCCGTTAATCGATTCAAATAAAAATCTGCAGCATAAGCAAGTTTGTGCTCT
This sequence comes from Colwellia sp., assembly GCA_013215655.1. Lineage (GTDB taxonomy): Bacteria > Pseudomonadota > Gammaproteobacteria > Enterobacterales > Alteromonadaceae > Colwellia_A. Next base: position 3,654 of record JABSOX010000004.1, read on the forward strand.
GTGGCTATTGCACCTAAATCAGGCGTAGTAACATTTTTTCCAGCCCATGAAAAAGTCGTTTTGCCTAACTGAGCATCAAATTGATTTTGCATACCGCTAACAGTTTGAATGCTAGATTGTTTTTTCGCTGCTAAGACATTTTTAGCTGATTTGAATGAAGATACTTTATTATAATCGACGGCTGTTGCACTTAAAGCAACGGTTGAGAGTGCAGCGCCAACAAAAGTGGCGATCGCTGTTTTTTTGAAAGTCATGTTATTCCTTTAGAATTGTATAATTATTTTTATATGTATTTATTTTTATATTTCTAGATTAAATTTCTTCGCTCAACTGTCATTGAGCAGTGCCATAATTTATTACATTTATAGGACAAAAAATCAAGAGTTAACTTTACAGTACATTAACAAAATTTAAACACGAACGACTTTTGCTTAAATAGTGCACACCATTTCTTGCATATATTTTGATTTCTGTATTTAATTTGTACTTATGTTCTAAATATAGATATCCATAACTATTCATAAACTCGTTATTGAAATAAAAAGCTATAGTCCAAACATAAAAAAGGCATTGATTCTCATCAATGCCTTTAATAAATCTATTTCACTATAGTCGTAAATTTTAAAAATGCACGATGGCACCTGCAAATACACCATCAAAATCTATATTTGATGATAAGTTATCTAAATCGTCCAGTTCCATTTTTACCGTGCGATAGCCTAGTGTTAGGTTTATATCGATCGCTAAGTTATCCACTAATTCATAACTTACACCTGCTTGATAATCATAAAGAGAATTATCACCAAATGATAAGAAGTTTCCTTCGGCAAAAACATTAAATCCTGTGAAAGGTAAACCAACATTTGCCGCAACATATAACATCGGGGCAATACCAGCAGCGGATATATCACTGGTTAAAGCAGTTGTTGTTGAGTTAATTTTAACATCAGCACTAATATCTCGTGCTGTAATACCAAAATCAAAGGTTAATAAATCATTATCAAATAGTTCATAATATAACGTGTAGTCAACATAACTTACGTCAAATACCGCGTTAACATTATCCCCTACCGTATAAGTAACATTATCAAAAACAAATTCACTGGTAAGGACTGCTTTACCTTGAGTATCTAAAGTAGTTGATGATATTTTCACATTAGGAATTAACGGTAATGGATGTTCAATGGCAATATAAAAGCTACCTTGTTGTTGATCCTCTAAATTGAAATCAATTTGGTTATTATCTTCACCAAAGACACCATCAGATTGATTCGCCCAAATTTGGCCTCCTAGGTATAATCCGAATATGGTATCTGCTTGAACACTTGTAGAAAGACCCGTAGCTAAACTAGCAACAAGTAATAGTTTTTTCATTTATTGTTATCCTTGACTTAATAAATCATTTAAATCGATGAGTGCTGCATTAGCACGAGAAATATAATTTGCCATCACGAGTGAGTGATTAGCTAATAAACCAAAGCCACTGCCGTTTAATATCATTGGACTCCACACGGACTCTTGACTGGCTTCTAATTCACGAATAATTTGCTGCACACTAACTTTGGCATTTTTCTTTTCAAGGACATCATTAAAATCTATTTCAATAGCTTTTAAAAAATGTAGTAACGCCCAACATGCCCCTCTAGCTTCATAAAATTCATTATCAATTTGCCACCAACTGGTTTTCAACTCCATGCTTGATGCGGTATATGTTGATTGTTTTGCGGCATCATCACCGGCTAAATCAATATTAATTTGTTCTCTGCCAACACTAGCACTGAGACGTTGAGAGTAACTTCCTAAGCGCTTAGTCACCTCACCAATCCAATCTCTTAAGTTATCTGATCGTGCATAAAATTGAGCGCTCTGGTTATTTACATCACTCAATGCCGTACGATAGGCATATAGCTCTTTAATCGCTTTACCATATTCACCCTCTGCACTCGGCATCGCCCAACTAGTGTGTGATATATTAAATTGCGGTTGTGCTATTTTTAAATGATTGTTTTCAAGTGATTGCGACTGAGAACGACTGAACTCTTGACGCATAACTAAAGCCATATCGCGCACCATTTCAAGCGCACCTAACTCCCATGCCGGAATGTTATCTAAAAAGATTGATGGCGGTAAGGCATCATTTGATAAGTAACCACCTGGCTTATTCAGCAAAGTTTCAGTCACTCTAATTAATGTAGTGGTAGTGGTATAACCGACAACAGGTACAACATTAGCAGCCGTTGCATCTTGCGTAACTTCACGACGAATATCTATTTGGTCGGGCTCAAAGCTCCAATAAACACCTAGAAAATACAAAACAAGGAAAAAACCAATACATATCGATAATATTGTTTTTGTTGAAAAGTTTATTGTCATGAGCAGCTCCTATGCTGGTAATGAATATCTTTTTGAATGTAACTTGAATAATTAGCTATAACTTAAGTAACCGTTTCCTTAAGTTAATAAACTATACATTCTTCTACAGAAATACTATGTTTGCTTAAGTGTATTGTAACTAAGCTAGAGTAAAATGGATAACTTAATTATTTCTGAGGAAAACCAAGGGGTTTTCACAATAACATTAAATCGAATATCTAAAAAAAACGCCTTAAATTCGGCTATGTATAAACAACTTGGTGAACACTTTATTAACGCCAGTAAATCATCAAGTATTCAGTGTGTATTAATACGAGGCGACCAAAATTGTTTTTGTGCTGGTAACGATCTCCAAGATTTTATCGAAAGTGCAAAAACTAACGATATCGCCGCATTAGGGTTTATTAAAATACTTAGCGCTTTTAACAAACCAATAATAGCAGCTGTTGCTGGCCCTGTAGTTGGTATTGGTACAACACTGCTGCTTCATTGTGACATGGTAATTGCAGCCAGCAATAGTAAATTTAAACTACCTTTTACCCAACTTGGTTTATGTCCTGAAGCGGGGTCAAGTCTATTGCTGCCCATGCGCATTGGCCAAAACCGTGCTTTTGAACTGCTGGTTTTGGGTAAAACCTTTAATGCAGAACAGGCACATCAATATGGCCTGATCAATGAAGTTTGCTTACCAGAAGCATTATTATCAACCGCACAATCGATAGCTCAAACCATTGCCGCTTTACCGCAAGACGCATTAATGACCAGTCGACGACTACTTAAAGATGCTGTGGCTCAAATGTTACCTGCCGTAATGGCTAATGAAGCCAAAGAATTTATTCGTTTAATGAAAACTGATGACTGTAAATCGATACTCGCTAAATTTTTTGAGTAAGAGGACTGTGACCACTATTCTTTTACGAATACAGTGGTCGCTAATGTCTTTACTGAAAAGCTGAACTCTTAGCTTTTTAACTTCCGCTTAACTTTCTTCTTCAATTTTTTTACTTTTTTCTTTAAATCATCGTCTTCTGAACTATCAACTTTTGCTAACAACTCTTTTGCTTGGCTGGCTTGGTCATTTTTAAGGTACAGCTGCGCTAAACGATATTGTCCCCAACTAAAGTATCGAGAATTGGGCTGAGTGATCACCTGTTCAAGCGCTTTTATTCCTTGTTCAAGTTCCAATCCTGATTTAGTTGATGTTTTACCCTGCTGATAAAGCGCTAACTCTTTTTCATCATCGGTTGAGGAAAACTTTATTGCTTTGGCTAAATTTTGGTGTGCGTCAACCCACTGCTCTTGTTCAATGAGCCCCTGCGCACGGGTAAAATATAGTTGACTGCTTTGTGGAAATTGCTTTAAGCCCTCATCTAGCATTTTATTCGCGCTGTCTTCTTTTTCAGTTTGTTGATAAATACGTGCCAAATTTGCGTAGCCACTTTCCGCATCTAATGCTTTTATCCGATGAGCATATTCAACCGCTTTATCAGTATCACCACCGGCGATACTAGGCGCGCCTAGGTGAAAACCAATCAAATGCTCCAAAGCATCTAGATGTTCAGGGTTTAATTCAATCACTTTTCCCATCGCTTCTAAGTAGGACTCTGCATAACCCAGTTTCGAAAATATGCTAGCTTTTTGTGCCATTTCAACAGCGCTCATTCCCCAATAATAAAATACATCAACATTAGTAGCCTGCTGTTCACTTAATTCTTCAAAAAAATCGAAAGCATCTTCAGTTTCATCTTTAGCTAGCAATAAACGGCCTGTTAATATTTTTCCGGAAATACTTTGCTTTTCTAGGTCTGTTAACGATGTAAAAGCAATTTCAGCACCCTTTACATCATTTTTATCTAAATATTCATTAACCACTTGTTGTGATGCAATTGCCGGTAAAGCAATTGCGATACTTACGATAATGCTTGCTACAATTTTGTACATGATTCGTCCTATGAATTTTTATTATTAATAATTTATTACTATATTCTTTTTTATTTATAACACTTGCTCTAGACCCTTTGTTTTGTATCACGAGTGATTAGCCAAATAACTACTGCAATAAAAAATATGGGCCAAAAAATACCAACCATCACCATAACTAAGCCGCCAAATACAAGCATGCTAACGAAGATAATAGAGCCAAAGACACTTAATACAATCGCTAAGGCCACTAAAACTAAAAGAACCATAACTAATGCTGAGATACTAATAGCCATCAATGGTTCAATTAACTTTTCTCCCATATAAACATCAACATCTAACAACTCAATTAAACTAACACCTAATACATAGGTTAAAAACAGTGTGGCTATTATCGCTAGTAAAAAGGACTTAAAAAATGACATAAAGCCTCCATATTTAGGTTACTTATTCAATTTTGATAATTGCTCTTCAATTAGTATTTACTTGGCATTAATACCGACGCCACCACATAAGCAACACCAGTCGCTATGGGAAAGGTAATTAAAGCGAAAATTGCGGCAACTCTTACCACCAAACGAGGAAGTTCATAATGTTTCGCTATGCCTGAACATACTCCCGATAATTTTTTATTTAAAGTATCTTTGCTTAATGTTTTATTTACTGAATAATTACGTTCGTAGCTCATGGTCAACTCCACAACATCACTTTGATGTTTATTTGTATAACAGTTTAATTAATCCTGCTCCGAGAACCCCATCAACACAGGAATTAATAATGAATACTATCCGTTAGCAACTTTTTTCTTTAATTCTGCAAACTCTTGCTCTAGGTTATCGTCAGTTTCCAAAGCACGAAATTGACTTTCAAGATCTTTGTTTTGCGTCATATCGTGTGCTTCAATTTCAGCCTCTACACGATCAATTTTTTGTTGATAACGTTCAAATTTACCAATCGCTTCGTCTATATTGTAAATAGCTGCTTTTTGGCGTACTTTTAGGCGTACCTCTGCAGATTCTTGACGTAACGCATAAGCTTCTTGGCGGCGTTTAGCATCAGATAGTTTCTCTTGTAGACGTTGGGCGTCATCTTGCACACTTGTTAAAAACTCATCTAACTGAGTTAACTCTTTTTGTATATCAACTAATTGCGCACTACATTTTTGCTTTTCACTTAATGCCATTTTGGCTAAATCATCACGATCTTTTTCTAAAGCCAATTCTGCTTTGTTTTGCCAATTTTTAATACTTGACTCAAGTGCTCGCACTTGACGTGATACGGTTTTCTTCTCAGCAATATGTTTTGCGGCTGTTGTGCGTACTTCTACTAAAGTTTCTTCCATTTCTTGGATGATCAATCGGATCATTTTTTCCGGGTCTTCTGCCTTATCTAACATACTATTTAAGTTAGCATTGATAATATCTGTAAAACGTGAAAATAAGCCCATAATGTAATCCTCTACTCGTTTCTAATGTATGTTGTTTATGACAATTATCTATTACAAGTGACGTGCCAACAATGCAAACACTCATATCACATTGATTTTATTTGAATTTATAATGACAGCGTTTCATATAGAACTAGAAGACATATTATGTCTTGCGAGAATTTGGTCAATTAAACGATTGAATTAGCTAAATTGACCATATATGAGAATATAGAAGAAGTGCAGTACTGGAATATGGAAGTATCGACGTTTTGACTAGTCGGTTACAACAGGTAGTTCTATGCGAATGCCCCATTCACTCCATGAACCATCATAAACATTAATATTGCTATAACCGCAGTATTCAGCAGCAAGTGCCAAAATACATGCGGTAACACCCGAACCACAACTCATTGTTAATATGTTAGAGCTTTCAACCAATGTAGAAAATATACTTTGTAGTTGTGCTTTAGGCAGGAGTTGTCCATCTTTCAATAATTCAGAATAAGGCAAATTCAATGCATTAGGTATATGGCCACTACGTACACCAGCTCGAGGCTCAGCTACTTGCCCTAAAAATCGTTGCGAAGCTCTTGCATCTAAGACCTTGTGATTAGCATTTTGAAGGGAGCCGAATATATCATGACGATCACGAAAATATGATGATTGGAAGTTTGCAGTAAAATCCCCTAATTGCCAATTGTTTGTTATTAATGTCGATGAAGATGCCACTGCATAGCCATGTTCTAACCACGTAGGTAAACCGCCATCTAGCACCGCGATATTCTTATGCCCCATAGATTTAAACATCCACCACGCACGTGCAGCTGAAAATAAACCAAAACTGTCATAAACAATAATTTGTGAATTTTTATTAATACCTAGTTTGCGAGCCTGAGACTGAAAATGTGCTGCTGAAGGCATGGTATGAGGAAGGTCATTGCTAAGATCAGAAAAGTCTTTGTTAAGATCAAATCGACGAGCGGTTGGAATTGTTGTAGTAGGCCATTGATGTTCAGGAGTTTTTATACCTCCTACAGGAGGAATACTTGCATCTAATATGACTAATTTTTCTCTATTAGGATATTTAGATAGTTTCTCACCAGTGATCAAGTGGGTATAGGTTAATTGCATAATAATGACGATTAGTTTTAAACTAAAACTAGCGAAATTAAATCAATATGTACAGCTCAAATCCTAATATATTTGGGAAATTAGATGCTCACAGCAAATGCTTAGAGCACTTCGTTATTTAATAGGCGCTCTTGTACAACAAGATTTTCGTTATGTTGTTCAAATAAACTAACGATTATAGATGTTGCCAACATAGAAACACCAGGTAAAAGCATTATAGTAAAAAGTATAGGTAAACTTAACATGAGATTATCCTTAATCTTCTTCAGATTTTTGACGAGTATTTTTATTTTGGCTAACATCGCTTTTAACAATAAGTGAAGAATTTTCAACATATTGAGTTACGCGGACTTTGCTAATCGAATTTTTTATAGCTTCTTTTAACTGTGCATTTAATTCTTGTTTAAGCTGTGTGGTATTGTACTGAATAGATATCTCAGCGTTATTTTCAACTTTCATTTGTTCAGCGGCATTAACTGAGAACGATAAAATTAAGCTAATGACTAGTGCAGTTAACATGATATTTTTCATAATATATTCCACTCTGTTTTTCATTAATGTACTTATTAAGTTGCAATAGCTATTACAAAGGTTGTGCCAATAAACGAAGAAAACATTAACACTATGATTTTTAAGTGAATTTATATTTAAATTAATTTATTACAATTCTAGGTTGATTTGAAACAAAGTATAAGAATGGCCAGAAATGCCAACTATTAGTTAGAAGTGATAAGTAGTGCGGATATTATTAGAAAGTGAGTCTTTTAGTCATTCCCGAATTAGGGATGTAAAATCCCGAAATCGGTACTTTTCTCAACGATTAATTTCAATTTTGGCTTATCTTTCGCTTATGTAGAGTGGTTTAATCGCTACTGATTATGTCTGTTGAACTCTATTAAAAGCTTCCAACAAGAGTTTACTATCAGCTCCCTCTTGACTTGAGTTTTCACTTAAGTAACGTCTAAATCCTCTCGCTCCCGGTAGGCCATTACATAAACCAAGCATATGCCGTAATACGTGCCAAGCTCTTCCACCATTTACAACATAATCATCAATATAAGGGCTCATTTTTTCAACAATTTCCAGTCGAGTAAGTATTGGGTTATTTTGCAGGTAAATAGCATTGTCTGCTTGTGTAAGCATGTATGGGTTTTGATAAATTTCACGACCTATCATTACGCCGTCAATATGTTTAAGGTGTTCATTACATTCTTCAAACGTTTTAATGCCACCATTGATAGAAATTTCAAGCTCGGGGAAGTCTTTCTTGATTTGATAAACACGTCCATAATCAAGTGGCGGCACTTCTCTATTTTGTTTTGGACTTAAACCGCTTAACCATGCCTTACGCGCATGAATAATGAAATGCTGGCAATCAGCTTGCGCGACAACTTCGATAAAGTTATGCAAAAACTCATAACTATCAAGATCATCAATACCAATACGCGATTTTACTGTAACAGGAATATTAGCTGCTGCTTGCATTTCATTTACGCACTCTGCAACTAATTGCGGATCAGCCATTAAACAAGCACCAAAGCGCCCGTTTTGCACACGATCAGACGGACAACCAACATTAATATTAATTTCGTCGTAACCATATTGTTCAGCCATTTTTGCACATTCAGTCATCGCTTTAACGTCACTGCCACCCAGTTGTAAAACAAGCGGATGTTCAGCATCATTAAATGATAAATAATCACCTTTACCAAATAGAATAGCTCCCGTAGTTACCATTTCGGTATAAAGCACCGTATGGCTAGACATAACACGATAAAAATAACGACAATGACGATCAGTCCAGTCGAGCATGGGCGCACAGGATAACTTGTGAGATATCATAAGGTTAAATGCAAATCCGTTCAATGTAATGAGGAATTAACCGTAGAAAATAACGACTAATTTATTAGTCAATTATACGGTTTATTTTACAATTAAACAAAGAAAGTCTAACTGTAGGTTATGACAACTATCACCACGAAAGAGACAATAGACATTGAGTGAAAATACTGATTCGAATTAGGTTTGGTATTACCGTAGTCACTTGATAGGCTTATTATAACTCTTAGTTGTTTATCGTTACTTGACCACTATTCGAGTCATAATCAACTGTTAGGCTAGGCTGTTTATTATACGTATAAGTGCAGGAGTTTGGACCATTGTAATTGGCTTCGAAGTCACTGGAGTCATCACCAGCTACTATCGCATCTTGGGAATCAAGTACAGCTCGCCAAACATCCAAACAATCATTTTGACTATCCATTTTTAGACTGCTACCCCTGGTATCTGCCGGGTAACCGAAAGTATTAACACTTAAATCGCCACCAACGCTTGGATCTGAAATAGGGATGAAATTTTGTATCGCTTGGCCATTACCACGGACCAGCCAAATAATGTGTACTTGCTTAACACCACTTTTGAACGCAGACGATATTCCTAAAAATACAGCCTCTTCAGCATCGTCAGTTAAGTCTATGAATTTTGGTGCTGCTGTTGCTGCTAATATTCCCAAAATAACTATAACTACTACCAACTCAATTAACGTAAAACCTTTTTGCTTATACAATTTTAAAATGCCCTAAAACATGAATTATTTACTCAAAATCGAGTTTAAAGCTTATATATGGAAACGTCATAGTAATATCAACACAACAAGCATTATTTAATTCGCATTAATATCCCATAATTTAAAAGTATTTGAAATCAAAAAAATTATTACTTTTGTTAAATCTTGAATATTAGTGATATTTTTCAGTAATATAATCCGAATGATTCTTTAGAGGATTTATAGCGAAAAATTGAATATGAATGTCCAGACTGCGTACTTTTCGGAACACTCTTTATGTTTAAAAGAGTTTTAGCTTGTTCCAAAAAATAGTACACCATAGATTAAAATAAAGAGGAGAGGTACACCATTACCACTCACAAGCCACCATATACCGATCAGTCAATCCAATCGAGCATGGGCGCACAAGATAGTTTATGAGATATCATATAGTTAGCTGTTTATTATGGTTTTTTAAATAGTGATTTAGAAAATCACAGAAGTTGGAGAATTATACTCAGAATTCCCCAATCAATCCATAGATAGGTATTCTTTTTAATGCGTCTACTAGTGATAGCAAACATCAGTTTTGCGAATTGGGTTATAACTAAAAGTAATTGCACTAACGCTCAAAGACCTAATAAAATATAGCCCAACCGATAAGTTGTTATCCTAATATATTGTGATTTTAGCCACCAAATTGAAAACGTAAACCAGCATTAACGGTAAAACCATCGTTTCTTGACCAAATATCTGTTGTCCATCGACCACTAGGTGCTTGTTCAAGCAACACCAAAGAGTCTTCCTTCGTTTGTCGCACATCTAACAAATTTTCGGCGTTAACAAATAGGCTTACTTGTCCTATGGTAATTTGACCTAACAGCCCTAAGTGCCAATAAGGCTCGCTTCGCTCTCTATACGGGTTATTCTCAAGGTGCTGCGTGCCGGTATAGTAAGCCTCAAACCCTAACAAATGACTACCGTGTTCTTCCCACATAACCACAAGGCCAGCAGAATGTAGAGGCGTCAGCGCTAATGGTACTCGGTCAAAACCAGAATCACTTTCTTTAGTGGCGTCTGTATATAAGTAGCTACCAGTAAATTTAATATCTCGCCAGCGATAGCGTAGTAATAATTCAGCACCTCTAATTTCACTTTCACCAGCAGCATTGACGATGCGAACATGTTTACCTGAAGCTTCATCAACACCATCAATTACTTCTAATTCAGTAACGTTATCAATATCTGACGCAAATAATGTCAGGCTAGTTTCTACGTTGCCCATCACATAGCTAATGTCTATAGAAGCTGTAGATGCTCGCTCCTCATCAAGGTTTTCTAGTGGTGCAAGGCGAGATAAACCCGCTTCATCAATATCCTCAATGAATGGGCTTGGCGCGAAAAACCCTTGTCCATATGCCCCCCTAATCGTCCAGTTTTCAGGGCTGTACAACAATGAAATTCGAGGGCTTACTTGCGTACCGTATTCACTATGCCAGTCAGTACGTGCGCTAAGAGACATAGAAATATCATCACTTGCTTCATAATCTAGTTGCGAAAATAGTCCAGGTACTTGATAAGAATAATTAAATTCAGAAAAGGTATCAGATTCGAATTTTTCAGATTGAAGCGCCAAACCAACTACCCATGCCGTTTTATCAGAATACCCTGATAAGCTCGACTCGATTAGGTAACTTCCATGGCTATCGTCCTCTTGGACAGCACCAAATTCATGTTCGTGGTCTTGATTCATTGCTGAGCCACGCACATTTAAATTCATTACCTCCCCTAATGGTTGGTCGTATATAAAGCCAACATCGGTTCTAAGAGTGCCTTGTGTTTGAGGGAACTCATTACCATCAGGTACAGTAGCCTCACCTAAAGTACCGCCATTTCTTTGCTCTGTCATTGCACCCAATGTAACGTAAAGGTTTGCACCATTGTCGCCTTGCCAATAGAAACGAGGGCGGACACTGCCCCTTTCGTAGCCAGCCATATCTATCCAGCCATCGTCATCTAAATCGTGCTCTTCTTGGTGATGAATTCCAGCAGTAATTGATGCGCTTAAAGCGCTAGTTAAAGGTGATGCAAAGTACGAAGTAATATCTTGACCGTTTTTAGAGGTAGCATTGACCAACACTTCTCCTTCAAATTCATTAGACGGCGTTCGTGAAATTAGATTAATTACCCCACCAAGTGCAGAGCCGCCATAAAGAGAAGAAGCAGACCCTTTAATTATTTCAACATTTGCAAGGTCTGTAGGTGGAATTTGCATTAGGCCAATTGAAGCAGTTTGACCACCGTATAAAGGTAAGCCATCACTTAACAGCTGTGTATAACGTCCATACAGCCCTTGCAGCCGAATGTTGGAACTACCTAACGCAGGTGAGGTGGTTTGTACTCTAACACCACCCGTTTCAGCCACTAACATAGAGATATTGCCAGGCCGCATGAGTGCTTTTTCTTGTATTTCCTCGCCGTTTATAATTTCGGTTCGTGTTGCCGACTCGGTGACAATACGACCTAAACGAGAAGCTCTAACTTGAATTCTTTCAATCTTGTTATCGCTATGTTCATGATGCTCTTGCTCTTCATGCTGATCTTGTTCATTGTTATTTTCATTCGCGTAGGCAAACGCAGGTATTAACAGTATTGTTACTGCCGTTCTTAAAGACTTTTTAAACATTTTTTACCTCAGGTATTGCTTGGTAATAATTCAGCACAATAGCGCTGATTAACTTGAGAAGTTATAAGTTGTACACAATTTTGGGTGTTCTAAGTTCTTAGGAGGTAAAAATGGGAGGGCGATAGAGCAAAGTAGAAATAGATTTAGGTTGCTCAAACTGTTGCAAATAAACGACTTCACTTAAAGCGACTGTTTTAGTTGAATCTACTTCAGTATTAAAATATACAAATGATGAACACGCATTGGCAATACAAGTACAATCAACAGCACAACATTCAATACCACAGCAATCTTCTGGGCTATCTGTATCAATTGGGTTTGAATCGTAATGCTTTACTAGTTCGCTGAAGTTGGGAGAAAGAAAATCTACTGAAGTTTCGCAAGATATAGAGGCATTAAAGGCTAAAGCTTGCCCAACAAAGGCAACAAGCATCACTGCTATAACTAACATTCTTAAAACTGCCTTAAACATATAAACCTCTAAATACATTACGCGCAGTATTATAAGAGTTTCTTCATGATATGTGAACATTCATACACAAGTTTATTCTAGTTGGGCATTACATTTTCGCTATAAACTGTCTAAGAGGTTCTTAATTATAATGTCTAGTTTGCGTTTGAGCTGCCGTTAGTGAAACACGAGATAACGCCTCTCATGCGCACTTTTCGGAAAATTTTTTATACTTAAAAGAGTTATAGCTTGTTCCAAAAAATAGTACACCATAGATTCAAACATAAACGAAAGGTACACCATTAGTACGCCAATACAACTCACAAACCAATGGATACCGAACAAGCAATCCAATCGAGCATCGTGGCACAATATAATTTGTGTAAAATCATAAGATTACACAGTTCTTTTGGTTTATAAATAGTGATTTAAGAAGATCACAGAAGTTGGGGAATTATACTCAAAAATTCTCTATCAATCCATAGGCACATATTTTTCTGATACGTCAACTATCACCACAGAGCGGTCGCTTTTTATGAACCCAATTCACCTCAGCTAAGGGGCAGTTTAGATGCGATAGCTGACGTTTCACTAGTTCATTTTTATGACTTGTCTTTTCGCATAAAAGCACCAAAGATCTAATTCATGAATGTCTCAAATAAATATATCGTAAATAATTTATATGTATATTTTAGAGCTAATCTATTTCACTTCAAGGCATCGCTATACAGCTTGGATACAAAATTTAAAAAGGCTTTTACTTTGGGGATTTTCGCTCTATTACGAGGATAGAGGGCATAGACATCAAGGTCTGTCATTCCCCAGTCGGGTATAATTTTAATTAACTTGCCCGTCACTACTTCCTCCCGCCCTATATATTCTGGTAACACAGCAATGCCTAATCCATCAACAATTGATTGCTTAAGCACTGAAAAATCGTCAACTAATAAACGTGGTTTACAATTAAGTATATAGTCATCACCTTCTGTTGAAACTAACTTCAACTTTAAATCATTATTAATTAGATTCATTATCAGTAATTGATGTTCATTTAATTGCTCAGCCGTTTTAGGTTTTCCATGTTTGGCAATATAACTAGGACTCGCAAATAGCCTGCGCGTAACCGTACCAAGCTTTTTTGCAATCAACAATGAATCACTTAACTGTCCAATACGAATCACAACATCAAAACCTTCTTCGATGAAGTCTATTCGTCGATTAGTTAAATTGAGCTGAACGTTTAACTCAGGATATTGGTGCATAAATTCGGCTAAAGCTGGTTTCAATATTTGTTGCCCTGTTGCAATAGACGCTCCCACTTTTAAATTACCTTTATAGCTATGCAGTAATTCAGAGAGACAAGCTGTCGCTAAATCCAACTCTTCATGCACACGTTTACAGTGAATTAAGTAACGTTTTCCTGCTTCTGTTAAATGTTGAGAACGTGTTGAGCGCTCAAGTAAAGTTATATCAAGTTGTTGCTCTAATCTTGAGACTTTACGACTTACATTCGCTTTGGGTATACCCAACCTATCGGCAGCAAGGGTAAAACTACCCGTTTCAACAACAGCTAAAAAAACCATCATGTCATTTAAGTCATGTTCCATAACTCAACCCCCATTGTTGTCGGAAATGGATTTATCATAACAATAAACAGGTATTTATCAAACAGTACTTAACAATTATTATTGTTTGCATAAAGCAATGAGTAACATTTAGTAGCAGGAGAAAATCATGAAAATACTTAGTAGAAAGTCATTACCCTTAGGCGGTTTTGCCGGTTTAACCGAACATCGTTTAGTAACCGACCGTCGTGTATTTGGGGGCCGAAAATCTGCGAATACCTTCGATGGTATCGGCAACTTTGTTTACCTTGCCGATGCACAGTTTAACGCTCATGGTGAAACTCATTTGCATCCTCACAAAGAGATTGATGTTATATCAATCATGATGAAAGGGCGTGTCAGTCATGAGGGTTCTTTAGAACATGGACAAAGCTTAAATGCGGGTGAAGCGCAGGTTCAACGTGCTGGTGGTGAAGGCTTCTCTCATAACGAAGTTAACCCTGACAATACAAAAAACCGTATGTTGCAGTTATGGGTATTACCCGATGAGTCAGGTCAAAGTGCAGGTTATAAACATTACACTTTAAAAGCCAATGGCATGACTCGTATCTATGGCGGTAATAAGAATCAAAATAAAACCTTTAACAGCCAAACAGTCATCGATGTTGTACGTCTCTCGTTGGGTGAAAGTATCACATTTGACAAAGAAACATTGGCTTATATTAGCAAAGGGAATGCTGAGTTTACAGATGAAAACAGTACCTTTAGTGCAGAGGATGGTGACTTAATACGCAGCTATAAAACTGAAATATCGACCACTAGCAATGTTGAGATCGTTGTTGTTAGTAAACAATCATAAATTAACAAAAATTAAGCGGAGAGAAAACATGAATAAATTTGCAGAAACGTTAACAATTAACAATGCGGTATTAGCAATGATTGACCATCAAACAGGCTTACTGGTGAGTTGTCGAGATCAAGACCCACACTTGATGACAGAAAATATCAAAGGCTTATGCTCAATGGCAAAAACTGCAGGTATACCAACAATAATTACCGCTAGTATGCCTGATGGACCCAATGGACCAATAATGCCAGAAATCACTGATATTTTAGGAAATGAAGTCATTGAACGAGCAGGAGAAATTAATGCGTGGAAAAGTCCAGCATTTAAAAAAGCAATTGAAGCTACAGGTCGTAAAAAGATAATTATGGCTGGTTTAGTAACGGATGTTTGTTTGATGTTCCCCGCAATCTCAGCAGTAGCAGAAGGATACGATGTTTACGCTGTTGTGGATGCTTCAGGTACTTGGAATAAGGCCGTTGCTGAAGCTTCTATTCACCGTATGACACAGGCTGGTGTGAAAGTAGCAACTTGGGCGTCGGTATTGGCAGAAGTAATGGACGATTGGCGTAGTGAAAAAGGTATGGAACTTGGCGGTGTTTTAGGGCAACACACCTCTTATCGTTGGGTATATAATAGTTTTTTACAAGCGAACCAAGCACAGGACTAGCAGATATACATCATGTAGGGCGCGTGCCTTGCATGATATTTTTTTGTGAGGAATATCGAATGAAGCCACCAAACAAACATTTAATAGCGCTGATCAATTATTTAGCCTTGGTTCCGTTAGTATATTTTATTCCAGCATGGCTCCAACCATACTTACCTGAGAATAAATTTATACAAGTATGCATCATCGTAGCCATCATCGTGCCTATTATCTCTTATATTGTTATGCCGCTAACGATGAGACGACTAAATAAAAAAGAGAGTAGCAGTAATATTTAGACAAATTAGGCTATTAGTTTAGCTTTACAATACGATTAAAAAAAAGTCCATTTTTCCCTAAGAAGACCTTTCATCTTTTAAATGATTAAGTCAAGTGTACTCACTTTACTTGCCTTTCCGTATCACCAAAAAGGTCTCCTTATAGCGATCAGTTGACCCAAAGAATAGCCAGTAGTTAACGACAACTGTGCGCACAAAGCAGTCCTAATTTGGCCTTGAATTTACTACTATAAATAGTCTACTTAGCACCAAAGCGGTCATAAGAACTTAAAATAAAGATGACAGATTTTTCAACAAAACAGGTATAAAACTCCTTACATAAAATGCTATTTTTCTTATTTGAAGAACCTTTAATTCAGCTCATTATTAAGCCAAAAATTGTAATGAAGGATTAATGTTATCTATTCATCTTGCTCATCGCTCCCCTTAAAGATTTACACAATTCCGTAAACATACTTCTTATATTGAGCACTTTGTTGATATTTATTGTTGACAAGAGACCGCTGGTCCCTTATATTACACGTAAGAGACTGGTAGACACTTATTTGGTAAGTATGAATTGGCAACGAGCAAGAACAGACGAAAAGAAAAATGAGCGGAAAGAGGCTATTTATCAAGCTGCTTTTACGCTTTTTAAAAACAATGGCTACGATAAAGTGAGTTTTAACGCAATTGCTGTTGAAGCGGGTTTTACCAAATCCAACATGTATCGTTACTTTAGTTCGAAAGATGAAATTTTTTTGAATGTCTTTGCCGACTTATTTGAACAGTGGGTAGGTGATTTTAGTCAGCAGTTACGAACGCTTAAACAAGAAGTTGCGGCAAAAGATTTTGCTGATATTTGGGTAAACTCGATGTTGTCACAGCCCAATCTGCTAGATTTAATGCCTATTCTTTTTACTTCTTTAGAAAGAAATAGCTCATTTGAACAGTTGCTGGAGTTTAAGCGTTTGGCGATGAAATTGCTTTATGGCCTCACATTGGATATCACGAGAATTTACCCTGATATTGAAGGTGAAAAGGCTTTTAAGCTATTGAACTTAAGTTATGCAGCCACGACAAATTCTTGGACAGCAACCACACAAAGTGACGCACTAAAAAAACTTTATCAACTTGAAGAATTTCAGGCATTGAAACCAGATTTTGAAAAAGATTTAACCACATCAATCGAAATAATTATTCAAGGTTTAAAAGCAAGCAATCAACCCAACGGGTAGAGAGCAACAGGCACAATCATTCCGCTATCTAATCATTTATTAGCTAGCTTGTAGAAATTAATTAAATATAAGGTAAATATCATGGCACATCATTGTGAAAAGACATTAAAGGTAAACGTACCAGCAGAAAAAGTTTGGAAGGTTCTTGAGGACTATAACAACATTGAAAAGTTTGCTATGACGATTAAATCATCAGCTAGCGCCAATGAAATTAGCTCAGGTTTAGGCGCAAAAAGAACCTGTACTTTTAATGACGGCTCAAGCCTTGTAGAAGAGATTATTGAATACCAAGAAGGGCAAGGCTATAAGATGGATATTTCTAATCATTCAATGCCACTAAAAAGCATGCAAGCAGAAATGAAAGTGACGGCTATTGATGAAAATAGCAGTGAAATCTATATGTCAGCGGATTTTGTTGTCAAAGGTGGACCGCTAGGTTGGGTTATGGGGCAATTGATAATGCAACCTGTAATGAAAAGCATATTTAAAAAAGTGATGACAGGTTTAGCGTACCATAGTCTGACAGGAGAAATTATTAGTGAAAAATTACCCTCTAATGAAGAGTTCGCTCAAATAATTCACGCTTAATATATCTTTCTAGACCTAAGGACTAGCTCCAAAACAAGTTGATTAAGGCATACAAAATGACTGATTTTGTCTGTATGTCTTTATTAATGCCTAAAAAATTATATTGATCTCTATTACGTAGCTAAAATCAGCATTAGAAAACCTGCTGATAAAATTTTACTGCTTATGAATCCAATGCGAACAAATTTATTTTGGACTCAAATACAGTTAACGACTGCTACAGGCTAAGAGTTAACGTAAAAAAGAGAATATGAATGTCAGCAATGAGGCTTGAAGCAAACCTTAAGTATAATGATTATATGACTGCTTCTGTGCGCACTTTTCGGAACATTCTTTATGTTTAAAAGAGTTTTAGCTTGTTCCTAAAATAGTACACCACAGACTAAAATTAAAGGAGTAGGTACACCATTAGTACGCCAATACAACTCACAAGCCAATGAATACCAAACAATCAATCCAATCGAGCATGGGTGCAACGGATAAACGATGATCTATTGAATTTATTGGGTTTACTAATTTTACTGGATTAGACACGAACAATACCTGTAATGGCCTAATGAAACTGGAAAGGTTTATAGCTTAAAATAAGCAAAACCTTAAATGTGTCAACATGTCCAGAAAAGTGGCTTAAGATCTTTCCAGTTTTAATTGACCATTACACATGTTGAATAAGGTAGTTTTAAATCTGCAATTTATAAGTAGTAAGTTGCAAGTTTAATTCCCTATTGGTCAGCTTTAAAAATCACTTAAATTAAGGAAAAGTAATCGTTATATCAGAGTCTTAATTTGCCCAAAAACACCATTATTATACATAATCCTATTTATTATGATTTAGGTTATAAATTTGAAGAATCGTTAAGTACCATTGAACGTATTTCTGATTTATTAAAGCAGACATTTCCTAGCTGGAATGAGCTAGAACAAAATTACGCGTTTATTGCTTACAACTTTAGTTATCTTTCTCTTCATATTCCACGTGTACTTTATAATGTTGCTGAAAAGAAACTGTTTATTTTGGGTACCGAGGTAACCGTAATACTCAATGTATCTATTCGAATTAATGGCACTATTTTCTTTGAGTATCAGTATGTCTTCAAGCATAGTCAATGCACAGATGTAACGAGTATTGTGAATGTGCTTCAAGGGTATGTTAATGTTTCTTATAAAGGTTATTTACAACAAATTGATGCATTTAAAAACTCAATATCTAAGCTCAAGTTCCCTGAAATCATAGCAGTGGATTCAATATTTGATGATGGCGTTAACGGTATTTTTGTTAGAATCAAGAAATAAGAAAGCCCATTTTTCAAAAGTGTTTAGCACTTTAATGGGCTTTCCTCTCTCACATTATCCTTTTGAAAAATAAATTAAAGTATCGAGTTAAAATCGGTATCCTAAATTAATAGAGAATATTTTTGAGTCCATATCGCCCATGTTCATCACTTGATATTCAGCCCCAAGTTCAATGTCACTGAATTCATATTTATAACCAACGGCGTAATAAAGATCAACGCCAGTATCATCAGCTTTATTAACAACTTTACCGGTAAACATTTTATCGGTGTACTCCCAATCATAATAACTAGCACCAATACTTATATAAGTAAAATGATGTCCACCAAGATTTTTTCTATATTGTCCTGAGACTGTGTTTAAAGAAAAATCCAAATCTGCGATAAAAAAATTACCAAAGCCACTAGCTTCTGAACGTGTATTTCTAATATCAATTGATAATGATTCATCTAATTGATAACGATAACCTAGTTGCATAATTACGTTGATATCGCCACGGCTCTCGGCCTCAACAGTACCAGTACCTGCATTAATAAAAATTGAATGTGGTTTTTCTTGTGCTGAAATTGCACTTGAACATAGTGTAATAGTACATAACAACAAACCTAATTTTTTCTTCATTGCTTATAAATCCTTTAATGTAAGCGAAAATGTAAATAATTTGTTAAGGCATTGTATTCATTATTGATGATAACTAAATATGGTAAATTGTTAGATTATGTAAAAAAGTGTAATGTATTCGCCAAGCAATGCTTTTTACACGAAGTAATTGATTTAATATAATTTAATCTATAACTTAATGATAAATAGCTAATAACTAACAAGAAGCACTATCTTATCAACACCACCACGCTCTATTTAAGACATCTTTAATAAAATTTAATTAGACTCTAATCACCACATTTCATAACTTGCCTAAACTCGCTTTTCAACAATTACTACACAAAATAGGCTTACGTATATGAATATTATGAAAAATAAAAATTGGAGACGATTATTATTTTCGGCATCAATGGTCACAACAAGTACTAACGCGATTGCATCAAATGACAAAATAACACAGCAAATGTTTGACGACTTTAACTATCAATCCATTGAACAAGCACAAAAAAATGGTTGGGTAGTAAGAACAGAGCAAGGCCACCCTGGTATTAAAGGAGCAATATGGTGGTCTGACGGAATATCGTTTCACCCCGATAAAGATAATGCTACAAACCAAGTAATGCGCTTAACATCACAAACTGATGGCAGCAGTGCAAATACAAGAACGGTGCAAATTTGCCATCAACGTAAGTATTTTGAGGGTACATATGCTGCACGAGTACATTTCACCAATGACACCAGCTTTGGCCCTAAAGGAGATCAAATTGTCGAAACCTTTTATGCAATTAGTCCTTTAGAGGCTCCTATGGATAAAAACTACAGTGAAATGGATTTTGAATATCTGGCTAATGGTGGTTGGGGCGCAGGAAAAAATGCGCTTTTTGCAACCTCATGGGAAACATTCCAATTGCAGCCTTGGACAAAAGTTAATGCCTATGATACTCATATCGAAGATTTAGCGGGGTGGAATACCCTGGTATTACAAGTAGCGAACAATAAACTTAAATATTATATCAATGGTCATCTATTTGCTGAACATGGCGCTGAAGTGTACCCAGAAGTAGCGATGTCACTAAATTTTAATTTATGGTTTACGCCAGAAGGACTTATTGAATCGCAACAACTCCGCCAATATCAGCAGGATGTTGATTGGGTATATTTTCAAAAAGATGTTGTTATGAGCCCTAAACAAGTAGAGCTACAAGTAAAGAAATTAAGAAATAACCACATAACTCAAGTAGATAATGTTCCTACTTGGCAGCCCGCACTACCTAGCTATTGTGGCCTTTAATAAAACAAGACTAATTAATTGTTTTATCTGATGATTGATTAAACCAAGCAGTAACTTTATTAATCAAGTATTGATTATCACTCTGTTTGGCGATTTCCATGGCGCTATTTGCTGTGGTAATCGCTTGATGCACTTGATGATGAGCATTTAGCACATCTGCTTTGGCTAACAAAACAAATACTTTATTAACCGGTACATCGTTATCATTAACAATTTTTAGTGCCTGTTGAAAATACTCTTCACTTAGTTTTACTTGTGATTCTGTTGCCGCTATTTTTGCTAATTCGATAAGCGCAGCCGTTTGTCCGTATGAATTACGAAAGCTTTGATGATAAGTCAGTGCTATTGAGAAATACTCTTTCGCTATATCGAGTTGACCTTGCTTATATTTTACTCGACCTAATTCCTCATAAGAATAGGCAATGAATAACTTATCTTGATAACGCTCGGCTAATTCTCTTGCCTGTTGTAAATACGCTTCAGCTTGTTGAAAATCATCAGGTTTATGGGATGAATTTTGTTCATCATTCAACAACCAAAAACCTAACATTAAAACCGCACGTAAATGTTCTCGTTGATCATTTAACCTTTGTGCATGAATAATATTTTCCTTCATCAAGTTGATCCCTTCAGCTAAAGCTCCCGAATTCGTTAAACTCGTCGCTAAAAAACGACGAGCAGCAAGAAACTCAGGGTTAACCAACAAAGCCGCTCGAAATAAAGGTATCGCATTAACATAATCAGCAACAAGGTAATGTTCTACACCGGAAGCAAATGCTTCGTTACTGAAATCACTTTGATAATGCACTTGTTGAGAGTTTGATGACTCTCCAAACCGCTTAGCCACTACTTTAGCTAATTGTATAAGTACACTTTCAACACTGGTAGAAAACTCAATACCTCGTTCAGTACCATGTCGACTATAGATGGCATAATGCAATTGAAAATCTTGTGGGAAGCCCGTCAATCGAGTGCGTACTATAATATCAGCACTGAGAAACTGTCTTAATAAAAAAACCTGTTCCTCCATCGCTAAACCCACATAATTATCAATATGTTCAATAGCATACAAAACATTATTGGTATCAATAACACTTAACGACGTTTTACCGTTTAATTGATAGATTAATTGATTCATCCCCTCTAAAGGTAGCCATTGATGTTGACTGTCAGGCATTTCATTAACAACCGGCATTACCGCAACTTTAAGTGATTGATTAATGTTTGATGAGTCTTTGATACTTTTCCAGACCAAGATTGCGAGTAACCCAATACCCAGCAGTAATAACGTTGTAAGAACTAATGATCTACGACCTTTCGTTTTTTTATTAAGTTCAGTATATTCCCCCACCCATCGATACCCTTGTCGAGGAAATGTTTTAATCACATCTATACCCAATAAATCTCGTATTTCTTTGATTGACTGCACCAAGACTTGTTCTTGTACAACAACATCACGCCAAATATCACTCAATAGCTCATTTTTAGTGACAATTCGATCTCTATTTTTAATAAGACACTGCAGAACTTGTAACGTTTTGGCTCGAATATTTATTCTGTTGTTATCTTTAAGAACGGAGCCGCTGGTGAGATTAACTTCAATATTATTGATTAATAACTGCATAGGGATATAAACAAGTGGAATTTTTTATTAAATATCAAGGGTTACATTAAACAATAACAAAAAAGACCCTTCAATAAAATTGATAAATAAGTACTCGAAGCAATATATTATCGCCATTGTGCACATGGTCAATGGAAACAAAACTTCGTCAAGCCATTAAATCTGATAAATGTGAATCAACCTCTGAAAAAGTAAAAAAAGACAACAATTACTCTTTTGGCAAATGGCTTCATGAAATTGCGTCTAATCCCTATCAAAAAATACCTAAATAAATTCACTTTAGGTAAAGAGAAACTTTCTAACCCCTTGCATAAAATTTTATTCACATTTCAGTCTACTATCTTCATAACTTTGTAAATATAATATATGAATTTACTAATTTTTAGAAAACGGCTTAATGTGTATGGTTAAATCATCTTTTCACATCATAAGATATAACTAATTATTTATAATAAAATAAGACGTTTCATCACTCGGTTCTAGCTATATGTAGATCAAATTGACTGTGCTAAACTGCACAAAACCTATTGATTTTTACAAATATGAATGTAGATAAATTATTAGAACAAGCCAAACAAGCCTGTCAAACACGTGGCGCTCGCTTTACCCATGCCCGCGAGCAAGTATTTAAGCTACTGGCCAAACATCAAGGTGCCGTTGGTGCCTATGATTTACTTGATGAATTAAAAGCCATAGACGCATCAGCAAAACCCGCCACTATTTATAGAGCATTAGATTTTTTAGGAAAACAGGGCTTTGTGCACAAAATAGAATCAATCAATGCTTTTGTAATGTGCCACCATTTCAGTGAATGCAATCATCCCGTACAATTATTAATTTGTGACAGTTGTGGTCATGTAGAAGAAATTCAATCAAATAATCTTGACTTGGCTTTGCGCTCAATGGCTGATGCTAGTGGTTTTTCTATTAGTCATCAAATTGTTGAAGCCCATGGACAATGTCAAACCTGTTGTTAATGGCTTGTTATTAGCAAACAAAATCCTGTTGTTCATCGTAATAAATCTGCCAGTTATCGCATTATAAATCGCAAACATCTAACTTACTTACTGTTTTATGATATAACAGAAGTTATACAATATAATTCTTCTCCGACCCTAGAGACCTAAATGAAAACAATCCTAACCTCAGCATTATTATGCCTATCGGTTGTCCTCAGCGGTAATGTATTTGCAAAAAATACTATCGCTGATGACAAGTTTCGCCAATTAGAAGAAAACTTACCAACACCTAATACTTATCGTACAGCTTCAGGTGCTCCGGGACATCAATATTGGCAACAACAAGTTAATTATAAAATCAACATTACGCTTGACGATAAAACACAAATACTGACCGGGGATGAAGTAATAACTTACCAAAACAATTCTCCTGATACATTACGCTATCTTTGGCTTCAGCTAGATCAAAACCGCATGAAACGTGGTTCTGATTACAAAACCACACGCACAGCACCCAAGAAAAAAGTAACCTATAAAGGTTTGCGTAATGCCATTGCAACACCAGAATTTGATGGTGGAAATAAAATATTAAAAGTCACTAATGGTAGTAATAAAGCGCTGGATTATACGATTAGTGGCACTATGATGCGCGTGGATTTACCAACACCATTAAAATCAGGTACGAGTACAAAACTTAAAATAGAATGGAGTTATCATTTACATGAGCAAAAAGTATTAGGTGGTCGCTCAGGTTATGAATACTTTAAAGAAGATGATAATTACTTATATGAAGTTGCGGGTTGGTTTCCTCGCGCAGCAGCTTATTACGATGTAATGGGTTGGCAAAACAAACAGTTTTTAGGTAACGGTGAATTCACCCTTGAATTTGGTGATTACGATGTAAAAATAAATGTACCTGCAGACCATATTGTTGCTGCTACCGGTCAATTACAAAATAGCAAAAGCATCTTAACTAAAAAACAATTAAAACGTTTAAGAAAAGCCAAAACAGCCAAGAAACCAGTACTTATCGTTACACCTGATGAAGCTTTAAAAAACGAAAAGTCACGTTCTACAAAAACAAAAACTTGGCACTTTAAAGCAAAAAATGTTCGTGACTTTGCCTTTGCTTCAAGTCGTAAATTCATTTGGGATGCTCAAGGTTATCAAGCAGGTAATACTGATACCATGGCGATGTCTTTTTATCCAAACGAAGGTAATCCTTTATGGGGACAGTATTCTACCGAAGCCGTTATCCATACCATGGAACAATACAGTAAATATACTTTTGACTATCCGTACCCTGTTTCTATTTCCGTGCATGGGCCAATTGGCGGCATGGAATATCCAATGATCACTTTTAATGGCTATCGACCAACCTTAGATAAAGAAACTGGCGAAAAAACCTATTCTCGTAGAACAAAATACGGCTTAATTGGCGTGATCATCCATGAAGTTGGACACAACTACTTTCCAATGATTGTTAATTCAGATGAGCGCCAATGGACATGGATGGATGAAGGTTTAAATACCTTTCTACAATTTTTAGCTGAGCAAGCATGGGAAGAAGGTTATCCTTCTCGTCGTGGTCATGCGGCTAAAATTACCGACTATATGAAAAGTAGTAACCAAGTGCCGATCATGACTAACTCTGAATCAATTCTTCAATTTGGTAACAACGCCTATGGTAAACCAGCAACAGCGTTAAATATTTTACGTGAAACCATTATGGGTCGTGAGTTATTTGACTTTGCCTTTAAAGAATATGCACGACGTTGGAAATTTAAACGTCCAACACCTGCGGATCTATTCCGTACCATGGAAGATGCTTCTGCTATTGATCTTGACTGGTTTTGGCGTGGCTGGTTTTACACTACAGATCATGTAGATATTGCCTTAGGCAATATCCATTTATACCGCCCTGACAGTAAAAATCCAGATACCGAAGAAGCTTGGGAACGTGCGCTTGAAAATGAAAAGCCTGCGTTTATTTCTGACATTAGGAATAAAGGTCAATGGTTACGTACTACCGACAGTCCTGAGCTGCTAGATTTCTACAATGAACATGATAAATTTACAGCAACTAATGCTGATCGTAATAGCTATAACAAAAAGCATAAAAAGCTCGAACAGTGGGAAAAAGATCTATTAGTGAATGATGATAATTTTTACATTATTGATTTTCACAACAAAGGTGGCTTAGTAATGCCGATATTACTAGACATTACTTACGCGGATAACAGCAAGGAACATTTACGTATTCCTGCAGAAATTTGGCGTAAAAATTCTAAAACTGTTTCTAAATTATTAGTTCGAGATAAAGAGATCACCGCAATTGCCATTGACCCAAATTGGGAAACAGCTGATGTAGATGTTAACAACAACTACTGGCCAGCTCGACCTATTAAGTCACGCTTTGAATTATATAAACGTAAAAAAGACGACATGATGCGTGATTATAATAAAGAGCTAAAATCATTAGATGACGACAAAGATGCTAAGAAGAAGTAGTAAGATGAAAAACTTGCTACGCCAATGGCTTACCTTTGTCATACTTTGTGGAGCAGCAGCTAATGCTGCTGCTCATACTTACTTTGTTGGCTTAACAGAGTTATCTATTAATGACAAAAGCCATAAAATAGAAATTATTCATCAGCTTACCGCTCATGATTTAGAGAATGCTATTGCTGAAATTAAGCAAATAAATTTTTCTCCTGAGCATCCAAATTATGAAGAATATATTCATCAATATATTGATGAGCACTTTCAATTACAGTATTCAGAGCAAATAATTACTTTGAAGTGGATTGGCCTTGAGCTTAATGGTGGAAAAATAATAACCTACCAAGAAGCACCATTTAAAAGAATTTTAAATGGATTAGTGGTAAAAAATGCTTTACTCGTTAATACTTACTCCAGACAGGTAAATACACTGAATTATAAAAGTGCAGAAATTAAGGGCAGTTTAACTTTTACCGAAGCACAAAAAATTACAAAAATTACACATAATAAATAGTGTTGACTGATTTACATTTGCAACATAAGAGTGCAAACTCACTACACTAGTATTAATTAAGGTCTTGGAAACATTCATGAATGTAGAGTTTATTAATCCATTTTTATCTTCAATGCTTAATGTCATGTCAACGATGGCTCAAATGGAATTAACGCCGGAAAAACCTAGATTAAAAAAAGATGAAGTAGCGATGGGTGATGTCTCAGGCCTTATAGGTATGGTAAGCAATCAAACTAAAGGTTCTTTATCCATTACCTTTCAAGGTAAGTTAGCACTTGCTACAATGAAAAACATGGTTGGCGAAGGCCCTGATGAAATTAATGAAGAAATTACTGACTTAGTAGGTGAAATTACTAATATGGTCACTGGTGGTGCCAAGCGTATGCTCAGTGAAAAAGGCTTTGAATTTGATATGGCAACCCCAATGGTAGTTTCAGGAAAAAACCATACTATCAACCATAAAGCCGATGGACCGATTGTTATTATCCCGTTGAACTCCCCTCATGGTAAAGCCTTTATCGAGTTTAGTTTCGATAAAGAGAAAAAGTAACCTAATCAAACTATTTGAATAAATTCATATTCAATATTAAAAACATAACAAAAAACCTCATTAAGCAATTAATGAGGTTTTTTATTAGCAAGAGAAAGTTGACGCGAGAAAATGTCTGAGTAAAAGTACTTAATCTTCACCAAGCACATGTGGTCCCGCATAATTTTCAAAACGAGAAAATTGCCCTAAAAAGGTTAATGGCACACGGCCGATAGGACCATTACGCTGTTTACCAATAATGATTTCTGCCATGCCTTTAAATTCGGAATCATCATTATAAACTTCATCACGATAAATAAACATGATCAAGTCGGCATCCTGCTCAATCGCTCCCGACTCACGTAAATCAGAGTTAATCGGTCGTTTATCTGAACGTTGCTCCAAGCTACGGTTAAGTTGTGATAAAGCAATAACCGGTATTTTCAGCTCCTTTGCTAAAGATTTTAATGAGCGTGATATTTCAGAAATTTCTAATGTTCTATTTTCAGTCAATGCGGGGACCCGCATTAATTGTAAATAATCGATCATGATCATACTTAAGCCACCATGATCGCGGGCGATTCTACGTGCTCTTGAGCGAACATCCGTAGGTGTTAACCCTGAAGAATCATCGATAAACATCTTACCTTTTTCAATCATCATACCCATGGTATTTGATAATCTCGCCCAATCCTCATCACCTAATTGCCCGGTACGAATTTTAGTTTGATCAATACGGCCTAATGATGCCAACATTCTCATCATCAATTGTTCAGAGGGCATTTCCAAACTAAAAATTAGTGCGGGTTTATCTTGAGTCATCGCCGCATGTTCAGCAATGTTCATTGCAAAAGTGGTTTTACCCATGGAAGGACGAGCCGCAACAATAATCAAATCAGATGGTTGAAAACCTGCCGTCATTTTATCTAAATCATCAAAACCTGAAGGAACACCAGTAATGCCATCGTGCGGTTGTTGATAAAGCTTCTCGATACGATCAACAGTCTTTTCTAGTACTGAATGAATGTTTTCAGGGCCTTCGGATTTATTAGCCCGTTGTTCAGCAATATGGAAAATTTTAGTCTCAGCAAAATCTAATAACTCAGCACTGTTTTGTCCTTGGGGATCATAACTCGCTTCGGTGATTTCATTGGCAACAGCGATGAGTTCTCGAGTTACTGCTCGTTCACGCACTATTTCAGCATAGGCAACAATGTTTGCCGCACTGGGGGTGTTTTTCATCATCTCGGCGAGATAAACAAAGCCGCCGGCATCTTCAAGTTTATGGTCGTGCTCTAGCGATTCAGATAAGGTGATCAAGTCAACGGTTTCACCACGTTCAACTAAGATACCAAAACTTTCAAATATCAATCGATGTGAGCGACTATAAAAATCTTGAGCAACAACTTTTTCACTGACACGATCCCAAGTATTATTATCCAATAACAAACCGCCCAATACCGATTGCTCGGCCTCTAATGAGTGAGGCGGTACTTTTAACTCGTCAATTTGTTTGTCGCGTATAAATTGCTTTTCTTTGGCAAATTTAGCTGGCTTACGGTCGGCCATTAATAACCCTTGATCACGTCGGATATCGATCCTTTTCTAATAGATAGCTAATGTAGCAGAATTTGCATCGAAGAAGAATAAAGACAGGGACAAATATGGTTTATACCCGTTATCAATCAAGATGCATGTTTCAGGACTACTGAGCAATTCATGATCAAGGCGTCTCTTTTTATTCATGGTCATTCCCTTAAAAACAGAGACAACGACGAGCATGGTTTGCTCAGAAGTCCCCTCTGGGTTGGTTTATAAGCACTTTATGCCGCGTTATGCATTATAACAAGGGAATGACCATTCTTTAAAATGAATGCCTTGCCTAAAGTGCTTATAATTCCAACTGAAATCACGCACTTTGAATGGTAACGGGTATAAGTAAAAGAAAATATAGCTCTCTTACTTATGAAAACTCGACTATAAATTGAATTGGTTATTTTCCAGCAACCTTTATTTGACCGCTTACCGTTGTTGCTTTAACTGAGCCACTACCATTTCCCGTTGAAAAATTTAGTTTTGCACGGGCACCATATTTAGCTTTTATTGCATTATCCGCAGTTAGTTTATTGATTAAACGTCCTCCCGCTTTGGTATTCATTTTAAATTTGGCTTGCACAGGTTTGTCAAAAATAAGATTAAGATTGCCACTAATACTCGACATTTTAATTGAGCCATTGTCATTTAAAACCATATTTCCATGATAATTACCACTAATAGTGGATACAAATAACTCATCAACTCCTGATAATTCCGTTTCAACATCACCAGATACGGTGTTTACTGTGATTTCTTCTGCATTAGAGCGTGTTACGACATTACCACTCACCGCTTTAAAGTTTAATCGACCTGTAGAGTTTTTATCATTAATGTTACCACTTACCGTTGATAAACGAATTTTACCGGATAAGTCACGGCTATTAATATTGCCACTAACCGAGGTTAATTCAACAAGTGTCGATAAATGACTTGCCTTGATATTACCGCTGACCGTTTTCACTTCAACACTACGAGAAAAACCATTTAGTAACACATTAGTTGATACACCCACAAAATTTACTTTCATTTGTTTAGGTATGGTGATAACTAAATTTGAACCACGTTTATTTCTTCCTTGAGCAAGATGTCTAGGCATTAGTACTTTAATATTAATATGCGAGCCTTCACGTTCAAAAATAAAACGCTCAGCATCAACATCTAATTCACCTTTAACTGTAATTTCATTAAACTCGCTCGCGCTTAAGGTTATCTGACCACGTAAGTTTTCTATCCTGACATTTGCAACACCATCAATAGCTAATGTTTGGTTAATACTTTCTCCGGCAATACTCGGTAAAGCTATACCAATAAATACCATCGTTATAAGGGAATGAAAAAAGCGCATAGATAACTCCTTATTATATCGTTTGCCACTGTGGACTATAAAGTTGTTTGATTAAATCAAGCTCTTGTTTTTGAGTCCAACGTAAAATATTAAGTAGATCACTACTATTAGGATCATCAACTAAAGCTTTTTCAATAGCTTGGCGTGCTGATAGCAGTTCAGCTAGTTGCTTTTGCATATCAACTGGTAGTGCTGATATTTTCGGTTGACCAAAGCTAACTAACATCGTTTGTTTTTGTTGCTCAAAATCTTGTTGCATTGCTAAAACCAAAGATATTGGCGCTTGTAATTGCGGTTGTTGAGGTGTAATAACTCCCCAAGTTAATAATACCGCAGCAATAACAGATGCCGCCCACGCCATAGGTATTGACGGTCGATGAGATTTTACAGAAGCATTCTGTTGATTTTTATGTTGAATCGCCTTTTCGATACCTGACCACAGTTCTCGTTCAGGTGTCATTTCTTTGGGTAATTGGCTAATTTGTTCCTGCAATGTTTTTTCCAAATTTTGACTATTCATAACGTAACCCACTGTTGTAATAAACCTTTCGCTCGGTGATATTGAGACTTACTTGAACCAACGGCCATGCCTAACATGTTGGCAATTTCTTCGTGGCGATAACCTTCAACAGCAAATAAAACAAAAACACATCGGGCTCTTTCAGGTAAACGAGCGATCTGCTTGTCTAATGCGGAAAGTTCCGTGCTGTCTACCATTTCAACGGGTATATCTTGTATTGTTTGGTCTTCAATACTGAATACTCGCTGTAGCCAATTTTTATGTTTACGTAGATGCCCTAAAACAATATTAGTCGCAACACTATGCAACCAAGTACTAAATTTACTTTCACCGCGAAAATTTTCGATTTTCTGCCAAAGTTGGACAAAAACCTCTTGGCATACATCTTCAGCACTTTCTTTGTCTGCCAACATACGCCAACACAACGCATAAATACGGCGGTGATAATTTTCATATAAACAATGAAATGCTTGTTGGTCTCCTTGCTTAGCCCTAGCTATCCATTCTTGCTCGGTATCAGCAACAAATAACTTTTGAGCATCAATGACCTTAGACTTATCCAAATATTTATTCTCGGTTATTGGCTTGTTAGAAGATTAGATGCAGTATGCAGGAAAAGGGTTTAAATGAAATGAAAAATTAATTGAAATAGCAAGATACGAGTGCAATGAGCTTCGGCAGAAGTATAATTTATAACGTTTTATCGAGGCGAACCATCGACAAATAATGACTGTACATATACGAAATTATGCTTCTGCAATTTCGATATTTCCTGCACGGACGCAGGTACTTAGCTTTTGTCTGGAACTTAAAGCTGACCGTACATCCTGTACATACACGAAATTATGCTCCTGCAATTTCGACATTGCCTGCATGGATGCAGGTACTTAGCTTTTGTCTGGAACTTAAAAACTGACCGTACATCCTGTACATACACGAAATTATGCTCCTGCAATTTCAACATACCGTACATCCTGTACATAAGCCCTCACTAACACCATCCATGGCTCGTGAAGATAAATACTTCCATGTATAAAAAAAGCGCCAATTGGCGCTTTTTATTTTTGGATATTTCTACAGAAGATTTACTTCTTAGAAAGAGCACCAAAACGTTTGTTGAATTTATCAACACGACCACCAGTCTCAGCAGCTTTTTGCTTACCAGTGTAAAAAGGATGACACGATGAACATACGTCTAAGTGAATATCTTTACCGCGTGTAGATTGTGTTTCGATAACGTTGCCGCAAGAACAAGTAGCTTTGAACATTGCGTAATTTGGATGAATACCGTCTTTCATGGAAACCTCTGTATTAAGGCCGTATCGCCACCTAGTCAGTTATTATCTGCTAAGCACCATACGAGTTAAAATTATGGAGGCGAATATTAAATGATCAAGGTGGGTTGTGCAACTATAAAGGCAAAAAAAGTGATAAAAAAATAACCAATTCTCAATTTATCCTAGTCACTAAACGCTATATCTTAATTCTCGCTAAGTGGTCAATTAATTATTTCATTTGGTATTAGTAAAACTTAATGCGAGAATAATGTCATTAAAATGATTTTCTCTAATAAATACACAGGACATGAAAATTCAGTATATTCAAGTCGCTATTCCCGTACCGATGCGACAACTTTTTACTTATCAGGTCCCTGTGGATTTACAAACACCAACAATTCGTATTGGTGAACGAGTTATTGTACCTTTTGGCTCCCGTGAAGTTGTTGGTATTGTTTTATCCACTGAGCAGCAATCAGACATTCCTGATAATAAATTAAAAGCAATAAAGAGCCGAATTACAGACAGTTTTCATTTTGACTCCGCGTTGCTTAGCTTTCTTAAACGCTGTGCAGATTATTATCACCACCCCATTGGTGATGTTTTAAAGCAGGCCTTACCGGTATTATTACGTCAAATTAAACAGCCTGACATCTCCTTACCCGCACGGTGGCGATGCACCACACAAATTGTAGATTTAGATAGTTTACAAAAGAAGGCCCGCAAACAATTCGAAATTTATAGCTTAGTTAATAAACATCAATCAATTACCTGGGCTGAATTACGCACTTTGGGTTTTACTAAATCACAATTAACAGCTTTGGAAACAAAAAAACTTGTTGAACAATACCAATCACAAGCCATTAAATATCAATGGCAAGAACCAGCATTAAATGAAGAAAATAAACTTCAGCTTTCTCTTGAACAGGCCATAATAGTTACTGCAATTAAAGAAAATAACCATGAGTTTTCTTGTCACTTAGTTGATGGCATTACCGGCAGTGGTAAAACAGAAGTCTATTTACAAGCAATGGAAGAGATACTCGCCGCCAATAAACAAGTGCTGGTGCTTGTTCCTGAAATCGGTTTGACGCCACAAACCTTAAATCGTTTTGAACAACGTTTTAATGTGCCAATATGTTTGCACCATTCTGGCCTCAACGATAGTGAACGCCTGCAAACTTGGCTGGAAGCACAACGTGGTAGCGCTGCGATTATTATTGGTACACGTTCGGCAATATTTACGCCTTTACATCAATTGGGGCTTATTATTGTTGATGAAGAACATGATGGCTCTTTTAAACAACAAGATAGCTTTCGCTATCATGCCCGTGACATAGCTATATTGAGAGCTCGGCAGCTTAATATCCCAATCATTTTAGGTAGTGCCACTCCTAGTTTAGAAACACTACAAAATGCTTTATCGGGCAAATATTTTTATCATCAACTACTTAACAGAGCAGGGCAAAGTAATATAGCTAAAATTGAACTCATCGATGTAGCTCAACAGCAAATGCAGTATGGTTTATCTGAACATTTGAAAGGTGCAATTGATGAAACCTTAACCAAAGGTGAACAAGTTTTAATATTTTTAAATCGACGAGGGTATGCACCCGCAATTACTTGTCAAACCTGCCAATGGATTGCCGATTGCCTGCGCTGTAATAAGCCCTATACATTACACCAAGGTCAACAATTACTTATTTGTCATCACTGTGGCAGTCAAAAGCGTATTCCGCTGCAATGCCCTAGTTGTAATAGCACCGATATTCAAGCAATGGGACAAGGCACTGAACAATTGGAACAACGTATTGAAGAGCTTTTTCCTGATTATAGTACCGTACGCATTGATCGAGACAGCACACGCAAAAAAGGCGCACTAACAAAATTACTACAAGAAATAACCCATAATAAACATCAAATTCTTATTGGTACACAAATGTTAGCCAAGGGGCACCATTTCCCTAACGTTACGCTTGTTGCTCTGTTAGATGTTGATGGGGCACTCTTTAGTTTTGATTTTCGTGCTGCTGAGCACATGGCACAATTGCTCGTTCAAGTTGCAGGACGTGCCGGCCGAGAAAGCAAACAAGGTAAAGTTTTGGTGCAAACTAATTTTCCTGAACATCCACTATTGCAAGATTTGGTACACAATGGCTATGGTCATTTTGCTCAATATGCACTAACCGAAAGAAAACAAGCCTATTTACCACCCTTTGGCTTTCAAGCGTTATTTCGTGCTGAAGCAAATTATCCTTCTTATCCTGATAAATTTTTAAGAGCTTTAACTGCGACTGCGTATAACGGCTGTGATTTAATTGGCCCGGTGCCTGCGGCAATGGAAAAAAGAGCAGGAAAATACCGTTATCATCTCATTGTTCAAGCAAAATCACGCAAATACCTTCACCAAGCGGTTTGGCAACTACTACAAACTATTCCCAAAAATGAATGGCAAAACAAAGTACGCTGGTCAGTTGATATTGATCCCATTGATTTAAATTGGTAATTTCTATTTCAAACGATCAGTAAAAGACAAACCATAAAATTTTACAATTTATCCCGACAAACTAGTGTTATTTATCTCACAGTTAGTTAGAATTGCTCGACGTTCCCCGATATATTATTTTTCATGGCTCACCAAGATTACGTTTCTCGCTCACAAAATAAAAAAAAGAGCCCATATAAAAATAAACAGGTTGATACACCGCAAAAGCTTTCGATAAAATTTAAGTTAATCGGCTTATTCACGTTAATATCAGTGAGTGCTTTTGGTTATTTCTTATGGACAATAAAAGACAAACAACCCGCCCCTATTGAATTATCAGTAATTAAAAAAACATCTCCAAGCACTAAATCGACC
This sequence comes from Colwellia sp., assembly GCA_013215655.1. Lineage (GTDB taxonomy): Bacteria > Pseudomonadota > Gammaproteobacteria > Enterobacterales > Alteromonadaceae > Colwellia_A. The sequence goes on from JABSOX010000004.1 coordinate 38,264, forward strand.
GCACTCCCCAAACCACCTAAAGAAAAGTGGGCATACCGAAAAGAGCTTACTGAAAAGAAAGTAGAAGTGGGTGAATACGAAGTTAAAAATAAAGGCCCTTATAAAATGCAATGTGGTTCATTCAGAACCCGTAAACAAGCAGAAGTGCTTAAGGCTAATATTGCTTTTAGTGGTTTATCCTCTCAAATAGGTAAATCTAAAGGAAAAAATGGTACTTATTATCAAGTTTTCTTAGGTCCATACATCAAAAAACGTCAAGCAGAAAAAGATAAACACAAGCTTAGAAAGAACAATATCAATTACTGTGAAATATGGGGATGGAAATAAATCACCTCTCTTCCTTGAAAATCAACTGCAAGACCCTTATTTATTCTACATCACGCCAACATACCTATGTGTTGGCAAAATAATCGAGGTTAATTGTGACTACTATTGTTTCAGTCAGACGTAATGGCAAAGTTGCCATTGGTGGCGATGGTCAAGTATCGCTTGGTAATACCGTAATGAAAGGCAATGCTCGTAAAGTACGCCGTTTATATAATAACAAAGTACTTGCTGGTTTTGCAGGTAGCACAGCCGACGCCTTTACCTTATTCGAACGCTTTGAAAGCAAATTAGAACAGCACCAAGGGCATTTAACCAAAGCAGCGGTTGAACTTGCCAAAGATTGGCGTAGTGACCGAGCCTTAAGAAAGTTGGAAGCTTTGTTAGCTGTTGCCGATGAAACCGCTTCTTTGATTATCACTGGAAACGGTGATGTTGTTCAGCCTGAACACGACCTAATTGCTATTGGTAGTGGTGGCAATTTTGCTCAATCAGCAGCCATCGCTCTATTAGAAAATACTGAACTGTCTGCCAAAGAAATTGTTGAAAAATCGTTAACAATTGCCGGCGACATTTGCGTATTTACCAATCATCAACATACCATTGATGAGCTATAAAAATTGTAGGTCGACACAAACGCAGCGAGGTTCGACAATAAGAAATCGCTAAACGTCTTGTCGAGATGAACCTCGACCTACAAAAATTAAATAAGCACATGCTTAAGGAATTATTATGTCGAATATGACACCTCGTGAAATTGTTCACGAACTAGACAGCCATATTGTTGGACAAAGTGACGCTAAACGAGCAGTAGCCATTGCCTTACGTAATCGCTGGCGCCGTATGCAACTTAACGAAGAATTGCGTGATGAAGTTACTCCTAAAAATATCTTAATGATTGGCCCTACAGGGGTTGGTAAAACAGAAATAGCGCGTCGTTTAGCCAAGTTAGCAAATGCTCCTTTTATCAAAGTTGAAGCAACAAAATTTACCGAAGTTGGTTATGTCGGCAAAGAAGTGGAAAGCATTATTCGCGATTTAGCGGATATGGCGATAAAAATGACCAAAGAACAAGAAATGTCGCGGGTTAAGCATTTAGCAGAAGAAGCGGCAGAAGAACGAATACTAGACGTTTTATTACCACCACCACGTGATGGCTTTGGTAATAACGAAGAACCTGCAGACGATAACAATACTCGCCAAATATTCCGTAAAAAACTACGTGAAGGTAAATTAGACGATAAAGAAATAGAGCTTGATCTAATCGCCCCACAAATGGGTGTAGAAATAATGGCACCTCCCGGCATGGAGGAAATGACATCTCAGTTACAAAATATGTTCCAAGGTATGTCGAATGACAAAACCAAAAAACGTAAGTTAAAGATTAAAGACGCTTTTAAAGCATTACAAGAAGAAGAAGCAGCAAAAATTGTTAACAATGAAGATATTAAAGAGAAAGCTATTTACGCAGTAGAGCAAAATGGCATTGTTTTTATTGATGAAATTGATAAAATTTGTAAACGTGGCGATACCTCTGGTCCTGATGTTTCTCGTGAAGGTGTGCAACGTGATTTACTCCCCCTTATTGAAGGTTCAACCGTTAGTACTAAACACGGTATGATCAAAACAGACCATATATTATTTATCGCATCGGGTGCATTTCAGATGGCAAAACCATCCGATTTAATTCCAGAGTTACAAGGTCGTTTACCTATTCGTGTTGAATTAAAAGCACTAACCATTAACGATTTTGTACGTATTTTAACAGAGCCTAATGCATCATTAACTGAGCAATATATCGCTCTTTTGGCAACAGAAGGGTTAAAGATAGAGTTTACCGAAGATGGTATTAAATCACTTGCCAGTGCCGCTTGGCAAGTCAATGAAAATACTGAAAATATTGGTGCAAGAAGACTTCATACCATGATGGAACGTTTAGTTGAGGAAGTTTCATTTAATGCCGATGAACGCTCTGGTGAAACCCTTGTTATCGATACCGCTTATGTTGATAAAACGTTAACTGAATTGGTCAAAAATGAAGATTTAAGCCGCTTTATACTTTAGTAACAATTGCTTAATTAAATATCATTAATAATTGATGCTTATTCATAAAGCCAACTAGAGTTATTCACTTTAGTTGGCTTTTTTATTAACCACGTGGAATGATCCAAAAAGTCCGTCACTTACTAGCATCTATAAAGATGTGTAGCAGTGTTATTTAAACTTTAAATTGCTCAACTTCGTTATTTAATACAATAGCCTGCTGGGCAATTTCTTCACTCATTTGGCCATTTTGAATAGATGTTTCACCAGACTGTTCAGCAACATCTCGTATGGATACCACATGATGATTAAGCTCTGATGCTACCGTACTTTGCTCTTGTATCGCTGTAGCAATTGCCGTATTCATTTCCATAATAGTGGCAACGTCATGGGTTATTTCAACCAACATTTTTCCTGCATTACTTGCTTGCTCTGCACTTTCCTGTCCTTGTACTCGACAACTTGCCATGTGCGTAACAATTTCTTTTGTCCGTCCTTGCAGAGAATTAATAATCGTTTCAATCTCACGAGTTGAATCTTGTGTTCTACTTGCTAACGTTCTTACTTCATCGGCAACGACTGCAAAACCACGTCCTTGCTCGCCAGCTCGTGCGGCTTCAATAGCCGCATTTAAGGCAAGTAAATTAGTTTGATCTGCAATCCCCCTGATGACATCTAAAACAGTGCCTATGGTATCGCTATCTTTAGCAAGTTCTTGTACAACTTGTTCCGAAGCCAAAAGTTTTTGTGACAAATCATCAATTTGTGCAATTGTTTTTTCAACACCTTCTTTTCCTTTCTCGGCATTTTTATTTGTTAATTCTGCTTTATTCGCCGCTTCTTTAGTAGTGTTAGCAATTTCATCAACGGTTGAAACCATTTCAGTGACAGCTGTTGCGACCATATCTGTTTGCTGAATTTGAGAATCAACCCCCTCATTTGCAATATGAATATTTTCAGTTAAATTTTGTGTTGCTTGATTCAACGTACCAACAGACTGGTTAACTTCAACAATTAAATGCCTAAAACTACTGATCATGCTATTAAATACATTCGCCATTTCACTCAGCTCATCTTTGCCTTGCGACTGCACAACAATAGATAGATCCCTTGTTTCCGCGACTCTATTCATCGTATCTTTAAGGTTAACAATACCGGTTAATATACTGCGACTGATAATTCCTGTACTTAGTACCACCACAACGAGAACGACAAAAAAAATGCTATAAGCTAAGGTATCAATAAACGCGATATAATCAGAAATTTCTTTGTCGCTACGCTTTACAATACGAGATAAAAGGTCATCAACTTGATGAATAGTTTTGCGCATTTCGCCCTGTAAACCACTCTCAGAATCAAGACCTAATTCTTTTTGTTTATCGACCAAATTAGTAAATGCATCCTGATAATCGTTCATTTTAGCGATAATATTTTGTTTGGCTTGATCATCAAAACTAGCGCCATTTAAATTATTTATCAGCTGTTCAGCGTTACTATGAAATCGTGATACATATTTCTCATCAAGGCGTAACATAAAATCTTTCTCATTACGCCTTAATTGCAACATCAGGCTTAGCAGCTGATAACTTTTATCTCCAATTAAACTCTCAACATCATGAACGGTATCGCGTAACAACCCATATAAACCTTCTTTTGCCGTTAAACCTATGACTTTTTGTGCTTCAACAATGGCTTTAAAATGTTTTTCATATTCTTTCACCACTTGGCTTAATTGATTCAGTTCTTTTATGTCAATACCAATCTCTTCATAGTATTTTTGTAAATCACGCGTATCTACATTAATAGTGACAATTACTTTCTCAAATTTACCTAAGTACTTGAGATCTTTTCGTGCTAAAAAATCTTTTTCATTACGCCTTAATTGCAGAACTTCAGCTTCTATATAACCAATATACTTGGTTAACTCTATATCTCGTTGAAAAGAGGTTGATGAAAACGACAATAAAATCAGCATTAAGATCATGCTGGCAATGGATACCGCCGAATTAAAAATGAGTTTGTGCTTAATTAACATGGAAAGGTGTCCAAATAAAGTAAATAAATCAGCTTCAGTATAGACAATAAAATCAAAAATAAGAGTTTTTATTCGACAGATATTTATACCAAAACCAACATCCAAACAACTAATATATATACCCATTATCAATCAAGGTGCATGTTTCAGGACTGCTGAGGAATGATTATTCAAGCCAGCTCTTTTTATTATTGGTAACGGATATAACAGTTACTTGCGTTCTAAGTACTTCTTTAATCCATGTTCAGGAAGAGGTTTGCTAATGTAGTAACCTTGTACGGCATCACAGCCTAAATTTCGAAGTAAGGTTAATTGTTCAAGCGTCTCTACCCCTTCCGCTAATACTCTTTTACCAAGACCGTGTGATAATTTAATCATCGATTTCACGATAGTTAAGTCTGAGTCATTAATTGTAACTTCTTTAATAAAGCTTTGATCAATTTTAATTTTATCTATCGGTAATTCACGTAAATACGCTAGTGAAGAATAACCTGTACCAAAATCATCAATTGAAACTTTAATGCCCATATTTTGTAAAACCACAATGGTATCCATCGCTACTTTGACTTCGGTCATAACAACATTTTCAGTGATTTCAAGTTCTAAACAGGTGGGTGGAATATCATATTTAAACAGTAACGCTTGTATTTTTGCAACAAACTTAGGATCCTGAAATTCAACCGCAGTGATATTTACCGCAATGGGTATCCGTCGTTTGTATTTTTTATACCAATCAGCAATAGTTTGGCATGACTTGTCTAATACATAGTTGTCTATTTCACTACTCAAGCCTAACGTTTCTACATCGTCTAAAAACTGAGCAGGCGTTAATAAGCCTTTCTCAGGGTGTTGCCATCGAATTAATGCTTCAACACCCTCTAAACGATTACTGATCAAATTAAGTTGCGGTTGAAAGTATAAAATAAATTCATTTTCTGCAATACCTTTGCAAATGTCTTTTTCCATTTCCAATAAGTGTCGTCCTTGTGATTGCATGCCCTCTTCATATTTTACTGTTGATAATTTATGAGTCTTTGCATGAAACAAGGCCAAATTTGCTTGTTTCATCAAACCTTCAGCATCATTTTCATCATCTGGATAAACACAAAATCCGATACTGCATTGTAGGTGAACTTCTTGTTGCTGTATTTGATATGGACTACCAATTAAACCGTGAATATGTTCAGCAGCTCTTTCTTGTTGGCTATCATCCAAAAGCTCAATAACAAATATAAATGAATCTCCCCCCAACCTCCCGACGACTTTGGGTAATAAAATACTTTTATTTAATCGATTAGCAATTTCCCCTAATACCAAGTCACCCACTTTTAAGCCATAGGTATCATTAATAAACTTAAAGCGCTTAATATCTAAATTGAAAATAATTAATTTTTGTTCGTTGCTAAGAGAACTTTCCATTGCTAAAGGTAGTTTTTCAAGTACTTGCTCGCGATTAAGTACACCTGTTAATGAGTCATGTTTTCCTAAGTATTGCACACGATTAATCGCAGAATTAGCAACATTTCGCTCTGCACCTTGCATCCAAATTAACATAATAAAACCAAGAACAGTGTTAGCACCAATATCTATAAAGACCAAAATATCAGTCAATTGCCTAAACCAATCTTGGGTTAGGCTGATAATCGATAAAAATGAGAAAAGTACTTGTCTGACACCCACAATAAGACAGTAAGCGGTTAGTACTCGCGAAGAAAAGTGAAGTGACTCTAATGATAGTAAAAACATACTTGCTGCAAATAAGGCACAACCGGCAAGAAAAGCAGGTAAGCTCTCTCGCAAATAAAAACGATTGAAAACGGTAGCATCATCAAAGCCATACAAAAGTGTCGTTACAATACCCAACAGTATGGCGATTAACGTTACACTCCAGCTGATTTTTTTTGATACTTGGTTGTCCTTAACTGCACAAAAAACACCTAGTAGTAAAAAGCTAATATGTAAGTAATAACTTGCTAGTTCGATAGCTTGATAAAGTAACTGCTTTGGCGTAGTAACAACATTAGGAAAGGAAACTAGCTGCAATGTGACAGCAACATGATTAAGACACAAGGCTAGTAGACTTACCATCCAAAAGCGTACGTATTGTCGACCAAAACCACGGTAATAGACCCACAATAAGAACGTAAGAATGCCAAAAACTATCGCTTCAACAGAGAATAAGAAAAGATTGGAAAAAACCTTATCTGTCATTAAAGAAGGTAACTCATTAAAGTAATATTTATAATGGCATTAAATAATGTTTCCTCTCTCAATACAAGTGATACTAGTAATTCTTAGCTAAAGCTCGTTATACTAAATTGGCCACAACATTTAAAATTGAAACAAGGAATAAATTATGGAATGCAATACCTCTGAATTATGCCGACATTATACTGATTTAATTGATGTTGTGGATCCTATATTTAGTAATTATGGCGGTCGCAGTTCCTTTAGTGGTAAAGTTGTTACGATAAAATGTTTTGAAAATAATGGCCTAATTATGGAACTTGTATCAACCAATGGTGCTGGAAAAGTATTGGTGATTGATGGTGGCGGCTCAACACGCAGAGCGTTACTTGATATAGCAATTATTGAAGCTGCAGCGACAAATGCTTGGGAAGGTATACTGTGCAACGGTAGTGTTTGTGATGTTGATGCTATTGAAGAAATGGATATTGGTATTCAAGCACTGGTTTCCATTCCTGTCGGTTCAGACAATAGTGAAAGTGGGGAAAGTGATTTAGCGATCAATTTTGGCGGCGTTACTTTTTTACCCGATGATTATATTTATGCTGATAATACCGGTGTTATTCTCTCCCCTGATCCACTTGAGATGGAATGATTCTTATTAGTTTCATTGTCGCTTAACGCCCGTAACGCTGATGCCACTCATTCAGCCATATTTCTAACTCGTCGGGCACTACGCCATTATTAATAACGGCTCCTTGGGCATATTCACCGCCCATAGTAGAAAATATTTTTTCGATAGCTTGATTATTTATCCCTGTACCAATAAGTGGCAATTTCATTGTTCTTGTTAAGTTAACTAAGGCATTAACAATGGCCTTATCAGCATGATTAGTACTACTTTCACCTAAGTGACTACAATCTATTTTGATCTGATTAATGGCAACTTTTCGTAAATACCTTAGTGACTCATAACTACCCGAAAAGTCGGCAATAGCGATGCTAATTTTCAGGGACCTGAGCTGATCAATAATCATTTTTGCTCGATGACTTGCAGATAAAACAATATCTTCTGTTAATTCAATGATTAATGAACCTCCAGATATACCATAACCTTCAATTTGTTTTTCAATAAAACTAACTAAATCAGGCTCTAACAAATATTGGCTCAGTAATTTAATTGATATTGATTGTTGCTCCCCTAGCTTATTTAAACTCTCTAAAAGTTGGAATGCTTGTTTAATCATTTGTTTGGTCAATAAATAAATTTCACCGCTATATTCTGCAGTTTCAACAAATTGATGCAGTTCAAGCGGCGAGTTATTTTTCTTATACCAATGCACTTTAAGTTCAAAACCAGTAATTTTTCTAGTCGATAAAGCCACTTGTGGCTGTAGGAACCAACGTAAGTTTTCATCGACAATGTCTTGTTTTAAACTTTCCATTTCTCGTAGATGTTGTTCGGTATATAACACCGATTCATTATCAAAATAGCACAGCCTTTGTTGGTTGTTTTCCGCTTCTAATAAAGCATCTTCAGCATGGGAAATAACCTCAGCAATGCTTTCACCATGTTCGTCAACAAAGGCAATACCAAAAGCTAATTCAAAATTAAGTGAAAAGCTTTTAAAGCTCAAAGCATCGGGTACCGCTTTAGAAAACTGCTGACATAGATCATCAATAATGACACGTTCAGGGTGATGGCTAGCATTAACATCTAATACCACCATAAAATGTAGACCTTGCAAACGAGCGATACGTATTGGTGTTTCAGCTAAATTAAAATTGATCAGTTCCATTTTACTTATCGCTTCTTTTTGTAAGCAATATGCAAGCTGCAATAATAATATATCTGAATTCTTATGTCCTAAAACACTATTAACCTGTTGAAAATTAATAGGTTTAAAAACAATAACAACATAACGTAAATCGTTACTTACCTTGAGAGTGCTTTCGATATTATTTAACGCTTGTTGATAAGTCGGTAAATTGGTCGCGGGATCACTTGGATAAGCCATTGTTGGCGTAATAACCGTATTACTTTTATTTTCTATTTTTGACGACAAAACTTGCACCACTAACCAGCAGCCGTTGATCATTGCAATTAAGTAGCAAGCAACAGCGCTAATCACTAAGAAGTTAACGTTTAGTTTACTGTTTACCCATAAATACAAGGTTACAATAAAATAAGCGGTTATTAACCACTGTACAATCAATCGACCAGCAAAGCCTTTGTCATAAACAAAAGCTTGTTGAATATGTACAGTTGCTAATATCATCATTAAAACACTCACTGCACCCCATAAAGTATATGCATCGATATTAGGGACAAACCACAATATACCTAAATATAAGACGGCACATGTACCAACAACGATATGTGTAATAAAAAAAAGTTTGCCCTCTTTTTTTGCATAGCTCAATAAAGGCCAGTAGAACAATAGACATAAAAAGATCATTGCTAATGACATTAATATGATAATTTGATTGGTAGTTAAATACGCTACCGCATAAAATATTGCTAATAAATTAACAGTTAATGATGCAGGAAAACGCCAAGTTATCAGCTTATTAGGTGTTATTAGCGCAATAATAACTAACAGCGTTAAGCTTAACCCAAGAATAAAGGCAATATTAAATTCAACAAAAGAAAAAGTAGCAGGAGCAGAGAAGGCAGAGCATGAAAACAAACTAAGTAATAGATAAACTAAGCTAAAACGACTATGAGAAAAAAAGTGCCTACAAAAACGAATCATGATTAACCTTAATGCGATGCACAGCGGTTGCTGATGTTCTTAAGATTAATCAATAGAGGGGCATTTGTACATCAAATAACTTGTTTGCCAGCTTTAAACAATCCAACTAAAGGATTAACACCAAACTGATAACAAAGTTCTGCGGGCTGTTCAATATTCCACATCGCAATATCGGCATCAAAACCAAGTGTTAATTGTCCTTTTTGCTCCGCTAAACCAAGTGCTTTGGCACCATGGCACGTTACACCAGCAAGTGCCTCGCTAGGTGTTAAACGAAAAAGTGTACACGCCATGTTTAACATTAGTTGGATATTATTAATCGGTGACGAACCCGGGTTAGCATCGGTGGCAATAGCCATTGGCACTTGATATTTACGTAATAAGTCTATTGGCGGTAATTGCGTTTCACGTAAAAAGTAGAAAGCTCCCGGTAATAATACAGCGGTCATATCAGCGGCGTTCATTGCTTTGATACCAGCTTCATCTAAAAATTCGATATGATCAGACGACAATGCATTATATTGCGCGGCTAATTCAGTGCCACCAAGATTAGATAACTGCTCAGCATGTATTTTTATTGGTAAACCATGTGCTTTAGCCGCTGCGAAGACTCTTTTAGTTTGCTCAACGCTAAAACCGATACCTTCACAAAACACATCAACCGCATCGGCTAGGTTTTCTTTTGCCACTTGCGGGATCATTTCATTGCAAACCAAATCAACATATTCTTCCGGTTTGTCTTTGTATTCAATCGGCAAGGCATGAGCGCCAAGGAAAGTACGCTTAACCGTAACAGGTAGTAGTTCAGCTAACTGTCCCGCGACTTTTAACATTTTAATTTCGTTGGTGGTATCAAGACCATAACCCGACTTTATTTCAACACTAGTTACACCTTGTTGATGTAATGCGGTTAACCGTGGCAATGCACTGGCTAATAGTTCTTCTTCACTAGCCTTACGCGTAGCTGATACCGTTGAAACAATACCGCCGCCAGCGTTAGCAATTTCTTGATAACTTTTTCCTTGTAAGCGCATTTCAAATTCATTGGCACGATTACCGCCATAAACAAGGTGAGTATGACAATCAACTAAACCCGGCGTTAACCATTGTCCTTTTCCATCAATAAGCTCGAATGCTGACTCTTTATCGCCTACTTCTAATAAAGAGTTAGGTAAATCACTTACTTTACCTAACCAAGCAATTTTTCCTTCGCTAATAGCCAAAGCTGCATTTTCTATTACGCCATAACTGTTTGCGCCATCGGTCATCGTTGCTAAATTTACGTTGATGAATAAGGTTTGCCAAGCAGAGGAATTAATCGTCATAAGAGATCCAAAAGTTGAATTTAACGCTATGCTTATTGCCAACTATTTATCAATAATAGTAGTGCAAAGTAAGCATAGTATCAGGCTACTAATGCCGCCACTCTACCTGATAGCATATAGACAAGCAAGCTTGTATATACAACTATTGACATCGACCTTAATAAGTGAGATTGTATATACAAGTTGAAAAGCAAATAAGCCTAGCGAAATAAAAATGACTCAAGTAAAAACTGCCAAGTTCACTGTGATAAAACAACACATTTGCCAGAAAATAGAATCGGGCGAATGGCAGCAACATGCAAAAGTGCCTTCTGAAAACGAATTAGCTGAACAGTTTTCAGTAAGCCGAATGACGGCACGCCGCGCATTACAAGAATTGACCGAGCAAGGTTTACTTATTCGCTCACAAGGCTCAGGTACTTTTGTCGCTACATTTAAATCGCAATCGTCATTATTAGAAATTCGGAACATCGCCGATGAAATTCAAGAACGTGGTCATCAACACCATGCCAAGCAACTGACCTTAAAAGCCGTCGCTGTTAATGAAGAAATTACCATTTTACTGAATTTAAAAAGTAGCGAAACCGTATATTACTCTGAAGTGCTGCATTTTGAAAATGATCAACCGATCCAATTGGAACAACGTTATGTAAACAGCGTGTTAGTTAAAAATTATTTAACACAAGACTTCACCAAAATAACACCACATGAATACTTATCAAGTGAAGCACCGTTAACCGAAGCAACCCATGAAATCGAAGCAGTATTGGCAGACAAAAATATTTGCCAATTACTCAATATAGAAACATCAAGCCCTTGCTTACAAGTAAAACGTCGTACTTGGTCAAGTAAAGGAGTGGTCAGTTTAGCGATATTAACCTCACCGGGAAATAAATATCGTTTAGGAAGCCATTTAATTTTTTAATTTAGGAGCATTAATATGACATTTAAATATGGTATCGACCGTCTAGATCTTGATATTGTAAATGGTATTGCCAACGGCAGTATCAAAGCTGAACTTTGCCAAGAGGCTTTAGATAAAATTAATACAAGCCGTCAAAGAGTTGAGAAAATGGCTGCTTCTGATAAAGCGGTATACGGTATTAATACCGGCTTTGGCCCATTGTGCGATACACAAATTTCACCTGAAGATACTAATTTATTACAAAAAAACCTACTTATCACCCATGCCGTAGGTGTTGGTGAGCCAATCGCTAAAGCTATTTCAAAGCTAATGTTGATCACTAAGGTACATGCTTTAAGTCAAGGCTTTTCAGGTATTCGCCTTGAAGTGATAGAACGCATGTTGACCTTTCTCAAACTTGATTTGATCCCCGTTGTACCGGAGCAAGGTTCAGTAGGCGCATCAGGTGATTTAGCTCCACTTTCTCACTTATTCTTACCATTACTTGGTGAAGGTGAATTTTGGCAGGATGGAAAAATAGTCGTCGCAGCACCGATACTTCGCGAACATGGTTTGGAAATTATGGACCTGCACGCAAAAGAAGGCTTGGCGTTAATTAATGGCACACAATTCATTTTATCGCACGCTATCACAGCGTTAACTAAAATGCGTTACTTATTAGACCTAGCTGATATGACGGGTGCGATGAGTATCGAAGGTATGCAAGGCAGCGAATCTCCATTTCGAGACGAGCTACATCAAACACGTGCATTTAAAGGTAACCTTGTCGTTGCAGCACGTATGAGAAATTTCTTTAAAAACTCAGAAAACATGTCATCTCATACCAACTGTGACCGTGTTCAAGACCCTTATTCGTTAAGATGTATTCCACAAGTGCATGGCGCATCACGTAATGCCTATTATCACTTAGAAGAGTTAGTTGAAATTGAAATGAACTCTGTAACGGATAACCCAATTGTTATCAGTAGCGAAGAAGCAATTTCAGGTGGTAATTTCCATGGTCAACCACTGGCTATGGTGCTTGATTATGTGTCGATTGCAGCATCAGAATTGGGCAATATTTCAGATCGCCGTTGTTACTTACTTTTAGAAGGTATACACGGTTTACCGAGATTATTGACTTCTGCCGGAGGCCTAAATTCAGGCATGATGATCCCGCAATATACAACAGCTTCACTGGTCACAGAAAACAAATCTCTTTGTTTCCCTCCATCTGCTGATAGTGTGCCTACCTCTATGGGTCAAGAAGATCATGTATCTATGGGCAGCATTTCTGGCAGACAATTAAATCAAATCTTAGGTAACCTGGAAAAAATACTGGCTATCGAGTTAATGTATGCGGCACAAGCAATCGAATTTAGACGCCCGAATAAGTGCTCAGATATTATCGAACTTAACTTCCAAGTGATCAGAGCAAAAGTAGCTAAGCTTGAAGAAGACAGACTATTAAAACCTGACATTGATGCCATGATCACATTAGTTAAAACACAAGCGTTTACGGTTAAATAAGGGCTATTCCTATGACAACAACGATGAATTTTCAAGACCTAACGCTTTTTAAAGAGAGTATAAAGCAAGGTATTCCAAGCGTATTGCCACAAGCTAAGCCTTACCCTGCTGATGCCAACCGCGCCCCTAAACGTAAAGACATTCTAACCGTAGAAGAAAAACAATTAGCCGTAAGAAACGCCTTACGTTACTTCCCAAAAGAATGGCACCAAGAATTAGCAACTGAATTTGCGCAAGAATTAAAAGATTTCGGCCGAATTTACATGTATCGCTTTAAGCCAAGCTACCACATGAAATCCCGCTCTATTTCTGACTACCCTGCAAAATGTCAGCAAGCTGCCGCGATTATGTTAATGGTCGAAAATAACTTAGACCCTGCAGTTGCACAGCATCCTGAAGAACTAATTACTTATGGCGGCAACGGTGCTGTGTTCCAAAACTGGGCGCAATACTTATTAACAATGAAGTATTTAAGTGAGATGGAAAGCGATCAGACCTTACATTTATACTCTGGCCACCCGATGGGTTTATTTCCATCATCACAAGATGCCCCACGTGTTGTTGTTACCAACGGTATGATGATCCCTAATTACTCTCAACCAGATGACTGGGAAAAATTTAACGCTTTAGGTGTCACTCAGTATGGCCAAATGACGGCGGGTTCATTTATGTACATTGGTCCGCAAGGCATAGTACATGGCACAACGATTACGGTAATGAACGCTTTTCGTAAAGTACTAAATAAAGGTCATAATAAAGACGAAAAAACGCAAGGAAAAGTATTCCTGACAGCAGGTTTGGGCGGTATGAGTGGCGCACAACCAAAAGCCGGTAACATTGCTAACTGTGTAACCGTTTGTGCTGAAGTTAACGCAAGCGCTGCAACTAAGCGCCATCAACAAGGTTGGGTTGACGAATTAATTGATAACATGGATGAACTGGTTGCACGCGTGAAAGTAGCACAAGCAAATGAAGAAGTGGTATCGATTGCATACATAGGTAATATCGTTGATGTATGGGAAAGTTTCTATGAAAAAGAAGTTTTCATTCACCTAGGCTCAGACCAAACATCACTTCACAACCCTTGGTCAGGCGGTTATTACCCTGTTGATATTAGCTACGAAGAATCAAACCGTTTGATTCGTGAAGAACCGGAATTATTCAAAGAAAAAGTGCAAGCAACATTAAAGCGTCATGCTGATGCCATTAATAAGCACACCGCACGAGGTACTTACTTCTTCGATTACGGTAACGCTTTTTTACTAGAAGCTTCACGCGCCGGTGGCGATGTGATGGCGGAAAATGGCATTGATTTTAAATACCCATCATACGTTCAAGATATCTTAGGACCAATGTGTTTTGACTATGGTTTTGGACCATTTCGTTGGGTTTGTGCTTCAGGTATGCCTGAAGATTTAGACAAAACTGACACCATCGCAGCAAGCGTGCTTAAAAAGATCATGCTAGAGTCACCTGAAGAGATTCAGCAACAAATGCAAGACAACATCACTTGGATTGAAGACGCTAAGCAAAACAACTTGGTTGTTGGCTCACAAGCCCGAATTCTTTATGCCGACGCACAAGGCAGAATGGAAATTGCTAAAGCCTTTAATGATGCCATTAATAGTGGTGAAATTGGCCCTATCGTACTAGGTCGTGATCACCATGATGTAAGTGGCACAGATTCACCATACCGTGAAACGTCTAATATTTATGATGGGAGCCGATTTACAGCTGATATGGCGATTCACAATGTTATTGGTGACAGTTTCCGTGGCGCGACTTGGGTTTCAATCCATAATGGCGGCGGCGTAGGCTGGGGTGAAGTCGTTAACGGCGGTTTCGGTATGTTGCTTGATGGCTCAGAAGATGCTGAACGTAAACTAAAATCAATGTTACTGTTTGATGTAAACAATGGCATTGCACGCCGCAGTTGGGCACGTAATGAAGAAGCAAACTTCGCGATTAAACGAGAAATGGCACGCACACCTAAGCTTAAAGTCACCTTAGCAAACTTAGTTGAAGATGATATTTTAAATAACTTATCGCTGTAAGGTGCTAGCACTTCATTAAGCGATAAGCTTCATTCCCACAATATTGAAAAGCCGGCACCAGCCGGCTTTTTTATGTACAGGATGTAAAGTATTACGCAATCACATGAATGTGAAAGAGCGTTTATGTATACGACTGAATTAATACTTCCGCGCATGTCGATAACAAGGAACGACGATAACGCCTCTACAAACCAATAAATACATAACTTGTCGCAAAGATGACGCTATAATGACGTAAGGCTTTTCTCGCTAATATTTGTTTTATTATTCATATTCCACCTTGAAATATGAAGTAACCTTTTTGGAGTATTGTTTGCAAAACCATCAATTGCACAAACTAAGCCCTAACTTATCCCCTGAGCGTGTTAAATATTTTCGTAAAGACAATGGTTGGTCACAAGAATTATTGGCAAAAGCTGCTGGTTTAAGCTTGCGAACTATCCAGCGTGCGGAAAAAGATGGTAATAGCTCAGTGGAAACACAATTAGCGTTAGCGGCTGCATTTGATATATCGCCAAAGGAGCTATTTCCTGTTTCATCAAACCCTGATGTTAATTGGAAAAGGAAAAATATTATGCAAAGTTTTTTAGCGTTGTTGGTCGTTAGTGGAGCCGTGATATTGTTGGCACTACTTGCCGGTGGTATATCTATGTTCGTAGATGCGGCAAGTATTTTATTCATTTTATTCTTTATGTATGCTGCTACCGTTATCGCTTTTGGTTCTTCTGGGCTTATCAAATCTTTAAAAGGACTCAGTTACTTGTTTGCTACCGATATATCTCCAACACCTGCAACAGAATTTCTTTCACTCATATTTAAAAAACAAATATTTTTTATTTATGGTGCTGCTTTTATTGGTTTATTACTTGGAAGCATTGCTATTCACACAAATGTTGCTGAGACGATTATATTTCACCGAGCTTATGCGGTAAATTTATTAGTTCTGTTATATGCAGCAATATTTGCTGAAGGAATCCTTCGTCCTCTTTCAACTAAACTAGAACATCGATATTTAGCCGCTAAATTCGATTAAATAAACTGTCAAAAGAAACTAACAAGTTCAACATAATATGTTGAACTTGCTCACTTCACTTATACTATAAAGGCTTTACCAACATAACATTTCCTTCTACACCGACGATAATACAAGAGGTATTGTTTTTTACAGACGGCTCTTCGCAATCATTTGCTAATCGAGCACTCCAATCAATGCCAGAAAAGCGAATAGTCCCTTTCTCATGAGTAATTTCACTTGAACTAGGCACCTTTTTACCAATCATGTCGCTGCTGGTATCAGCTCCGCCGCCGGAGTTTTGAAAGCGCTTAAGCGGCTTCCAAGCAAATAATGTAATGAGTGCAGTTAAAACTCCTACACATAAAACTTGGCCTTCCCAGCTTGATAATAAGTTTAAATGAATAAGAAGTCCGGTAACGACACTGGCAATAGCAAAAAATAGCAATGGCCCGGTCATTCCAAGCACTCCAAGCTCCAGAATAAAGCTAATAGCAGCAATTAAATAAAATAACTGAGCATTGTTTTCAGAAAAATAATTAATAACTTCCATAATATAATCCATAAAACTATTCCGAAATACTATCTGTTACGGATAACTTTAATGAGCTAGATACTGCAATAGCTTGTGCCACAGTATTGGCAATATTATCACCTGTTTTACCATCAGTTAATACGATGGTACTTTGTGCCGCAATCGCTTGATGTGCGGCAATCGTATCTTGGGCTAAGGTTAGTGTTACCGCTGCTTTACCAGAATGAGTATTCGCCGCATCACCAATTGTCGTTAATGCGGCTGCTTCTGCATTGGCGACTAAACGAATGGCTTCTGCCTTACCAGCCGCTTCTAAAATTTGCTTTTCCTTCTCAGCTTCAGCATTTAGAACCTGTTCCGCTTTTGATGCTTCAGCATCAAGTACTCTAGCAGCTTTTAAACCTTCGGCTTCCGTAATAGAGGCTCTTTTAACACCCTCTGCAGTTAAAATAACCGAACGCTTTTCACGCTCTGCAGTCATTTGTTTTTCCATGTCTTCACGGATACTTTGCGGAGGACTAATATCTCTAATTTCATAACGTGTCACCATCACGCCCCACGGAGCGGTAGCTTCAGTCATTGCTGTTAATATAATTGAATTTATTTTGTCTCTTGACTGAAAACATTCATCAAGTTCCATAGAGCCAATGGCGTTACGCATAGTTGTCATGGCAAGTTGCGTCACAGCTAATTTATAGTCAGAGATATTATTCGTTGCCGCCGCGGCATCAGTAACTTTCATAAACAATATGCCATCAAGTTCTAACGATATATTATCTTTAGTAATGGCTGACTGAGATGCAATATCTAATGATTGTTCTTTTAAGTTTCTATCTGCGGCAACAGCTTGAACAAATGGAATAATAAAATTAAGTCCAGCGGAAAGCGTTTTATCATACTTCCCTAACGTATAAATAACATAACCTCTATTTTGCGGGACAAAATAAATGGCTTTTTTTAGGGTATATAAAACAACAATAGTGATCCACGTAAGAGGGTTTGAAATGAGGGGGATAAGTAATTCCATTGGTAGTTATTCCTTTGTGACTTTATTATTAATATACCTAATATATTCTATATATATACTTGTTACCATTCAAAGTGCGTGATTTCATTAGAAATGAAAAATACTATTTAGCTAGATCAAAATAACAGCAATAGCCGCCAGCATTAATAAAGAACTTACCCACCACATTTTTTCACCCATTTGCAACGCTCCTTTTTTATATTTGATTCTAAACGTTGATATTGCTAGATATAGCAATACAACCATTATGGCAATAACGAAATGAGTTGCAATCGTTAACAACTGACTATTCTCATCCCATAAAAAAACCGCGCCATCGAGCGTAACAAAAAATAAATCTAGAACAGAAACATGTACAAAAATGACAATAAAGAGTAATAATGTTTTTTTATTAAGTTGATTCATGTCTTAATTTAATAACCACATAACAAGATCATCATAATAAAATTGATAAGAGAGTTTTTCTCTAATTTTATTTGCTCTTATTTTTTTGCCAACAACCTCCGATGGCTGATCAACAAAATTAGGAACAGGTAAATCTAACGCCCTCGCGGCTGCTTTATAATAATACTCTTTAGTGGCATTAGTATTACTTACGCCATTATATGTGCCGACAAAATTGTCATCGTTTATTATCTGTTGCATAAGACCAATAACATCACGTTGATGTATTAAGTTGACAGGTACATGAGGCTCTATGATTTGACGATTTCCTTGTAAGAATTTACCGGGATGGCGGTCGTCACCCACTAAACCCGCTAATCTTAAAATAACCACTTTGCCTTTAAATGCCATTGCCGCTTGCTCGGCATCATTTAACAATGCGACTTTATCAATTGATAAATCCAACTCAGCACTTTCATCAACTTCACCAACTAGCCCTTGATAAATAGCCGTTGAACTCACCAAAATTATTTGCTTGATATTTCCTAGCTCAGCCAAATGAACAAGTTGTGCTACTTTTTCAGGGTAATCAACTTTACCCTGTCGAAATTGAGGAGTGATCGCGATAACTAAACAGCGTTGCTGAAAAACAAGCAATTTTTTTTCAATATGAGTTGTTGGTAATGATAATAACTCTGTAGTTATGCCTTGTTGTTCAAGTAACGCTTTTTTATCTGCACTTTGCGTGGTAACCGTAACCACATAGCTATCATCAATTAATGTCTTCGCCAACGCTTTACCAAGCCAACCACAACCAATAATACCAACACTATTTTCCATTTTATAAACCAGTCCTTTTATTGCTTATCGTGATATTGTTGTATTTTCTGTACAATAGCTGCTGAAATAGCATTCGGTACAGGAACAGACAAGTTATATTGTGATATTTTCCAACCTTGCTTAGTTTTAATTAACACCCCTGAACCTCGACAATGACCATAATTTTTATTATTAAGTCGTTCATCAAAAAATGCTACATCTTTACCCGCTATATGGGTAATATGACGTTCAATAGGAGTATATAACCAGCCTATATTTCTTTTAAATAAAGGTTCAACATAAGCTTTAAACTCACTTTTTGTCCAACGCTCACTACCGTCTGTTCCCAAAAAAACAGCATTGTCTGCAAATAAGTTAAAATAGATATCCAGCTCGGCATTCGCAGCCGCTTGATGGAATTGATCTAATGTCTCATTTATGTTTTTCTCACTCTCTCCTGTATGTGCAACCGCTGTACTTATAAAGGTAACATTGAGTAAAAAAAGGTAACTACTTATCATTAATATTTTGAGCATTCTTTTTCCTTAGTTGAAAAATATTTATGGAATAACAAAATACAACCCCGAAAACGTGGCAGCAATAACATCCCCACAATAAATATTCACAGTAACTTTTAATTTAGCTTTTTTATTTTTTGATAAAATATTGAGCTCACCTTGGCATAAACTCGCTTCGGTCATAGCATGTGCTGAACCTTTGAGCGGCGAATGATATCTTATATTTGCATCGGCTAACACAATACTTCCTTGTAGCTGTTTATCTACCAGCTGCATATGAACCCAACCCCAACCGGTCAACGTTGCCAAGGTATATATGCTGCCAGCAAACATCGTATTATGTAGATTCTTATTAAAAAGAAGATCACATGTTGCCACCAGTGATGTGCCATCATAATGTGTAATATCAATGCCCATCGCTTTACTCGCGGGGATAGTTTGATGCCAAGTGTTTTTTAATTCCTGCACTGCATCAACATTTATCTTATCAGATAGTTTGAGAGTTTTTGACATACTAAAATGCTTAATATCGTCATACAATAAATGCGAAAATTCACCTTGCTGATAACCTAAACGTTGATAAAAGCTAGTTGCACTTTCCCGTGCATTCAAAAAAACTTGTTTAACACCTTGTTTGGTCGCTTCCAGTTCTAATGATAACAATAACTGTTCTCCTAACCCCTGTCCTTGCATGTGAGTAGATACTGCCATATAACGGATATGAGCATGATATTGATCCGTTTTATGTAACCGACCAACAGCTATAATTTGATGTTCTTGGTCAAAGATACAGCGATGAATCGCTTGCTGTTCATGCTCATCTTGTTCACTACCAATAAGCTGCTGCCATGGTTGACGTAAGATCTGCCAACGTAATTGAAAATATTGTTGAAGTTCTTGTTCATTTTTAGGTGCTCGGCACACATTCATTGGCTATTATTACTCTGGGTCTATAATTTTTTTGTAAAATCGATTCAAGTACTTCATTGGTATGACTATACCCGTTATCATTACCGCACAGGTACACCTTGTATTGAAACTTCTCAAACACTCAAAAACGTGCAGCTCGAATGATAGCAGGTATATATGCAACTAAGTAAACATGTTCAACAAGGAAAAATACTCTACCTTAACCAAAATGAAGGGTGTATTTCAGTAAACGAAAATGATCACTACCGATGGCTGGCATTTGATGATGTTATTCAAAGTGTGATGTTAAAAAGAAGGCCTGAAAAGCTTACCTTACCTCACCAAATTTTTATTATGTTACCGTTATTATTCTTCCGACCTTGCAATGTTTATGAACTGGGATTAGGTGGTGGAAATCTTGGCAGATTCATGACCACATTAAATACTAATATCTCTTTTGTTAGTATTGAATTTAGTGAACAAGTCATTAACTGTTTTAATGAGTTTTTCAATCCTGAAGGGACGCTATTTGAAATTCACCACCAAGATGCAAATATATGGTTAAAACAAGCAATGGACTCGCCACTAGATTGGTTGATTTGTGATATTTATCAGCAACAAACACAAGACTTTAAACATACCTTAACGCAATTATCATTATTAACAGGGCAACTAACCTCCGAAACATGTTTAACACTCAATTTACCTGACTCTAGCGACCAAGAAGTCAATTTATGCCTAACCGTATTACAACAACTACAAACATCACATAAAATTGTTTATTTTCATGTCCCAAATTACCTTAATATCATTATTCATCTTATCCCGAAACAATGGAAAATAGAGAAGATGCTGCAACGAAATAAACAAAGTTATTTAGCTAGACATACTTTTTTAAGATGGCGAAAATTTTGGCAAGTTAGAAATGAGGTTTAGTAAAAACACTGCTTGATCAACAACGTCTATAAATTCAACATTTAAGTGTAAAGGTAACGGGGCCATCATTTAATAACCGTACTTTCATATCAGCGCCAAATTTTCCGGTAGGCACTTTAAAGCCCTGTTCCCGTAATAGCTGACAGAAATATAAATATAGCTTGTTACTAAAGTCAGGTGCCGCTGCTTTAGAAAAACTGGGTCGCATGCCTCTCATTGTATCCGCTGCTAAAGTAAATTGAGAAACAACTAAAATTTCACCTTGAGCTTGTTTCACATTGAGGTTCATTTTTCCTTGCTCATCTTCAAAAATTCGATAACCCGCAACCCGCTCAGCAAGCCTTTTAGCTTTTTGTTCATTATCATCAAGTTCGATCGCTAAAAAAACCAATAAGCCTTTTTCAATATCACCAATAACCTTTTTATCAACAGTTACACTTGCTTCAGAAACCCTTTGAATTAATGCAATCATAATTTACCCAGTGAGTTTATTTTGTACTTTCATTAAGAAAATGAGCCATAGTGTCTGTGGCTTTACAAAAAGCATCAATAGTTTGTTGTTCAAAGCCACTATGCCCAGCACAAGGTAAAATATGTAACTGAGCATTAGCCCAATGTTTAACTAGAGTATCAGCAATCGTTAACTGACAAACCATGTCATAACGACCATGCAGAATAATGGCAGGTATATTTTTTATTTTATCTATATTGTTAATAATATAGTTTTCTGGAATAAAGCAATGCTGATTAAAATAATGGCTAGATATTTTAGCCATACATAATGCTTGATGTGCATCTTCAATTTTTAGCATATTTAATTGATGATGTTCAATTGTAGATAGTCTTAACTCCCATAAATACCAAGCTTTACTTGCCGCAATAGCAGCTACTTCGTTTTTTGAGGTTAATTTATGATAGTAAGCTTCTAATGGGTTTTCTCTTTCATTTTCAGAAAGGCCTCTGATAAACTCGTTATAATATTCAGGAAAGAAACGCTGTGCTCCGCCCTCACTATATAACCAGTTATATTCAGCTTGAGTCGCAAGGAATACACCTCGTAAAATAAAGCCTAAAATACTATTTGCGTATTCAATTCCATATACCAATGCAAGCGTAGTTCCCCATGAACCACCCGCGACCAACCACTTATCAATGGCTAAATGTAGTCGGATTTTTTCGAGGTCGGCAACAAGATCTTGCGTAGTATTTCTATCGATACTTGGAGAAGGTTTTGAGCGGCCACAACCACGCTGATCAAAAACAATGATTCGATAAATTTCAGGATCAAAGTATCGTCGATGATTTACACTCGAACCTCCTCCCGGTCCACCATGTAGATATACCACAGGAATACCTTCTGGGTTACCTGATTGCTCGACATATAACTGATGTGAATCATCAACAGAAAACCATTCTTGCTGATATACAGAAATTTTAGGGTACAGATTTCTAGACATAAAAACCTCTATTGTTGATCACTGTTATGTTCAGCGTGCTGATTTACTTCTTGTAAACAGACAGTAAAAATTGCGCCAATAAGTGTTACTAACCAAGACAAATATACCCATAAAAATAGTATCGGAATTGTTCCTAATGCACCATATATTGCTTGGTATGACGGTATTTGTGTAACATAAAAAGCGAATCCTTTTTTCGCTAATTCAAATAAAATAGCAGCGACAACAGCGCCAGATAAGGCAAATCGGAATACTACCGTTTTATTTGGTACAACCATATATAAAATAAGAAATGCTCCAATAGAAGCAAGCATAGGCAGTAATCTTAAAAAGATATTAGCAACACCAAAAACATCATAATCGCCTAAAGAAACAAGTGATACGATATATGACGTTACAACAATACTGCTACCAACAAGTATAGGCCCTAGGGTAAGCACCATCCAATACATTGAAAAAGCAGTAACTAAACGACGTTTACCATTAACTTTCCATAGTTTATTAAATGATTTATCAATCGCTGAAATTAACAATAATGCAAATAGGAAAAGAAAGGTAACAGCAATAACAGACATTTTTGACGCATTACTAACAAAACCAGTGATGTGATGTTGTACAACATCGCCTGCTGTTGGTACAAAATTACTATAAACAAAACCCTCTATGGTGCCTTTAATTTCAGAAAAAATGGGAAAAGCGGTCATCACAGATAACATCACCACCATTAGCGGTACTAACGACATTAAAGTAACGTATGAAAGATAACCAGCAACAACATGTATTTGTTCTGTTTTAATTTTTTTTAATAAATAAATGATAAATTTTAATGTAGTCTGCCAATTATTTGTAATATTTAGCGTTTTAAGCCATTCCATATAGACTCGAAGTTCACTTGGAAGAAGTTACTTTAATTGTAACATAATAGAATTTCTTCTATTGGTGACTCAACTAAAAATACCCAAAGGTAATTTGGGTATGAATAAAATAAAAACGAAAGGTAATATATAACGAAAATATATTTAATTATTCAATTTTAATGAAAATTGAGAATAACTTAAATATTTAATAAAAAATCTTGGAAGGCATTTGGTTGTTCAAAGTGTTGATGAATATCGTGGCTTTGATTAATCGTTGCAAGTAGTTCTGATAACTGTTTTATCTGCCTAGGGCCAGCGCGACCATCTTCGAATAAGCGACTTAAATTTTGAAGTGTTCTTAATTGCTCTGGAGACATAATACTAATTCCCTTTAATACGACAAGAAAAGTTCGACAATAAAAACTGTGGTTAAATTACCCTACAGCCCGACGTTGGTAAGAAGAAGTGTGACCTAGTTCAATTTCTCGGCCAAAGTTTATATATTCTTGGTAAAGGTTACTAAGCTCACGCTTTTCTGAATTATTGGCATTATCTGAGACCATTTTTTCAAATAAATTACTTAATCTTGCTAACTTTACCTTTTCCACTTTAATACAGCTCCATTCACATTTATTTTCACAAGTTAATAACAATATTAACCTGCAAATAAATAGTAGCAGTTATATTAAGTTCAGCCAGTTAACGACAAAGTAAAAAAGTATTGAAATAAATTTTATTTTTTTTATTCGACAAGTAACTAACATAAAAGTAATTGATTACATTATATTTTTAAATAAATACATTTGAGGGTAGGTACTTATTCTGATACTTCGTTGAGATATGTCTTACACAAGATTCGGTTTTAACTTACCTATTTTTCTATGGTGATATAATGGTTTTTAACAACTCATCAATAACATCATTCACAAAGTATAACTGAGATGCCTTCAGAAAATGGCAGTTCTAACTCAAAAAAACGTTTAGAATGGCTCTACTACAAAATAAAAAGCCAGCTTAAGAAAACTTAAACTGGCTTATCAAAAAAGATAGATCTTTATTTTGCTGTTCTATTTTCTCTTTTACGGTCATTTTCTTTTAAGAATTTCTTACGAATACGAATATTCTTAGGTGTAACTTCAACCAATTCATCGTTATCAATAAACTCTAAAGCTTGTTCTAATGACATAAGAATAGGCGGTGTTAACGTTTGTGCTTCATCAGTACCTGAAGAACGAACGTTAGTTAACTGCTTACCTTTAAGAGCATTTACTGTTAAATCATTATCACGGCTATGAATACCGATGACTTGACCTTCATAGACATCCACACCGTGCCCAATCATCATACGTCCACGTGATTGTAAATTAAATATTGCATTGGTTAATGCTTTACCCGTTGCGTTAGCGATCATCACACCATTTTTACGTTGGCCAATATCACCACCTTTGTGAGGACCATATTCAAAGAATGTATGGTAAATCAAACCAGAACCAGAAGTTAGTGTCATGAATTCTGTTTGGAAACCAATTAAGCCGCGACTTGGCATAATAAAGTCCATACGAATACGACCCGTACCATCAGGTGCCATATCCGTTAATTCTGCCTTACGAATACCCATTTTTTCCATGATTGGACCTTGATGCTGTTCTTCAACATCAATGGTTACTGTTTCATAAGGTTCTTGTAATTCACCATCAATTATACGTTCAATAACTTCTGGACGAGAAACCGCTAGCTCAAAACCTTCACGACGCATGTTTTCAATTAAGATACCTAAATGAAGTTCACCGCGACCGGATACTTTAAATTTATCTGGATCGTCAAGTTGTTCAACACGTAAAGCGACGTTATGTACTAACTCTTTTTCTAAACGATCTTTAATATTACGCGAAGTTACGAACTTACCCTCTGTACCACAAAATGGAGAGGTATTAACTTGGAAAGTCATGTTAATAGTAGGTTCATCAATCGACAATGCAGGTAAGCCTTCAACTTCTGTTGGACAACAAACCGTATCAGATATTTTAAGTTCGCCTAATCCAGTAATGGCAATAATATCACCAGCAAAACCTTCAGCAATATCATGACGTTCTAGACCTAAATAACCGAACACTTTACCTACTTTACCGTTATGCACTCCGCCACTGGCCAATTGAATAGTTACTTGTTGATTTGGTTTAACACTACCACGCGTAATTCTACCAACACCAATTACACCTAAATATGAGCTGTAATCAAGTTGTGATATTTGCATTTGAAATGCACCTTCAGGATCAGCAATTGGTGAAGGTACCTCATTAATAATAGTATCAAATAAAGGTGTCATATCAGTACCAACGACACCTTCTTCAAGTGATGACCAGCCATTAATTGCTGAAGCATAAACGACTTTAAAATCAAGTTGTTCATCAGTAGCGCCGAGGTTATCAAATAATTCAAATACTTGGTCCATGACCCAATCAGGACGAGAACCAGGTTTATCAACTTTATTGATAACCAAAATTGGCTTAAGACCTTGAGCAAAAGCTTTTTGTGTTACAAAGCGAGTTTGCGGCATTGGGCCTTCTTGTGCATCAACGATTAATAATACGGAATCAACCATAGACATTACACGTTCTACTTCACCACCAAAATCGGCATGGCCCGGAGTATCGACGATATTTACACGGTAGTCGCCCCAGTTAACAGCAGTATTTTTAGCTAAAATGGTAATACCACGTTCTTTTTCGATATCATTTGAATCCATTACACGTTCGTCATGACCGACACGTGCATCTAAAGTACCTGACTGCTCAAGTAATTTATCAACTAAAGTGGTTTTACCGTGATCGACATGGGCGATGATGGCAACATTACGTAATTTATCTAACACAGGCGTTACTCGCTATTACTATTCAAAACTGACAAATATTCAAGGTTGAATATGAGGCTATAATTGGGCGCGCATTATACAGCACAATATAAAATTAACATAGCCAATTTTATATTTATCACAAACATTCTACTTTCTTGTTTACAGGCTCCTGCTATACTTCACGTTAATCAAAATGGTGCGCATGCACCAAAACAGCACACCACAAGCACCGAAATGGTGCGTTAAGTACAAGCGCATTAGTAAAAATCTTTATTTATCATTAAATTAGAACTTGGCATAATATTAGCTTTAAGATGTTTCATAGATATAAAGTAATTGAAAATTTTAAACTTAAACCCACTGGAGACACTCAATGTCACAAACAGTTTTAGATCTAATCAAAGAACACGACGTCAAATTTGTTGACCTTCGCTTTACGGATTCAAAAGGCAAAGAACAACACATCTCTATTCCTCATCACCAAGTAGATGAAAATTTCTTTGAAGACGGTAAAATGTTTGATGGTTCTTCAATTGAAGGATGGAAAGGCATTGATGAGTCAGACATGGTGATGATGCCTGATCCATCTACTGCTGTTTTAGACCCATTTACTGAAGCAGTAACGTTAAATATTCGTTGTGATATTTTAGAACCCGCCACAATGCAAGGTTACAGCCGTGACCCTCGTTCTGTTGCTAATCGTGCTGAAGAGTACATGCGTAGCACAGGTATTGCTGACACCGTATTAATTGGTCCAGAGCCAGAATTTTTTGTTTTTGATGACGTGCGCTTTCATACTGATATGAGTGGTTCATTCTACAAAATTGACGATAAAGAAGCTTCTTGGAATTCAGGTACTGAATACGAAGAAGGCAATATGGGACATCGTCCAGGCGTTAAAGGTGGTTATTTCCCAACAGCGCCAGTTGATTCTTCACAAGATTTACGCTCCGCGATGTGTTTAGTTATGGAAGAGATGGGCTTAGTTGTTGAAGCGCATCATCATGAAGTAGCTACTTGTGGTCAAAACGAAATTGCTTGTCGCTTTAATACCATGGTTAAAAAAGCCGATGAAGTACAAATTTATAAATATGTAGTTCATAACGTTGCTCATGCTTACGGTAAAACAGCGACATTTATGCCTAAACCTCTAGTTGGCGACAACGGTACGGGTATGCACGTGCATCAATCACTAGCTAAAGATGGCGTTAACTTATTCTCTGGTGACAAGTACGGTGGATTGTCGGAAATGGCTATCTATTATATCGGTGGTATTATCAAACACGCTAAAACACTTAATGCTTTCACTAACGCTTCAACTAACTCATACAAACGCCTTGTGCCCGGATTTGAAGCGCCGGTAATGCTTGCATATTCTGCGCGTAACCGTTCAGCATCAATTCGTATTCCTATGGTGCCATCACCTAAAGCAATGCGTATCGAAGTTCGCTTTCCTGATCCAACGATGAACCCTTACTTAGGTTTTACAGCAATGTTAATGGCTGGCCTTGACGGGATCAAAAATAAAATTCATCCTGGCGATGCTATGGATAAAGATTTATACGACTTACCAGCAGAAGAAGCCGCTGAAATCCCTCAAGTTTGTTCTTCTTTTGAAGAAGCACTTGATGCCCTAGAAGCAGATAATGAATTTTTATTAGCTGGTGGTGTGATGGATATCGATATGATCAATGCTTACATAGGCATTAAACGCAAAGAAATTGAGTTATTGAATATGACGACTCACCCTGTAGAATTTGATATGTATTACAGTGTTTAAAATGTAGTCTATGCTATTATTTGTAATAGGTATTATAAAAAGCTCACTTAGGTGAGCTTTTTTGTGGCACAAATAAAATTATTTGATATGTTACCCCAAGTTGATTAAGTTACTTATAGTTAACAAAAATTATATTTGTTCGCTATAACGACATACATTAAATATAATTAGGAGAGACATGGTCCTTGTTCTTCATTAAACTTTTAAGCACCGTAATACTATTTGCATCACTTACTTTTCCGGTGCAAGCCACTTCAGCTAAAATTTACGTATGGCGTAATGAAGCGGGAGTATTAGTATTTTCTGATAGCCCTAAACCCGGCGCCGAAGAAGTTGAATTAAAAACGAATAACAATATTATTTCCTCAATCGATACCTCAATATTAGATATTACACCAAAAAAAATAGAAGATGACTATCAAGTTGTCATTGTTCAACCCGTGAATAACTCAACAATTAGAGATAATACTGGCTCTGTACATGTCTCTGGCCGCATTAAACCGATATTTAAGCGTGGATTATCAATACAACTTTATATTGATAATGTTCCCTACGAGAAACCGCAAACACATTCAAGGTTCGCCCTACGAGATATCGAACGCGGTGAGCATCAAATAAAAATGATTTTGCTAAATGAAAAAGGCAAGGTTATTGCATCATCATCTTCAATAACATTTTATATGCACAGGGCGTCTGTAGTTAAAGCAAGATAACGATTTAATTAGATGAATATTGCACCAATATTTACTACAATCGGAATTATTTTGCACTATATTGGTGCGTAGAGGGATTATATTGAAGTACATGCAAGAGATCCAAGAGTCCAAAAATAGCTTTCTACAAGCGCTACCAAACCAAATGGTGACTGCAATTGCTGTACTTGATGACAATTTAGCGATTCAATATATTAATCCTGCTGCAGAGACACTATTCAATAAAAGTTTGAATAAACTCTACCAGCAACAATTCATAGGGATATTTGCTGTTATATCGCTGTGCCAAAGCCGATTATTACAATTGTTAACCTCAGGTCAAGAATTCAATGATAGTGATGTTACTATCGAGTTTTTCGACCATTCAAAAATATCCGTCGAGCTCACTGCATCTTTAGTCGAATTCAATAAAGAATCACATGTTTTACTAGAATTTAAACAAATAGATCAGCAAAAACAAATAAGTGCAGAAGCATTTCAACAATTACAGTGGTCGTCTGCACGAGATTTGATCAGAGGGTTAGCACATGAGATCAAAAACCCTTTAGGGGGCTTGCGTGGTGCAGCACAATTATTAAGTTTAGAAATTAATTTGGAACAAAAAGAATATACTGCGATGATCATCGAACAAGCAGATAGATTAACTAATTTGGTTGATCGACTATTAGGTCCTAATCAACTGCCTAAAATGAAACAACAGAATATTCACCTTGTACTCGAGAAAATTTATCAATTGGTCACCTTTAATAATCCTAAAAATATTCAATTGAGCAGGGACTATGATCCCTCAATCCCTGATATTTCATTTGATGAAGATAAATTACAACAGGTCATTTTAAATATAGTTAATAACGCTATTCAAGCCATTAAAAGTGATAATAGCATTGTCCTTAAAACACGTATTGCTACCAATCAAACCATCAATGGCAAACGGGTCAAATTAGCTATTCAAATAAGTATTATTGATGATGGTCCAGGCATTCCTACAGAAATTCAAGATACTATTTTTTATCCAATGGTATCTGGTCGCTCAGACGGAACTGGCTTGGGCTTATCAATATGTCAAACATTGGTTCAACAACATCAAGGAAAGTTACTTTGCAAAAGTAGACCCGGAAAAACTGAATTTGTAATTTTACTTCCCATTAATCAAGAGAACATACGATGAACACTGAACAAATTTGGATTGTAGACGACGATAGTTCAATTCGTTGGGTATTAGAAAAAGCATTTAGCAAAGCCAATATTAGTTCTGCATCTTTTGAAAGTGCTTCTAATTTGTTAGACGCACTAGAATATGCTCAACCTGAGGTAATCGTTTCTGATATAAGAATGCCTAATATAGATGGCATGACATTACTTAATCAAATAGGTGATGAACACCCCAACATTCCCGTAATAATAATGACCGCCCATTCAGATCTCGATAGTGCAGTTAACGCCTATCAAGGTGGTGCCTTTGAGTACTTACCAAAACCGTTTGATATAGAAGAAGCCATCTCATTGAGTCGACGTGCCTTAACTCATGCTAGAGAACTAAATGTTAAAAGCCACCAAAAAGAAATCGCAGCACCAAGTGTTGGTATAATTGGCGAAGCTCCAGCAATGCAAGAAGTTTTCCGAGCGATAGGGCGATTATCACGCTCAAGTATTAGTGTCTTAATTAACGGAGAGTCGGGCACAGGTAAAGAACTGGTTGCTCATGCATTACACACGCATAGTCCAAGAACTAAAGCGCCATTTATTCCATTAAATATGGCCGCTATCCCAAAAGATTTAATTGAATCAGAACTATTTGGTCACGAAAAGGGAGCCTTTACAGGCGCTAATACCGTACGACAAGGCCGGTTTGAACAAGCTCATAAAGGTACTTTATTTCTCGATGAAATTGGTGATATGCCATTAGACATTCAAACACGACTTTTGCGAGTATTAGCTGATGGTGAATTTTACCGTGTTGGTGGACATTCGCCGATCAAAGTAGATGTGCGTATTATTGCCGCCACTCACCAAAACTTAGAAGTACAGGTTAGAAAAAATGAATTTAGAGAAGACCTGTTTCACCGTTTAAATGTTATACGTATACACTTGCCTAGTTTACGAGAACGCAAAGAAGACATTGAGCAACTCGCTAAACACTTTCTGCTTCAAGCAGCAGATGAATTATCTGTGGAGCCTAAGTCGTTACATAAAAACACTTTGTCATACCTCAAAAGATGTATCTGGCCTGGAAATGTCCGTCAACTTGAAAATCTCTGTAGATATTTAACAGTAATGGCAAGCGGGAAAGAAGTTTTGGTCGATGATTTACCACCTGAACTTAATGAATATACGGCAACGGAAAAAACTGACTCGACTACTTGGCAGCAAGCTTTTGGGTTATGGATGGATGAAGCACTAACTAGCGGAAAAAGCGACATACTCGATATTGCGTTACCTGAATTCGAAAAAATAGCATTAGAACATGCGCTCACATTTACGCAAGGGCATAAGCAAGAGGCTTCAAAAAAATTAGGTTGGGGTAGAAATACCTTAACGAGAAAGCTAAAGGACTTTAATATTTAATATTTATTTTACACTACAGTTATTTTGACTAAAGCGTTTTTTATCGTTACAAAGTTTCAAATTGATAAAATGCGCACTAATAATTAATGATGCACCAACGAAGATAAAGAATGGCTGTATATTTTCTGAAAAATCATGTTTGACCCAATAAATAACAATACCAGCTGCTAATAGATAAAAAGGATAGTGTTTTTGATGATAACGCTTATAACCTGAATATAATGCAAATGCTCCAAGTAGTGCAGTGATAAGGAGAAAAACATGTTCCCATGCGTGGTCGGCTAGAAAACCAAGGCCAAGAAGAGGTAATGCGGGCAGCAAAATAGGTAACATTATGCAATGCAAAGCACATAACGAAGTTGCTGTTATTCCAATTCTATCAAGCATTATTTATAACCTATAATAAACGAATTTTATCTTAATTATCGAAGGGAGTTCTTATCACCTTTTCAATATTGAGATATTATCACAATTGATATAATATAACACCTAGTTTTGATTACGCATGGCTTATAGGAAAGCTAATAACCTTATCTATAGACTCTTCATCAAGTGCAATCATCATTAACCTATCAATTCCAAGTGCTACTCCTGCGCACTCAGGCAGGCCATTATTTAACGCATCGATAAAACGGTGATCTATTATCCTCGGTGCTTTCCCCTGCATCTTCCTTATTTTATTATCTTCATCAAACCGTTGATACTGTTGCTCTGCATCAGTCAATTCATTAAAACCATTTGCTAATTCAATTCCTTTGAAATAGCATTCGAATCGTTCTGCAACTCTACAATCTTTATTGGAAATTCTAGCAAGTGAGGCTTGGTTACTTGGGAAATCATAGACAAAGCATGGTGCACTTTTTCCTATCAAAGGTTCTACAATTTCAGAAAAAACAAACTGTAATAAAATATCAATTGAGGGCTCTACAAGTAGCCAATCACTCAAAATATTACGGCTTGTTAAAATACTAATTAAATCGGCTGTATTACAATCCAACGGATCAATACCCAGTATTTTTATGAAAAGTGACTGGTAGCTTATACGCTCAGCTGAACCACATGCTAATACGGAAACAAGTAACGCTTCAACTTCATTCATTAATTGAAAATGGTCATAGCCAACTCTATACCACTCTAATATTGTAAATTCAGGGTTATGGTAACGACCAGTCGCTTCATGTCTAAATGCTTTACATATTTGATATATAGAACCATAGCCAGAAGATAATAATCGTTTCATCGCAAATTCAGGTGATGTTTGTAAATAGAGATCACATTCCACATCAGCAGGTGTATCGGCTAGAAAGTTGTATTTACTCGTGAAACCATCAAGATAAACATCAGTAACAGTGCCTTGTGATAACGTAGGTGTTTCTACTTCAACAATATTTCTATTAGCAAAGAATGAACGAATTTTAAAAAGAAGTTTCGCTTTTAATTGAGCACTTTCCCATGATTGGGTTGATTTCCATGTCATAGTACTTTACCGATTGTAGTGTAATGAATTTGTCAAATATTAAATCAGATAAGTATAAGACACTATTCAATTTATTAAATAATTTAGGATTTTATAAAAGATTATATTCAGGAAGTATAGAAGTAAAAAGTGGTGGAGGGAGGTGGATTCGAACCACCGAAGGCGGAGCCGTCAGATTTACAGTCTGATCCCTTTGGCCACTCGGGA
>JABSOX010000036.1 GCA_013215655.1 Colwellia sp.
AAGGTGACATGCAAATCATCGCGCAAATGTTACGCAACATGGAAGCACAAGGTCAGAAGATTGAATTTAAAGCACCATTAGTTGTCGCGCCACCAACATACAACATTGTTGATGAGCTTAAAGCTGAAGGCGACTGGGATATTTTACAAAAGTATTCAGGTTTTGAATTTGATGATGCACACCCCAAAGGTGCTGCTCGTACTAAGTACGAAAATATCATGTACCTTGAACGCCCAGGTTGTAACTTATGTATGGGTAACCAAGAGAAAGCTGAACCAGGCGATACGGTTATTGCTACTTCTACACGTTTGTTCCAAGGTCGTGTAGTAGCAGATACTGCCGAGAAGAAAGGTGAATCATTATTGGGTTCAACACCGCTAGTTGTGCTTTCAACTATGTTGGGTCGCTTCCCTACCCTTGAAGAGTATAAAAGTGCTGTAGACGGTATAAACTTAACTAAGTTCACTCCTCCGACACATGAGTTGAGCACTAAGTTTACTGCTCAAGCTGTACCGGTTAAAATGGTATAAACCATAGTGTGTAAGTAGAATAAACATGAGGGGTTGCTTTAATAAGTAGCCCCTTTTTTTATAACTATTATTTTTACTGACTATTGCCTTTTAACGCTAAAAACTATAAGAAAAATCTAGATACAGAGTTCGTCCTTGAATAAATAATTCATCCGCATAAAAAAATGGCCAACCTAGAGCACTATTGTTCGGTGGTGTGCCATCAAATAAATTAAGTGCACCTATCGATATCCGAGCATGCTTATTTAATACTTTTTGTATGTGCAAATTAGCAACCACATATTCGTTTAATTGAATATTATTTTCCGACATTGATGGGTAGTATTTTAGGCTTAATTGACTTTTCCAGTCACCTTTGTACCATTTAAATGCGGTATAAAGCTGCCCTTCACTTACCCCAAGATCACCTGAAACATCTTCATAACCCTCTCCTGGGATAAACTCAACATTATGAAAAACTGTCGCACTTAAACGTGTTATCCATTTAAATTCTCCATATTTTTTTGTTTGCCATGAACGATCATATTCAATATCAAACCCTGCGGTTTTAGTGCCAGAAAAGTTATCATAACTTTTAAGAATTCGTATTAATTCACCTTGCTGATCGCGAATAACTTGTCCACTGACATTGTGTTCTTTTTCACGAATAAGTAATTCTTCGTTCGATAATAAATTAATTTCATTATCGTAATATTGATAATACAAGTTAAGGTGAAAACGTGAATCTTGTTTACTCTCATAAGTAAACCCAGCAGTGTAAGATGCTGAGGATTCGGCCTCAAGATTTTCATTGCCACGAATAACCGCTTCAACAGTAACCGGCTGACAAGGATGGTTTGAAGCTAGTTCATCAACCAATTGATGTTGATCAGCGGTGCCATCATTGTCTAAATCCCCCGCAGCGTCACATCGTATATTATCGCGAACGTAGGCAAAGGACTGATTGGCATTACTAAATAGTTCATACAAGCTCGGCGCTCTAAACCCGGTTCCTGCCGATGCTCGAAAAATAAGATCAGGGCTATAGCGATAAGTAATGCCTAACTTAGGGTTTAAGGTATCGCCAAAGTCACTGTAATGATCGTAACGAATAGATAAATTAAGATTTACGAGCTTAGTAACATCAAGAGATGTTTCTGCAAATGCTGAAAATATCTCTCGTTGTCCCTTAGCACTGCCGCCGCCAGCACGGCCATCAATCACATTATCAGCAAATTCATCTTGAAAAACACTCGTATAATCATGTTCAACATACTCAATACCAAAAACGGTGTCGTGTTCACTAGCATCTTTACCAAATAAGTTAGTATGCAAGGTATAATTGGCACCTTGATATTCGAATTTTGCAGTGAAAGCAGAATCAATAGCAAAGCTTTTAGCCAATATGGGGCTAGTAGCTTGATTAACAGCAAAAACATCAAAACTGCCATCGTTAATTGCTGCTTGTAATAAATCTCGCCTAACCAAACCACGTGTTAACGAATCCGCATGATTACTATTATAAAAAATGGAAAATTGATAGCGTTTCTTGCTCAAAAACTCACCAGAAGCCCCTGCATAAAAGTTTAACATTTTATCGGTATTCTCTGTTTTTCTCACTTCCCCTAAAACATTACGATAAAAAAGCTCTAAATCAAAAGGCCCATCAATAAAGGTATCATCACTACCGTCAAAGTCACTATCAAAGGCAAGTGTTTGCCCTTGTGTCGGATTATTAATATTACTTGCTGACATCGTCGGTAAAAATTCAAGACCGCCAACCGTAGGGGTTGGCGCGCCGATGCCAACGGATTTATTGATACTAAAATCTAGATGAGCATATAACTGATTTTCATTACTGTATTGCCAATTACCGTCTAACATGGCAGAGCTATTTTCAGTCTCTGGAATTAATTGTAGAAACTGGGCAAAGTTTAATTTACAAAAGTCATTATCAATTACAGAATTGGGAAAATCACTTGTTCCTAACGCTGTCGGACACCGGTCATCGGCGACAACTTTAGACAATAGTTGTCCTGTCTCTGGGAGACGGGCATTAATTCGATAACTGCCGGGGTAACCATAACGACTCAGTCCTTCTTGCGCTAATTTGACATCACGTGCGTAAATTGCTGATTTTTTTTGATGCTCTGCAGAATAAGTGATATTGGCAACATTGGTAGTAATACCGCCATAAAAACCAGCATAAAACTCTTCACCACCATTGGTACTGGGTTCAACAATAGATAAGCTCAAATGATTTGCTTCAATGTTTTTCCGTAAAATAATATTAACAACACCACCAATAGCATCTGCGCCATAAATAGAAGACGCGCCATCTTTTAAAATTTCAATGCTTTCAATCGCAGATAAGGGAATTAAATTTATATTCTGCGCATCTGGAATCGCTGCAGAATTAGCAATACGATGACCATTAATTAAAATCAACGTACGTTGTTCACCTAAACCACGTAAATTAAGAGTTGCTTGACCTTGAGCTGTACCACCGGCAGATTCACGACGCGAACCATGAGTATTGAGTGTACTTGCTCTTAAAACATCGGCTAAACGCGTAGCACCACTGTTATCTATATCTTCTCTGGAAATTACCGTCACTGGTGATGCGAATTCACTGTCGATACCTTTTAAACGAGAGCCTGTCACTTCTATACGTTCAATTTTTTCTACTTGCTCTGATTTAGCAACATCATTGTTTTCAGCATATCCCCAGGTATTTGCATGTAAAGGTTTAATAATTAATATTATTGGCATAATGGCGGCCAATTTGACGCAGCTTTTAATTAATTGAAGTAATATTTTAGGAATGTTTTTCATCATAAATAGTTAACTAGCAGCCAATGATTGATATTGCAATTGTCGAAATTGTTGAGGGGTCATTTGGGTATGTTGTTTGAATAATCGATTGAAGGTAGAGCTAGAGCGGAAGCCAGAATCAATGGCGATACCTTCAAGTTTTGCATGTCGATTTTCAGTTTGTAACAACCTGATTTTAACCTCTTCAACACGATAGTAATTAACATAGTTATAGAAGCTTTGATTCAGTTTTTGGTTCAAAATAAGTGATAAGGTTCTTTGTGGTAATTGTGCTTTTCCAGCCAACTCCTTTAAACCCATATTAGGGTCTAAATAAGGTTTCTTTTCATGCATTAATGTTGTCAACTGAGCTAAATAATCGGTCAATTGTTGTGGCTCAATATCATCAAGAGCAGGTTTTTTACTTGATTGATATCCAACGTGTGACACCTCATCATTATCTTGTTGTTGATCAAAATGAAAGTGGCAATTAAAAATTTCAGGTGTTAATAAACAATATAAAGCAGCCCAAACAGCAAAAATATTCACTCCTAAATAAAACCAACGGTCAAAATTGCCTAAATATAATGAAAAAGCCGTAAAACTATCAAAGCTAAATAATAGAAAACCGGTAGTGAAGATAATGAAAATACCAGATATAAAACGATTTAACCAAGTAAAGCCGAGTTGTTCTGTCGTTGAATAGTGCTCAGCAAGCCAAAATTTATATTGTCGTAACTTATCAATGGCCATTCCCAAATAAATAGTGAACTGACATAACAAAAATAAACCGGTGATATTTTCAATATTAACTTTCCAAGGCAAAGTATTAATAAGTTCATACTCAACACCTGAATAGAAAAAAGAGAGATATAAAAAAGCTAAAAACACCAAAAACATCGGGAGAAAATGAAGATAATCATTGTTATTTAATTGGCTAGCATTGTGAATAAAAGCGCAAGTATAGAGATAAATAAGTGGCGCTAAACCAAAAAATAAACTTTCAATGACAAGAATGTAGGTAATCGTGTCTGTTTGGTCTAAATTATCGCGCAGAATAATAGCGGAAAAAAATAACAAAAAGGTAGAAAAAATGACATTGGTGGCTCGTTTTTGATGTTTCGAAAAATAAACATGCAAACTCACGCCAATTAAGACTAAAGCAGCAAATAAATTTAAGAATTCAAAAATACTTAGTGTCATAAAGAGAGGTTTTATTGAAAACTATCTCATAGTAGTAGATAGTTTGATTAAAGACTACTCTTGATTAGATTATTTAAGTCATTGTATTAATTTAACTAAAGTTTAACTAACTTATTAAAAGAAGAGCACTAAAAGTGTCACAACCTTTACCTGAAAAAATAAAGCCTATACCGCAGTCCAAGCCTCCTTTTGGCTCAGGGATCATTCATTATCCACATTTGGGTTTAGCCGTCAGTTTATTACTAATCATCAAATTTTCTGTATTTTATATTTTATCTTTAGCACCAGTTGATGAAATTGAGCATTATCAATACCATCAGGATTTGGTTAACTTTAAGGGCTATATCAATCAAGTAAAATTATTGCCTGAAACTTCGAAAATTATCTTTAGTGCTAAAACTAAAGGGACTGAGCATTATCAACTTTATCTCCAGTCAACATCCTCCTCAACAAAAAAAGAACAGTTACTATCAACAGCAAAAAACACACATTATTGGTTAATCGCTTGGTCAAAGGGTTCAAATACATTAGCTTATATACGCGAAAACCATAATAGCTGTGACATATACACCGCCAACATAAATGAGCGTAATCATTTAGATAACGAACAGAAAATATTTTCGTGTGAGCAACAAGATACTTATGACTTAAGCTGGAGCCATAACGGGAAAACACTCTATTTTTTAGCAAAAAAACACCTTGGTCAATCAGCAACATTGCCCGACTCGCCTGCCCTTACCAAGTTATATCAATTTAATTTAAACAATAAAAGTATTGAACTGTTTTCAGCCAAAGATCATGAAAATGAGTACATAGTCAGTGCTTCACCTGATGGTAAATGGCTAGTAACTATTGAAAATAAAAATGGAATTCGTTGGCAAGTATATTTATACAATATCACCAGCCGCGAAAAGAAATTATTGTTAGCAACCGGCTTACATATTAACGATGTCTCTTGGTCGACAACCAGCAAACACATTTTATTAGCGACCAGTGAGGGGCCTAAATATTTATCACTATTAGGAGAGGTATACTCTTTATTAGCTGACAATAAAAATATCGATACCATTAGCGCAAACTACTCTCAAAGCGATAATACCGTCATCGTTAATACCATTAAATGGCAGCATACTTTATGGCAATATACTTTATGGCAAGATATCAATTCAGCTCAAATACACTCAAATACAAATAAGTTGAAAAATTTAGCCTCAAACACAACACCACAGCGATTAAAAGCAATTCAAAAATCGACAGAAAACTATTTTCCAGCTTATGCGAATACCAGCCGACAACTTGTTTATGTCACTAGTATCAACAGCAAAACTGAAATTATGCTATTAGACGAGCATGGCAATGAAATTCAACTCACCAATCAAACACCTTATGACTTTAGTTTAACGCAATTGAAATGGTCAAAAGATGATACACAAATCATGTTCTCAGCCAACCATGCGCTCTATTTATTAAACATAAGAACAGGCGTAATCACCCGAATTACAGATAAAAGTTATGAGGTAGACACCCCTAGTTGGTCTAGCGATGGTCGTCACATCTATTTTACTGCGAATAAAAGTGGTGATTGGCAAGTTTGGCGTATTAACCTTGCTGGAGAGGATTTAACTCAAATAACACAACACGGAGGGGCTGGTGCAAAAGAGTCTGTTGATGGCAAAACACTTTATTTTCATAAATATGAACAAGAGGGTTTATGGAAAAAGTCATTAGTAGATAATACACTTCAGCCACTCAACAATACCGAAACATTATTAATAGATGACTTTTCCCGTTCAGGCTATGTCAGCTGGCAAGTATTTACACAGGGTATTTATTATCATAGTTTTACTGACCGTAAGTCGGCAATTAACTATTGGCATTTTGCAGAAAGCCATTCACGGTTAATAATGGTGAAAAATGATAAGAAGCTTAACCTTAGCCACTTTAGTGTCACTAGTGATCAGCAACTTATCACAGTTTTACACAGTACTTATCAAAGTAAGATACAACTATTAAGTAAGATGAAGTAACTAACTTTACTAAGAGCGATAATTAAGAAAAGTCACCAACAGTATAACTTCCAGCGACAGCACCGAAACTCAATGCTATTCGATTCCAAGCATTAATGCTCGTGATCACTAATGTCAGATCGACAATCTGCTGGTCACTATAATATTTTTGCATGCCCTCAAATAATGTAGCTGTAACACCATTTTTAGCGATTAACGTATTAGCTTCTGCCCAAGCTAAAGCGGCACACTCTTCTTTACTATAAAATGGTGTTTCTCGCCAAGCATTTAAAGCATAAAGTCGTTGCTCACTTTCGCCAGCAGATCGAGCATCTTTAGTATGCATATCAATACAATAGGCACAGCCATTTATTTGAGAGACTCTGGTTTTAAGTAAATGTACAAGCTGTTCAGGTAACGTTTTATCTATTTTTTGGCAATTATTGAGATGTTTTTCCATAACAAACATGGCATTCATGCCCTGTGGTGAAACGTTTAAATAATTTAATCTTGGTGTCATTTTATTCTCCATTTAAGGTTTGTTTCGATATAATCACCAATAAGATTAAGGTAATAACAACGTAAAAAATTGGATAAAAACGACAAATATTAATGACAGACTTAAAAAAGATTCAATTAAAAATGTATACACCTTGTGCCAAATTACAAGATTTTGTACAAACTATTTGGTTGGCTAAAAATAGCGAAAATAGGCAAAAACTAAACTTTAAAATACTCAGTGATTGTGGTTCAGGCTTAATACTAAACTTTGGTGATAGTATTTGTTACCAGACAAAAAACAAGCAGTTGATTGCAAATAAAGAATGTACTACTTTGGGCCCTAGTACTGACTTAATCACCATTACCTTTAATAATAACATTCATTGTTTTGGTATTAGGTTTTTCCCTGCAACCGGCCATCACTTTTTTAATGTTACTATGGAAAAATTAAAGGGAGATATACTTCTAACAACAAAGCAGCACTTTAATAACAGCACTTGTCTTTATCAAAACCTGACGAATTTACTCGCAGAGGGTGTAAGTGATGAAAAAATCATAACCACCATAGAAAATCATTTACTTGAACTCTTAAAAATTAGTCAAATAAAACAGCAAAAGTTACTCACTAATATTTTATCCGCCATCAATAACGACAACGTTGCCAATGTCTCCCAGCTATGTAATGAATTTTCTATTTCTTTAAGAGATTTACAACGTTTATTTAAAACCTATATAGGCATTACACCTAACGCTTATATGCGCATCAATAAAATTAGAAAGATAAAAACAACGATTGCAAACAACCAGTTTAAATCGCTGACACAACTGTCAAACGATTATGACTATTTTGACCAAGCACATTTTATTCGAGAGTTTAAAACCTTTATGGAAGAGACTCCTAAAAAGTATTATCAATTAAAAGCTAATAAGTAACCTACTCCCTGGATAAGTAGAATAGTTACTTTTTACACTCAACATTAGCATGAAGTGATGATTGGATAAGATTTGGTAAACCTTCGCGATCATTAAAGCCTTCAATACCCTGAAGAACTTCGAGGGTATAACCATACTGACCACAAATTTGATATGAGCGCCTCATCAGAAAAGTCGCCAATTGGCTAAAATAAGTATCATTTTTAGGGATGACTTCGAGGTGATATTTATTGTCTGCCAATTTTTTTTCTTTAAATTGCAGATTATGATCAAAGTCCCACTGTGAATTATTGTTAGCATTGTTTGAACTTGCACATGCGGATAACAAAGCAACAGCAAGAATTAAAATAAAAATACGCATAAATATCCTTATAAAATAATGTAGGTCGATTCGAGCGCAGCTCGACAAAGAGTATTGATATTATCCTAAATTCATTGTCGAGGTATAAGTTATCAGTTCCCGACATAATGTAGGTCGACACGAGCGCAGCGAGGCTCAACAAATATGGAATAGGTTTCGATAGGTACGGGATATTTGTAATGAATTCTTGTCGAGGTACAAGTTATCAGTTCCCGACATAACCTAAGTACCTACATCCATGTAGGCAAACCTCGACCTACAAAAGAGCGCCATTCTTCCTCAATATCGTCACTCCTTCACATCCATGTGATCGTGACATACCATTCGTCCTGAATATACACGAAATTATGCTCCTGCAATTTCGACATACCGTACTTCCTATACATAAAAGCCCGTGTATTTTTCAATACACGGGCTCAACTTAATACTAGGTTTTATTTTTGGTAATTAGCTAAATATAGCTTTCATCATCCAGAAAAATAGGATTGATAAGCCAGCGCCAATAGGCAGGGTAACCACCCAAGAGACAATAATATTTCTGACTACGCCGATGTTAATGGCAGCAATGCCTCGTGCCATTCCTACACCTAATACGCCACCCACTAAAGTTTGTGTGGTAGAAATAGGCAAACCAATACCAGAAGCAATAACCACCGTACTCGCTGCAGCTAATTCAGCAGCAAAACCGCGACTTGGCGTTAAATGGGTAATGCCTTGACCAATGGTGGCGATAACTTTATGACCAAAGAGTGCAAGACCGGCAACAATACCAAAACCACCTAGTGGTAATATCCACCATGCAATCGCAGATTTTGCGGCTATTTGCCCTTCATTATCAACAATACTAACAACCGCCGCCAACGGACCAATTGCATTGGCAACATCATTAGAGCCATGCGCAAAGGCCATACAACAAGCAGTTACTATCATCAATACCGCAAATACTTTTTCAACATTGGCATAATGAGTAGACCTTGTCGCATTTTCATCAAAATTAAGACGTTGGATAAATATTTTACCAATGACCGCTACAACTAATGCCACAATCGCCGCATATATAAAGCCATCAGTCGTGCCAATATTTAAACCAATATGCTTAAGTCCTTTTTTAATGGTGACTAAAGCAAGTACAAAGCCCGCAAGAAACATGTAAAAAGGTACATAACGTTTAGCTTGTTCTAACGGTTTATCCGTATCAAAAATAAGTTTTTGTGCGCTATTAAAAATAAGGAATGCAATAACACCGGAAATAAGTGGGGTTATAATCCAGCTACCAACGATATCAACAACCTTGCCCCACTCTACCGTGTCAGGACTCACCCCGACCGCAGCAAAACCAACAATAGCGCCAACAATAGAGTGAGTAGTTGATACTGGCCAACCAAGAACGGAAGCAACTAACAACCACGTTGCTGCAGCAAACAGTGCCGAGATCATGCCATAAACGAGTAGTTCTGGTGTATCAACAAAGTAGCTCGCATCAATAATGCCTTTACGTATGGTTGAGGTTACCTCGCCACCTGCTAAATAAGCACCGGCAAACTCAAAAACCATTGCAATAATAATAGCTTGTTTAATGGTGAGAGCTTTTGAACCAACAGAAGTCCCCATCGCATTGGCAACATCATTTGCACCAATACCCCACGCCATAAAAAAACCAACTACACCAGCAAGAATAACAAGAGTGCCGCCGTGTGAAAGTAAAATATCCATGACTACTCCTTATTTTCTAGCAAGTAAAATTTCTAAACGTGCACCAACACGCTCAGCTAAATCGGCCAAACCACCAACCCATTCAATGATTTGATATAAAAACATCACATCAATTGGGTTTAAGTCGTTTTCTATCGCTAATAAATCACTACGTAATTTAATTTGCATGCTATCCGTATCATCTTCAATAGCATCAAGCTGATTAATCATCTTTTCAACCAATTCAACTTCACGACCACGAAATCCAGTTTCTAATAAGTCATCTAACTCATTAATCGCATCCGCCGCTTTTTCAATCGCATCAAGATTACGTGCGACATATTCAACAAATGATGCTTGTAAAATTTCTGGTATGATAAGTTTACGTCCAAATATACGACCCGCAATGTCCTTTGCTTTATTGGCGATTTTGTCTTGTTGTGTTAATAGCTCCAACAAATCGGTACGGTCAACCGGCATAAATAAACCGCCAGGTAATTCTAATCGTAACTGACGTTTTAATTTATCAGCATCTTGTTCATATTTTGAAATTTTAGTACGAATCTTCCCTGCGGTGCTCCAATCTTGTTCTGCACATGCAGCAAAAAAAGGAACAAGTAAGTTGCTACATTTTGCAACTATCCTGATGTGTTTTTCCAATGGTTTAATAGGTGATTTTGCAAAGACACCAAGGATTGAATTTCTAGCCATAATTTTTTCCGGGAGAACAAATTCTCTATGTTATTATTCGAAGCGGATATTAACCCATTTGTATCGAAGATCAAATGCTTTAATTCGCATGATTTATAGCTTTAAAAACTACATATCCATTACAACTATTAATGGTTGAATAGCGATAAATTAAAATCCCTTTCTTCCGCTACTATTTATAGCTTCTCTATATCTTCAGCCGTAGTATGTCGAACGTCTTTTCCTTTGACAAAATAAATAATGTATTCACAAATATTTTGACATCGA
Organism: Colwellia sp.; assembly: GCA_013215655.1. Lineage (GTDB taxonomy): Bacteria > Pseudomonadota > Gammaproteobacteria > Enterobacterales > Alteromonadaceae > Colwellia_A. The sequence goes on from JABSOX010000036.1 coordinate 10,998, forward strand.
TCACCTATTCGCTCTAAAGCGCGCGCCGACCAAATGACACTCATTACCTGTGGAATAGATCGTGGGTCTTCCATCATATAAGTCATTAATTGACGCATTAACGCTTCATATTCACGGTCAATTTTTACATCACTTTTATGAAGAGCAATAGCGTCGTCTACATCCATGCGCGTAAACGCATCTAAGGTATCTTGTAACCCCTCAAGAACCCGCCGTCCTAAATTATCTAAGTTAAGCAATAGATCTTTATGTTTATTGGTTAAACTTTCTAGAGTGACTTTAGCTATTTTAGTCGCTTCATCACCAATTCGCTCTAAATCAGCAATTGTTTTTATAATCGCCATGATTAAACGTAAATCACCCGCGGCTGGTTGGCGTTTGGCAATAATACGTGTACATTCATCGTCGATGGTGACTTCTAAATTATTCACCTGATAATCATTTCTTAAAACAATTTTTGCAAGTACTTCATCTGCTTCACTCACAGAGGTTAAAGCATCATTAAGTTGCTTTTCGACAATACCGCCCATTTGCATCACTAAATTAATAACACGCTCTAAGTCTTCATTAAACTGACCTGAAATGTGACGACTGTTTAAACTATTCATTTTTAAACCTTTAATTTTCGAGTAGTACTAAAATTTTTATTTGAAGTTAAAACTAAATGATTAACCATAACGACCCGTAATATAATCTTCAGTTTTCTTTTTGTTTGGCATGGTAAACAACGTATTGGTATCGCTATATTCAATTAAGTCGCCCATATACATAAATGCCGTTTGATCCGAAACACGTGCCGCTTGTTGCATGTTATGCGTAACAATTACCACGGTGAATTGTTTTTTTAAATCATTAATTAGCTCTTCAATAACCAAGGTAGAAATAGGGTCAAGTGCTGATGTGGGCTCATCCAATAACAAAACTTCAGGCTTAATCGCAATAGCACGAGCAATCACTAAACGTTGTTGCTGACCACCGGATAAACCCAAGGCACTTTCATGTAAGCGATCTTTTACTTCATTCCAAAGTGCGGCACTTTTTAAAGCTGTTTCTACCGCTTCATCTAAAGCACGACGATTTTTCTCACCCATAATACGCAATCCATAAACAACATTTTCGTAAATGCTTTTTGGAAATGGATTAGGACGCTGAAAAACCATTCCAACTTTTCTACGAAGTTCAGCAACATCAATATGACGGTCATAAATATTTTCGCCATGTAGATTGATTTCACCGGTTATTTTACAAATATCAACCAGATCATTCATGCGATTAATACAACGTAACAAGGTTGATTTACCACAACCACTAGGACCGATAAATGCAGTTACCTGCCCTTTAGGAATAGACATCGTAATATTTTGTAAGGCTTGTTTATCACCATAGAACAAATTTAATCCTTTAATATCTAAGGCTATTTGTTCTGGTGATAAGTTTTCCAAATCCATCTTATTTGGACTGTCTGCCAACGCTTTGGGTTTTACAGAAATCATATTTTGCTCTTTATCTATTTAATACCAATTCCATTAAGTTTCTTCCCATTCAGCGAGATTTAAAAGGCTTAGAGGCAAGGCATTGATTGCAGAGAATGGTTGTTCCATTGTCAAAATCAATAACGCAGGCTGTAAGCCTTTTAAACTCGCCCTTCGGGAGTTTTTCAGCGATTCGATAACCGCACAGAATTTCTTTAATATAGAATGACTATATACAAAAAAATTCTATTTGTTCTCAAACCGCTGACAAGCTCTGAGTGGGAACAAACTTAATGGAAATGGTATAACTATGAAGTGACAAGGTTAACTATCACTTCATTCTATAATTTGAATGAAATACTCACTAAGTCGCCGTGCGTTTTAATGATCTAACATACGATATTTTTCTCGTAACTTATTACGAATGGATACTGCGGTCATATTTAAGCAAACAATAATGGTGACCAATAACAAGGCTGTAGCAAAAACTAATGGCCTTGCAGCTTCAACGTTAGGGCTTTGAAAACCAACATCATAAATATGAAAACCTAAATGCATAAACTTGCGATCTAAATGAAGAAAAGGAAAGTTACCATCAAGGGGCAAATTAGGCGCCATTTTAACCACACCTACTAACATTAGTGGCGCAACTTCACCGGCAGCACGGGCAATAGCTAAAATTATACCAGTCATAATCGCAGGACTGGCAATAGGTAAAATGATCCGCCATAAAGTTTCGGCTTTGGTTGCTCCTAACGCTAAACTGCCATGACGCATTGCTACAGGTATACGCGATAAACCTTCTTCAGTTGATACAATAACTACTGGCAAGGTTAAAATAGCTAAGGTAATTGCTGACCACATCACCCCCGGCGTACCAAATGTTGGACTTGGCAGTGTTTCCGCATAAAACAATTGATCTAAACTACCGCCAACCATGTAAACAAAAAAGCCTAAACCAAATACGCCATAAACAATAGAAGGTACACCAGCCAAATTAATTACAGCGATACGTAGTAGTTTCGTAAAAGCATTATTACCTGCATATTCATGTAAGTAGATAGCAGCTATAACCCCCATAGGCGATACAATAACCGTCATTAATAACACCATCAGTACCGTACCAAATATAGCCGGAAATACACCACCTTCAGTATTTGCCTCTCGAGGATCATCAACAATAAATGACGCAACTTGATGCATAAACATCAATGTTCTTTCAAATAAACCTAATTGGTTGTTATAACTCACTTGCAAAATATGCTCAAAGTTAATGGTAACTAACTGTCCGTCCATGGCGCGTACAATAAGTTGATCACGGACAACCTCGTGTCGAAGTGCCATCAGTTTTTCTTCTAATTGTAGATATTCTTGCTGCAGAGCTACTGTTTCTGTTTTAAAGCGCTGCATTAGCTCAGGTGTTAACGACTTATCAAGATTATGTTTACGTTCTTTCAAACGTAAACGTTCAAGTTGATAATTGATGGCGCCAATATCAGTTTTTTGTAAATCTTCAATTTGATCTTGAAACGTATCTACTCGCTCTTGTAGTTGTGGTAATTGTGATAAATCAACTTTTTTGCCGTCTAATATTAATGAATCGATATAACCATAAAAATTACCATTAGTACGACGCTCAATAACAACTAGATCTTCAGGTGTGGTCATTGACTGTATATGTGGCACTAATAACCAACGAAAATCTAAACTCACTAATTCTCGGTTACCTGTTTTAATTAGGAAGCGCTCAATAGTTTCTTGACCGGGTTTAAGTTTAATATTGGTATGTGCAAGTTGTGATGCAGGTATTTTTTCACGGTCATAAATTTCACCAATAACTGTGGAGCTAATGCCCTTATCATCAAGTAATTCAAATTGATAAAGATCTGCAGGCCAAAAGTATGAAAGCCCTTTTAATGCAATCAAGCCTAGTAATCCTAAAACGGAGATCAAGCTAATGCTTACTCCTGCTGCAGATAACCATACCCAAGGTGAACCGGAACGAAACCACTTTTTCATATTACCATTCTCTTTATTGCTATTTTTCATCATATTTCTTTCAATTTATACTTTGAGTTTATTGATCTAGTTAAGCTATAAAGAGCTATATTTTTCACGTAAACGCTGACGAACAAATTCAGCAAGAGTATTAAAAACAAACGTAAAGACAAACAGTACAAATGCTGCGAGGAATAAAATTCGATAATGTGAACTACCCACTTCTGACTCCGGCATTTCAACGGCAATATTAGCGGCGAGTGTTCTCATTCCCTGGAAGATACTCCAATCCAAAATTGGCGTATTACCTGTTGCCATCAAAACAATCATAGTTTCACCTACCGCTCGACCCAGCCCCATCATTACCGCAGAAAAAATTCCCGGGCTCGCGGTAAGTAATACCACTTTAATCAGGGTTTGCCATTGCGTAGCACCTAATGCTAATGAGCCACTGGTTAAATGACGTGGCACACTAAAAATAGCATCTTCAGTCATCGTGAAAATGGTGGGGATAACCGCAAATCCCATCGCAATACCAACAACTAGGGCATTACGTTGGTCAAAACTAATACCTAGCTCGTTGGTAATATATTGACGCATATCACCACCAAACAAGTGCAACTCTGCTACCGGAGATAAACTAAATGCGGCATAGCCGGCAAGTAATAAAACGGGAATTAAGATCATTGGCGCTAACGTTTCAGGGACATGGTTTTTAATGTGTTTAGGTAAGTTATGCCAAGCAAAAGCGGTTATTAACGTTGAACAAGGAAGAAATATCACTAACAAAAATACCGCTGGTAAGAAATCCTCAATTAACGGTGCGAGCCAAAGCCCTGCTAAAAAGCCCAAAATAACGGTAGGTAAGGCTTCCATTAACTCGATAGTCGGTTTAACTTTTTTACGTAAACCCGGTGTCATAAAGTATGCGGTATAAATAGCGGCAGATAAGGCAATAGGTACAGCAAATAACATCGCATATAAAGCAGCTTTAATGGTACCAAATGAGATTGGAACTAAAGAAAATTTCCCTTCAAAATCGTCAGATCCCGAAGTAGATTGCCAAATAAAGTCAGGCTCTGGATAACCTTCATACCAAACTTCTTGCCACAATGCTGACAATGTAACCTCAGGGTGTTCATTTTCAACCGAAAAGAGCTCTAGCTTATTCTCATTAATTAACAATAAACCGTCAGCACGTGGTGAAATAACCATGGCATTGGGCTGACCATCGCTAATTTTACCTTGCCATAAATGCGCTTCACTGGTGGTATAAAAAACATCAACAACACCCGATAAGGTCATGGTATAAAAACTTTTCCGAAACTGCTCAGTTACAATACGGCTAACCGCTTCATTGTTTTTTGTTGTAAAGGTTCTTATTTGTTTAAATTGACGACCATTTTTACCCGCCACTTCAAACCATTGACTAACAGTGCCGGCATTATCTCCTAGCAATATAGAACTGCCGCCAGATAAAAGTGCCATGGTTGTTAATTCAGTTACAGAAGATATTTCGGCTTTTAACGATACATTATCTTCATCATCCAATTCAAAAATTGAAATGATATTGCCACTGCGAATAAATGCGAGAGTAAGATCTGGTGTAATTAAAATGTCATCAACAATATTATGAACAAAATCAATTTCTTGATAATTTGTTTCATAAGCAGGGTCATAGTTAAAATCATCTTCAGCAATGAAGGTAGTTTTAATCAAACGGTTATCATCAGTAAAAGCAATGAACATCGCTTGTTCTTCAGTCATGGCAAACGCTAATTTTTTAATCGTTTTATTTTGCTGATCAATTATTAAATTTTCATTACCCAACGGATAACCAATACTTGGAATAATGGTTCTCGTATCGTCGGTATATGTTGCTTTAAATTGAGGAGTGATCAATTGAATATTGTTTTGATTATCAATCAGCAGTTTTAAGTAAACTCCTGATTCAATGATCATGTCCAATTGATTATTTTCAGCTAATAAATTTTTTGACAAAACTTTATAGCCAACAGCATGTTCAGACGTTGCTTTAAGTTGATAGAAATCGACAATGCCTTCTTTATTAATTTGATAAGCGAGCTCTTGTAGCTCATCAAGACCAGCGCTTAACGTATCACTGGAGTTTTCAGCTCTTTTATCAATAACGAAACTAACGTTTGGCTCAACCTTGGCTGAGTTAAATATAGGTTTAATTACATAGAGTAAATACATAAAAATTAGCACTAAAGTAAAAAGTACACTGATGCCACCCAATGTAATCAACCATTTTGCTAATGAATTTTTCAGCCTACGAGTGCCAGAAGAGTTAAGTGCTATTGTCACTAAAATGCCTTTATTTATGATAGTTTTTACAACACTGAGAAGTATAAGACAATTTTATTACACTTTTGTGACATCGAGTATTTTAAACAGAGGGAAATATTTTGATGAGAGTTTGCGAGTCTTTGTAAAAAAGATGAGTGCGTCATCAAATGGGAATATTTAACATATAAGTTACGTTTTTTTGACTGCCTCTAACCATTGAAATTAATCTCCTATACAATCACTAGTACCACCAAGAAGTCCTTTATAAGGAGCCACTTTATTTGGAGTTTGTAGTTAAAAAAGATGTTAAAGGCAAGAATTACTACACAGCGGACATTAACAGTATTCTATGATTGATACAAAAAGCGGTTGGTTTGGGCCGGAAAGTGGACGTTAACGGAAGCTAAATGCTCCGCCCTGTGCAGAGCCGCATGCAGGGGGTGTGGGGCTGGAGGTTATAAACCTCCGGCTACCCGATTATATTCATTTTTCTCGCTCGCCTTAATTAAAGATGGGCTGGCTCCTTTTGGTATCACGCTTAATGCTATTGAGTATGATTTATTGTTTGGTTCTGAGGTTATCAATAACCTGGGCATCCACCCAATATTTTTTTCCTACGTAATTACGGCTTCCATCTTCTTCGACTTTCCACTCTCCTCTACTAAAAAAGAGGTATTTTCCGTCATATGTCACCTGTGGGGCACTTTCCTGGAAATCTGTGTTTATTTGCGGGCCCATATTTATTGGTGATAACCAAGATCCATCTTCTTGTTTAAAACTAATGTAGAGATCCGATTGTCCGTAGCCATCTTCTCGCACTACATCCCAAATTAAATAGGATTCATCTGGAGCAATATATGGATGAGCAATCCATTTACCTTCATTCATCTCGTTACTCAATTTCACTGGGGATTCATATTGGCCATCAGTCAGTCGAGAATAACTAAGTTTACCGTGTCCCGTATAAAAATCTTTTTTAAAGAGAGGAAAATAATAAGTACCTTTAGATGAAACCGATAAACCATGAGCTGTTTGTCTTAAGAACTCTCCTGGGCTTTTAGGGTCCGACCAACCTTTGTCGGTTCGTTCCCTATATTCCTTACCAACGTACATTATATTTCCATCAGCGGAGAATTGTGGCCACTTTATATCAGTCTCAGATTCCTGCCCCCAGCGATTTTGTTCATAACGAATAACAAAAAATGTGCGTTTTTTATATTTCCCACTTCTCCTAGTGAAATAGAACTCCTTCATATCTGGTGAAAACCAACCAGCATCAAACCTTCCTTCTGGAGATACTATTTTAGGATCAAAAAGTTTAGGAATTAAGGCCGGTGGCTTTTCTCCAAAATAGCGACTTTCTACGGTTGGAGATTTATCTTTACTATAACTATTGCCACTCATAGTTATAGTAGAAAACAGTAATACAATTGAAATACAAATTCGATTCATAATCTACTTTTCCTTTAAATCAACGAGTTATTCAACTCCCATATTGAAGTCGCTTTCATTGATCAAACGCTTAAATGTAATTGAACATGCGGCCACTTTAAGTAAAGCAGCTTTAAAATACCTGACGTCCTTATGACTTTTAGATGATTTTTTCTGACGGCGACAATTAATCAATAGTTAAATATTAACAAAGCCTTATAAATCAAATGGTTATCTACAAAGTTTTTGTATTACCGAGACCTACCTACTAAAACAAATAAGTAAGGTCATGTCCGCTACGCACCAAGAAGTCATTAGCAGTTACCTATTTTTGATTGCTCATTGATTATGAGCTAAGGCTAACTTTCACCAAAGCGGGCTAAACTTAAGAGTGAAAACCATCTCACCTAACGTTCACTTAAATACGTAAAGCTGACGTTACCTTTCCTTATCTAATAGCACTATTCCGACAATATAGGACATTAATATAATTGGCTTTATAGGACGATTGTGGTCATCACTATTCGCTCTAAACGAGCGACCACTTTGATAGAACGTTATTTAATCAGGCGTTATCAAGGACATGAGGGTCATTAGAAAACGTCATTACAAATAGTGCTCACTAGCATATAAATTGAATGCTATTTGATTAACAACTAGCGCTAAGCTTATGATTGCAAACTTGGAAGATTCTCTTTTCATTTTAGTAGCACCATTACCAGCAAGTCTCGTATGGATTTCCAGGCGGAGCATGGAAATTAAAATATGATAACGAATAATAATGTCTAATTCTTCCAAATAGCCCTATGTCCACGAGAGAATTCTTTTTCAAAATCATACAATATCGAGTCAAGTCCTTCATCCTCCAAGACTCTTAAAACGTTCTTTGGCGGATGGCAATGCTGCCAGGTTCCCAAAAATAAATTATAACTAAGCAAAAATTTAATACGCAGCTCATTTAAATCGGTTTCCCCCGCAATACTCGCTACTTTTTCTAAAATTCGAAAAGTAAGGTCTCGAATCCCTGTTTTAAACCGGATAATAAACTCATCCGACAAATTACTTTCTAGAATGAGCGGAGCGATACACGCAAGATAGACTCCTTTGGGAGCCTTCTTTACAAAAGCAATATAAGCATCGATTAGGGCTTGTTGAAAATTGTCTTCGGTGGCTTTATCCATTAGCCTCATAATATTTTCTTCAAACTCAATAAAGTATATTGAAAGTAAGGAAAGATAAATTTCTTCCTTACTTTCAAAATAAAGATATACGGTACCTTTAGCGACACCTGCTTCTTTGATGATTTGATTAACCGAAGGCAAAGGAAAGCTCCCACTAATGAGCAGGTTTTGCGCTGCAGCTAAAATGCTTTCTTTCTTAAGATCTTTATCTTCCTGTGAATATGCTCTTTTGATTTTTCTACCCCAAGCTAATTTTATTGTTTTCTATCCAAACCAATGTATCGGTAATTGATTGTTCAATGGATCGAGGTTTCCAATTTAGTTCATTTCGAATTTTACTCGTATCAAAGTCCTGAACACTTCCATTTAGATATTCGCTGACAACTCCTTTTGTAATGGTACGCATACTACCAGTAAACAATGCTTCCATTTTATCCAAAAATGGTAGAAATGGATATAAAAAAGAAGGGACAGGTTTTGTGGGAAGTTTCAGTTCAGGTCGCACTTTTGCGATAATATCAATTATTTTCTTCATTTTTAAAGGTTCACCTGCTGTAATGTATCGGCCATTTGATGCTTCATTCTCAAATGCATCAATATGTGCAATAGCTACATCACGGACGTCAACTAACGAAAATTCAATCGGCAGGATCATGGGTACTTTTTCTTTCAGCATCTTCTCAAAAAGATAAGTAGAAGGCGTATGTCGATTAAAGTTTGGTCCAATGATCATTCCAGGTAATATGGACACCACATTTAAGCTTAATTCACTGGCCTTCTGCCATAGAATTTTTTCGGCATCGGTTTTGCTTTTTGCATAAAACTCAGCGGCATTATCATTCCAGTTTTCTTCATTCTTCTTTTGCCCGTTCATAGAAGAGCCAACCGCAGCAACGGAGGAGGTATAAATAATTTTCTTAATATTGCGCTCATTGGCTGCTTCAAGAACGTTAATAGTTCCGTCAATTGCAGGCTTTCTAATATCAAGTTCAGGGTTTCCGGTATGCATTTTAAAGCCAGCAGCCAATTGAAAAACACCATCCTGATCTTTAAAGGCACGTATGAGAGAATTTTTATCTAGAAGATCTGCCTCTACAATTTCAACTCCCATCGCTTTTAAACTTTTAGTTTTCTCATGATTATTTAAGTCACGTACCGTTGCTCTGACTTGATAGCCTCGCTCAAGCAAAGCACCAACAACATTGGTTCCCAAATGACCGTTAGCTCCTGTAACTACTACCTTAATATCTTGTGCTGCTTTGTTTATCATTTCTCTTTTCCTGTATAATTCACATCAACTGACCACTGGTCATAATATAAACTGACCAACGGTCAGTTGTCAAATGTAAATATTGCTTTATTTACGATTTAAATTATTGGAGTGAGTTTTAAATTATTCAGAAATAATATTATTAAGTAGTTCTATGCCATTACAACTAAGGACAGCAATAGAGGTAAAAGTTAGTATTATTGATGCAATTACTAAGATAACTCTACTACACAACAGCGGACATTTGCTTTTGACCTCTATTAACTATATAGCGCACTTGACTGCCTATTTTTTACAGAGATTAGTGACTACTTTTTTAATCCCTCACTAATTTTGACGAAAAACCTTAAAGTTATTTATCTTAATTTTGCAAAATCCCAAAACATCGAACGATAATTCTAACGTTATTTGAAGAACCACACATTTATAGAAAATAATGAAAGTTTGATCTTAATAACACTTTATAAACTTTTATCTTTTAAAGTGCTGAATACGCTCTATAATATTTTTAGGTTTTATTAATATTGGAGTAATAAATTGGGTATAGCTAAATTAATGTCACGTGATTTAATCACGCTAGAATTAGATGACGATTTAAGTAAAGCAAAGGCAATTTTTGATACCACCAATATTCACCACATTCTGATCACAGATAGTGGCACTTTAGTCGGCATTATCACCGATCGCGATGTATACAAACACCTCAGCCCAACGATAGGCACCAGTAAAGAAACCCCCAAAGATACTTTTTTGCTACAAAAGAAAGTTCACCTGATCATGAGCCGTAAATTAATCACAGTTAAAGAAGAAACGACCCTTAATGAATCCGTGGTACTTTTTCATGATAAACATATTTCCTGCTTACCGGTAGTGAATGATAAAGATCACCCGATTGGTATCATCACGTGGCGAGATATTTTGAAGGTTATTGCGCTGAGATATAAAAGAGAATTAAAAGCAAAAGGTTAACTTGGCGTTAACCTTTATTTACATGAAGTGAAGTCGCGATAAACTTTATAAATTTCAGTCTGAAAATTTACAATTATTAATCGTTTCAGTAATAACACTTAAACCAAACTTGTTAACATTTCTTCAGAATATTCCACTAAGGCTGAACCTGTGCGCACTCTCTCGACATAATCTGGATTGGCAATAAAAGGTCGACCGATAGCAATTAAGTCAAACTTGTTATCAGCAATTGCCGTACTTGCTGTTTCAGCATTATAACCGCCAACACTCACTAACGTTTGTCCATAATGGGCTCGCACATAACTTGATGCCGTTCCATCTAGATAGTCAAACTCCATGCTATCGTCAAAAATACCAATATGTAAAAAGGCTAAACTTCTTTGTTCAAGTTCACTAAGAAAATAATCAAACACCGCCCGGTCTCGACGATCACCAGCAATATTAAAATAAGCACCGGGACTAAGCCTCAATGCTGTACGATCTTTTCCAATACTTGCGATAATTGCATCAACCACAGCTAACGGAAATTTAGCCATATTCTCAGGGCTACCACCAAAATCATCACTACGGATATTACTGTCATGATGTAAAAACTGATCAATTAAATAACCATTGGCACCATGAATTTCTACACCATCAAAACCTGCTGCAATCGCATTTTCAGCAGCTTGTGCATAATCTTTTACCAGCTGTTGAATATCATCAACTGTCACAGCTTTAGGTACTTGATAAGTTAGCTCACGCATTCTTGGCACACTACCCTCAACCGCCAGAGCAGAAGGGGCAAGTACATCACCACCAAAGAAATGCGGATGAGCAACACGTCCGGTATGCCAAAGCTGGGCAAATATTTTACCATCATTTTGATGCACCGCAGCAGTGACGTTACGCCACGCTGTGATTTGTTCTCGAGTAAACAATCCCGGTGTATTTGGATATCCTTGACCATCAGGACGAATAATAATCGCTTCAGATATAATTAAACCCGCTTCTGCACGACGACCATAATAATCAGCCATTGCCTGAGTTGGCACTAAATCATCATCAGACATACAACGAGTTAATGGCGCCATAAGAATACGATTTGAAAGTTTAATCGTGTCGTTTAAAGAAAATGATTGAAATAAATTATCGGTCATAGAGAAAACCCTGTATCTTGAATATACGTTCAAGATACTCTTTCTTGAATGTACATTCAAGAATTATTTTTGAACACTCATTCAAAATTGATTATAATGACCTGCACAAATGAATATAACTATAAAATAGATAGGAACATAATCTCCATGAGAAACGCTGAATTTGATAAAGAGAAAGTATTAAGAGCAGCCATGGTCGCTTTTATGGGCAAAGGTTATAGTAAAACGAGTATGCAAGACTTAACCAAAGCAACGGGGTTACATCCAGGCTCTATTTATTGTGCTTTTGAAAATAAACGTGGTTTGTTATTAGCTGCATTAGAGCAATATCGACAAGATAGAAATACCGAATTTAAAAGTATCTTTACCAAAGATAAACCCTTCCTGTTAGCACTCAGAGAATATTTAGATAATGTTCTTAGCGAATGCATTAGTTGTGATGTTGCCAAAGCTTGTTTACTCACTAAAGCATTAAGTGAAATTGCTGAACAAGATGATGAATTACAAAACCTTATTAGTGAAAATTTAAAGCAATGGCAGCAATCACTAACGGAGCAATTTGAACAAGGAAAATCAACAGGTGAACTTAAAACAACAAGAGACAGTGCTCATTTAGCGCGATTTTTTGTGATGGGTATTTACGGCTTACGCACCTTTGCACAAACTCATCCTCACCAAAAAATATTAACGCAGTTAGCCGATCAGCTGTATCAGGATATATGTACTTAAAAGTCACTCTATAATTTTTATATATACCTATTGCAATTCAAAGTGCTGAAATATATATCCGCTCCACTTGAAGACGCAGGTATACCTATTGATTAACAACGTGCGTCCTCTAACTACCTTTACAGATGACACCAACATTTAAACTAACCTCCATTATCACTTACCGATAAATTAACTAGAACAGTCCCCCACAATTGCTTATGCTTATTTAAGCATACTGTATAAAAATAAAGCGTTAAATAAAAAATTTAATTCTATGTGTCCAAAATATCGAGACTCATACGTTATTACTTTGTCAAAACTATAAATTTATGACAAAAAACAATTTATAACGGAGCGAGAAAAATGAAAAATAAAACCTATATGTGCATATTACGTAGCGAATCTGGTGGCTGTGAGCAGCCTTCGCCATCAGAAATGGAGATAATGTATGCCAAATACCAAGCATGGCAAGAAAAGTTTGCTGATAACATTTTAGATATGGGCAACAAATTGGCTAATGTTGGCAGTGTCGTACGACACGACGGTGTTAATGATGGTCCTTTTATCGAACTTAAAGAAGTTATTGGTGGCTATATGATGTTAACGGCTGCAACGCTAGACGAGGCTATCGAAGTGATAAAAGCAAGTCCAATGGTGTCAAATATTGGGACAAGCATAGAAATAAGAGAAATTTGCACACCTTGAATCAACAAGATCAAGTAGAGCATTTATTTCGCCATGAGTACGGTAAACTTGTGGCGTTATTATCACGTAGAATTGGCATGCAGCATGTTGATACCATTGAAGATTCTGTGCAGTGGGCAATGACACAAGCATTAGAGTTCTGGTGTCGAGAACGTATTCCAAACCATCCATCAGCTTGGTTATATAAAGTTGCTTACCGCCAGCTTATTTCAGAACTTCGAAATACAAAGCGTCGAAACGAATTATTAGTAGAACATTTTCCCGTAGAAGAAAACATTGCAGATGAAGATACCACGTTTTCTGGTGAAATGAGCGACTCTATGTTGCGGATGTTATTTATCACTTGTGACGATACCATCCCCACAGAGTCCCAACTGGTATTCACCCTTAAAAGCTTGTGTGGTTTTAGTATTAAAGAAATAGCTCATCGATTATTTATTACAGAAGCGAATGTATACAAACGTTTTAGTCGTGCTAAACAACAACTTAAACAACAGAACATTGAGCTAAACACATTTAACTATGGTGAAATGGCAACTCGTTTGCCATCGGTGCATCGTATATTGTACTTAGTTTTTACTGAAGGATATTTATCTTCACACACTGATATGGCAATTCGGCACGACCTTTGTGAAGAAGCGATCCATTTAACGACTTTATTAACCAGCAGTAAATTAGGTGAAGTACCTGATAGTTTTGCATTATTAGCATTGATGTACTTTCATCAGGCAAGAATGAAAAGCAGGCAAGATGGCGTTGGTGCATTGTTACTATTAGAACAACAAGACCGTAGTCAATGGAATAAACAGCAAATTACTGTCGCAATGGAATTTCTAGCACAATCGGCTGATGGTGATGAAATTTCACGATATCACATCGAAGCAGGCATTGCCGCTGAACATTGTTTATCACCTTCATTTAAACAAACGCGATGGGATAAAATTGCTACCTCATATCAATTATTAGAACACATAGCCCCTTCCCCTTTACATCAATTAAATAGAGCAATAGCTACAGCTGAATGGCAGAATCCACAAGCAGGGTTGGCGGTATTAAAATCGAGTAATATTCCTAGTTGGCTAGAGCGCTCCTATCATTGGTATACGGTGCTGGCAGATTTATACTTTCGTTGCAACGAAGTTACTCTGGGACAAGAATATGCAAAGCTGGCAATCGCGGCAGCTCCGACAAAAAGTATTAAACAATTATTAAATAAGCGACTGGTTAAGAGGTAGTTATGAGGTCAATATCATTATGTTTAAGTCATATTATGCCAACGCGCTATAACACTTAAAAAATCAATACCTGCCACATTATTTTCTTGGTTATTTTTCTCCAATAACATGCTTTTATCCGGAAGTACTTGCTGACTTAAGACTAAGACAACATTTTTATAATTTTCAAATTCAATCAAGGCGACATGATCGAAATAAGGTTTTATCAGCGTAATGATTGCCACTATATTTTGTTCATTGATCGGGAATAAGTTAATAAAAACCAGCCCTGAACTTGTACAATTCTTTTGTAAGTTGTGATAAAAATCTTGGTCATGTAAACAAGCAGGGTTATCTTTATTGGCAAATATATCGCATAAAATCACTTCAACTTTTTGCTGACTATTTTGCAAATAGACTTCAGCAGACTCAATATGGATAAGGTGATCCTTAGGTAAATACAAATAGTTTTTGGCAACATCAATAACTTGTGTACTAATTTCAACGGATTTAAGGGTGATATCTGAAATGAATTGAAAGTAACGCTCAAAACAACCACCGCCTACACCTAAATTGAGCAACGTTAGTGGCGTGTTTTTCCATAATAGAAAGCTCAGCATTGCTTGCGGGATTGGCGATAAAAGTTTTGTCGGTTGTGTAACATCAATTATTGATTGAATCGCATCATCACCAAAATGAAACCAACGAAAATTATCGAATTCACGTACTTCAAGATAAGTATCATCAATTTTTTCACGATAAATGAGTTTGCCAGAATTTCGATTAAGAGTTAATAAATCCATATTTATTTGAATAAGATATAAGCTATTTACGAGAAACCATAGTTAAACACATATTGAGGTGCTCTAGCAAAGCACAAAATTTATTAAAGTCTTGTTGATCTATTTTTAATTCATCAGCAAATAGCTGACCACAAATAACGCCAATTATTTTGTCGCCGATCTTTACCGGAATACAACAAATAACGCCGTTATTAATAAAATGAATAACCTCTTGAGTCATATATTTATGCCAGTGTAGATCATAGGGTTCATTGATCAATAACGCTTTTCCTGTTTGAATGACTTGAGTAAATATATTTTCACTTAACGCTAAATTTATCACTTTATCTAAACTTTCTTTATTGGCCTTGGCATTATATGAAAACCGACATTTAATTTGTTTTTCAAGGTTAGTTAACATAAAAAATGAACAACGTTCAAAATCGAATATTTTAATAGCCTTAACTAAACTAACTTGTAAAAGCTTATTTAAATCGTGACCTTGCATTGTCGCTTGAGTCAATACACTAAATGTATCAAGTAATAACTTGTCTTTATTTTTTTCAATAGAAGTTGAAATTTTCTTGGTTTGATTAAACTCATTGGCCTTGGGTAAATCTTTTATCCGCTCAATCAATAGTGAGGCACCATAGGAACTTAAAAGTTTAAGTGCATGTTCTTTTGTTTGCGTAATTCTTGCTTTAAGCTGCTTAATATTGATATTCATCAGTTGAGCTATATTTTCAAGTAATTCTTCAAATTCACTCTTTGAGCACGTTGGGTTCGCAATATAAGCACTTAATTTATCGGCATAATAGATTGTTTGCATTTCGACGGTACGACTTTGAGGGTTGTCTAATGACTTCAGCAATAATTCGCCTAAATTCCATTTATTAGCAAGTCCAATACTTAATTCATTAAAGTTTGTTCCTATAAAATCTAGACACCGCAGTTCAAATTCTTCATCCGGTAACTGCGTGTAATCTAGTAGTTTTTCTGCGACATCACCTCCAGTACTCCAAAAAGCACTTTCACCTATGCGATATAACATCGCCGCTAAATAAACTTCTTCTTGGGTGTCTTCATCGTGGTCGGGAAGCATCATTTTAGCCAATAAACCAGCATAAAAAGAATTAGCCATAAGTTGTGTTAAATGATTAAAAACATTAAGGCTCAGCTCATCGTTATTTAACAAACCTTCAACCAATTTTGATGTTAAACAAATGTTTTTTACTGCATGTATGCCCAGTACAACCGTTGCTCTGGAAACGGTACTCACTTTATTAACACCCATGCGCTGAGTGCTATTTGCTACTTTTAACAGACAGGAAGATAAGCCTTGATCGTGTAATATCGCTTGGCTTAATTTAGGTAGTGAAGATTTGTCATCATTAGAAAATCGGTCAAGCATCAGCGCTGTCGACGTTATGGCAGGTAATTCATTCTTAGAAATCAACTCAATCCATTGTGCTGATGTTGCGGGTTGATAACTCGTCATTATTAACCTTTTTCATTTTGCTTATTTATTCTGAGTTGACTACTAAATTTTACATTCGTCTTAAGCAATGGGCTACTTTAAGAACATCATGGGTAAAAATCACTTCCTTAACTATGTACGTTATTTGGTTAATTGTCTAAAAATCAGTTGAAATATTATTTCTTATGAAATGGATGCTTAGTTAAGTAAGTTTGGTAGCTTTCGATTAATCTGCATTCATAAAAGATAAAAACGGATAACCAGACCCATAATGTTAACGATAAAACATAGGCCCAAGTGTAGTCGAAAAATAAGCCAAGTAAGGCAAAGAAATAGATGAATATTCGATTAAAATTTAACAATTGGCTACGTTGTTTTTTTGTTGTCATAAGAATCACCTAAAAGAACAAACTACTGCTGATCTTTATTCAAATAGTGTGCCAGTCAAATAACAGTTATTTAGCAAAGATTGATATTCCACAAGAAAAAATTTGGTTTAATATTAATGGATATTCGTATGCCCACTATGGATGGCGTGAAAGAAACTTGCACCATAATAGTAATGAACACTAACATTACAAATGTAGGTTTAGGTATTCAAAATGTAGGTAAAAATCACCCGTGAGAGTAAAAATAAAATCATCCAGGTATTTCACTCGTGAATAAAAAACCAAAAGAAAAACACCTGAATAATAATTAAATAACTTTAAACATGACTATAAAATTAGGGCTTAGTTAATAGAACACCTTAATTTTACTGAATTCATTTATTCGTAAATCAACGCTTCACGAATAGGTTGTTTAGTGATACTCAACATCGGAATTAATGACGCTAACGTGGTCACCATAATCATTAGCGGCAAGGTATAAATAAATATCATAGGCTCTAAGGTTAATGGAAACGGTGTTTGAATAGTTAGCATCCCTAGCCAATAAGCAACACCATAACTTAAGGGTATGGTTAATATACAAGCAAATAACCAAGCAAGCACAGCCATTAAACAACCTTCACTAAATATCATCGTCATAAGTTCTCGTCCTGAAGCTCCAATGGCTTTTAATACTCCTGTTTCCCGTGTACGTTCAAGCATATTTGTGGTCATGGTTAATAAAATACCATTAGCAGCGATAAAAATAATAATGACGGTTAATAACAACATCAGTGAAAAAATAATATCAAAATGCCCCGCTACTACATCAGCACCATCCCAAGCGGTACTTTTATAACTAAGCGCCATATTGTTATTTTCTGCAGCCTCTCCAATCTCAACACTCAGCTGCTTTAAAGTTTTTTCACTATGATCGTTTGCTAAGATATAAAGTCCATTTGCGAGAGTAGCTTTGTTAGTAAAATAACCGTTACTGTAAATACTCGGCATACCAATATTTTGCACAATACCAACAATTTTAAAAGGTCGTGTATTAGCCAGTATTTCTATATCGATTGTCATTCCTATTTCCAAATAGGGCAGGTGTTTCAACACCATTTGACTGATAACAATTTCATTAATTTTTGAGCTAGTAGAGGCTTTATCAAACCAACGACCATCAATTAAGGGGTGATTTAACATCTCGGAATTAACTTTCAAATCAGTTAACGTTACCTGTACCTTATGAAGTTTGACTATACGAGCATTAGCCTTGTTAACACTACTAGAAATAACGCCTTGTTGAATAGCATCATTTGGGTCTTGTTCAATAATAGTTGCTCCTATTCTCTTAAAGCGTTCTACAGCAATAATATCTGGCACCGCTTTAAGCAAGGTTTGTAAATTTTTGTCACTAAGTGCTTGTTGAAACTTAACCTCTACTCCCCAGTTTTTTGATTCACGTTCAACACTGATAACCTTATTCATAGTGCTAGCAATGTTAAAACTTGCCATTAACAGTGCTGCAGCAAACATCAGCACACCGGTGGTAAGTAGAAAACGACCTTTTTGACGAACACAGTTCCTTAACGCTAGGCGAACGGGATGACTTAAAAAGGTGAGTTTTAAATTTAAATGGGAAAACCAAGACTGACCAGCATGTTGATCACTACTTTCATATTCAATAAATGTTTCTCTTATCGACATATGACTGGCTTTTTTAATCGGTAAATAAGCACTGAGTAGTGGAATACCTATGCCTAACATTATCTGAATTAGCAATATCCAAAAAGGTACTTGATAACTGTTTATATCGAAATTCATCATCGGCGTTAGTGCATCGACATAACGATTACCAACAACAATAGCACTAGGTAAACTGATAGCGAGTGCAGTTAAACCAAGGATAATCACTCCTCGATAATAAATACCGCTAATTTGTTTGTTACTTGCACCAAGCGCCTTCATTACACCAATCTGTTTAATGTGTTTACTTAACATCGCAGACATTAAATTAAATACCAACACCGCACTTAAAAGGCAACATAACAGCGCAAATACCTTTTGGATCATAAACATGCCACCTGTGATATTGGCATGTGGGTGTTCACCAACTTCGGCAACATTGAAACGTTTAACCTGATATTCTTGCTCAGTTAACCAAGATTGTATTCCTTCTGCTACTTCTGTCATTTGCTCTAGTGATAAGTTTTGATCTTTTAAGCTCACCTTAAGTTGATTAAAATAAAACTGCTCTCCCATACTATTTTCTATACTAGTCAACGTTTTTTCAGAGATATAACCATAGACAATGTTTTCCCATTCAGCTTGAGCCAGCCCTACATCATGAGTGCTACCTGCAATGGTTAATTGTGTAGAAAAACCAGCACCTGTTTTAATATTTACACGATCATTTATCTGCCCCCCTAAAACAGACATCGCCTGTCTTTCTATTAAAATTTCACCGTCTTTGGGCGGCCAACTGCCTTGCTCAGATTCAAGTACATCAAGTTTTATGTCGTTATAGTCATTTAAAACGAACAATAGAAGGTTCTGCCATTGTCCTGATTGCGTTTTAATTTCAGCGTGAACAGTGCGCCTTGCATCAACTTTTCCTATAGCTGCTCGCAATTCAAGTTTTGTTAATAAAGATCGGGAGAACTTATCAATGCTAAAAGAAATAGCGGTAGGATTAGATTGTAAATAATCTTGAGTCATCTCACGAGATAAAATGGCGTAACTATTTAGAATCACGCCTAGCGTAAAAGTGCTCAATGCAATGGATAGAATAACAAGTGTTGAACGACCTTTATTTTGCCATAAGTCTCGCCACGTTTTTAACCACAGAGTATTAAGCACAATACTTTACTCCTTTAACTTTACTGCCGGTATTAGTCGTATCTTCATCAATAGTTTCTGTTTCAGCACTCTTTCTATCATGACGATGTTCTATAATTTTCCCATCTGAGATATTAATCGTTTGTTTAGTATATTGCAGACAATCACGGTCATGTGAAACCAAGATTATGGTTTTTCCTTGTGCATTAAGTGTGGCAAATAAATTAAATATGGTCTTTGCAGTAACCGAGTCTAGATTCCCTGTTGGTTCGTCCGCTAAAATTATTGGTGGATCATTTGCTAAGGCGCGAGCAATAGCGACTCGCTGTTTTTCACCACCCGATAATATTGAAGGAAACAGCTGTGCTTTATCGAGTAAGTCTACTTTTATTAATAATTCTTTAGCTCGTTCTATACGTTGTTTTTTAGGAATAACCTTACAAAAATCCATTGCCAAAACAATGTTCTCAATCACCGTTAATGTCGGTATTAATTGAAAGAATTGAAAAACTAAACCAATATTTTTTCCTCGCCAAATATCAAGTTGTGAAGTTTTAAGTTGAGATAGTTCAACACCATCAATAATCACTTCTCCCGTAGTCGCTTGGTCAATACCTGAGATTAAATTCATCAAGGTTGACTTACCACTACCCGATTTGCCAATGATGCTAACAAAACTGCCTTGCTCAATATCTAAATTAATATGGTTAACCGCAAAGAATGTCTCTTGATTAATTTGATAGCTTTTTGAGAGGCCCTTAAGAGTAATTATTTTTTTCATTTTATGTCCAAGATAAAGTATAAATCGTTGGCTATTATGAGAGTATTAAACGGGGGGATCGCCTCAGCCGACCTAGTGAGACGTTTTATTTTATAAAAAGTTAAATGGTGTAACTATAAGTTTTAAATAGGTTTACTGGATTTTCTATATTGAGAGGGTGTTTGTTTTGTTTGTTCTTTAAAAATACGATTAAAGGTTGCTTTTGAATTAAAACCTGCAGCAAAAGCAAGTGTTAAAATTGATTGTTCAGCTCTATATCTATCAGTGAGTTGCTGCTTTACTTCATCAATTCTGTAACGATTAATAAAATCATAGAAATTTGAATTTTGATCATGATTAATCACTTGTGATAGATGATGTACTGACAGATCCAATGCTTTTGCCAATGATGGCAGGTTTAGTTCAGGATCAATATAAGGTTTTTCATTTAGCATGTAAGCTTGTATTCGAATATACGTTTGGCTTGCTTGCTGAGCAGATAACCCTGACTTTTGATATTTTTTATTCGCTGCAGGCTCTGAGACTATTTTATTATTTTCACTTAGGCTATCAACGTCTTGTTTACTCTCAACTTCAACATCTGAAGCAAATGCTACGTCATTAACAATGCGATAATATTGACCACTAAATATCTCTGGCCGTATTAATGTTTTATAGACAATTAAATAAAGAATCACAGCCAGAACAATCGCTAAAGATTTATGCACTGGCAGGTAATAGATACCATGATTTAGCAAATAAATGAAACTGATACCCGTGTAGCCAAACAGTAAAACAAACAAGCTTTGCTCTATCCAAGACTCATTGATTTTATCAATACTGGAACAAGACTGTTTTAAAGTGATTTGGTAATCTTTTAGTGCTTTATTACAAAGAAAATAATAACTCCATGTTTGTATATAACCCACGAGTCCTAGCCAACTCACCTGGTTTAAATAAAGAGTTCGGCTTAATGTCGGATAATTTTCATTTGTTAAAGCAAAACTCAAAAAACTGAAGATAAAGATGAAAGGTAAAAAATGCCACGCATAGTGCTTAAACTTAAGTGAAACCTTATTAAGCTTGGCTAAATAAAAATAAAACAAAGGGCCAATCAATAAAAGAAATGGCTCAGGTAAGCTGTGAATTCTGAGTTGATTAAATGAAATATAGTCTTGTAAAAAACTATTAGCGGTAATACTTAAACCAAAAGCAATAAGAATAAATCCAAGTTCTTTAAAAACATGGCCGTTACTCTTGCTAAATTTAAAAATCACCATTGATAATAACAATGCAACCATCACACTTGAGGCGGTACCAACAACATAGAGATGATTTAAGAATTCAGGCATAACGATTTAATTACTACAATATTTTTGTTGTCGGCGAGTATAACTCAACCCCCTATAAGAACTGAATGTAATAATCGCTCAATTTACTCCCTAGAATGTCATACCAACTAATCAATAGTGCCTTACTACTTGTTACGGTTTCAATCATAATTTTAGACATTTGTAGTTAAATTACCCGCTAGTTTATTACCTAGCGGGGATTTCTAAATCTTACTTAATTTTATGATAGTTAAAACTATTCAGAATATCCAAAAGATGTGGTGATCATGAAAAATGTGTTTACAGATTGTCGATTCAACCTCGCCTGATAACACCCTACATTTTCATCACACGTTTTACCTTGCAGTTTTGAACCTGTTGTTTTCTTTCTTCTTTTAAAGGTAGTTATCTGTTCATCAAAGGCCATTGATAAGGGCATAGAGGTTATGGTTATAACTTCCATATGAGATTTTGGCCAAGCGAGGTTATTATCAGCATTTTTAGCTAACGGTTTTTTGCTCATAATTGCCGTCAACTTTGGAAAAAAAGATGCGTTTTTTTCCAGTGACTCACTTATAGACTCCAATAATTCAGGTAATCTTTTCTCTTTTTGTTTGTAAGCTTTAGCTAGATACAAATCCGCTTTCTCTAAATTTTTGGCGATAATTTTATCATTAATATACAAAGTACCGAGTATATAGTTAGCGTCTTTATAATTTGCTTTTGCGACCTTTTCTAAATATTTAATACCTTTTTTAACATCCTTATTTTCTTCACTCATCAAAGAGATCACACCAACAAGGTATTGTGCAGAATGTTCACCTTTACGTGCTGCTTTATTTAAATATTTTAGCGCTTTGTCTTCATCTTTTTCAGTACCGTAACCAATATAATAAAATTGCCCTATGGTCGCATTTGCTTGTACATAACCACGTTTTGAACCCTTTTTAAATTTGTTAAAGTAATCAACACAGTAGTCTGATTGACACGCTTTAATTTGTTCCGCCTGCAATTGAAATGACATGAGTAATACTGCAACTGCTATTAATATAACAACCATACTTTTCATACAAAAACCTTTTCTTATTTTAATTAATATCTTTTAAACTTAGAGCCAAATTAATTAGCTTACTCATAAAGCTACATGATCTTAAAAAATTAGTAAATACCCAAACCACCTAAAATTCTGAATTCTGAGTTCTAAATTCTAATGGAATGCTAAACGTTGTAAAACAGTCCTTTGCAGGCGCCTTGATCATGAATATCTCAGCCGTCCTGAAACTCGTCTCTTGACGTTGCTTCAGCATAAGTTAAATCTCATTCATTTAATGACCCCTAACATCAAATACAATGGAATCCATAGTAACAACGCTACAGCGGTCATTTTAAAATAACTAAACAGTGCTTTTATATAATACTCACACAGAACAATATGTTGGAATATTTAATGAAATCGTTGTTAATACGTTTATTTATGAAGGCGTTCTGGCAGTTAGTAGTAAATGATAATGGCAGTACAACAATAATTTTTAATGGTAGAGACCATTTTTTAAGTGCCTTTGCTACTGCCGTAATTGAACTACATAGAATACCAGCTAGTTAATTGCCTAGCTGGTAATCCTAAACACTAATTTTTTTTAATATCTATAAAACTAATATGCAAAATTGTAGCTAATCCTAAATAATGTATCAAAAGATTGTTGATTAAAAGCAATTTTAGTACAACTTACTATTTCATCACATGTTTTACCTTGCAGTTTTGAACCTGTTGTTTTCTTTCTTCTTTTGAAAGTCGCTATTTGTTCATCAAATGCTGTTAATAAAGGCATCGAAGTTATGGTTATAACTTCCATATCCGATTCTGGCCAAGCGAGATTATTATCAGCATTTTTAATTAACGGTTGCTGATTCATAATCGCTGTTAATTTTGGAAAAGAGGATGCGTTTTCTTTTATTGACTCACTTAAAGAATCCAGTAATTCAGGTAATCTTTTCTCTTTTTGTTTATAAGCTTTAGCTAGGTAAAAATCCGCTTTTTCTGAATTTTTGGCAATAACTTTATCGTTAATATACAAGGTCCCCAGTATATAGTTAGCGTCTTTATAATTTGCTTTTGCGACCTTTTCTAAATATTTAATACCTTTTTTAACATCCTTATTTTCTTCACTCATCAAAGAGATAACACCAACAAGGTATTGTGAAGAATGTTCACCTTTACGCGCTGCTTTATTTAAATATTTTAGCGCTTTGCCTTCATCTTTTTCAGTACCGTAACCAATATAATAAAACTGTCCAATGGTCGCATTTGCTTGTACATAACCACGTTTTGAACCTCTTTTAAATTTGTTAAAGTAATCAACACAATTGTCTGATTGACACGCTTCAATTTGTTCAGCCTTCGACTGAGATGACATAAGTAATACTGCAACTGCCACTAATATAACAACCATATTTTTCATACAAAAATCCTTCCATTATTTTTTTATAAAATTTCGACTTAAAGCTAAATTAATTAGTTCACTCATAACGTTAAAATACATAACTATTTGATTTTGTATTTTATTTGTATTTTATTTGTATTTTATTAATGAGGAGCACTACTGACCTGATGCAGCTGAGGTAATCAAGAAAAAAGTATCAATCGATTGTCGGTTCAATTTCGCTTGATAACAACCTACATTTTCTGCACACGTTTTACCTTGAAGTTTTGAACCCGTTGTTTTCTTTCTTCTTTTGAAAGTAGCTATTTGTTCATCAAATACCGTTGTTAAGGGTATAGAAGTTATCGTTATAACTTCCATATGAGATTCCGGCCAAGCAAGGTTATTATCAGCGCCTTTTACTAACGGTTTTTTATTCATAATGGCCGTTATTTTTGGAAAAGATGATGTGTTTTTTTCTAGTGATTCGCTTATAGAATCCAATAGTTCAGGTAGTCTTTTATCTTTTTGTTTATAAGCTTTAGCTAGGTAAAAATCCGCTTTTTCTAAATTTTTGGCGATAACTTTATCATTAATATACAAAGTACCGAGTATATAGTTAGCGTCTTTATAATTTGCTTTCGCAACTTTTTCTAAATATTTAATGGCTTTGTTAACATCTTTGTTTTCTTTACTCACTAAAGAAATCACACCAACAAGGTATTGTGAAGAATGTTCACCTTTTCGTGCGGCTTTATTTAAATATTTAAGCGCTTTGTCTTCATCTTTTTCAGTACCATAACCTATGTAATAAAACTGCCCTAAGCTAGCATTTGCTTGTACATAACCACGTTTTGAACCCTTTTTAAATTTGTTGAAATAATCAACACAATAGTCGGATTGACACGCTTTAAGTACTTGAGCTTGCAACTGATATGACATGAATAATACTGCAACTGCCATTAATATAGCGATCTTATGTTTCATAGAGAAATCCTTTCATTATTTTATTAATATAATTTCAATTTATAACTAATTTTATTAGCTTACTCATAAAGTTACATGATATTGAAAAATTAGTATAGGTTAAATATTATTCACTAAACCCTTATAATTAAAAGTAGGCTATGCACAGTAACAACGCTGCATTGATTTGAATCTTATGACTCTGCCCCCATCTCACCTAAAAGTAATTAGATAATAGATAAGAGATTGATTTTGAAAAAGCACCGTATTGCACTCATCGGGTTAGGTGACATTGCCCAAAAAGCTTATTTACCTATTGTCGCTAATCACCAAGAAATTCAACCAGTACTCTGTACGCGTAATGCCGAAACATTAAAAAATTTACAAAACCAATATCGAATTGATGAAGGCTACCAAACAGTAGAAGAATTAATTTCTACCAAGCCTGATGCGGTGATGATTCATTCAGCAACCGCCAGTCACTTTGAAATAGCAAAACAATGCCTCGAAGTTGGCATCGCGACTTTTATTGATAAACCATTGAGTTATTCAAGGGCAGAATGTGAAGAATTAATTTCATTAGCACATAATAACAACTTACCTTTTTACGTTGGTTTTAATCGCCGTTTTGCGCCATTAATCTCACCACTTGCTAATCAAAAATTCACCAATGTGCGTTGGCAAAAAAATCGAGTAGCTTTACCAGCATTAGTTCAAGAATTTATTTATGATGACTTTATTCATGTATTAGATGGCTTGTTATTTTTATCGGATTGCAAATCATTTGAAGTGATAGAAGAATTAAACATTCATTCAGTTAGTAAAGACAATTTATTATGTTCAATACACATTCAATTTAAAGTTAATAACGTTTTATTTGAAGGTTCAATGAACCGTATCAGTGGCGCTACCGATGAACGTTTAGAAGTATTTCTTAACGATGAAAAATATCAAATTGAAAGTCTAACCAAAGGGCAACATTACAAATCAGGTAATGTAACGCCATTAGGATTTAGTGATTGGCAAAGTCACCTTTATACACGGGGTTTTAACGATATGATTGATGACTGGTTAAATGAAATAAAGCTTGGAAAAAGTAATAGAACTCGTCTTAATGCTATACAGGTCAGTCATCAACTTTGTGACGTTATTGTTCAAAGAATTTTAGAACAATAAATTTATACGCCGCTAGAATAATCAATAGTTAAGCAAACCTTGTAATATAGTTAAAAAGAGATAATTAAGTGATATCAAAAAAAGTAAGAGAATTCTTTGTTTCATTAATGGAAGCAAAAAGTGAAGACACCGAAGTTTTGTATGACAATGAAACAGAGCAATATTCAGGGGTTTTTAATGAAACTGTCATTAATAATTTTATTGGCAAAGGTATTATTGAATTAGTAGCAAGTGACAATGGTATAACAACAATAATTCTTAATGGCCGTGAAGACTTTATAAGTGGTTTTACCGCTGGAGTCAGTGAAGCTAAATTGGGACGTGACCAATATTATGCTGACTATAATGCCAACCCCTTTGCATTTTCAGCTGGTTTTGAACACTTCCACCATTACAATAAAAAGAAATATAAAGACTCCGATTATTTTTGCCATGGCTTTACAGATGAAAGTAATAACGAGTAAACAACATAAATCAACTTAAACTCTATAGCAGTTCTTGAGCGCTAGGACGATATTGCCTACAATAACGCACTTTTATTTAATTCAGGTCACTAATTATGAACGATACTAAATCTCGACCCGCTTTACCGGATCGCCTTTCGGGTAATCCCCGTAGCCCACATCATGTGGCAGAAATTTTCGAGCACAACATCGGTATTCGATTAAACGGTAAAGAGCGTACCGATGTTGAGGAATATTGCATCAGTGAAGGTTGGGTGAAAATTCCTTCGGCGAAAGCATTAGACCGTCGCGGACAACCGCTTTTGATGACGCGAAAAGGAACTGTTGAAGCCTTTTATAGTTAAAAAGTTTGGTCGCTAAAGATAAGGGGGAATTCGGGATTACGGATGAAAGCAAAACTAACGTTTATTCAAAGAAACTTTAAGCCGTGCCATGCCTTCATCAATACTGATGATCGCCCTATAGTTTAAATCTTTTTTAGCGGCATCAATATTGTAATAATGACAGGTCGATAACTGACGCGCCACAAACCGGGTCATGATCGGCTCATTTTTTTTACCTAAGGCTAAATATATGCTTTCTAATGCTGAGCCCATAGCATAGGCAATTGAGGCGGGAACACGTTTAGTTACTGGCGCTATATTTACGCACGCAAGGATTTTATTGAGCATGTTCGCCATAGTCATTGGCTGATCGTTACTGATAAAATAGGCTTTACCACCGCAAACAGCAGCAGATCGGGTTAAACTCAATGCGGCTAAGATATGGCTATAAGCGGCATTGTCGATATAGATGCTATCCACCAGTTTATCTTGTTTGCCCACAAGCTTAAGTCGCCCGGCTTTCGCTCGTTGAATCACTCTTGGCACTAAATGTGGATCATCTGGCCCCCAAATTAAATGCGGTCTTAAGGCAAGCGTTTTGAGTGTATCACTGTTGGCCTTAAGCACCATTTGCTCAGCTATCGCTTTTGTTTGTGCATAATAATTTAAATACTTTTGGGCATAGGGTTGTGATTCATCTATACCCTCTTCATCGACTCCTGCAAAGGTAACACTGGGTGTGCTAGTATAAACTAGGCGATTGATACGCAATGTTTTACAGCTTTCAATAACGTGCTTTGTGCCCTCGACATTGGGTTGATAATAGTCGGATTTTGCGCCCCATACCCCAGCTTTTGAAGCAACATGAAAGACTAGATCACAACCTTGCATGGCATCAAGCAAGGCTGCTGGTGAACAAATATCCCCTTTGATCATAGTAACCCCCATTTTTGATAACTCGGGATAGTCACTGCGGGCAAAGCCAGTCACCTTGATGCCAGCAGCGCGTAATACACAACAAATCGCCTTGCCTAAGAAGCCACCTGCTCCGGTAATAAATACATGTGTAACTTCACTGGCCAGTTCTTTCGCGGCGATTTGCATGAGTTGACTAGGCTGAAATAAACTGGGTTGTTTAAATGGCATTTTATGTTTCTTTTATGAGCGTAGAGGCGTTGGACTGAAAGCGTTTTTGTGCCCAAACCGCCAGTTTTTCTCTGAATATTTTCGCGTTATGACGCACATCGACGGGAAAGTCAGGATGTATTAAAAAATCAGTGATATTTTTAGTCTGCGCATGACTGGCACCGATGGTTTTTAACTGAGTAAAGAGTTGTTTTGTCGATAGTTTAACGCCTTTTTCCAGCTCGACACATAACAGCGGGCGCTTTTCACCATTAAATTCGACGACCACCAGAGCTGTGCGCTTTACTTTTGCATGAGTATTAAAAATTCGTTCACAAGGGATTGAAAAGAATACCTGACCGATGGCTTCAACCCGATGGGTTTTACGGCCACACATCCAAAGTTTACCTTGTTCATCAAGGTATCCTAAATCCCCCATGCGATGACGGACCTCCTGATTATCGGTTATTTTGGCCAGTCTGGTCGCACTTGCCCGATTATAATAAGCTTGGCTTACCATAGGTCCTTTCACCACTATTTCGCCGATTTGATTAATACCCAAGGTTAACTCTTGCCTTAAAACAGCAGACCAATGTGGGATCATGTCGTCACTGATTTTGATGATGTCAATATCAACCCCTTTTACAGGCCATCCGACACAAACACCACCACCAGCATCGGTAACATGCGCTGTACTTAGCAGTGCTTTACTGCCTATTTTGGTCAAGGGTAATGACTCTGTAGCGCCGTATGAGGTTAGCACTTCAACATCTGGGTTTAGCAAACAACTAAAGCTTGCTATTGAAGATAAGGTTGCTGGGGCTCCCGCTGAAATAACCCTTTGTATGCTCGGCAACTTATGCCCAGTTTTATTTCCAGCTCGCGCTAATACATCAATTAACGCTGGGTTGGCAAATAAATTCGTACATTGATATTTTTCAATGGCGGCAAATATATGGGCAGGATTGGCGGTAATAGGTTTGCTGGCATCCATATCAGGCACAATTGATGTCATACCAAGGGCCGGGGCGAATAAAGAGAACAGCGGGAAGGTGGCTAAATCTCGTTCCCCTTTAGTTATGCCATAGTCATTTTTCAAGACACTAATTTGTGCTTCAAACATTTTGTGACTGTATACCACGCCTTTGGGCACGCCGGTACTACCACTGGTGAACAAAATAGCGGCCATGGCATTATCAGCCAGCTTCACCATAGGATAAGCTAGGTGTTCCTCATAGCGTTTAAGTAAACGGTTCAGGCTCATCTGGCCGGTTAAACGCGCTAATAAGTCACTGCCACCAACCGTTAATACTAATTTAACACTACTTTTCCCCCAGCCAAATAACTTGCGGGCAAGATGAGCTTTAGTGATGCCAATAAAAGCATCAGGGCTAGATTCAATGAAGCACTGCTTAAGATTTTTAATGCCCATGCCGGGATCAACTAAAATAGGCACTATGCCCGCTTTAAACAAGGCAAAGGTCAGGGCAAAAAAATCGATACTGGGCGTGACCATTAACACAGTTTTCATACCCGCCTTAATGCCATAAGCATGTAGCGCATGGGCAATGGCATCACTTTTTTGATCTAAGGATTTAAAATCTATTTCATCGTAGTTTAATTGCCCGCCGCGACTTTTTTGCACCGCAACGGCCAGCTCATCGGGTTTTTCTACTGCTGCCTGTTTTAAATGGCGGCAAAAGTTGGCACTGTTTTGTTCATTGTCATTTTGTGCTGAAAATCCAGCGCTTTCAGTCTGGTCTTTTGCTGTTTTCATCAGTAATAAAATCCGTGATCAAAGGCACCACTTCATCACTGGCATCTTCAAGAATATAATGACCGCAATCGCTAAATTCATGCACTTGAGCCTGAGGTAACTCCGTTTTCCAGCGCGCTAAAGAGTGTTTATCAAAAACAAAATCTTTAGAACCCCAACAGATCAAAGCTGGTAATGAAGTGAATTTAGACAGACTATCCGCTATATCAGAGACCACTTGATAGCTGTGGTCACTTGGTTTCAACGGTATATCCTGCACAAAACGTAACGTTGAAATCCTGTTCTTCCAAGAATTAAATGGTGCCACATAGGCTTGACGAATATGCTTGGCCATTGGCTTACGCTTAACCCCTACATATGAGGCAACCGATGCAAACGCATTAAAGCCACGTATCAAAAAAGTGCCTAGCAGCGTATTGCGGCAGATCCATATTGCCCAGGGAAAAGCTTTGTTTTTGGGTAAATGAAACGCCGCGGTATTTAATATAACTAAACGTTTAATACGTAGCGGATAACGCGCAGCATAACCCATACCTATCATGCCACCCCAATCATGTACTACTAAGGTAATATTTTCTTTAACGTCTAAGTGTTCAAGCAGGGCTTGTAGATCGTCAATGCGCTGGTTCAGGGTATAATCATAGTCAGCGTCACTGGGTTTATCCGATAAACCACAGCCAATATGATCCGGCACAATACACTGGTGGCTTTTACTTAATGCTGAGACCAGGTTGCGGTAATAAAAAGACCAGCTAGGATTACCATGCACCATCACCACGGGTTCGCCATGCCCCTCATTCACATAATGATATTGTTGGCCATTGCGCTTAAGATAATGGCATTTAAACGGCGAAAGTGACTCCGTTACCATTTTAAACCTAACATCATACAGTTAAGTCCACTACCTATGCCTAGAAAGCTCACTTTGTCGCCTTTTTGTAAAAAGCCTTGATCATGAGCCATTGCAGCGGTAACCGGTAAAGAAACCGTACCCATATTGCCTAATAATTTAAAGGTTGGATATTCTTTATCTACCGGAATGGCCAAAGCCGCTAATACTTGCTTTTGATTGGCTACCCCCACCTGATGGCAAATCACTTTATCCACATCATCGATAGTCCAGTTGCGCTGCGCCAAAAAATGCTCCCAAGTATCTTTTGCTAACGAGACACCATGTTTTAACAAAGCAACAGCATCTGTTCGCGCAAACTCACGGAATAATTGCGGACCAACCTCTTTTAAGCCCCATAGGCATAAATCATGATGCTCTGGCGCCGATAAATGACTGGCCCCTAATAACTGATGATTGCGATCGGTTTTTAATGAAAAGCTACCATCGGTTAACAATACCGCCACTGCACCAGAACCACCGGTAAGACCTGCAAATGATTTAGCATAATTTTGCATGCTGGGATCCGCCAGCATATCGTCGATAATGGTATCAACAATATGACGAGCTGATTCGCAAGAAACGATTAAACCAGCCTTGATCTGGCCTAGCTCAATGCGATTCGCTATATCCAATATACCTGACAGTACGCCTAAACAGGCATTACTGATATCATAAATGGCGGTATCTTTGGATACCCCTAATTTGTTGGCAACGCGGCAAGCCGTTGCTGGCTCATGCTGTTCACGACAAACACCGGTATAAACCACGGCGCCCAAATCAGCCACTGAAATACCTGTTTCGGCAATGGCTTTTCGTGCCGCCATCAGGGCACCATCAGATAATCTATGCTCTTTAGGCCACCAGCGTCGCTCTTCAATGCCGGTCAAAGCGGCAAGTTGCCCCATAGGGATACGGTATTTTTGATATAAAGGTGCTAATCGAGATTCAAGGGAAGAACTAGAAACCACAAGAGGTGCTAATTCGTAGGCAAAACTATTGATAAAAACGCGTGTATATTTCATGTGCAGGTATTATTTTTTCCCTTATTATCTATCAAAGCCAGCGGAGAGTATAGATAGAATAAACAACATCTATCAAGGCCTCTATAGTAAGTGTACGAATATTTCACAAGTATTTTAGTACCTACCGCATTATTTTTTTCTAAAGTTTGCAATAGTTTAAACGTCAGGAAATAGAGGTTCTTTAAACCGAATCAGCTCAATGTTACGCTGTATTTCTCGTGCTAGGCAAAGTGAAGGCCAAATGCTATTTAAATGACTGTAGATATAAATCTTAAGTAATGTAGCAGGATGATAACCTAGACGACTTGTATTTTCATGTTTTACGTTTTTAAAACCTAAGTTTTCTAAATCTAGGCCCCCAACAAAAACGTCTATGACTCTAACAGGGGTTTCTGCAGAGACAAAATCATCAATAACTTCTGGAAATAATGCTATTTGGAAACGAGAGACATCTTTAATATGAGGTGGTATAAGACCAATAATAAAAAGGTCACAAGAATGTTTTATTCTTGTGACCTTATACCAATTCATCTAAATATTTGCTCACCCTTGCTTGCTAAAATCAACAAGTACTGCATTGCTCACATGGATGTGAGTACTTAGGTTTTGTCTGGAACTAAAAACCTGTGCTTTCAAT
This sequence comes from Colwellia sp., assembly GCA_013215655.1. Lineage (GTDB taxonomy): Bacteria > Pseudomonadota > Gammaproteobacteria > Enterobacterales > Alteromonadaceae > Colwellia_A. The sequence continues at coordinate 43,756 of JABSOX010000036.1, forward strand.
CCTAATAGCCAGCTATTACTCAATCAAGCGCCTTGCCCTTACTAATTTGTTCTGCGCAATCATTGATCTCCTATTTAGACGAAATGGTATTATAAGATTATATTCACGTTTTATTTAAAGTTAAGCGACTTCTTTCAACACGGTTGGTTGCACATTAAGACTCTCAACTTTAACTCTTCTTTCTGCCAGTAATAAATAAAAGCTCGGTAAGATAAACAACGTAAACAGCGTACCAATAAACATGCCTGCCACTAAGATAATACCAATGCTATTACGTGCTTCTGCACCCGCTCCGCTTACTAATACTAACGGAAAATGTCCGAGTATGGTCGCCGCAGTGGTCATCAAGATGGGTCGTAATCGAGTGGTTGCCGCTTCAATTACCGCTTCAAGTTTAGTTGCGCCTCGTTCTTGGGCATGATTGGCAAATTCAACAATCAATATGCCGTTTTTCGCGATCAAACCAATTAAGGTAATCAACCCTATTTGTGAATAAATATTGATAGTGGTTAATTCAACATAAGGTATCAGTAGTGCACCAGATAAAGCCAATGGAACACAACCTAGTACGACTACCAGCGGATCTCTGAAACTATTAAACTGTATCGCTAGTACTAAAAATACAATTAACAAGGATACACCGAGCACCATGACTAAGGTATTTCCTTCTTTGCGTAATTGACGAGACTCACCTGCATAATCAATACTGTAACCGACAGGAAGTATCTCTTTAGCCGCGTTTTCAAGAGCGGTTAAAGCGGCTTCTTTATTTGAACTTGGTGCTACACCGCCATATATTCGAAAAGAGCTTTGTTGAGCAAAAGTACCTAATTGTCGTGGTACCGTTTTCCATTTCAAATCAGCAACTGCAGATACTGGCACTAGTTCACCTGAACCTAGTTTAATGTTTAACGAAAGAATAGCTTCAGTTTTACTACGTACTTCGTCATCAACAATAGGAATAACCCGATACGCTTTGCCATTAGCATCAAAACGATTCACAAAATTATTGGAAAGTAATATACCTAATTGTTCACTAATTTCCGCAACATTCATTCCTAAATCAGCGATTTTTTGTCGATTTAATTGTAGCTCTACTTGTGGTAAATCTATTTTTAAATCAGTATCCGCAAAAAGAAAGTGACCACTACCATAGGCTGCACCCACCAATTGGTCGGCATATTGTTTCATCTCGCTATAAGAAGCAGAAGATTTCACCACCATTTCAATTTCAAATTGACCTGAGCTTGGCAGTGATGCAGGTAAGATTGGGAACATATTAAGTCCGGGGATTTGTGCTAACTTCCCGTACATTTGTGGCACTAACTCTTGAGCGCTAAAGTCTCGTTCGCTAGGTTTTTCCAATTGTAAGCCACCAAAACCACCACTGTTAAAAATTATTTGCCATATTTTTAAGCCACCTTCAATTTCTTGAAGGCTCTTTACCACAGGATTCATTTGGTCAACATTGTATTTTAAAGACGAGTCTGGTGGTGACTGAATAACAAACATCACCATAGATTGGTCTTCAACTGGCGCTAACTCTTTTTCCGAGAACAGATAAAAAGGTATGGTTAAAAGTGATACGACAATCGCAATAAGAAAAACCTGCCCTTGCCACTTAAATATTTTCCCTAAAAGCCTGGCGTAACCTCTTTGTACCTTATCAAAAAGGTGATTCACTTTACGTGTTAACCAACCTTCATTACCACCATCAGGTGCAATATAGGCACTCATAATAGGTGATAAGGTTATCGCAACAATACCGGAAATAATGACGGCAATCGCTAAGGTAAAGGCAAACTCTTTAAACAATACTCCGGTCAGCCCTGACAAAAAGCCAATTGGCGCGTAAACCGCGGCCAGTGTTAAGGTCATTGAAATAATAGGCACTAATAACTGACGAGAACTGGTTAACGCGGCTTCAAATTTGGACATGCCTTGTCGCATTAAACGAGCAACGTTTTCAACCACCACAATCGCATCATCAACCACTAGTCCTACCGATAAAACTATCGCTAATACCGTCAATAAGTTTAACGAAAAGCCCATCATCGACATGGCGGCTACCGCGCCAAGAATAGAAATAGGTATCGTAATTAAAGGCACTATCGCACTTCTAAATGAGCCCATTAACAATAAGACCACAATGCCTACCAAGATCACGGTTTCAATTAAGGTGGTAAAAATTTCATTTAAGGCATCACGCATGTATAGCGTGCCATCATAAGCAAAATCGATTGAAATACCATTGGGTAAAGTTTCATTAATTTCAGCAACTTTTTCATATAGACGATCACCAATCGCTATTTCATTAGCGCCGGGTAATGGCCAAATGGCAATATACACAGAGTCTTTGTCATTAAGTCGCGCCGTTACGCTACTGTCTTCTGCAGCGAATTTTATTTTGGCAATATCTTTAAGATAAATACTGGCGCCATCAATTTCACTGACCACTAACTGCTCAAATTCTGCAACACTGCTCAATTGGCTATTGGCAACAATATCAATTTTCTGATGATCATTTTCAACATAACCCATCGTGGCAATAGTATTATTGGCAGCCAATGCTTGATAAACATCCTTCGCGCTTAAATTATAAACTTGCAAGGCATCCGCATCTAACCAAATACGCATTGCCGGTGTTCTCGCTCCTTCAATACCAACACGTTGCACACCTTCAATGGCATTTAAAATAGGATTAACTTGTCGAGTTAAGTAATCCGTAATAAGTGACAAATCATTGCCATTGGCATGAACACTTAAATAGATGACCGCAAAAGGACGATCGGCACGACTTACTGAAATAACTGGATCTTGTGAACCTGCAGGCAATTCATAACGAATTTGTCCTAAGCGAGCAGTTAATTCTGCGAGTGCTAAGGTACTGTTTTCGTTTAATTTAAGCCACGCAGTAACTTTACTACTCCCGGAAGTACTGGTTGAGTCAACATATTCAACCCCAGGTATTGTTGCTGCAACACGTTCTATCGGCTCAGTAACAAAACCCTGTACAACATCAGCTGAAGCACCGGTATAATAAGTATCAATAACAAGGGAAGAGCTTTCAATTTTCGGAAACTGCAACACCGGAATTTTACTTACCGCCCAAAGACCTGCAATACAAATAATTAATGACAGTACAATAGCGACAACAGGACGACGAACAAAAATATCCATAATAGATGATTTATCTTGTTTCATGATTAGCTCCTATAACTTAGCTATTGCATCAATAGAAGCCGCGTTAGCAACATAGACTTTCATGCCCGGAAATAACTTAAAAGCCCCTTTACTCGCAATAAGTTGCCCTGATGTTAAGCCTTCAAGTATCATCACTTGATTGGCTTGACGGTCTCCTAATTCAACTTTTACTTGCTTGGCACGGTAAGCACCCTCTTTATCCATTTCTAAAAGAAATACATAGTTACCAAACGGGTCACGTTTGATTGCTAAGTCAGGCACGCTGATCAGTGTTGTCATTTCTGCAACAGGCGCAGTAACACTTATTAAGGTATTAGGTTTTAACGATAAAATGGAAGATGCTATTTGCGCTCGATACTTTAAATGACGTGACGCACGTGATAATTGAGGGTCGATAGCAATAATTTTTGCTTGAAAAGTATTTTCTTGATTCATCGCCTTAATGTTTACCATGGAACCAAGTTCAAGTTCTTGATAAACCTGTGGAAGATAAAAATCTATCCAAGTAAAATCATTAACTCCAACTAACTCAAGTACTTGGCTGTTATTATCTAAATACTGGCCAACTTCTAACGTGTGAATGCCTACCTTTGCAGTAAATGGTGCCACTAATTTTTTCTTGGTGATCACTGTTGTTAATACCGCAATATCTGATTTCGCTATTTGTACGGCAGCATTCGCTTGATCAACTAAGTCTTCACTAATTTCTCTGCTTTTTTTCAACTCAATATAACGATTCAGCGTTTGCTTATTTAGGACCAATGTCGCTTTTGCCGCAATCAAACGAGCATCTTCTTCACTGTGATCTAACTCAAGTAATACTTGTCCTTTTTTTACCAAGCTGCCCGAAGCAGCATTTAAGCTAATAATTTTTCCAGCTAACTCATTGTTTACGACTAAAAACTTAAACGCTTGTACTTCACCACTTACTTTCATTGTTTTTTGATAATTGATAGTGCCAACGGCAACCGCAGTTACCGTCGCTGCTGGCTCAGGCATATTCGCGCCTTGTGCTGCTGCGGCTTGTTGTAATGACGTTTTATAACTATATAAACCAAAAATAGTGCCACTAAGTACAATACTAACGGCTATCCATCGAGTAATATTCATTTGTTTCTTGCTTCCTTTTTATAGCATTTCACTATCATATTTATTCAAATAACAACGCGAGTTGAGAATAAACTTAATTAAATTGGTATTCACATGTAAATTGTAAATATTATCGCAGGCCTTTTTCTACAAGGCATTGACAAACTTTACTAATATCTTCATCACTGACTTTCTGTTGCCAGTCATAAGTATTTATTAATCGTTGTAGGCAACGAATATGATCACTGTCTGGTGCTAGTGCCGGCAAACAATCGTCTTCACACACATCTTGCTCTTTTTGCCAGCAATGGTGTAAACGTACGGTTTGAAAATAACCTATGGCTAATGACCAAGTCCCGGAGTTGATTTCTGCAATATCACGATTTCCAGAAGTTAATTCTCCTGAATCAGAGGCGGTTTGCAAAAATGTTTGAAACATTCCCTCACAAACTTTTCCACAAGCGATCATTTGATCTAACCACCGTGGTGAACAACGATTCATCATGGCGCGCGTATTAACAATACTTTCCAACTGATCATCAAAATTGTACATTTGCACTTTTGAAAAATCGAGCAAACTATTCGCAATAATTCGTTCCGGTGTGGTTAAAGGTAAAGAGATAACCTGTTTAAAGACGCGCTGTCGTTCTTGATACATGCTTGTCGCTAAAGCAATAAGTACATCTTCTTTACATTGCACAAATTTATATACCGAACCCATGGATAGTCCAGCGAGCTTGGCTATTTTTGACATGGAAAAATCCAATAACGAGCTTTGTTCGATCGTCGTTATTGCTGCGCATATTATTAATTTTTCTTGTTCTTCGGGGCTAAACCTAGGAGCAGGAGCCATAAAAACCTCTATCTACAATTTTTTATTTCCTTAATAGGAAACATCATTCGAACGCTATTCGAATGCCATTATAGATAGATTGCAGCGAAGATCAAGAGCCAATGATTAACAGATTAAATACTAATGAATATTTTATAGACCTTAAAATAAAAAGAAGCGGGATAAATACTTGTTCACTTATCCCTAGGTAAGGTCGTTATGGGTAAACGTATTAAGGATTAATCACCGGATAGAGTGACAACAGCAGTAAACCCGCCATGGAAAAATTAAAGGTACGTAAACGCGAGTTAGTACTTAAGATCTTACTTAACTGTTGACCCAGCACCGCCCACAAACTGACTGATGGTAAATTAACAAGTCCAAAAACCAAAGCTACGATAGCGATCGATTCCATTTGCTGTGACGGAGAATAAACACTGATCGCCGTCAACGCCATTGTCCACGCTTTTGGGTTTACCCATTGAAACGCTGCGGCTTGTATAAAAGTGATCGGTTTTGCTTTGTCATTTTGACTATTATCAGGTTTGCTCGCCGTCGCTATTTTATATGCTAAATAAACGAGATAACTGACACTTACATATTTTAAAATTTGATACATGACTGGATAGTTATTAAATAACTGCATCAAGCCAATACCAACAAGTACCACCATAAAAGTAAAACCTAAACCAACACCTAACATGTGAGGAATGGTACGTTTGAAACCAAAATTGGCACCCGAAGACATCAACATTAAATTATTTGGACCGGGGCTAATAGAGGAAACAAACGCAAAGGCGATTAACGCCAACAACAAATCAAAAGTCACAATATACTCGATAGAAGAAGGTTTAAAGATAACTAAAATTATAAGCACTTTTGTTGCGTATTATCTTGCAAACTTTGCTTAAAAATAGTTATTATTGCAACTTATGATCAAATTAGACCGAATTAACCAAAGAATATTGCAAGAGTTAGAATCTAATGGCCGACTCAGCAATACCGAACTTGCCAATCGTGTCGGACTTTCGCCGTCTGCATGTTTACGTCGAGTCCAAGAATTGGAACACTCAAACGTAATTAGTGGCTATCGAGCTATTATCAATAAGGCGCAATTGGGTATTGATTGTATTGCCTATGTGGCGGTAGGTCTGTGCGACCATACTAAAAAGTCTCAGCTTGCCTTTGAACAAGCTATCACATTGTCACCTGAAGTCAGTGAATGCCACAATATCACCGGTTCTTACGAATATTTATTGCGTGTAGAAACCAAGAACCTTGCGACTTATAAAGTATTTCATACTGATGTATTAGGAATTTTGGAGCAAGTAAATTCCATAACCACCTATATGGTGATGGAATCAGCGAAAGATACAAGAAGTTAGCTACCAGCTCAGCGATTAATACCAATGAATGTGGGTGAGTAATAATACATCATACTCAAAACACAGTTAACCAGTTTCAGCTTTCACCACAGGTTGTGTGGAAACTCCTAACGTAAAATTTTTATTCAACCCTACGTAAACTAATGGGTGTTTTGATATCAAACATTCAACATAATCTACTCTACGGAGCCTTTTTTAGCTGATATTGTCCAATTTCGCTAATTCAAAATAGTTTTCACACCGTCAGACCACGAAGAAGACATTAGGCAGTCGAGTGAAAATACTGATTTGGATTATATTTTGTATCAATGAGGCCTTACTAGTGGGCGCATAAATGCTTGGCGAAAATTAGTGACAAAGGAGCACAAGCCAAGCGTTGTTGAGTAACTTGTTATGCGCTAACCGGATGTGATCCGATATATAAAAAGTTTATTATGTAAGTCTCGACAATATAAATGATGAGCCTTACCGCTGCCTATTTTAATTGAAATATGTAATGGGTCGTCTTGTTTTTTACTTCCAAGAGAATGTGCAGTAGCCGTTAATGTCCATTTTTTTGTTGCCATTTGAATAATCAAATGTTTTGCTTGGTGACGTGCATCTAAGCTACAACTTTTGAGTAATTTAATAATCTGCGAGGGATCCAATTTTTCCCACTCTCTGACAAGTGTGCTTCGTGGCGCAACGCGAATTCTATAAAAGTTTCTTTCAATTTTTTCTTTTATTTCAGAGTATTGCATTTCAGACTTCCTATCCAATTTTGTGCGCATAACGCCCTAATGATGACTTGCATTAAAACCAACTAACCTATCAAATACAGCGATTTGAGTAACTAACTAGTGAGTTAATCGTTTTATTTGTAGCACATGTGAGCGTTTTGAATTGTAAATTTATTGATTGAATAATATCACTAAAATGTCACTAAACACTACAAAGCGGCCGTAACTTAAGCATCAATTTATCTTAATAAATAGTCTGTTTCGCCACCAAAGCGGCCGTTCATCATAAACGCAAAAAAGCCCGTTACTTTCGTAACGGGCTTTTCTTAAAGAGAAGCTTAGCAATGTCCTACTGACGTGAATGGATTCACTAATGCCGCGCAGCCATGGATG
>JABSOX010000037.1 GCA_013215655.1 Colwellia sp.
CGGACAAATTACAGTTGGCTTTTTGTTCGTGCCTCACTTATTTTAGCCAACTGCAATTTGCCGCTTAAAACGGCGTTGGTATATTGGCTTAACCTCAGGTATTTGATTATGATTTTTATAGGTAAAGCAGCTACGTTGAGTGGTGCTTCAGTAAAGGCTATTAGGCATTATGATAACCTAGGCCTATTACCTAATTTAGGGAGAACAGGGTCATATAGAATATTTACCGAACGTGATATCAATATCATCAAGCTGATTAAGCAGGCTCAAGAAGTGGGCTTTAAATTGGCCGAACTTAAAACCGTATTATTATCAAAAGAAAGTTCTCCTGCATGGGGAGAAATAGTCAATATGATGCGTCTCAAAGACGCAAAAATCACTAAAGAAATTTCACTTCTCAATGAAAAACAAACTATTTTAAGACAATATTCACAAAGTATTAGAGATTGCCTTATCAATGATCCCAGCTGCTCAAAACCTCTTGTATAAGTTTGTTGTTGACTCTCCTCTATGGGGGAGGGTTTACACTATAGTTGTTCTTTGTTTGCTTATTAACTTGGAACTAATAATAGTGAGGTAAACATGAAAAATTTAATGAAACGTTTTTTTGTCATCGTTTTAGTTAGTCTAAGCGGAACGTTGCTTTTTATTGCAAATGAGCAGGGATTTGATTTAGAAGCAATTTTAGTCATCGTATCTGCTATTACGTTAGTATTAGCATTTGTTTTAGAAAAAAAAATGCCTTTCCGTACAGCTTGGAATAACAATACTGGAGATCTAAAAACGGATCTCAGTAGTGCGGTGACCCTTGTTATTTTAGTCGAACCGGTTATTAAAATACTGTTGCCATTGTTGATTATCACCGCCTATCAGAACGTGAACGCAGAATACTCTGAAAGTTCATTGCTCTTTTTCGTTCAGGTTCTTTTTGTGACATTCCTTGTTGAATTTGGAAAATACTGGTCACATCGCTTACATCACCTACAGCCTTCCTTGTGGTGGTTGCATGCAATGCATCATAGTAGCGAACGGTTATATTTCATCAATAATCTCAGATTCCACCCTCTCAATTACCTTATTAATTCAATTATAGGAATTGCTCCTGCTATGTTATTAGGCTTTTCCCCCAACTCTATTCTTGGTTATTTAATTTTGACGCAGCCATTGGTTTTAATGCAACATGCAAATATTGATTTTAAAAGTGGCTGGGCAAATTACATTTTTAGTACCAATGAAGCACATCGCTGGCATCACTCAATAATTTCGTCAGAAGCGAATAGAAATTATGGCAATGCATTGTTGATTTGGGATCATGTGTTTGGTACGTTTAAAGCACCTGATGGATTTACACAAGAAAAGCGCGTGGGCTTATTTTCTTCAAGTTCATGTTACCCTGCAAATTCTAGTTATTGGCAGCAGATCAAATCAATGTTTGTTCCACCATGTTGATTTCATCGTAATCATTTTTGTTTCATTAAAATTCATATCTTTGTATGTTGTATATGTTTTTAATCAAATGAAATAAAGTTACAGTTACTTATCTATATCGGCATAGTGTTGATAAATAAGCCTAACGCCACGTTAAACGGCAAAAAAATGTTGGCTAAAATAGTGAACGAAGTATGAGTTACAAATAGATTGGTGTATTAATAGCTCTTATTATGACCTCTTGTGGTTATAAAGGTGATGGCGAGTATATAAAATATGGAACATGACCATTCGTAAATTAAGGATAATAACTAGATGAAAAAAGAGGTTTTGGCAGCAATATTCGCTGCACTTTTTACTGCTAACGTACAAGCAAATACGGTTGGTTTATATCTGGGTGGCCAAATTTGGCAAAGTGAAGCAAGTGGTGTTTTTGGTGGAAAAAACACGCTAATTGACTTTAATTTAAAAAAAGAACAGCAAAACAACTACTTTGTTGCAGTTGAACACCCTTTCCCTTTGTTCCCTAATGTACGCATTTCAAGTACTACTCTTGATACCACCGGTAAAACTAATTTAACGCAAGAATTTAGCTTCGGCGATGAAACCTTTCTTATTGATGTTGATTTTGATGATGATGTTAATGACGATGGAACCTTTATTATTGATGTTGATGTTGATGTTGATATTGATGCCAGTTTTAACGTCAGTTATGTCGATTACACCTTATATTATGAATTATTTGATAACGGCTTATTTTCATTTGATTTGGGTGTAACCGCTAGAGATTTTGATGGTGCTGTCACTGTTACAGGGACAACAACTACTGTTACTACAACGGGTGTAAAAGATCACCCCGGACATACTCCTGATCATATTGGTACAGTGACAACAAGTACTTCTAATGCTACGGGTAAAATTAAAACCGACGAAATTTTGCCTATGTTGTATGTTGCCACTAACATTCGCTTGCCACTAACGGGTCTAAGTGTATTTGTCCAAGGTGATTTTTTATTAATAGGTGACCATTCACTTTATGACTATCAAGTTGGCTTAAGTTACGAGCTAGTTGTTAGCAGGATGGTGGATTTAAATCTGACCTTAGGGTATCGAGTCTTGAAAATGGAATTCGAAGATTTAGACAATTTATATACCGATCTTGAATTTAAAGGTGCTTTTGCGGGCGTGATTTTACATTTTTAAAGGCTAATGTTTTAACATGGGCACAATAAAGACCTAATAAGAAAATAAACAAGGACACGTAACAGTTGGCTGCGTTCCACTTCGTTTCACATTTTAGCTAACCATTACTTAGCCTGTACTTTGGGCGTTATACGTTAAGGAAAGTGTTGTGAAAAAATTAGGCCTTTTAGGTTTTATTTGTCTTGTGTTGTTTGGTTGCGAATCCGACCCATTGCCAGAATTATGTAAAGTGGCTGATTGTCGGGAAAATAAATATGTAAAAATGCGAATACCTAATGGGATTTTTGAAAAAACGATTGAGCTATTTTGGCCCGTAGCATATAAGAATAGAATTTCTTTGATACCGGGTGATATAGTATTTATCGAAGCAGAAGAAACAGATACTGGTTTAGGGAACTTTAAATTAGTCGAGGAAGTGGTTAATCCGGAGAAAACAATCGAGTTCTCTTTTACACAAATAGATAACAAAATAGACATGGTTCTCGTTGTAAAAAATCCTTTTCTAAAAAGCATAAAGTATCATTTAAAAACTATGGATTTTACGGGAAATATAGATAAAGTGAGTAGTTGTCCAGTAAAAGCAAGCTCCTCAGTAAGTGAGCAATGGGATTATGTAGTTCTTGAACTAATTTTAACTGATATGCATTTTTTAGAACCCAATGAAGTGATGTCCTGTATATATTAACGTATAACAAGCTAATAAATAAGGACAAAAAACAGTTGGCTGTTTTCGTTCCACAACATTTTAGCCAACAATTTTTTGCCCTCTATTAGGGCGTTATACGATAAGCGTAGGTTTGTAGTTTATCTTAATGAAAGTATTGTCGAGGGGAGCCTCATTGTTGTCCTTCGATATTAAATAGTTCTTTTCAGTTTTAACCATAATGGATGATAATGAAATACCAGACATTACCTAAAGCTCTATACACTTATCCAGGAGTAAACAAAATATTATATGATAATCAGTCATGTATTCTATTTAAAAAACTAACGAGTAGTTTATTAAACCAAGAGAAAATAGCAACATCGCACTGCTTTATGTATGTTTTAGGTGGGGAAGTAGAAGTACAAACCAATCAAGGTAATTCAATAACAACTCAGTCTGGTGAAATGTTATTTATGCCTAGAGATACTTATTTTATTTCTGACTTCGTTACAGAAAATGATAGCGCTGAACTCTATTTAATATTTATTGGCCATGAAATTGTCGATCGTTTTTTGAGTTCAAAAGAGGGGGATATTCAAAAAGTGAGTTTGACAACACCTACTATTTGTAAATTGCATGCCAGTGCAAGCATCAACTGTTATTTTAATGCCCTTAGTGATGTTTATTCTGGAGGAGAAAACAGTCTTGAAATTTTAAACCTTAAACTTTTAGAGTTTTTACATTTAGTCAATATAGATAACCGCAATGATATTGCTGAAACGCTTTATGTCTCTGAACAACAGAAAAAAAAGCGCAATATCTCTTCACTCATGCTTGAAAATTATAACAAGAATTTAACTATTGCTGACTTTGCTAACCTTAGCGGTAGAAGTTTATCTACATTTAACCGAGATTTTAAAAGAAAATATGGGAAACCCCCTAAGCAATGGTTAATAACGAAAAAAATGACAGAGGCCAATAACCTATTAGCTAAAGGGTTAAATGTTACAAGCTGTGCACTCGAAGTCGGTTATAGTAATGTTTCACATTTTATTAAAGCTTATAAAGCGATCTATGGAAAAACCCCAAAAGAAATAAAAAATAACTATCTTTGACAGGAAATGAATACTTTTGACTTTTTGAGAGTAGAAGCATTTTTTAAAGGCTATAACATATGTTTTTTAGTTGTGATATTTAATTCCAAAGGGAAATAAAATGAGCGTTACTGTTATCTTAGAAGCAGATGTTAAACCGGAAAGTAAATCAAAATTACTTAAATTATTATCTCAGTATTTACCAGAGACTACCAAGTATAAAGGATTCATTAGTATCGCTATTCATAGTGAACAAGATACTAATCAGGTGGTTTTCTATGAAAAGTGGCAGTCGATTGATAATTATCATGCTTATTTGAATTGGCGGACTGAAACTGGAGTCATGAAAGAGTTAGCTGACACTTTCAACTCACCGCCATCAATTCGGTACTTTAATACTGAAAAGTTTAATGATAATTCTGTCTAATGTAGTTTGACATAATTTATCGTATAACAAGTTGATTAAACGGAAAAATAACAGTTGGCCATCGCTTCGCGATTATAGCCAACCATTATTTTCCGCTTATCAAGGCGTTATGTGTCAATATTACCGAGTCTATTATTCAGGGATATTAAATAGTGCAAACTCTTCATTTTCACCATGTTGGAATTCCAGTGCAAGAAAAAATTGCAGGGATGAGTTATAACAAAGAGTTAAAATTATATGCTACTGGTTATTTCGAAAATCCCTATGGGATAGAGTGGATGTACTTCGATCGTGATAACCCATTGCCAGACATTATAAAAAGTATGCCTCATGTTGCTTATAGAGTTGATGATCTACATGAGGCTATAAAAGGTAAAAATATTATCCTTGCACCAGAGTCCCCTGAAGATGGTGTAACCGTCGCTTTTATATTAGATGAGATGAATTTAATAGAACTTTTACAGTTTGATCGGCCTGAGAGTGAAATATGGCCTCACCCTAACAAGTTTAATATTTAGTTAAGTGGCAATACAAAAACACATAACAAGAATTTAAAGCAGGGCTGCTAACAGTTTGCGCGGTTCCGCTTCGCTTCACATTTTAGCAAACTATTATCAACCCCTTAAATGGGTGTTATGTGATTAAAAAGGGTTGAGCTTTTGGCAAATATATTTAGCAATATACCATCAGAATTACCAAATGAAATATTCGAAGATATTATCATTACAGAAAAGCTAAGAGTCGAGCGTATAGTATCTAAGGGGCAAACATCTCCAGATACTGGCTGGTATGATCAAAGTGAAAATGAATGGGTTATTGTTTTATCTGGTTATGGTGTAATTGAATATATAAATGGTGTTAAGGTCACTCTCAAACAAGGAGATTATTTAAATATCAAAGCTCATGAAAAGCATCGAGTGATAGAAACATCATCTGATGAAACAACGGTTTGGTTAGCTATTTTTTACTAAGCGTGGACATCACATAACAAGCTGTTCAAGCGGGACAAATAACAGTTGGCTGTTTTCGTTCCTCAACATTTTAGCAAACCATTTTTTGCCTGTTAATAGGGCGTTAGGTTACTAAGCATGGCCTGTGTTACTCAGTGAGGTATATTATGGATAGTTATTTTTGGTTTTCGGTACTGATAGCGATTAATTCGTTGTTGGTTTTAACACTTGCTATGAATGTTTCTCGGCTCAGGATTAAGCATAAGATCTCCTTAGGAGACGGGGGGAATAAATGCTTAATGGCTGCAATTCGAACTCACTGTAATTCGTTAGAACAATTGCCTGTTTTTGCAATTGTCATAATAGCCCTTACTTTCTTAAGTGTATCAACAAACTTACTTTCTACATTGGTAATCGGTTTTACTTTAGCTAGACTTTTTCATGCTTATGGAATGCTCTATCGTGTATTTCTAGCAAGAAGGATTGGGGCAGGTTTTACTTATATTTTCCAGTTTGTTGCTGCTGTATCTGTTGGTGTACATTTGGTAACCTAACAAGGCAATTAAGCAGGAAAATTTACAGCTGGCTGTTTTCACTGCGTTCAACATTTTAGCCAGCTATAAATTTCCTCTTATTGAGGCGTTAGTAGTACAAGGAGAGTTCGGTGAAAATACTCACGAATATATGCACGGATGACTTATCTCTAACTAAACAATTTTATATCGAACCGCTGAAGGGCCTTTTAAAATCTCTATGCGCTCTACATTAAATACTTGTGGTACGCTAAAACCAGAAAATGGGTCGCCTCGTACTCCGTCGTAAAATACACTGTCAGAGTCTCTGAACCCCCTGAAAGTCACACCAGAATAACTAAATTCACTGACAGCAATTGAGCGATATATATCAGTTATATCTCGCGCTGCTTGGTCAATAATTAATTGCTTAGTAATAACTTGAGCAGACATAGGAATGTCTAGAATGTTAGCGTCAGTTTTTGTTCCTACACGGGTATTACTGTCTAAATAGAATTGCTGAGCTCGTCCTTGTACTTCAATAATTTCTATATCTTGGCTGTCATTAGCATCCTGCTCTTGTGCAATACTCGGTACAGCAGTCATTGCCAACAGCACAAGTGCTATTTTTCCAGATAGGATTGTTAGTTTTAGTTTCATTTTTTACCCAGTGATGAATGACTCATATTATAATTGCCGCAACAGTAGTGATAATGATTATTGTTTACAATGAATAAGTAGCAAAAAGAGGTGAAAATTGATCTAAAGCAATATAAAGAGAATTGGCTAAAGTTAATTTATCGGGTATAGCTAGTGGCAGTCACTTTGTATTCATAAAATTTATAGCAACTAATTGGAGCAGATTTAGACCGTAAAAGTTACATATTTAGATAGTTCATAAACATATATTTATCCTAGGGAATAAGCTGTTCCTCTACCTTGTTTGTAGTTCTTATTCGAAAAAGTGATCAATAGTTTTCACACAGTTTGTGGTGAAGGCGACCAGAAATAAATTATTATTTGAGTCAGGGAACTTTAATACTTAAAGGTACTCTTACTATATGAGAGGCTTTATTTCCCTTAGTGTTTCATGTTTTTATAATGCGTTTAACTGATTTCAGATAAACGCTTTTTTTTTGCCTGATGTTAAATCCTTTGCTTTATCTAGGTACGTCTACGTACATAGAAAACCCATTCTGAATAGTTAAATAAAACCCAACCAACCCATACTATGACTATATTTAATTAACATACCAAAACACATTACTACCACTAACAATCTTAGGTATTTAGGGTTTATTGAAAATAAACAATGTGAACCTATCCAAGCGCCGATAACTTGTCCTAACATCATCACCAAACCAATAGCCCAAACAATTTTACCAGCAATTAAAAAGACAATCAGTGAGGCAATATTGGTGGCAAAGTTGAGTGTTTTGGCAATAGCCGTTGCATCGATAATGCCATGGCCACGTAAAGAAATTCCCGCTAGCGAAAAAAATGAGCCAGTGCCGGGACCAAAAAAACCATCATAACAACCGATAGTGGGTACCACGATATTTTGATAACGACGTTTAGATATCTTTGGTTCTTTTTGTTGGTTACTGGCTGTTGGAGAGATTAAAAAATATAGACCAATAAAGCAAATCACGATTGGGATCACATAAGTTAACATTTCTTGGTCAACAAATTGCACGGCGATAGTGCCGAATATCGCGCCAATAAATGCCAATAACATCAGTTTTTTTACTTCATGCCATTTTACTCTTTTATTTTTTAACATCATAACGCTGGCGGTTGCTGTGCCCATACTGCCTTGTAATTTATTAGTGCCTAATGCAGCTAAAGGTGGTACGCCACTTAGAATTAATGCGGGCAGTGCAATTAAGCCACCGCCACCGGCTAAGGTATCTAATAATCCTGCGACTATGGCAACAACAAATAAAATGGCTAGCAGTTCAGTAGTGACTTGTGCAAATTCCATTAACATTCTCTCTAGTTAGAATTGTATTTAAACGATTATTAGGCAAAATCATTGACTAATAATCGTGGGGGAAAATTTTATTAGTCTGCTAAATTATGCTCTACAAGTAACTTCTCAATTAATTGCATTGGGTGTAACGGATCGTAGGTAATTGTTTTGTCTAAAGTGACAAGTTCAAGGTTATGGCCACCTCTGGGTCTAGTTAGCCAAAAACGAGGAACTACCGAATGTAATTTCGAATTTGTTAATGTTAAGTGCTGTGTGCCACCTGTTTGACCACTTTTACCTCCTGTTTTATCTCCCACTAGTTTTCCAAATTGATGATCTTGAATGGTATTCATAAATAATATTGACGATGAATAAGTATAAGCGCCTGCTAATACCGAAACCTCACCAGTAAACCTTAAAGGGTTATCAATTTCTACCTGTTGTACGGAGCTAATTTCACCAGTAACTACATCACCGGCTGTTTCGCCTTCATCTTCTCTTCCTACAAGAATCTTAACTTTATAGTTTGAGCCTGTTTTCCATGGTTTATCAGCAATATAAGGTATAATTCCCTTTTTCCAAATATTGTCATCACCGCCACCATTTTTTCTAATATCGATTATTAAGTGAGTTATGTTTTGTTTTTTTAATTTTGTGAATGCAGACTTAAAAAAGTCAAATACTCGTGCTTCATCTTCACGCCAAGTGAATGTATCAACCGTTAACAACCCCGTATCTTTATTTACTATGCTTAATTGAAATTTAGATTCAAAACTATCGTCGCTAAAGGATATGTCATTACTGGCTTTTACGACAATATCATGTATCTCGTGAGCACCTTTTTTGATGTCTAATTTAAATTGTTTTTGTTCACCAAAATACATCCAGTAATAAATCGCAAACCTTGTTGCCAAAACTGCTTTTCTTTGATTATCGCTATCGCCATGGGTTCGTTTTAGCAAAGGCTCTAGTATTTCTTTAATTGGTGTACCATTGATCTTGGTAATAGCATTACCAGCAAGCTTTGATAGTTTGCCATTTAACTTCTCTTTGATGAGCAGTTGCTCATTGTCAAAAATTACTGAAAATGGAAATAATGTACCGCCTTGTTGTAGATGTTCTTGAGTGATTTCTTCTTTTTTTGACGGGGTGAGAGATACATGCCCGTCTGATATAACACTATTGAATTGCATCATATCAAACCAGAACTTACGGACGGAAATAGGCTTGTTTAAACTGTTTTTATATCGATTTACTTTACTGTGAAATGCGTCAATATCTTTCACTGTATAGGCTAAGTCAGGATGCGTTTTGTCTATAAATTCTAACCATTGTTCAATATCACTTTTCGCTGCTTCTGGCTGTAACATTGAATTAAAGTGCTCAAGTGTTGTTGCATACAAATTGCCTGATGTTAGTCCCATCAGTAACATAATGATTAAGTTTCTCAACATATTTTATCCTTGTATTTATTTTTAGTAACTTTTTAGTAGCTTCTTAGTGAGTGAAAACATTGTAGCAAAACTTTGTTTGGTCTAAAATTAACAAATACTAACTCTATGATTAGGTTCTACCTTAATGATAAATAGTGATGATCTACGTTTTTTTCGAGTAATAGCAACTCATTCTTCGTTAGCTGCAACGGCGCGATCTTTGAATGTAACACCGCCAACCATTACTCAGCGCCTACAAATAATAGAAAGAAAACTACAACTAAAATTAGTTGATAGACATGCGCGCAGTATCACTTTAACGGATGAGGGTATATTACTTGCCGAGCGAGCAAAACTCATTTTAGAAGAAATTGATGATTTGCATGAATCTATATATAGCCAACGTAACGAAGTCGCTGGTTGTTTGAAAATATTGGCACCACTCGGTTTTGGCAGTAAATATATTGCGCCGTTAGTTACACAATTTCAGCAACAACATCAAAACCTAGCGGTAGAACTTGAGTTATCAGACAACCCTGATTGGGCGGCAGACCATTCGTGGGACATTATGATCTATATTGGCGAATTGCGTGATTCGTCTTTGCGACTTTCTGTATTAGCCCCTAATAAACGTTTTTTATGCGCGTCACCTAGTTATCTTGAAAAATATGGCGAGGTTTTAGGTGAGATTAAAGAACCTGCTGATTTACGTCATCACCATTGCATAGCACTAAGAGAGAATGCTGAGGACGTTACCATGTGGAAATTTAATATTCCTATCATTGATAAACATCAATCAATTCGTATTACGCCTAAACTTGCCAGTAATGATGGCCGTGTTATTAAGCAGTGGGCATTGGAAGGACATGGAATTATTCTACGATCTGAGTGGGATGTTGCTGCTGAATTAAAAAGTGGCGATTTAGTGCAACTATTAAATGACTATGAATTACCGTCGGCTAATATTGTTGCACTACTCGGCACAGAACAGCGTGCACGAGCAGGCAGAACAACTAAGTTTCTTGAATTACTTAAAAATAACATTGGCGCACAGCCTTGGTATTAGTAATGATAGTTGGGTTTGAATACCAGACAACAAAGCCATTTTCGCGGTTCTCGGTGTTATCTTTATGTATCCAATAACCAGCTATTGGATACGTAAAGATGTTTTGTTAACAAGGAATATAACGACTAAGATCAGTACTTAAACTAACGCCTTGACGCTTCAGCTGATTAATACGTTCAAGATAAGCCGCACCTTTCAATAAATGCATCGCCACATCAACAACCTGACGCTGGGTATAGTCTGCAAGGTAAGTATCTTTAACCCAACTGTTAAAAGCCCCCATGGAAGGGCCAGCCCAAATTTGATAATCCATCTCACGGCCTTGTTCTCCGTCATTTGACCAGCGCGAAGATAGACCAAGATACCAGCGAAAAATTAATGCCATTTTACGCTTTGGACTTTTCATCGCACGAGCCAACATATCAGGATCACGCTCTTGGAAAAAGCTCGCTGTACCTGCCCAGATATCATCTAAGCTTTGACGGAATATTTGCTTTTCGACTTTTTCACGTTCTGCCACAGGAATATCTTCAATTGAATCGTAAGATACATAAAGATCATACAATTTGTTAGCTCGCATGGCGAACATGGAGCCACGTTTTAGTACTTGAAGCTTAACGCCCATTTCAAACATATCTGCAGCAGGCGCCATAGTCACATCAGCCATTTCTATGGTTGCGAGTAGTTTGCGCGTATGTTCAGATGCACCAGCTTCTACACAAGATTGATTCACCGAACCCAATACAAGATAAGCTGCTCCCATATTAAAGCCTGCGAGGGCTGACTCAGGAGTTCCTATGCCTCCTCCAGCACCTACTCTGAGAGCTTGGGCATAGTTGTATTTCCTTTGGATTTCATCTCTTAAGGTGATGATTGAAGGCAGTAAGGTTAGAAATGGACGGTTATCAGTATGTCCGCCTGAATCAGCTTCAGCAGTAATATCATCCGCCATGGGAACCGTCTTAGATAACTCAACTTGTTCCTCGGTAATTTTACCTTGGGCCAAAAGTTTGTTGATTAGTTTGATCGGTGCTGGCTCCATAAAGCGACGAGCTACTTCAGTCCGAGAAATTTTTGCGATTACTTTATGTCCGATATGGGTTGTACCATCGGCATTTCTGGTTAAACCTGCCAGACGGTACCAGACGATATGCTCGGTAAGTGCTAAATAAGCTGACGCTTCAACGGTCTTAACACCGAGTTTTAAAAAGCGTTCAACTGCACCTCTCTCCAAAGCTTCTTCCGCGGGAGCATGGATAAGGTTTACGGCATAAGGACCATCAGGCAACTCAGCTTGAATGCGCTTTATGGCGTCTTCTACGGCATCGGGTACAAGACCGGCAGCGCCGAAAGAGCATAATAAACCTGCTTTACCTAAGGCGATGACCATTTCCACAGAAGCAATACCATTGGCCATGGCGCCACCATGATATGCGTATTTTACGCCGTGATGTTTCTTATATTCATCATCACCTAAATCTTCTGGTGTTAGAGATTGTGCGAAGGCCAAAACCTTTTCAGATCCCGATGTCGAAAGCTTATTACAAACCCCTAGATTTTTTGTATTTGCCACGTAAACAGGTTGCTCTAGATCCATCAAGGCATTTTTGATAGCAGAGTCATCAGCTAGTAAGGTACTACCCTCTACCTGCCACGACCAATCGATAGCTTTATTGTTATTAAATTCAATGCTCGACATATTCTTTCCTTAATTATTCTTTTAATTTTTTACTTAGACTGCTGCTTAAGCTTCGACTTAGGCTTCGACCTACGCTTCGACAATGCTCAGCACAATATCTTTAATGTGATAAATTCTTAAGCCATCTTTTGATAAGTTTGCATTACCAATAATTCTAATTTCATCTTTTTCTTTGATGATTTCAGTGATGTGTACATCTAACGACATCTGTTTATTAACGGGTGTGATTTGTCCACGATATTTCCAGACAACTTCCGTTGCAGGAGCGATAAATCGTGGGTTGGTAAAATCCTTACCGAGATTATTTTTAACTGCGTAGGTTTGCAGTAGCTCAATAATCGCTTCTACTCCAAGTGAACCAGGCATGACCGGATCTTGATGGAAATGGTAACGGAAGAACCAGTCTGTTGGGTCGATGGTGCGTTCACCATAGATATAGGCAACAGCGGCTACATCACCACCTTCACCGCCTCCTTCAACAATGGAAACCGTATCAATAAAGTTCATTTGCCCACCCGCAAGTCGATAATGAGGTTTTCCTTCGGGTGCTTTAAATAAAGCCAAGTCCTTATTGGTTAAATCAAATACTTCGATATCTTTTTCCGGTGTCTTATTATCAACAAACCAGGCATGGGTAATTTTACCATTATCAATACCTAATTGGTTGGTCAGCGACTCGCCACTGAAATATCCGAAGACGGCTTTACCTGTGTAGAAAACGTCACCCTCTACGGATAATTCAAAGGTGAAACTCTGGATGATGGCACCACCAGCGATACTGGTGCTAACCAGTACTGATTTATTGACGATAGTTTTGCCACGTAAATCGATTTGTTTTACCAGTTTCCCCGTGCCATCAAGATTTCTGAAGAACAGATCTTTTTCAGGGTACTTTAACGTTGTTCCCATATAGCCGGAGATAAAGCCATTCGGTTGCAGTGCTATTTCCATAATGAGGGAATAAGGCATCCAAGACGGGTGACTATTTTTTGTGAAGTACCAAGCGTCTTCAGGAACATAATATTCAGCGATACAACTAGAAGGTTTTTTCAGATCCAGTCGTGTGCCTTGCACTTCAACTACCTGAGTTACAACTTGTAACTCCCCACAAGGTGTACGTGGTGGAATACGTCCTTCATAGACATCGAAGTCAGCACCAAAACAATTTGAGATGTTGCCGGTAGCAAATTCAAACATGTGCCAAGGTGTAAAAGGCGCAGTATTAGGCGTTCTATTAGCTCCTTCAACATCAGGTGCTGAAAAATGTTTAATCGGTGTTACCCCCTTGATTGTCGGGGCGTTCAAATCAGACTCAACCCGCATTAAAGGGCGAGTTGGATGAGCAAAAGGAAATCTTCCTGTTTCATCCAAAGTTTCTGCGACAGTAGTAAGTGCAGCAACTGGTGCGACATCAACAGTCGTTGGTGCTGATTGAGCAATATTATCTAAAACATAATCAGGTAACTGCACCGGATAAGGTGAGTTCTCTGTTTGTTCATCGATCATGATGCACAGATTTTTGAAATCAACAACCACTTTGCCATCGAGAATAATATCAATGTTCGCTTTCAAGAAGGGCTGAGGGTGCATGCCCATCTCAGTAACTTCCATGCGGTACGTTAAGGTATTTGACTGAGGTATTACCTGACCGCGACATCTCACGGTTTGTGATTCTCCCTTCATCGGTTGGAAACGGGCATTATTTACATTGCCGTTCATACCAAGCCACAACATAAAGAACATCGCCATTTGTCCACAACCTTCAGACATCAGTGATCCTGCCATTACTTCATCACCCTTAAAGTGACAAGGAAAGTACCAGTGATCAGGCTCGAGATCTTTTTGACCTTCAAGTAAACCTAGACCCCAATGTCCACCTTGGGGATCAATTTTTGTAATACGCTCAATCATCAAGAATTTTTCAGATGAGAATTTAAGCGATGGATTTCTACCACCTTGGTTGTACTCAATGCCAAAGCAACCCGCGATATCACCATCAACCAACTTCATCATATCTTGATAGGTATATTCAGTTTGTTTGTTTTCAATTAGCGGTTTGAAAGTGCTTTTCTTCGCTTCAGCCAGCTGGGTCTTATCGGCGTCATTATGAATAACACCTTTACCGTCGGCTAATTCTTCATCAGTAAAGAAACCTGCACAACCGTTACGCATTTCCAGCACTACCTTGCCATTTACATAGCAATCATAGTGGAAGAAGAACAATAACTGGTCGCCATTTCTAGCATAAGAATCGATGGTGATTTCGTAGCGCAAAGTCTCACCACCAAAGGCCATATCTTCTTTGAAAGTTAATTCACAATCCAGTAGTCGATAAATTCGCTCACTCTTCGCTTGGAAATCAATACCAATATAGGAAATCAACATCAAGTCACATTGACCTGATTCTACTGCCACTGACCAAGGAATTTGTCCATCGATTAAGAAGGGTGCATCGGTGGGAACATCATATTCCGTCGCCATAGTTGATTTTTTGTATTCATTGATCTTGGCATCAAGATCCGTAACTCGTGTTACTAATAAATAATCGGTAGTCGGCAGTCTTACACGACGGGCGTAATTGTCGATAATGGCATATTCGTCACCAAATACTTTGGCTATATCACCTTCTGCAAACTCAACTAAATCAGCTTGGTTGTAAATAATGTTGGTCGGTTGATTGTATCGTTCAATTAAATTTAAAGCAGGGTAATCATGACCAACAGGCCCTTTGATTTTAAATCCTGAAGCCGTATCGGCAACAACGACTGCTTGCTTGCTAACCACGTTCAACTCTGGGGTTGATGATCCTGCATGCAGCTCAGCTTGCATGCTAATCATTTGCGATATCTGTTGTTGGGCAACTTGCCGGGATTTTAAAAAGGCTTGATGAGTTGCTGTTTGTTGATAAATTTCTTTACTGACTGAATTTTTCACGGGTGTTCCTACTGCGGTACGAGTGAGGATAATGGGTTTGTGTTGCGCTTTAATCGGTGACAAATTTATTGCTGGTCCGGCAGCCGTTGTTATGAGTTTTTTAGGTGACAAGTTGCTCATATCAATAGGTCGAGACACAGCATTTAACGTCTTAGCAATAACTTGTTGCTTGATTTGAGCAAAGGATGAAACCGCTGTGCTCTCAGCTGCACTAGTAACAATTGATGACGATATTGACGGGCCACCTAAGGTGATATTTTTAATTAACGCAGGACGTTTTTTAACATTAGCTAGTGCTGGTGCTGTTTGATGTTTTGACTGGGTTGAGGACATAATCACATGACAAGCATTGTCATCTTTTCCTAAGCCACTGATAGCCATATGAGTATGGTGTTTATCATCTAGGCTACTTTTATCATCAAGTAAAAGCGCTGTTTTAATAAGACTCGCCATGCCCGAGGCATTAAACGTATGACCAATGTTGGATTTAACCGAACTGATTTTCTTGGCTGGATAGAGCTTAGCTAAAGCTGTTTTTTCTGCCATGTTTTCTGCAGGAAAGCCACTGGCATGAGCTTCAATCTGTGTTATATCAGCGGCTGTAATGTTAGCAAAACTTAACGCATTTTGAGCGGCTTTTTCTATACTCGCAGCATCACTTCCTTGCACAAACCCTAAAGCATTAATCTTTGCATAGACCCTGTCTGCAGTAACATCAGATTGTGGTTTAACAACGATGGCGGCGGCACCTTCCCCCACTAGCCATTGACTTCTGTTTAAGACATCAGCGGCTAAGACATCCTTTGCTTGAGAGGCATCGGCTGGCTCTGCATTTAAAGAAACGGCGCCAAAATGCTGTCTGAGTGTTATATTCTCTATAGAGCCGGCCAGATCAACACTCGCAACAATCACCGCTTCCACATTGGAGGTTCTAAATAAATTATCCGCTAATTCGACACAGCGATAAACAGAGTTTTCTTCGGCAGAAACCGTAATGGCGGGCCCTGAGAAATCCCAAAGGGAAGATATTCTTGAGGCCATAATGTTACCAATAAAACTGGTATATTGGTTTAGTTGAGCTGCTGAGGCGACACCGTCTTTGGCAATCGTTGTGAGTTGATTTTTCTGCTCCACGGTTAAGTGAATACCCTGCTGATGTAGGCTATCTTCTATCTGGGTAGTTAGGTTTACTCGACCACGATATTGATGTAATTCTAATTCAATACCCATGGCGACTAAGACAGCTACATTGCTACCTTCTACAAGACCTGCATCTTTGGCCGCGTTATCCGCAACACTCATCATCATCAGTTGTTGTGGGATTAAACAATCTTGTTTATTTGGAGGCACTTTAAAACGTAAGAAATCAATATCAAATTCTTCAACATATCCACCCCGAGGAGCTTTCGATAACTGCAAAGCAGCCATTACACTGCTATCTGTTTCCATGCCTTTCCAACGCTCAGTGGGTAGTTCACGGAAAGTATTTTGATTGTTATCAAGTAGTGATTTAAATTCGCTTAAATTCTTCGCGCTACCAAAGTGAGCGTCCATACCGATAATCGCTAATGGCTGTGATTGTTTGGCTTCTACAAACTTAGATTGCAAAACTTGTGTAGGTTCTTGCAATACCACATGAGCGTTACTGCCACCAAAGCCAAAAACACTGACGCCTGCGGTTTTTGCTTGGCCTTTAGTATCAGGCCAAGGAACAGTTTCTGTAGGCATCTGTTCAGCAGCAAAGTATCCCGTGGGTGAGTTCATCGCTTGGTTAAGATTAATGGTTGCTGGAATTTCACCATGTTTTAATGACAAAATTGCTTTGGTCATACCCGGCATACCCGCCGCGGTAAGTAGATGTCCCAAGTTAGATTTTACAGAACCAAGCAAAGGTTTATTGCCATATTCTTTGAAAAAGGTTTCCATGGAGGTTAATTCAACCTTGTCACCTTTTGGTGTACCAGTCGCGTGACACTCCACATAATGCACGTTAGCAGGATTTACATCGGCATCTTGATAGGCTCGTTGATAAGCTAATACTTGACCTTTGGTATTAGGACTTAATACAAACTCACCTTTGCCGTCGTTGGTCAGGGCACCACCCTTGATAATCGCGTGAATAGTATCGCCATCACGTACCGCATCACTGTGCCGTTTCAATACCATCATGCCCGCACCTTCGCCTGCGAACAGGCCTCGTGAGGTTTTATCAAAAGGTGCGTGTATATTATTGCCTGGATAAGCCTGGAAGATAGAGAAACCCATATTCACAAACATCGGATCAGCACCGGAGACTGCTCCCGCTAACATCATATTTGCTTTTCCTGTGTGTAAATAATCACAGGCTAGTTTTACTGAATAGCAAGATGAAGCGCAGGCTGCATCAAGGGAAAAATTCGCTCCGCCTAGTTTTGCTGCTTTTGCCAATAAAGCGGAAGGATAACCGGCAACCAGTGCGTTATCAGGATGTACTGATTTGTGCTCAGTAAAATGACTTAATTGAAAATCATTGTTTAAAACTTGTTTTAAACTGTTATCTACTACTTTATTGTAGATGGGCATAAATAGATGGTTAGATGACTTGGTTGGAAAAGATAAGTTTCCTAAAATGACGCCACAATTTTTAAGGGCATCACTTTGCCAATAACCAGCATCTTTTAGAGCATCTCTGGTTACGGTGAGTGACCATTGGTGAAGATCATCCATCTGTTCTAAATAACTGCTAGCGACTGCAAAACCCGATGAATCAAATTGTGCATCACGGATATAACCACCCTGAATACAATAAAATTTGTCATCTTCACCTTTTTTACCATAGTATTTATCGGGATCAACACCCATTTGCTCGGCTGTAGCTTTTGAGCGACAGTCTTCTTTATTAAGCATTTTTTGCCAAAATTCTTCCGGGGCACTTGAGCCTGGAAATAAATTTGCTATACCTACTACGGCGATGTCTTCCATACTTTTTGTCATGGTTATTATTTATTCTCTTCTTTAATTCGCTTTATCAACGACTATTGAGCCGTTATATATTGTATCTAAGTCTGCTTCTACACCGTGGCTGATTAGTTTTGCTAGCGCTCGGATATAAGTTAATTCGTCACTAGTACCTTTAGCGTTTACGGGTACAGATACATGGGATTTTGGTTCATTTTGTTTAGGTTCATGGTGCTTTAAAATTTTATCTGTCCAACTGCATAATGATCTTCCGGGTCCCATTTCTATGAAAACTCTAGCGCCCTTGTCATGCAGGCTATTCACTAGTCTTGGGAAGTCCACTTGATCACAAAGACATTTGGCAATGCTGTTTGCTATGGCCTTGGTACGATGAGGAATAGGTAAGTAACATGAGCTTGAGAACATTTTAGTTTTTATTCGCTCGGTTACGTCCATGGTAAATAGCGTGACCATGTCGGTGTAATCTGCGTGGGCAGGTGAGCTGTGGATAGCGTTTGGCATATCCATGGCCATACTTCGTACCCCGAGATTTTTTATAACTCTTTCACAGGCTTCTGGGTAGCCACCAATC
Organism: Colwellia sp.; assembly: GCA_013215655.1. Taxonomy (GTDB): domain Bacteria; phylum Pseudomonadota; class Gammaproteobacteria; order Enterobacterales; family Alteromonadaceae; genus Colwellia_A. The sequence goes on from JABSOX010000037.1 coordinate 18,894, forward strand.
AATAAGTTGTCGGGTGTATTGATGATAGTGCAGTAAACACGATCTTCATCCTTAGCCGCTGCAGTCACTTCATCGAGTGTTGCTCTTATGCTATAGGTTTCCCAAATTTTTCCGTCATGGGCATTTTTCTTCTGTTGCTTTTCCTTCGGCTGATCGTCAAAGGGAGCATCTAATTTTAAATCCCATAGGGTTCTTAGCGTGGTGAGATCACCTGAAAGTCTATTATTGAAGGTTTCTGAATTAGCAAGTCTGGCGCTCATTTGACCTGGATTTACCCAGCAACCTAGGGCGGCATACATGCTCACTTCACCCATGCTATAACCTGCTGAATAGTCTGCGTAGATCTTAAAGACGTTTTCAAAAATTTTGGTGAATACACAAGCGAAAGCAACTCCGCATTCACCTATATCGGCAAGATTATTTCTTAAATCGCTATCTAATTGCTTTAATTGTTTGAAGTCTAGTGCTGAAATACTTCTTGGATTAAGCTTTGTATCTTTTAAGGTGGCGCCAATGTCATCTGCTAGAGCCGCTATGGGTTGATAAATTTCAGGGAAAAGATGAAAGAGATCACGACCAAGTCCTACATAGGTTGCTCCTATGCCAGGATAGAAAAAGGCGACCTTGTTGTTTGTGCCATTTTTATTAGCATTTTTTAAATCACCTTTTAACTTATCTTTTAACTTATCTTTTAAAGTGACGGGTGTGGCGGTGAAAAAACTTCCCTTGGGGGTTTTCCATTCTTTTTGCTTATTAAGGTTTTGTTCATTCAGGGTCCGTTCCTTAAAGGTATTAACTACCCCCACCTTGGCGAGGGTTATTTCTTTCATTAAATCTTCAGCAGTTTCAGCGATTAAACTCAATCGATAAACAGACTCTTTAGTTGATTTAAACGTCTCATAACAATCATGAGCGATATAATTCACCGTTATTGAAGAGTCTCCAGCAATGATTTCCTGAACAACTTCGGTTAGCGCATCAAGTTTGGAGAGTAATTCTGGTTGCTCATTAAAAGTCAGTAAAATTAATGATAGATCGCTACAAGCCATATAGCCGTTACTGCGAACATCGCGTGCAATATTTTCTGACCGTTCTTCCTGTAAAACCACATGGCAATAACTGTCATCAGACATACAACTGAAAGCTGCTGTATGAACATCACCCTTTGAGTTTGGGTACCAAGGGCGAGCCTCAGTAGGAAAATAAAATACCGATGATAACCAGTTGTCTAACTTATCTTCAAAAGGACTTTTCCAATCATTTAAACCCGGAATATACTGTTGCTGAAGTGAGATAACGGTTTTTAGTAGTCCTGCAACTTGAGAGAAGCCATAACCTTCTCCTGTAACACTTCTAGTACAACTAATTGCCGTGTGAAGTTTCAGTGAGTCTTCTGAATTATTCGCGTAGCTACTAAAAATTGCCTCGAGCTCTGCTAAGCTATCCTGGTGATCAGCTAAAGCCGATACTTCTAATAAGGTAATTTTCTCGGCAGAAACGTCTGCTTTTTCTATAGCGTTGGAAATTATGTTGGAAATGTCAGTACTACTTAATTCCTTATTAGCAAACTCACAACCATCAACAGATTTAATCCAACTATATACATAACAAGAGTGTTTGTTTGCATGTTGAGCAGACGATAATAATACGCCTGCAAGACCTTCAATTTCTTGGTACTCCCCAAAGCTTTGATCATAGGAGATAGTCGCTTGTGCAGTGTTATCATTAATTGATTCAGCTAGCAAATTCACACCTAAAAGAGCAACCATTTTAGTCTGGTCATCATCTATAATGGTTGAAGCTTTGACAAGTGCATTGTAAAGATTAGTAACAACTGCTAAGGATGAAAAACTATCCCTAAAAGTGTTATCAAGTTGACACACTTGCTGGCTAATAATAATGACATTAAGCTCTTCAGCTGCAACTTGATTAGCCTTCGCCAACCGATTAAGAGACGCTGTACAAAGCTCGGTCAAATCCTGTGGCTTGGTTAAGTGATGTTGCTTTGTTGGTTTGCCTTGGTAGAAGGCGCGCTCAACACGATCAATGTTGAGCTCAGCACCAAACAAAGCATCAAGACCAATAACAGCTAATTTATTTAATGTTGTTGTTTTATCCATCTTAACAATTACAGTCCTGATATCTTTTCTTGTCGGTTTTCTGAGCTAGGTTTAAATAAATCATTTAAATTTTCACTCACCGTTACTTCCGCTGATTTAATTTCTGCAAGGAGTTTTTTGTCTTCACTTATCAGTGAAATATCAGCAACAAATTTGGTTGAACTATGTTCAACCACCTTAAGTTGTAGATAAAACAGTTCATTAGCTTTAACTTGCTGATAACTCGTCCAACTCTTAGTTAAAGAGGGCAGAGAGCCCATAGATAATTGCTTTCTTACCCAAACAAGCATCGCTTGATAAACCAAATCATTAGCAAAGACATTATGCAGTTCAAGAGGGAAGTCCCCCTGTTTATTCATTGCAATTTCTGGAACTTGGCATTTAAGCAACAAGCCCTTTTCATCACAATGAAGTATTTCTTGGATGCCCTGCAAGCTCTCACCATGAAACAAGGTTCCATTAGTATAAAGCTGATGTGCTTCTTCTTCCGCTGCTTTAGCATTGCTGTGATTCTGAGTGCTCTGGGTGGTTGCTAGCTCAACATCTGCTAATGATACTTTTTGAGATGTGGGTTTTAACAACAGCTCACCGCCATAATGAAACACCGCTTTACCCCTAGCATTTAAACTCGATATTTTTGCATCAAGTTTTAAATAAGGGCTGCTTTCATTTACATTATCATTTAAGTGCTGCTCAATAACCTTCACATCTATCTGATAATCAGTGGCCTCTGTGCCATCAAAAACAACACCTTTAAAAAGCTTGTATTTTTCAAGGCTATGAAACTTATAACCACTAAAAATCGATTCAGCAGCGTCCGTCATCCATGCCATAGCACAGACGGTGGGAAGTACCGCATTATCACCAATCATATGATCGTTTAGAAAGTCGTTATCAACCGCTTGTATTGTTTTTATCAAACGGCTTGTTGTAACTTTTTTTCGGGGGAACCCTCACCCGTTGATTGCTCACTTGATAGGTCATTTCCTACCAATATTTGTGGGCAACGATTGCCATCAGCTGCAAGTTCGTTAAGCATCAGATCAGCACCGGCATCCAGAGGAATAATGTAAACACCACGTTCATTAAACATGCGTTTTAAATCCGCTGTGACCATACCACCATCCCAAGGCCCCCAGTTAAAACTCAATACTTGAGTTTTAGGGTGCAAGGCTTTATATCTGAAAGCTGTCTTGTTAAGAATCTCATTAGCGATGGCATAGTCAGATTGACCAGGGTTACCATAAAATCCTGCTGCTGATGAAAACAGCACTAAATGTTTAATGTTTTCTTCTTTTGCACAAGCAAGAAGTGAAACTAAGCCATCAACTTTGGTACGATAAACCGCATTAAATTCTTCAAGGGTTTTCTGCTCAATAAACTTATCAGCTAGAACACCTGCGCCGTGAATAATGCCAGTCACATCACCAAACTTTGTAATCACTGATTGCGTGGCGGATTTTACCGCTTTGCTATCAGTAACATCCGCAGAAATATATTCAACTTGTCCGCCAACAGCCGTGATGGCATCAAGAGTTTGAGTGATTTCGCGGTTTGCAAGAATCGGTTTAATTGCTTGGTTGATTTTTGCAGGTGTAGGTTTATCACCTGCATCTAACATAGATTGCATCGCTGCTTTCTTAAGATCAGCCTCTGCAATTATTCCATGTGCCCAACTAGGCTCAGACTTTTCATAGACAGAACGACCAAGTAAAATAAACTTTGATTGATACTGCTTAGCCAAACGAATAACACAATGAGCTGTTACGCCCTTAGCACCACCACTAACGAGAAATACTGAATTATTATCTATGTTATTGCCTGCGGTTAAAGTGTAACTATCAGTTACTTCACCAATGAGTGTTAGTCGCCCTTGTTTATCATGGGCAACTTCAACCAGATCAGTATCAACATCAAGAAATTCGTCAGCAACTAAGTTGGCTACTTTATCAATACCAAACTTAGCTGATACATCGACAGCACGGCAGAATACTTGTGGCCACTCATGAGCAAGCGTTTTAACCAGACCGTTTAAACCACTTTGTACTAAATCAGTATTAAGCTCATCTGATTCAACGCCTAGACTTCCTTGACGTGTCACCACCATAAAGCTCGAACGGCTAACACCAGACGTTTTACTCACATCACAATGCTTGGCTAAGAGGAAAGCTAACATCAAACCTTGCTTTGAATGTTCAGGATATTCCACACCATTAATGGTGGTTTTAGGCTGCATATAAATCACAGCTGATAAATCTCCAACTGCACTGATGATTGCTTGAATAGCTTCATCTTCAACGGTGTTCAACTCAACAACCTTCACTGATTTAGGAAAAGCCTTTTTAGAAGCAACCCAACTTGGTTTGATGACAGTAACTTTATATCCTTCTTCAACAAAGTTAGCAGCAAGCTTTTGTGTGCAGCCCGTGCCATCATCAACAAGCAGTAGTTTTTCACCTTTAACAGCCTGTTCAATTTTATTGACCGATGCAAGTCGTTTTATAACAACAGTTGCACTGGGTGCTGGTTGTACTGGGCTTTTGACTATCGCTGATGCTTGTTCAGTTGATACTATCGTTGTGTTACTAAAGATATTAACGATTTCGCCCAAAGTACGCATTTCTGCTAAGGTTTCAGGTTCTACTTCTGGTAGACCTGCCATGGTATCTTGAACAGCACCGAGTATTTCAACACGCTTGATAGAATCAATGCCTAGATCGGCTTCCATATCCATATCAAGTTCTAACATTTCTGTTGGATAGCCAGTTTTTTCAGCAACAACCATCATAAGATTTTTAGTGAATAACTCAGGAGTAACCATTACTTGTGAATTAACAAGTTCAGAGCTTACAGCTTCTATTTCAGGAGCTACGGCTAAATGACTAACATCACCTTGAGGTGTAGCTTTGGACTTCATATAAGTAACGATTTCGCCGAGTGTTCTTAGTTCTGCTAAATCTTCAGGATTAAGTTCTGGTAAGTCGGGAATTAATTCTTGTACGCCACCCAAAATTTCCACACGTTTAATCGAGTCGATACCAAGATCAGCTTCCATGTCCATTTCAAGCTCAAGCATTTCTGGTGGGTAGCCGGTCTTCTCTGAGACAACTTCCATCATGGTATTTTGAATCATATCTAAATCAATAACAGCAGCTGAAGAAGTTTCCACAACGGATAGTTCAGGAGTTGAGATCTCTGCTATGGCTGCCGCTTTTGATTTCATATAATCAACGATTTCGCCGAGGGTTCTTAGCTCAGCCAAATCTTCTGGATTAAGTTCTGGAAGATCAGGGATTAACTCCTGAACAGCCCCTAGAATTTCAACACGCTTAATGGAGTCGATACCAAGGTCCGCTTCCATGTCCATGTCAAGTTCAAGCATCTCTGGTGGGTAGCCAGTTTTATCTGCAACCACATCCATCATGATGGATTGAATCGTATCTAAATCTATGGTGCTCGTTGCAACAACCGCTAGCACAGGAGTAGAGGCAACAGGTGCTGCTGTTGTAATAGATGAAGAAGCAACACTAGAGGCTTTAGACTTCATATAATCAACGATTTCGCCCAACGTTCTTAGCTCAACTAAATCTTCAGGGTTAAGTTCAGGTAAATCAGGAATGAGTTCTTGAACTGCCCCTAGAATTTCAACGCGTTTAATGGAGTCGATACCGAGATCCGCTTCCATGTCCATGTCAAGTTCGAGCATTTCAGGTGGGTAGCCAGTTTTATCTGCAACGACATCCATCATGATCGATTGAATCTTATCGGTATCGATAGTACTCGTTACCACAACGGCGAGAACAGGAGTAGAGACAGTAGGTACTTGAGTTGAAGCGACACTAGACGCTTTAGACTTCATATAATCAACGATTTCGCCCAACGTTCTTAGCTCAACTAAATCTTCAGGGTTAAGTTCTGGTAAATCAGGAATGAGTTCCTGCACTGCACCTAGAATTTCAACTCGCTTAATAGAGTCAATTCCAAGATCGGCTTCCATGTCCATGTCAAGTTCCAGCATCTCTGCTGGGTAGCCCGTCTTATCTGCAACCACGTCCATCATGATGGTTTGGATCTTATCTAAATCGATAGTTGCTAAATCAATTCCCGAAGTTGTTGGAGTAACAAATTGCTCGGTTTTTTCGATAACCTTGGTTGTTACAGACGTTACAGCTGCCACTGAAGCTGGTGTTTGGACAGCGGGTATTACTGCAGCTTTCGCTGGAGCGGCAGTTACTAAGTTTGTGGGAGGAATAATTTCTTCAGGTGTAGCTTTAGAGGTAAAGACGGTTGTTGCTCTTGCCACTTGCGCTGGATCTACATCATTACCCAGCATATTAGACATATTGTTCGTTTGATTATTTAAATATTGTTCATGAACTTTTAAAGTCTCTGACTGGAACTGATGATACATGCCCAGCGTACGTTCAATACTTTGCGGTAGTTCAGCTGCGCTTGCTTGATTTTGTAATACCGCATCAACTGTCTTAGCGTAGTCCTTAGGACCTTCCATATATTGTTGATGGACATTTAATAACTGTTGTTGATGCTCAACAAATTGATTTACACTGCGTTCAATTGAGGTCATTGAATTAACACGGGTATCGGCTAGCTGAGCCGTCGCGGCTGCGGGATCCGTTACATAAACAATCTTCTCTACTATTTTTTCGACAACCTTTTCAACAATTATGGGCTCTACAGGTGCAGCCGTAGTTGGTTTGGCTTGTTTTACAGTCCAACCATCAGTTAAGGCATCAGAAAATGCTTTTTTAGTCTTAGGGCTAACATAAGAGGCAGCCGAAAGTTTCATCATCATAGGTGAGGCTTTAGGTACTTCCGTTGGCCGTTTGATTGCTGAATGAATATCAATGTCAGTTAATTTAATACCGAGAACTACCATCTGAAGAGCTGCTTGACGCATTTGTAAATCAGCAGATTTTTTTGGATTAGCATTAACCGCTATGGCCGTAACATCATCCTTATCACCTAAAATATTTTCGACGAGTTTAGTCAATACATTCTTTGGTCCAAATTCAATAAAGAATCGACCGCCAGTTGCATAAATATTGTCGATTTCATCTTTGAAATAAACAGACTCTAAAATATGACCTTTCAAACTTTTCTTAATATCAGCCGCTTTATTAGAGTGAGCCTTACCCGTAGCATTTGAAAATACAGGAATGGAAGGCGCATTAAACTTAGCTGCATCAATGGCTTCGGCGAACGGCTTTTGAGCATGACTAACAAGTGGTGTATGAAAAGCAGCAGAAACTGGAAGTTGTACAACTTTAAAGCCATTCGCTTTCAGTTGCTCAAAAGCTACCATGACTTGCGCCGTTGCACCTGCGACTACAACCTGATTACTTGAGTTGTAATTTGCGATGGAAATATCTTTAATTGCTTCGATTTCATCGGCAATTTTATCGGCATCACCAATAACCGCGATCATAGTACCTGGATCTGCTTTGCTATTGGTTTGAGCTTTCATGGCTTGGCCACGGCTCATGGCTAACATTCTGTAGTCTGCATCGTTTAAAACTCCTGCAGCCCAGAGAGCTGTTAGCTCACCAAAACTGTGGCCTGCGGTGAAGTCAGCTTTAAACCCAGCGTCTTGAAACGCCTTATATAAACTCATGCTCAAGGTGCCAATGGCAGGTTGTGCGTATTGAGTTAAACGTAGTTGCTCGTCTTGAGATTTTTTTGCTTCTTTAGTAAACACTGGAATTGGGTAGGTAACAGCAGAAAGTTGACCAAGTCCTGCAGCCGAAAATTGATTATCCATCTCAGCAGTTGTTGCCATGATAGATGGAAAGTTAGCAACTAGATCGGAGCCCATATTTACATACTGTGATCCCTGACCTGAGAAAAGTGCGACAACTTTTCCTTTTTGATCTAGGCCAGAGTCTCGATAATAAATTCCAGTAGGAATACTCCAAGCAGCATCACCAGTATGGGTTACAAATTGATTAAGGGCTGCATCGATCATCTTGATCGCGTCATCAGCATTCTTGGCAATAAATCCACAACGTGCAAGAGCTGTTTCTGGGGTTGTTAAATTATTTTGTGTGATCAAAGCATTAAACGCATAAGGTTGATCATCAGGGGTAACCGATAATTTTTTGCGCCATTCACTAAGCTCACTCACCATGGACTTTTCGTCTTGAGCGGTAATTAAGATTGACTGGGATACATTATTAAGTCGATATTGACCCGTTTGCTTCGGTTGATATTCTTCTAATACGATATGGTAGTTAGTGCCACCAAATCCAAATGAACTTACCCCCGCTCGACGGGGAATACCATCTTCCCGAGGCATCCAAGGACGAGTCGCGCTGTTTAAATACAGTGGACTATTTTCAATATTTAAAGAGCTACCGGGTTGATCAATATTAATGGTTGGTGGTAACACTTTATGATGCAGCGCTAAGATGGTTTTGATCATACCCGCAGAACCTGCTGCTGATTTAGTATGACCTATTTGTGATTTTACTGAGCCAAGGGCGATGTGTTGAAGCTGGTCATTATTTTCAGTAAAGTGTTTGGTTAAGCCGCCAAATTCCGCTGCGTCACCTGCTATAGTACCGGTACCGTGGGCTTCGATTAATCCACAAGTTTCTGGTGCAAAACCAGCATCCAGATAAGCGCGTTTTAATGCTTTTGCCTGACCATCTGGTCGAGGCGCGTAAATAGATTTAAAGCGACCATCGGAAGAGGTGCCAATACCTTTAAGCACGGCATAAACACGATCACCATCACGCTCAGCATCTTCAAGACGTTTAAAGGCCATCATGCCAATACCTTCGCCAACCATCATGCCTTTAGAATCTTGATCAAAAGGGCGAACATCATCATTGGTAGTAAAAGCGGGAGTCTTAGAGAAAGACATATACATGAAAGGTGAGTTATCACAACAAACACCACCTGAGATCATGACTTCAGAACGATGCTCTAGTAAATCTGATACGGCAAGTTTAATAGCGGCGAGAGAACCAGCACAGGCTGCGTCGACCACACAATTGGTACCACCAAAATCAAAACGGTTAGCTATTCGACCAGAAATAACATTACCTAACATGCCAGGGAATGAATTTTCTTCCCAAGGGATATAAGCTTTTTTGAACTTCTCAATGATCATTGCGGTGTCTTCAGCGTCTAGACCAGAGGCTTTTAATACCTTTTCTAAAATGGGTCCCTGTAGACGAGATGTAAGAGGAGAGATTTGTTTTTGTCCTCCACCAACACCCAAAGTAATACCAATCTTGTCGCGATCATAGCCACTGCCATCACCAATACCGGCATCGTTCAGTACATCTCGAGCAACAACAAGAGAAAGTAGTTGAGCGATATCGGTTAGCTCGAGAATATTAGGTGGAAGACCAAACTCCATAGGATCAAAATCTAATTCAGGAATAAAACCACCACGCTTACAATAAGTTTTATCTGCCGCTTTTTTATCGTCAGAATAATAATCATCAATTGCCCAGCGATCGGCAGGAACATCGATAATTGAATCAACTGCTTCAAAAATATTGTCCCAATACTGATCCAGATTTTTGGCATTAGCAAAAACCGATGCCATACCTATGATAGCAATTGGAGTCTCTTGCAGGCGTGAATTGAAAGTCTGCTCAGCTTTTTTGGCCGAGATAGCCTTCTTTGATTCTGTAGCTTTTTTGTTGGTCATTTACTTATTCCGTTTTAAATTTAATACTGGTTTCTTTCTCGTCATCAAAATAGGCGTCATCAGAGTTAGTCTGATCAATTGCTTCATCCAATAGTCGAAATCGACTTAGAAATTCATTGTAGTTTCCCGCCAAAATTCGACGGATGTGGAAAGGAGCTTTAGTAAGTACATGTCGCATATAACGACTAGCCGCTTCTTTTTCATCACCATTATAAATATCAACATAGACCCAACCTGAGTTAGGGTCGTTAGCGATTAATAGACGGCGTTTACTTTTGTCCCCTTGAATTTCCGGTAATTTGGTTACTTTCACTTGCACCACTTCACTGTCGTCTAGGCCGCTGGTGCTGTGAAGTAATTCTCTTATTGCTTCTGGTGATACATCAGAAAGTAGCACCTTATGATCAGCGGTATCTTCGATGGCAACTTGAATGGATTGGTTGGCATCAGGTGTGATGCCTGAGTCCTGTATATCGGCAAGTCTTGATACACCATGTCTTTTCAAACAACGTTGTAAACCTGCACGTGATGCATTGACGTTAATAAAATTTTTGCAAACCTCGAGAAGTTCATCTAAGGAAAGTAGTAGCCGTTTTCTTAGTTCAACAACCACATATTCTTGGGTAGTACTTAGTGTGGTATTAAGTTGTTTGGGCATGTGGGATTTATCATCCACCGAATCACGTTTACGCCATTTTCGAATAGTTGACTCTGATACTTTTAATAGGCGTGCTAGTACGGCTATGGGAAGATCCGATTCTCGAATAAAGACCCTCATTTCGGTTGTAGTCGTAGCGTTAGCGTGTTGTTTCATTAAGTCTTTTACTTCTCAATTATTGCTTGTCTATAGGCTTTTGTTTAAAATATTCAAGAGCTAGAATCAGCCTCAGGGTGACGGAATATACACAAAAATATCACCCTACACAATCACCCGATACTCATATTCATAAAAAAATGAAACTAAATAAATTAAACGGCTTGACAAAGTTGGGTTTACAAAATAATTAACATCATTGAAGTATTGTAATTGTATGAATAATAATGACTTTATTTGTTTTAGGTGTTGTGTCGTGTTGTAGGTAACCGTTTTGTTAAATATAACTAAGTAGCGAATAACTATTAAAAAATATGTAACAAAACTTATTAGTAAAGCCATACTGTTTAGCCGATAATTAAAATAAATTAATGAATAGCTGATAAAATAAGCTAAAAACCTAAGTTTTAAAGGGAATTGTGTGCATAATTTGGCCTACACTAAACCAAGTTTAAAAGCTGATGAATACCATATTTGGTATACCAAGCCACAACTTGGCCGTAATTTAGATTTATACCAACGATATAAGCAGCTATTGACTGCACAGGAAATTGAAAAGCAGCAGCGCTATATCTTTGAAAAAGATCGCCATGACGCGCTAGTTACGAGGGCCTTTATCCGTAATGTGTTATCTCAATATATACCTAAAGCTCCTGAAGACTGGCGATTTACAAAGGGTGAGTATGGAAAACCTGAAATTATTGACCCTAGCTTACCCCTTAGGTTTAACATCAGTCATACAAAAGATCTTATTGTCTGCGCCATAACGCTAGTTAATGATATTGGCTGTGATGTGGAATATATTGAGCGAAAAAGTGACATACTTGCTATAGCCAATCGATATTTCTCCAAGCTTGAAACTAGAGAATTATTTCGTTTGCCTGAAGCTGAGCAAAGAAGTCGATTTTTTGATTACTGGACTTTAAAAGAGTCATATATTAAAGCATGGGGACAGGGGTTAGCGATCCCATTAAGTGACTTTAGTTTTCATATCGGTGAATCAAATTCAGCGAAAAAAAATACTAATATTAACTTAAGTTTTTCATCACAACGGGAAGATGATCCCAAGCGTTGGAAAAGCTGGATTTTTTATCCAAATCAACAACATCGAATATCAGTTTCAATTCGCTCGGTGGCGACTCAGATAAAACATGATGACTATAAAGTGCGATTTTTTGAAACAACACCTCTGGTGAAATATCAAGAGCACTCTGAAATCATCTTAGAATAATCAAGTCTTATTTAGCACACTTTACTTTACTTTACAGAATTTAGAGACCAAACATCGCTTGCATAAAATCATCGGGTAATGGGTGCAGTCGTTTTTGTTTATCCATACAAACCATTTCAATATCACCAACCACAGCGGCTTTTGTAGCATTGGGTCGCCACACTTCCTGACGCCATAACGTTTTATATTTACCGTCTAATTTCACCGTGGTTCTAATGTCTATAATATCTGCAAATTCAACACCAGCCTGAAATATCATGTTAGCCTTATAAACAGCAAAGCCTAAGCCATGTTCTTTCCAGAGATTTGCAAGTCTGTCACTATCTATGACATGTTCTCGAGCTCTTTCAAAGTACTTAAGAAAATTTGGATGATAGACAACTCCGGAGTGGTCGGTATCTTCGTAATATATCTGTACCGGATGGTGATAAATCTTTGTCATTAAAAAGTCTTTTGGCGTAAATTTGGATGAAGTCTAAACGCTTGGCTCAAAAACGTAAAGAATTGCGCTTAGTCGAATTGATAAAACCATAGCAGAAGCCTTGAATTAGATGATAATGCTGCCATATATACTGAAACGAGCACCTTGAAGTTACTTGAGTATATGCTATAACACATAATGTTATAGCCTACTAAGCTCATTGTTAATCAACGATCAGCGGCTTATGTTATTACAAAATCGATTGAATTTAACAGGTTAAATAATGCCTAAAAAAATACTAGAAATACAAGACAAAACCATTTTTGATGGCTATATAATAAAAGTCATATTAAAAGGGATTTTTAAAACGTGGTTTAAATTAACTGGATGGAAACTTACAAAATCTGCTCCTGAAGGTGCAGGAATAGCTATCGCAGCACCGCATACATCTAATTGGGATGTAGTCTATGCTTTTGGTGCCGCAATACTTCTCGATATAAAAATCTATTTCTCTATTAAAGAAAGTTGGTGTCGAATTCCGGTTATTGGCTCGCTCCTAATGTGGTGTGGTGCAATCCCCATAGACAGAAGCGCCGGTTCTCAGGGTCAGGTAAATAAAATAAAGCACTTTGTTAATCGCCATAAAAATACCCGGATCTTTTTTCTATTTACTCCAGAAGGCACTCGCGGCAAGGTAAATAAATGGAAGAGTGGTTTTTATCATGTGGCTAAGAATTGTGAACTACCCATTTTTCTAGCCAAGGTTGATTATCGAACCAAAGAGTCTGGGGTTTTTCATACCTATAAATTAACGGGTGACAAGATCGCAGATATTCGTTCCATTCAAGAAGCCTATGGAAATGTTCGGGCAAAATTCCCTGAAATTCAATTTCCAAAATATACCGGCCCTGTTCCTGAACTTGCTGATACTGAAGCTTTAATATTAAAAGCTTTTTATTCAGCTAAGGGAGTGGCTACACAAATGGAAATAGCGGCCAAGACCAAGGCGCAGACATTATCAACCGCCATGCTTGATTTTCTTGTAGAGAAAGGATTTTTAGAACGTCTTGAGGGTATTAACAATATTCCAACTTATCAGCTTACATTTGCAGGCAAAGGTCGATTATTACATTTTTATCCTATTTTAGCTTAATGCAAATTTAGGCAGTGATGTCATCATTGCCTAATAGATCCTTTTATAGCCTTTAATAAATCGAAAACTCTCTTTTCTTTGCTACAACTTATGTCCTGTTTGGCTTATTGAATGACTAAAAAGTAATCTCGGTGCACAATCTCAGTATTAGTTAATTTCTAGTTGCACTGTCTTATCTAAGTGAGCAAAACCACCTACTTGCACTTGGATGATTGTTTCTTTTTTTAACGTGATTTTTGCAGAAAGTTTGGATTGGCACTTCATTGCTCGGCCTTGTTCAAAAGTATAGTGATATGTACCATTACTTTGCACATTACCGACAATGTTGTGTTTTGCTAAATAACAAGCTAATGCGCCGCTAGCACTACCTGTTGCGGACTCTTCATTAATACCAAATAACGGCGCAAAGTTACGACAGCTTGCGGTGAATTTATTATCTTTGCTGGTTAACTTTGCATCTAACGGGTTTAACTCAAATAAATGTAAACCAACAACCTTATATTTTTGGCTAAAGGCTGTGATTTCTTGGTTATTGGGGACAATATCATCGAGTAAGCCAAAAGGGATTGGCACAATAATATCAGCTAATCCCGTTGAAATTATTTCACAAGGTAAATTTGTTGAAGTAAAAAACTGTTGATCAATATTAAGTAACTGTGCTAATTCTGCGCTAGGAACAATACCAATGAATTTTGGTAATGATTGTTGCATAGTGACATAACCGCTTGGCTCAACGGAGACCTTAAGTTTTCCTGCTCTGGTTTGTTGGCTATAGGTCTTAGCTGTAATTAGCTTTTGTTGAAACAGTAATGAAAATACAGCAAGTGTTGCATGCCCACAAAAATCAACTTCTTGTGTTGGTGTAAAAAAACGCACGTTGAAATCACATATTTTATCTTCTGTGACAAAGGCCGTTTCTGAATAGCCGACCTGCTTGGCGATGCCTTGCATTTGTTGGCTGGTTAACTCAGTGTTAGCTGTTTTAATATTCTGTAAAACTACACCTGCTGGATTACCACCAGTGTTTTTATAAGTGAATGAATTTAAACAATGTACGTAAGCATTCATGTGAAAACTACTCAAAAGTTATCTGTATTCAATGACGGGGCATTGTTGAATAGGATCGATAACGCCATTTTTTTCAGTGATATAACATTCATCTAACATTGAGCAGTAACAAATTTCTACACGTAACTGCCAACGAGCATCGTTTAATTTATTCCAAAATTCAGGTTTGTTATCCTTAAAGTTAGCCTTTAAAAATTGTTGAGAGTCTTGTCCTGCTATAATGGTATTAAACAATTGACTGGTTAAAGTATAAGGTTTTGAACCTTTTGTGGAGTTTGTATTTATATCTCCACTTTTGATGTTTTGCGCAGACAAGCAACAAGTATTATAGAAATCTTGTACATCGTAATATTTTTTCCCTTGAAATTTATAAACTACTGATCTTATTAGAGCGGGTCCCATGCCTGAATTAGTTAAGCTAAAGGTGATTGATTTGGTATTATCACTAGGATCATGGTTACCATGGCCAAATTGAACTAAGGGCATAGTCATCGCTTTGACTTGTTTTTCGGCTGCTTCTGCTTGTAAATACGTTGCATAAAAAGAGGCAAGCGCAATAAAAATGCCGCAAATCGCTAAAATAAGGTTTAGGCGTTGTGAGTTAATGCCATCAGCTAACCTTTCTTCACTTATCTTTTCGTTATTCTCTTCATTGTTGTCTTCACTGTTGTTTTGGTTTTTAGCTGACATTAAGCACCTAATAAAAATTAATGTAATGAATTTAACTGTTGTGTAAACTCTAGTATTTCATGATGTTATCATATCAGTCATGGTAAATATTTCTTATAAAAACAGGAAGAAAAATAAAAAATAAAAATGATTTGTAATAAATCTGATAATGCTATGACTAACTGAAGGATGTTTAAAAAGGAATAATAAGAATGAGAAAAACTTGGAAGCGTTTTATTGCCTTAAGTATGTTGTTGATGGTAGGCAACAGTTGGGCAGCGGAAACTTTGGAAAATAATTCAAAACTTCAGTTGATGGATTGTCATTTAGACGGAATTAAAGAGCAAGTACAATGTGGCAAGTTAACTGTTCCTGAGAATTATCAACAAAGTAATGGTAGAGAAATTGTTATTAACTTTGCGGTAATACCTGCAATTGATGACAGTAAAAATAAAGCGCCATTGATGTTTTTAGCAGGTGGTCCCGGACAAGCGGCGGTAGAGCTAGCGTCAATGTTACGTGAACGCTTTAAAGAAATAAGAAAAACCCGTGATTTAATTTTAGTGGATCAGCGTGGTACCGGTGAATCACATCCGTTGCAGTGTGAAGATACTAATGAGCAAAGTGTTTATGAAGTTCTTCCGGAAGATTATTCAGAGCAAGATATTAAAGATTGTATTGCACAGTTAACGGGTGATTTAAGCCAGTACAATTCAGAAAATGCTATTCGTGATTTTGATGCGGTTAGAGCGGCATTAGGTCATCAACAAATTCATATTTATGGTGGTTCATACGGCACACGTGCAGGCCTTGTCTATATGCGCCTTTTTCCGCAGTCATTAAAAAGTGTGATACTTGATAGTGTTGGCCCTATTGAAGTACCTATTGGTTTATTTGGGCAAAGTACCGCACGTTCATTTAATTTAATGCTTGAGCATTGTCAGCAAGATAAGCCATGCCAAAAAGCGTATCCAAATTTAGCCGATGAATTTAAGCAAGTGGTTGCTCGCTTAAAAAAAGCGTCGATAAAAATACCTATCGCTCATCCACGTTTAGGGACAGGGACTTCGTTTGCATTAAGTCACGATAAATTTATTGGTACCTTAACTACACAACTTTACGGTACTACCACACGTTCATTGCTGCCTTTAGTGATTCATCAGACATTTCTAGGTAATTATCAACCGCTTATTGGTTTGATTGCTACTACAGAAGGCTCGCAAGCGATGTATGTAGGCTTAACCATGAACATTGTTTGTAATGAAGATATGCCAAAAGTATCAACACAAATGTTGATTGACGATGCAAATAATAACTTTGGCGGTAATACTAGCCATAAAGCATGGTCAGCGGCCTGTCCATTGTGGCCACAATATCGTGTTACGGATGATTTTTATCAAGCGGTTACTGCAAATATCCCGACCTTAATTTTATCGGGTGATTTAGATCCCGTAACACCACCAAGTAATGGTGATAAGTCGGCTGCAACCTTACCTAACAGCCATCATATTATTTCTAAAAATAATGCTCATATTGTTGCTTCAACGGATTGTGCCATTGATATCGTCAATGAATTTTTAGAAACCCTTGATCCAAAAAATGTGGATTCATCCTGTTTAGACGAAATTCCCGATGAAACATTTATGACCAGCTTAAACGGCAGTATATAAGGAGATAATGATGATTGAAGTTAAAAACTTACATAAAACTTTTAAAGTAGGAAAAAACGTTGTTAAAGCCTTAGATGGTTTGTCATTTACCGCCAAAGACGGTGAAATAACGGGTATTTTAGGACCTAACGGCGCAGGTAAAACCACTTGTTTACGTACCTTATATGGTTTGTTAACTGCTGATCAAGGCAGTGTTGTTATTGATGGTATTCAGGTGGCTGAATCACCTTTAGAAGCGCGCTCTCGTTTAGGGATTTTTCCTGACAAATTTGGTTTATATGAGCGTTTAAGTGCTTACGAGCAAATTGATTATTTTGCCAGTATTCATGGCATGCAGGGTGATGTTAAAAAACAAGCGATAGAACAAGTGCTTATTGATCTTGAAATGCAAGAGCTAGCGCATCGTAAAACTTTAGGTTTTTCACAAGGGCAACGGATGAAAGTTACTTTAGCGCAAGCTTTGGTACATCAACCCAAGAACTTTGTATTAGATGAACCGACTCGTGGTTTAGACGTAATGAGTACTCGTATTCTACGAAATTATTTAGCTAAACATAGAGATAACGGTCATTGCATTTTGTTTTCTTCTCATGTGATGCAAGAAGTTGCGGCGTTATGTGATCGCGTGATTATTGTTGCTGATGGCAAATTAGCAGCAGAAGGCACACCACAAGAGTTATGTGACTTAGCTGGCGAAAAACTATTAGAAGATGCCTTTGTTAAGCTCATTGGTTCAGATGAAGGAGTTGCTGCATGAATCAATTTAAAGCCTTATTATTAAAAGAATATAAAGAAGCCTTTCGTGATAAACGTGCCTTAATGGTTGCGATGATGATGGCAGTGATGGCGCCAGTAATGATTTTTGCATTGTCAAAAACAATGATCAAAGAGCTGGTAGAAACTCCACCTATTTATGTCAAAGTTTCGGGAGCTGAATTTGCACCAAAACTTATAAAACAGTTTAAAGATGAGAATATTTTATTATTTGCCGATGTTCCAAGTGAAGATAAAAACCTTTGGCATGAACGTAATATTGAAATAACTATCCCAGAAACGTTTGCTAAAGACATGATTGCTGGTGAAACTATTGATATTGTTTTACGTACCGATTACAGCGATAAAGCAATGAATGCTCCGCTGCGTCGTATTAAAGATGAAATAAGAAATTACGCACGCAGCATCGGTTATAAAAGACTATTGGTACGTGGTGTTGATATTCGTTTATTAAAACCGGTAAATTTAATTGAGCAAAATACGGCATTGCCAAGTAGTAATGCGATGTTTATTTCGATGATGCTGGGTTTGTATTTGTTAATGGCTGCGTTTATGTCTGGCCTTTCGGTGGCTATTGATTCAAGTGCTGGTGAGCGTGAACGTAATGTGCTTGAAATGTTATTATGTCAACCGGTGAGTACCCTAAAAATTGTGTTAGCCAAACTTGTCGGTGCAAGTACCATCGCAATTATTGGTGTGGTATTAACTCTAGTATTAACATCATTTTCGGTAGGTTTTGTTGATCTTACTAAAATTGGTGCAACCTTTAGTTTAGATGCCTTTACTATTGCGGCTTTGATTATCTTATTAATCCCTATTTGCTTTTTTGCATCCGCTTTACAACTGTTTGTTTCTTTTCAAGCGAAAAGTTTTAAAGAAGCACAATCAACGGTGAGTATGATCATTATGTTACCAGCAATGATCCCGGTAGCTTTAATGTTTATTGATGATAAACCTAAGTGGTTAGACTGGTTACCTGTATCAGGCCAATCATTATTAATGGAAGACTTATTTAAAGGTTTACCTGTTGATTGGTTTTTAGTGATGGCAACAAGCCTTGTTACCATTGCCATTACGATTGCCTTAGTGGTAATTTTATCTATTCGTTTAAAGTCAGAAAAAGTTGTGCTGGCACTAAGTTAGGCATTAACTTAGACATTAACTTAGGCGCTAAATTAATCGTTAAGTTAGTTATTATTATTAAAAAGAGAGAGGAAGTTAAGATGAAAAAATTTAAAAATACTAATGCTCTGTTGTGGGGAGCAGCTATTATTGTTGCGGCATTATTAAATGCCCCCACTTTCTTAACGCTTATTGTATTACCTGCGGTAGCGGTTCTTACGCTTAAGAAAAGCTCCACGTCAAATCGACGTTGTAACGGGTGTTAAGGATTAACGATTGAGTTTTGAAGCGGTATTTATTCAATGGATCAAGGATTATGAAAAATTAATCCGCCATTTGATCATTGGTTTTGAAGCAAAACCTGCGCTGCAAGATGAGTTATATCAAGATATTACCTTGAATATATGGCGCGCCTTGCC
Organism: Colwellia sp.; assembly: GCA_013215655.1. Taxonomy (GTDB): domain Bacteria; phylum Pseudomonadota; class Gammaproteobacteria; order Enterobacterales; family Alteromonadaceae; genus Colwellia_A. The sequence goes on from JABSOX010000037.1 coordinate 38,036, forward strand.
AAAGTTTAGGCAAGACGCCAGCGTGAAAACCTTTGTTGCTCGTATTGCTCACAATATTTTAGCGACTCATGTTGCTAAGTCAGTGCGGACGATTAAAACAGATCGCGATATTGACTCGATTGTTGATACTGATAATGAAAAAGCATCTGCTGAAGCTACTCCTTATCAGGCATTGACCCAGCAACAAAGGCAGCAACGTTTAGCACAAGCTATTCGAAAATTAACCCTTGAACAACAGCAAGTGATAACACTGGCCTTAGAAGGTATGAGTTATCAAGAAATTGCTGAAATATTATCTATCACCACTAATTTAGTGGGTGTGCGTTTACAACGAGCTAAAGCTGCGCTCACCAAATTATTGGAGGCACTATGAACGAAGAAAATACTCCATTTAATGAAAAATCAAAGACAAGTATGCAATCTGAGCAGCAAAAAGAAGCACTGCTTGATGTGACCACTATACCCATAGTAAAGAACGGTGGAGATGAAAAAGAAACATCCGTGCTTGACGAACAATGGGCGGCAATGAGGCAAGATTGGCAAGCGCAACCAGTACCAAAAACTGATATTAATGTTTTGTTAAAACAAACCAAACGTCGCACGTTATGGGCAAAGACATTTTTAGGGCTTAATGTCTTATTTACTATTGCCGTGTTTATTGCTTTTTTGATCGGCTTGTATGACGGTGAGTATGGTACGCCAATGAATACTTATTTAGGTATTGCTAGTTTTGGGACAGCAATATTTGTTTATTACGAAATAAAAATTCGTTTACAAACATGGCGTCAATGTTGTGATAGTCCAGATAAAGCCGTAGATAATGCCATTTTAGCTTGTCAGTCTTCAATTAAGTATATGATATTAAATAAGTTGTCATGTATTCCTTTTGCAATAACAGGTAATTGGTTTCTTGTGGTTATGGCGGAGGAAAATGATAAGTCGCCATTGAAAGGTCTACTATTTATTAATATTCTTCTTATTGTTGTTTATGTTGTTGCTGACAAGCTTCATAAAAAACGCAAAAAAGAATATCAACGATTAATGTCATTAAAATAAGAATATAAAACAGCATCCCAAGTGTTAATGTGAATATAATTTTATTTTTCTGTGTATTTGTTGTTTTTTATTTGTTGTTTTTCTTGTTTATCTCCGTTATATTCTCTTCTCGTATTATTTGATCAAATCGTTAAAAGGTTTTATCCGATAATACAAGGCATATTAGATTACTAAATGAGCTAAAACTTGTACCTTTTAACGTGTACAACTAAGCTGATTTCAGGCAATATACGGCGCATAAATTTTGATTGAAATTTATATACCTAATGAACTTGCTTTAATTATTGCAATTATTGCAATTTTTCAGTTTTATTAGGTATATAAATTAGACAAGCTAGTCTGTAACAGCCCTAGGCTGACACTTGAGGATAAAACATGTTTGCACGTGATATGAATATTGCTGATTTTGATCCAGAACTTTATCAAGCAATGAGCAATGAAAAAGTTCGTCAAGAAGAACACATCGAACTTATTGCTTCTGAAAACTACTGTAGCCCTCGTGTTCTAGAAGCACAAGGTTCTCAACTTACCAATAAGTATGCTGAAGGTTATCCGGGTAAACGTTATTACGGTGGTTGTGAATATGTTGATGTTGCTGAGCAATTAGCCATTGACCGTGCAAAAGAATTATTTGGTGCAACTTACGCGAACGTACAGCCACATGCAGGTTCTCAAGCAAATGCTGCTGTTTTTCAAGCATTGGTTACGCCGGGCGGAAAAGTATTAGGTATGAGCTTGGCCCATGGTGGTCACTTAACTCATGGCTCACATGTAAACTTTTCAGGTAAGTCTTACGAAGCATTTCAATATGGTCTTCACCCAGAAACAGGTGATATTGATTACGACGAAATGGAACGTTTAGCTTTAGAGCACAAACCAGAAATGATCATTGGTGGTTTCTCTGCGTTTTCAGGTATTGTTGACTGGGCTCGTATGCGTAAAATTGCTGATAAAGTCGGCGCTTACTTTTTTGTTGATATGGCTCATGTTGCTGGCTTAATTGCTGCAGGTTTATATCCAAACCCAGTACCACATGCCCATGTAGTAACAACGACTACTCATAAAACGTTAGCTGGCCCTCGTGGTGGTTTAATTGTTTCTGCGTGTGATGATGAAGCTATTTACAAAAAATTAAACAGTGCTGTTTTTCCTGGTGGTCAAGGTGGCCCATTAATGCATATTATCGCTGCAAAAGCGGTAGCATTTAAAGAAGCACTAGAGCCAGAGTTTAAAGTATATCAACAAAAAGTATTAGACAACGCTAAAGCTATGGTTGCTGTATTACAAGACCGTGGTTATAAAGTTGTTTCTAATGGAACTGAAAATCACTTATTACTTCTTGATTTAATTGATAAAGATATTACCGGTAAAGAGGCAGATGCTGCTTTAGGTAATGCACATATCACCGTTAATAAAAATGCTGTGCCAAACGATCCACGTTCTCCGTTTGTAACTTCTGGCTTACGTCTGGGTACTCCAGCGATCACTCGTCGTGGTTTTGGTGTTGAAGAAACTAAAGCATTAACAGGCTGGATTTGCGATATTTTAGACGATATCAATAACGAAGCTATAATTACGACTATACAAGCAAAAGTTAAAGAGCTTTGTTCACGTTTCCCTGTTTACGGGTAATTTTGTAGGTCGATATTTATATCGACAAAGCATATTAGCAATAAATAAGTTGATGTAACAATTGCTTATTTAGATTAAAATGGCCGCATTAGCGGCCATTATTGTTTGTGGCTGATCGTAAAAGTTAAGAGATTATTAAATGTATTGCCCTTTTTGTCGCGCTGTAGATACCAAAGTTATTGATTCAAGACTTGTTTCTGATGGTCATCAAGTACGTCGTCGTCGTGAGTGCTTGGCTTGCCATGAACGTTATACAACTTTTGAAAGTGCTGAATTAGTGATGCCAAAGCTTATAAAACGTGATGGTTCTCGTGAACCCTTTAATGAGGATAAAATGCGGAATGGTTTGATGCGTGCCTTAGAAAAACGTCCTGTAAGTGTTGAACAAGTTGAGTTATCTATTAATAAAGTGAAATCACAATTGCGTGCCACAGGTGAGCGTGAAATCGCTAGCGAAATGTTAGGCAACTTCATTATGGAGCAGCTAAAAGAACTGGATAAAGTCGCTTATGTTCGTTTCGCTTCAGTATATCGCTCTTTTGAAGATATCCGCGAATTTGGTGAAGAAATAGCGCGTTTGGATGATGATAAATAATCACATCGATAAAACCTCAAATCGAGTCTAAAATGAGTCAATTCACACTTGCCGACCACCATTACATGCAACGTGCAATCACGTTAGCAAAACGTGCTCATTACACCACTTCTCCTAATCCACGTGTTGGCTGCGTACTCGTTAAAAATAATAGGGTTGTCGGTGAAGGTTATCATCAAAAAGCAGGGCAGGGGCATGCGGAAGTCAATGCCTTGGCACAAGCGGGTAACGATGCAAAGGGGGCTACGGCTTATGTAACCCTTGAACCTTGTAGTCATTACGGACGTACACCACCGTGTGCTGAAGGGCTCATCAATGCAGGTATTGTTAACGTTATTGCTGCTATGGTTGATCCTAATCCACAAGTTTCTGGTAAAGGCTTAGCAATGCTTGGTAAAGCGGGCATTGCCACATCATATGGTTTGTTGGAGCAAGAAGCGCAAAATTTAAATATTGGTTTTGTTACATTGATGAGCACAGGCTTACCTTATGTTCGTTGTAAACTTGCAGCAAGCCTTGATGGTAAAACTGCTATGGCCAGTGGTGAAAGTAAATGGATAACATCACCAGAAGCGCGGCAAGATGTACAACGTTTACGAGCACAAAGTTGCGCTATTATTAGTGGTGCTGACAGTATTATTACTGACAATGCACAAATGACGGTACGTTGGTCTGAGCTGGGTGAACTCAAAAATACTTATGATGAAGATGTCATCAGACAACCTGTCAGAGTGATTATTGATTCCAGAAATAGAGTGACACCAGATCTTAAGTTATTTAAATCATCATCCCGTATACTTTTAATTTGCCATACCATTGAAAACATCCAACAATGGCCTCATTTTGTAGAACAAGTTAGTTTACCTTTAGTGAAAAATGCTCAGGGTGAAGAAAAAATTGACCTTGTTGCCTTATTAACGTTTTTAGCTAAGCGGGGCGTAAATGATGTTTTGGTAGAGTCTGGACAGAATTTAGCAGGCGCTTTTATTGAGCAAAACTTAGTAGACGAATTGATATTATATCAAGCACCTAAATTGATGGGCGCGCAGAGCAAAAGCTTAATTAATTTTCCAAGTATTGATAAATTGTCGCAAGCCAAAACAATTAAATTTACCGATGTTCGCATGGTTGGTGCTGATTTACGTATTACCGCTAAGATTTTAGATTGAATTTTGTCGAGGAACAGGTTATTTATTCCCGATATAACCTAAGTACCTACATCCATGTAGACAACCTCGACCTACAAGGGCTTTGTAGGTCGACACGAGTGAAACGAGGTTCGACAGCGTTTAAGAAATAACTGATATTTGTCGAGGTACATCTCGAACTACAGATAAATTAAAGAGAAATTATGTTTACAGGTATTATCGAAGCAGTTGGAAACCTTAGCGCTATTAACATTAATAGCCAAGGAGCACGTATTGTTGTATCGACGGGTTTACTTGATATGAGTGATGTTAAATTAGGTGATTCATTTGCTACTAATGGTATTTGTTTAACCGTGGTTGCCTTTGATAGCAGCTCTTTTAGCGCCGATGTTTCCAATGAAACGTTAACGCGAACGGGCTTTGTTAATTATCAAACAGGACAGGCGGTTAATTTAGAAAAAGCAATGTTACCCACCACACGTTTTGGTGGTCATATGGTTTCTGGTCATGTTGATGCTGTAAGTGAAATTTTGGCGATAAATCATGACGGCAACAGTATTCATTATTGGTTATCAATGCCAAAAGACTTAGCACCTTATATTGCCGAGAAAGGCTCAATTACTATTGATGGCACCAGTTTAACGATTAATGCTTTAAAACAAGATCAGTTTCGCTTGACGATAGTGCCACACACTACAGCGCAAACAATTATTCAACAATACCAAGTGGGCACGAAGGTTAACTTAGAGGTTGATTTAATCGCCCGTTACCTTGAACGATTGCTGTTTTGCAACAAACAAAATACAACTGACGAACAGCAAACATCAGGTGTCACCCACGAATTATTGGCTCGTAGTGGTTTTATCAAATAAATCACCTGCCTAAATTTTATTTAACAAAGAGATTGTCATGAACTTAAATACTCCCCAAGAAATTATCGATGATATTGCTCAAGGTAAAATGGTTATCCTTATGGATGATGAAGATCGTGAAAATGAAGGTGACTTCATTATGGCGGCAGAAAAAGTAACACCTGAAGCGATTAATTTCATGGCAACCCATGGTCGTGGTTTGATCTGTATGCCAATGACGGTAGAAAAATGTCAGCAGTTAAAGTTACCTTTAATGGTTGAAAAAAATGATGCACAGTTTAGTACCAATTTCACTGTTTCTATTGAAGCGGCTCAAGGGGTTACCACGGGGATTTCTGCTGGAGACCGTGCGATTACTGTTTTAGCTGCTGTGGCAAAAGATGCTAACCACTTAAGTATCGTTCAGCCGGGTCACATATTTCCTTTAATTGCCAAAGATGGTGGTGTCCTTAATCGTGCCGGTCATACTGAAGCTGGAACTGACTTAGCCCGCTTAGCAGGCTTAGAGCCTGCTGCGGTTATTGTTGAAATTTTAAATGAAGACGGGACGATGGCACGTCGACCTGATTTAGAAATTATCGCACAAAAACATGGTTTAAAAATGGGCACTATCGCCGATTTAATTGAATATCGCAATGCTAATGAAACTACGATTGAACGTATCTCACAATGTAAAATGCCAACTGCATTTGGCGAGTTTGATTTAACTGTATTTAAAGATACCATTGATGGTCAAGCGCACTTTGCGTTAACAAAAGGCGAAATTAAAGCTGAACAACCAACACTCGTGCGAGTGCATTTAGAAAATACCTTTAGAGATTTATTATTTAGTGAACGTGAAAGTGTAGCGACTTGGCCAATGGCTGACGCGTTAGAAAAAATCTCAAAAGAAGGTGGTGTATTGGTATTGCTGGGTAAACATGAATCACCATCATCTTTAATTGCACAAGTGGAAAAATACGCCAAACAAGATGCTGGCGAAGTTGTGAATGAAGTTAAACGTCATATCGGTTCACGTAATGTTGGTGTGGGTTCACAAATCTTATCTAATTTAGGGGTGAGTAAAATGCGCTTATTAAGTTCACAAACTAAGTATCATTCTCTATCAGGTTTTGGCTTGGAAGTGGTTGAATATATTAGTGAATAGTTTTAACTGTTACAGTTAACATAAAAGCTACCTAGGTAGCTTTTTTTATTAAAATGACTGACTACTTATCCAAAGTTCGGGTACTTACAAAGTTAAGTCAATTTGATTGGTCATAAATATATTGGCTCTTAGTTTCTTTGAAATAAGCTCACTATGTCGACCCATTTCTTTCAATTCTTTTAATCCCCTATTGAATGCTACTGCTATTTTTCTTGATTTGAATACGGGGTGATATTTGTAGGGTGAGGTAAAAACATGCATTCGCATATTTTTCAGTGCTTCACGTGACGATTGTCTATAGAGGTTAGTATGGTAGTCAAAAATATTTTTATCAGACAAGACAATATCAACTAAACCGAGTTGCAATAGCCTTACTTGATTTAGTTGCACGGATGTTTGCGAATGTTTGTAACTCTCAGGTAGCCACCTTGGATAGTGCTTTTTAGCGTCTTGAAAAGATAATAAGGTATATTCATTTAAATCAGATGGACTTCTTATTGTGATATCTTTTTCCTCTAAGGTAAAGAAAACATCATGATACTCAATTGTTGTATCACCATAAAAAATATCTTTTTCTTTTTTAGTTGCTGTTATATACCTATGGGCAGCATCAACTTTTCCTTGATTGAATATAAATTTTACCCTACCCAACTGTGTATACACAGGAACTAATTCATGCCCTTCAAGAGCTAGTGCTTCTTTAATTATTAGTAGCTCCACACCGCTGTTATTCTCTTCGATAATATAAGGAGCGAGTGATTGACCAAAAACCATAACCACTTTTTCACTATAAGCATTTAAAGACGTTAGGATAAAAAAGAAGTGGACAATATATTTGAAATAAGGCATTTCATACGGATTAATTGTGCATAGATTAGTTGAGTATAGACAATATATGCAGATACAAAAAACGCTACATTAAGTAGCGTTTTATGTACAGGATGTACGGTCAACTTTTTAGTTCCAGACAAAAGTTAAATACTTACGTCCATGTAAGCAATGTCGAAATTGCAGGAGCATAATTTCGTGTATAAGGTGAACCTCTAGATAGTAATCTCTTTTAGCGATTTATATATTTATTACTTTGAGTCGGCACGACCCATAAATTTACGATCTTCGGTATTGATTTTAATTTTATCACCAGTAGAAATATGCTCAGGTACTTGTACGGTTAAGCCGGTAGAAAGTATTGCCGGTTTGGTACGGGCTGTTGCAGAGCCACCTTTAATTGATGGGTCAGTTTCAGTAATCACTAATTCAACACTAGGCGGCAAATCAATGCCAACCGCCGCACCATCAACGATAATTATCGACATGTCTTGAGTATTTTCATCAATAAAGAGTACTTCATCGGCGATGCTTTCTTTATTGAGGTTATATGGCGTGTAATCTTCGTTATCCATAAAAACATATTCATCACCATCGAGGTAAGAATACATCACTTTACGTCGAGTTAAATCTGCCATGGTAAGCATGTCACTATCTTTAAAGGTATGATCAACCTTTGCGCCAGAAACTACATTGTACATACGCATACGGTATAAACTACCACCCGCACGACCTTGAGGTACTGAGCGTTCAATGCCTCTAATAATGTAAACTCCGTTGTTAAATTCAATTGCTGCATTCTTCTTAACATCACTAGCTTTTGGCACGATAAAATTTCCTAATAAAAATAATGAGAGAAAAATAACATGTACTGAATTTTATGCAAGTTTTTACTCTCTTTGGCGATGATAAATTGAGCTATAAGTTTGGAGCCTTACGGTGTTTGGTTGCTTGTTCATAACCATAAGCGGCTTCGATCAATACCCCTTCTTGTAGTTTTCCCGAAAAAAGTGATAAACCAACGGGTAAACCATGTACATAACCCATAGGTACAGTTATGTGTGGGTAACCTGATATAGCAGCGACTGATGATGAGGCACCTAAGTAATGGTCGCCATTAACCCAGTCTGTTTTCCATGCTGGCGCTGTAGTTGGCGCAATAATCAAATCAAGTTGGTACTTTTTAAGTACTGTATCAATTCCGTCTTTTTGCGTAGCTAGTTTGGCTTTTGCTAAGGCATCGACATAAACTTTTTCATTTAAATCACCTTTAGCTTGTGCCATTGCAAATATCTCTTGTTCAAAATATGGCATTTCTACTTTAGCGTGTTGTTCATTATATATAATAAGTTCAGCAAGTGACTTAGGTAAACCTTGGGCGGTATCTGCCAAATATTGATTAAGACCATGTTTAAATTCATATAACAGTACTTCAAATTCTGCATCACCCCATTGGTCGCTATTATCAAAATTGGTATTATCAATAATGATCGCACCTTGTGCTCTTAAATCTTTGATTGCTTGTTCAAAAACCTGGTCAGTTTTTTTATGATAAGCCATAAAATTTCGTGCAATACCGATGCGTTTACCTTGTAAACCATTGCGTTTTAAATGAGATAAATAATCAATGGTGGAAGGAGTTGTGCCGTTATCATTTTTATCTGCGGCGACCATAGCACTCAGTAGTATCACAGCGTCAGTAACATTACGCGCCATGGGCCCAGCAGTATCTTGGCTATGAGCAATAGGAATAATACCATCACGACTTACCGTACCTAACGTTGGTTTAATGCCAACAATGCCATTGATAGCGGCAGGGCAAGTTACTGAGCCATCTGTTTCTGTACCAACAGCAATAGTGGCTAAATTGGCCGCTACAGCAACACCTGAGCCTGAACTTGAACCACATGGGCTTGTGGTTAAGTCATAGGGATTATTAGTTTGTCCCCATAGGCCACTCCAGCCACTTGATGCTGAAGTTGAACGAAAATTTGCCCATTCACTTAAATTACTTTTGCCTAAAATTATGGCTCCTGCCTTTTTAAGCTGTTGCACAAAAAAAGCATCATCATTCGGGAAATTATTTTTTAAAGCATGTGAACCTGCAGTATTTGCCATGCCATCGGTCGTATCAATATTATCTTTTAGTAACACTGGAATACCATGTAAAACACCGGTTAGCCCTGATTTTATAAAATTTTCATCTAAAGCTTTAGCTTGTGTTAAAGCATTTTTATTTATTTGCACAACAGCATTGAGTTGCTTATCAAATTTTTCTATACGTTTTAAGTAAAATTTTACCAACTGCTCACTGGTTAACTTTCCTTGTTGCATTTTCTGATGAATTTCTTGAATAGAAAGCTCGTCAATAGCGTGGCTAAAAGTATGAGCAGAAAGGGGCAAGCTACATAAACCAATGAAAATAAGGATATGACAAAAATAGCGCATAATGATCCTAAAATGATATTTTAATTATCATTATTTATATCGTTATTATGGGCTTAGTACTATCTTTTATATAAATGAGCTATTCATAGAAGGGCGGTATTTGTTGCTTAAAGCTTACGCTTTAAGGGTAAACTGGTCGATACGAGGGATAATACTTATTATGGCTTGAAGAGCCATTGCTCCCATTTATTTGTTTGGACAAAGTTCTTTTAAGATTCATAAATTATTAAGGAACCCTTTAGGTTATTGAATTTTAATCTGAGCCATTTATTAACAGGAATAAATGGCAACCGTTAACGACAAGAGCCACCACTTTGCGGACATTATAAGATTCATGGGAATTTGGTTTCGGATTAGATTTCGTATCTGTAACGCTCAAATAATGGGCTAAAAATAGTTTGCTAAAATTGTGTAGCGTAGCGAAACCGAGCAAACTGTTAGTCCTGATTAATTTGCTTGTTATATTTTACCTAAATACTACTCTGAGGGATTAAGCCTCATATGTTTTAAATTTGATTTTGAAACTACCCCATTTTTTACGAGCATTTTACTTTTTATTTTGAAAGATAATTTAAAAAATACAATTGGTAATAAAATCATAGAACTAAAAAACACAAGTGTCCACCAGTCACCGTTACGTTGGCACTTAATGCAATTGTCTAGATCTGAAATGTTTACACCTAATACATAAGTAGCTAAAAAACCAAAAGGAAAAGAACAGAAGAAACCAATAACTAGGTAGATATAAGGAAGACTACGGAGAGATTTTTCAGCTAACCTAAAATTATTATATTCTTCTTTATTAGCAAAACTTAAGGGGGCAAGATATTCTTTTTTCTTATCAATAAGCCCTTTGATTAAATACTTAATCCCAAAATAAAATACGCATAACATCATAATCCAATATTCGGTGAAATTATCGTAAGGATTGAATACAAAGAAATACCCGTCCCATGAAAAATATGTTTCCTTTATATCTATCCCAAACATTCCATAAATAAGTAGAGTACTTCCTAAGGCAACATATTTTTGGTTACTCATAAATCCCTCTATATTCTGGCATCCAAACCTATACAGTATAATATAACGCCTAAATAAGAGGCAAATAGTAGTTGGTTAAAATAAGCGACGTAGGAGCAAAAGCCAACTGTTATTTGTCCTGCTTGATTTTCTTGTATGCCTTAAAACTTCACAGTTATAGCCTGCCCAATAACCACTCCTTTCCATTGCTCATTTAATTGGTTAAGTAATAAAACTAAATCGCGGTACTGGATTTCAGAAACAACTGGTACAGGGATATTTCTATTTTCACAAGTTTGTTGAAGTAGATAATTGAATGAATCAAACGCCATATCACCAGACCACAATAATGATTGAAAAGATTCAACCATAGATTCAGTTTGCCAAACATCAATCTTATCTGCGATATCACGAGACAGCTCATTGTGTTCAAGTTTAAAACTGATATTAGCACCTGCTTTCAATTGGCCATAAAAAGCACCTTTGATATCTAATGTCTTCTCCACAACAAAATGGATCATATCGTGTGGAGCAATTCCTTGCTCTGGCATCTTAGTTTCAGTTGATGTTTGATCATCTCTGATACATTTCAGATAGCCATGCCTATCAGAACCTTTCTTAAAAGTTATTTCCATATTATCGGCTTACTCCTTTAAGGCTAACGCCTAAATAACAGGCTAAGTAATGGTTGGCTAAAATTAGCTACGAAGGAGCAAAAGCCAACTGTTTTTTGTCCTTATTAAAACGCTTGTTAGGTGAATAATCACCCAACTATTGAGCTAGAAAATATACACCAAACACTAAACCGAAATACATAATCAAAGAAAAAATACTACCAACAATATTTAAAACAGTTGAAACACCAAAAAATTGAAAGCTTAAAGCTGCATATAACGCTTTAGGTCGTGATTGAAATGAATGAAAAAATTTGAATTCGGTTAACTCTGCCGCTAATGTTTGATTACTTTTAATCTCATTATCAATTACTTTGTCATAAACCAATGCAACTAAATAAAACAATATTAAAAAGACTAAGATAGGATGCATAACTAATATTCCTGATTCACCTAACGCCCCATTAAGAGGCAAATAATAGTTGGCTAAAATAAGCGACGAAGGAGCAAATAGCCAACTGTTATTTGTCCTTTTAAATGACTTGTTATGTTTTGTTACACCGTTCCCTTTGGGTGTCTAGGGAGATCGTCTTCTATATTGAGCCATGATACCGCATCGTTTGTGTAAATATGGAATTCTGGTTCTACCGTTTCTGGGTCATCTAGTGTTCCCGAGTTAATATCGACAGTCTCAGTATTATTGTTCTCTCTATAGCATATTTGAGTACCGCATTTACTACAGAATTCGCGATGACCTGACGGTGAAGAACTGTATGTCGATGGCTTCCCTTTAGTGTAGGTAAATGCACCTTCAGGGAAAGAAGCGAAGGATACAACTGGTGCGCCTGTAGATTTCCTGCAAATAGAGCAGTGGCAATACCCAGTTTCCATTGGTTTTTGTATAGATTCATACCGTATTTCGCCACACAAGCAGCCTCCGGAAAAAATCATCTTGCGTCTCCTAGGAACATAACGCCCTGTTAATGGGCAAAAATTAGTTGGCTAAAATGTTGAGGAACGAAAACAGCCAACTGGTTTTTGTCCTATTAAACAGCTTGTTATGTTTTTATGTTAACTCTATTTGCCAAGCATAATTGTCTTTGTTTATAACTAATTTTACTAGCCATTTCTTTGTACGTTTTGGTCTGTAAAATGGAAGAGGAATCTCGTAATTAATAGCCAACGTGTATGAACAAGAATTTGCGGCACTCCCAAAAAGTGTACCGAAGTGAGGCAATACAGGTATTTCAGTTTTTTCCCCTGAACCTAGCCTCAATACAGCCTTACCACAATTGTGTGCATTATTACCTGTTAGCTTCCCACCTTCAGTTTGAAAGTCGAGATTTAAAACATCGTACACTATTTTTTCTGCTGGGAGCTTACCAATATTTTTAATTACAAATCTAGACTCAAGGTTTTGATTTATTTTGTCCTTCGTTTCTTCGATACTGATATTCGGAGGAAAAGCGTAATAAGCAACTAGGCCCCCCATAATGCTCACAATACTGATAGAACTAATAATTGAAATGGCATCCATATCCAAAAACCTCAAATCAACTTAAATGTGCGGAAAACATGACGCTTTGCTAAGCGGCAATAAATAGTTGGCTAAAATTAGCGAGGAACGAGCAAAAGC
>JABSOX010000038.1 GCA_013215655.1 Colwellia sp.
CAGTGATCCCAATAGATTTGGCTCTCACATGTTTATAGCAGCCATAAATAAACAGCGGCTAATAGCCGCTGTTTTTTAGTTATTGCTGTGCTTAAGTCAATCTTAGTTACATGCTCCTAGATCTTCAAACCAGTGTAGAGTTCCTGCAGCTGGAGGAGTCCACATTGCCGTCAGTGTTCTCCAGTTGTGACCCTCGTAGCTGAATGTTTCACCCGTATTATAAATATGTCCTGAAACAAACGCTGCAATACAAGGTGTTCCAGTTGAAGTGTCATTGGTGACTGTTACTGCCGTGACGGCGCTATTGCTGAGCGCGCCATCACTTACCGTTAAGCTAATATTGGCGATGATATTCGCCGAAACGTTGGCTGCAGTAAATGTTGGATTGGCCGTTGTTGTTGAGCTAAAACTACCGGCGCTAGCTGGTGACACACTCCATTGATAGGTCAGTGTAGTGTTGGCATCTGGATCAGTAGAATTTGAACCAGTTAAAGTAATCGTTCCACCTTCTAGTACACTGGCCGCTGAAGATGAAACCACAGCTGTCGGTGCATTATTATTTCCTGAATTACATGAAATTTCAGTCCAGAACCAAGTAGAAGCAGATGTTGGCGCTTCCCAAACACCCGGGTTATTTTGAGCTACAAAACATGAACCGTTGTAAGATACAACATCACCATTGGTTACTACTGTTTGACCTGCAATCCATGGCGTTATAGTTGTTCCGGTTGTGTCATCAGTTATTGTTAATGATGTAGAGGCAGCATTGCTAAGCTCGCCATCACTAACCGTTAAACTAATGTTAGCAATAACATCTGCCGAAACATTAGCAGCTGTAAAGGTTGGATTAGCCGCAGTTGTTGAACTGAAGCTTCCTGCGCTTGCTGGCGACACACTCCACTGATAAGTCAGTGTAGTATTGGCATCTGGATCAGTAGAGTTAGCACCGGTTAAGGTAATCGACCCACCTTCTAATACACTCGCCGCCGATGATGAAACTACGGCTGTCGGTGCACTATTGTTTGATGTTGAGTCGGTAACCGTTACTGATGTTGAGGCACTATCGTTGAGCTCACCATCACTTACAGCTAAAGTGATATTAATATTAGTGTCAGCCGCTACTTCGGCTGCAGTAAACATTGGATTTGCCACTGTCGTAGAGCTGAAACTACCGGCGCTGGCTGGCGACACGCTCCACAAATAAGTCAGTGTAGTATTAGCATCAGGATCGGTAGAGTTAGCACCGATTAAAGTAATCGTCCCACCTTCTTGTACACTAGCCGCCGATGATGAAACCACGGCTGTCGGTGCACTATTGTTTGATGTCGAATCGGTAACTGTTATCCATGTTGAGGCGCTATCGCCAAGCTCTCCATCACTAACAGCTAAGGTGATATTAACACTAATATCCGCTGTAACATCGGCTGCAGTAAACGTTGGGTTAGCGATCGTTGATGAATTGAAACTACCGGCATTGGCTGACGACACACTCCACTGATAAGTCAGTGTGGTATTAGCATCGGGATCGGTAGAGTTAGCACCCGTAAAGGTAATAGTACCACCTTCGACAACACTGGCCGCAGAAGACGAAAGTACTGCTGTCGGAGCGTTATTACCTGTGTCGCCGCTGTTTACCAAAACGCCATGGGAGGCGGCATTGCTGGATAAACCATTAACACCTTTTAACTGAAAATAAAACTCAGTGGTCTCGCTAACGTTTGGCAAGGTAATTGAGGTACTTAAACCTGTTGGGTTGGCAATGGTTGCTAGTGGAGAGAGTGGCTCAACTTGGGTCCACTGATAATTACTTGTGCCTGAAACACTACCACTTACATTTATCACAGCGCCGCTATTGGCTGTAATATCTCCACTGGCCGTGATGATAGGTCTTGCTGGAATACTGATACCACCAAGCTGAGATATATCGCCGGTCATTTCAGAAAACATCTCGGCTGTTAGGTCGACTAACTTAAGGCCAATAAATTCTATTCTAGCCCAAGAGTCGAAACCTACCTCTAGGTGACCGTCTGCATTTTCCCACGCTTTCAAGTTGGAAACTGCGACATGCCTTTCTGGAACAATTTTGTCGATCATTGGGCGGAAGCCATTAATGGTCGCTCTAGGGCTCCAACCCATTACGACGGTTTGTGTATGGACAATATAGTCATCCAAGTTTGTGGGTAGGCTACTGCTAGGCACGCCTTGCAGCAAAATAGATTGATTGCCAGGTAGTGTTAGTATGGTACCTGTCTGGTCGCTGGTACTTGCAATTGTCATCTGAGTAAGTGGCGTTCCTGCCCATTCTACGCCGAGTGAAATAAGGTCTTGTCCAACGCTAAAGTCGCTGATAGTCGTCTGTGTATTGCCCGGAGCGTGTTTTTGGATAACGACCTGATCTTTGCCGCCACCTGTGGTTACAGTATCACTGCCCCAACCTGCAAACAGCATTTCAGGATGTTGTGTTCCAGAAACGATGTCATTGCTCGGTGTGTCAAACACGGTGTCGTGACCTCTGAACATCTCCATATAAAAGCCAGCGGTAGTGCCTGTCTCATCGCCGGCGTCTGTACCTTCAAAAATTGCGTTAATAACGCCTAGCGCACCGCGCAAATGGGTGGCCGCTATAATACCGGACATGGTGATGGTGGTAGTTTTGGTGACTTGTGCACCATTTTCCAAATGAATATAGTCATAACTTGTGCCCAAAATATCTGACCAGTCTTTGCCTCTTGCTTGCATCAGCTCACGAAACTTGATGTAGTTAGAGCGCATAAGGGCGCGAATAATTTGTTCTTGTTTTGCAGGTATGCGCATATCATCAAATTGATAAATGTCATTCTTGCCGCTAAAAGTACCTTTCCACTCGTTAACTTGGGGTGTTATCAAGTCAACAGTTCCACCAGGCCATCTAAAGGTAATTGTCTCTTTGGTATTAGTACAGGTGGCTTCACTCTGTAGACCTGTGCCGATACCAGCCCAGTCGCTGCCGGGACGGGCGGAATAATATTTGCTGAGGCCTCTCTCTGTTTCGGGAATGTAAAAGCCGGAGGTGATAAGCGTCGCTTCACCGTTTTGGTAGCCGACAAAGCCCCAAGCATTGAGAGAGCTATATTGCATTTTTCTGATCATTCGCTTGCGCTCTGCAAGAGAGGCGTCGTTGTTGTAAAAACGATCAACATCCAATTTTTGGAAATATCTTTTTACCGAATGAGTTTCACCGACAACATCACCATTACAGGCCATATCTATGCGGCCGGGAATGTCATTGCCGAGGTTATCTTTTTTTAGGTAGCTGTATGTGCGGGCAGTGTCATCGTTGTAACCCGTTTGGTAACCATTGACTATCGCATCCGTAGTGTCGGGCAGCCCCGATTCAAAACCACGGAGTGCGTCTAAAAAGTTTGTCATATCGCCGGCACTTGCCAGTTGGGCCTGTCCGCCCATTGTTAAGCATATACAGGCGGTTAAATATTTCATTTTTGCTTTCATATTTGCTTTCATGTTGTGTATTTACCTTATTGGGTTAGTCAACAATGGTTAACAGCACTCAAATATTTTTTTGGTGCTATGAAAGGGCATTTATCCATCATCTCCAACGAACGTAAGATTAAATTGTAGCGAGTAAAAATGCTCCGACAACAACACATTAAATAGCAGCGAATAATAAGTCAAGTGTTTTGACTAATTATTATTAACAAATAAATAACAAGAAAATGACAATACCCATCACTCAATTTTAATAAAACAAACCTCTTAGCAATGGTTAATAAACAGACCGTAAGTAAGACATTTCCTGATGACAACAGTTAACAAGGTAATTGTTCCTAAGCTTGTGGTTGAGGTGAATTCCTAGTACAAACATCTGATTTTAAAAGTGTCTAAAATTGATTTTATTGGCCGTTTTGACAGGTAACAACAAGGTTCAAATTACCTTTTATTGTACTATTTACCTCCATGAAATTTGAACTGTTTGATATTCAGTATTTTATAGCGTTACCGCCAGTGGTAGTGGTAGTGGTAGTGGTAGTGGCGATTTTATCACGACAATGCCTGATATCAGAGGATAAACGAGCGGCAAAGATAGTGAATATTTTGAAGTGACTTTTGTCGCTGATAGGGTCATAAAATTTCATCAATCACGGAGTATTGATAATGTTATTTATACACTACACACTATTTAGGATGAAAAATAATATATTGGTGCGGCTTAATTTGTATTGTTATTTGTTGACCTCTTTCTAAGAGGACTTCACTGTAAAAGCTCACATATTTAAAAGCTAACTCAGAGTTATTAGTTAAACTACTTAGTAAATAATGATAGCCCTGCTCGGTAATGACAACATCATCAACCTGAGCATTATTATTTTTTTCTTGGCTATTATTTAAACATAGTTCAATGAACTGTGGTTTTAACAAGAGCTCGGTATTCTTTCCAGCAAACAGAACATCATTATCGACATTGATACAACCTAATGCTGATTGAACTTTAGTTTTTCCATTATTACCATATTCTATTTTCTGAAGTGGTATACAAGTACCTAATTGTAAAAAATCAGCTACTTGCCAAGTTTTAGGCTGTTGACAAACTTGTAATGGACTACCTACTTGTAATATTTTACCTTCTGCCATAACCGCCATTTGATCAGCAAAGGTGAAAACTTCATCCTTATTATGGGTAACAAAAATAGCACTGATCTTTAACTGTTTTAATAACTTACGCATTTCTAACATCAGTTCTTTACGTAAACGGGCATCAATATTTGAAAATGGCTCATCTAATAATAATAATTTTGGCTGACGCGCCAATGCTCTAGCAATAGCCACTCGTTGTTGTTGCCCACCAGAAAGTTGATGGGAAAATCGCTGTTCGAGGTTATCTAGTTTAAGCAGCTTAATTAAACTGGACAAACGTAATTGCTGTTCAGTTTTGCTAAGCTTATCAATACCAAAAAGTATATTTTGCTCAACAGTTAAATGAGGAAATAGTGCATAATCTTGAAAAATCATCCCTATATTACGATGCTCAGGAGCAATCATTTCATTTACTGTAATAAGTAATTTTTGTTGTTTTTGATGCTCGCCAATATTTAACGTTATTTCCCCATAAGTTTGTGCAATAAAACCCGCTAAGGTATTTAACAAGGTTGTTTTTCCACAACCACTAGGACCCACTAAGCCTAATATATCACCTGTAGTTAATCGTAAATTAACATCATCAAGAATGATCTTGTTTTGCAGTTTTACTGATAAATTATTTATAACTAAAAGTTCAGTCACACACTACTCTCACTGTTATTACTATTTGATATCAATGCTTCATCTTTATAATTATTAAGCCAAATGATGGGGATAAGACCTAACAGCACAATAAAAATAGCTCCTAACGCGCCCTGCTCTAGCATTTCATCAGAAATTAACTGATATATTTGAGTACTTAAGGTTTCAAAGTTAAAAGGTCGTAACAATAATACTGCAGGTAATTCTTTCATCGCTTCAATAAAAACTAATAACCAAGCAACCCAAAGTGAATTATTTAAAAGAGGAAAATGTACCTTTTTTAACATTTTTGATAAACCCGCTCCTAAACTTGCCGGAGCAAAATCAACAGACAAGGGGATTTGCTCAACACCACTAGCCAGTGTGCCATTGGCAATAGCAGCGAAACGCACAACGTAAGCAAAAATAATGGCAAAAATGGAACCTGATAATAAAAGGCCCGGTTCTGTGAACTTAAAAAACCGAGCACTGTCATTAATAAAATGATCGAGTGGGCCAAACGTTGCTAACATCGCCATAGCTAATACAGTACCAGGAATAGCATAACCAAATCCTGAAATTATTTGTGGTATTCCCCGCCATGAATCACGACTTAAGCGTTGATATAAAATGAAAATAAAAGCAAAAAACACAGTTATTGATGCTGTAATGAATGCAATTTCAACGCTATTTTTGCCGCTCGGTAATAGCATTAAAAACTGCTCAATATTGCTATATTCAAACGCCATTATTAATAACAAAACAAAAGGTAATACAAAACCAAAAAATGCTAATAACCAACAAAAACTAGTCGCAAAAAACTGCTCAAATTGAGTTAATACAATTAAGTATTGATTTTTATTGGGGCGATTTGATTGATGATTTTGTTTGGCTCGAGCTCGTTGCTCACTTACTACCACAATTAAAATAAATAGCATTAAAATACTGGCTAAGGCATTAGCCGCAGGTAAATCCCCATAACCTAACCAAGTATCATAAATGGCTGTCGTTAAAGTATTTACAGCAAAATATTGCACGGTAGCAAAATCAGCAAGAGTCTCCATCAATACTAAACTAGCAGCAATAGCAATGGCAGGTCGAGCCAAGGGTAATGCGACTTTAAAAAAACTTTGCTTGGTTGATAAACCTAGTAGTCGGCTTGCTCTTAATAAGTTCTGGTCTTGTTGTTCAAATGCAGTACGCGCCAACATGTAAACATAAGGGAAAAGTACCAAAGCGATAACAATTATCGCACCTGGTAAGGTTCTCATATCAAAAAAGGTATAGTCATTAGGTGATTGCCAAGCAAACCACGCACGAAGTGTACGTTGAACTGGCCCTGCATAATCAAATAAGTCAGTATAAAGATAAGCAACTAAATAAGCAGGCATAGCCAAAGGCAACAATAATAACCAGCGTAATATTTTTTTTCCGATAACATCAGTGTGAACAATAAACGAAGCACTGCTCACGCCAAAAAAAACACTGAGAAATACCACTCCAAAACCTAATAACAACGTATTGTTAATATAAGTAGGTAAAACTGTTTGCCATAGGTGAGTGAATAAGTCAGTTGAAGCATTGAAACCAGCAAATAACATCACCGCTGCGGGGATCATTAAAATAAAGGCAATAAGCCAACAAATATTTCGCCAAATACTGTTGGTTTGACTCGCTATCACAAGTATTTACTGCTCATAAAAAACGACTTGATAGGCACTTATCAAGTCGTAAGGCATAGAGATAAAGGTTAAAAGGCTATAAATCAAATTGTGCTATATCAATTAATTTCAAAGCAGTTTTTCGTTGTTTAGCGATAGTTTCTAACGATAAACTATCGGCTTTAAATGCTCCCCATGAAGCAACTAATGTTGATGCTGTAACATCACTACGAACAGGATATTCCATATTTGTTTCTGCATATAACTGCTGTGCAGGAATAGAAACTAGAAACTCCATTAATGTTTTAGCATTTTGCTTGTTTGGCGAATATTTAGCTAATGCCATACCTGAGATATTAACATGAGCACCACGATTCTTTTGATTAGGAAAGTTAATATTTACTGCATCAGCCCAATTTTTTTGCTTTTCATCTTTTAACATCTTGCCAAAGTAATAACTATTGCCTAATGATATATCACAAAGATTTTGATGAATCGCTTGTACCTGCGCACGATCACTACCTTGAGGTTTACGTGCTAAATTATTTTTAAATTTTTCTAGCCAAACTAATGTATCTGTCTCACCATGTTCAGCAATCATCGAGGCAACTAACGCTACATTATAAGGATGTTTACCACTACGAGTACAAATTCGTCCTTGATACTTCTCGTCAGCTAAGTCTTCATAATTAAAATCTATATTGCCCAAACGTTTAGCCGAGTAAATATTACGAACACGTGTTGTTAATGCAAACCAAGTATCATCTTGCGCACGATATTGCTTTGGAATAGCACCATTAATTTTTGATGAAGTAAATTTTTGTAATAGATCTTTATCGTGTAATTCAATTAAACGACTGATATCCGTTGTTAACAATACATCCGCGGGGCTGTACTTCCCTTCACGTGACAAACGTTCAGCCATGCCTTTTTTTGCGAAAACCACATTAACTTTAATGCCACTTTGATGAGTGAACTTATCAAAAAGAGGCTTCACCAAGAAAGGTTGACGATAAGAATAAACATTTACTTCTTCAATGGCATGAGCCGTGAATGATAAAAAACTTATAACGCTAATAACTGCGCCCATAACACATTGTAAGAATAAAGCTTTGCTTAACATAACAACCTAAGAAGTCCTTATACCCAAACCATTTAAAATTGTTGAATATATTGAGTGACTAGTAATTAATAATGCGAATAGCTTAATGAAAACCACTCAAACCGTCAACGCATTTACGAATTATTATCATTTGCATTATTAGGTAGCTAGGGATAAATGAAGTAGCGATAAGTCAATTTCATATTTCTAAGAAATTAGAAAGGGTGGGTTCTTCAGAAATAAGCATTGAAGAAGCTATTTGAAATGCAACAGTTGAATGCTATAAATCAGTAAAAAATATGGACGAGTTTGATGTCGTAGGAACGCGCAGTCATATTATTGAAAGTAAAGTAGGCCACTATCAAGTAACCCTAAAAATAGGCTTTAAAATCGAAAAAAGTTAAAATTTCAGCCTATAACTCAGCCATAAACATCATTTAATACCGACAAGCGATATTATTTAAAATAGTCTCTGAAGCGACCTGTCCCAAGAAGTCTTGTGTCGTTTTTTCAACATCAATACTGTCTATATAAGGTAAAATGTCTGCAGACATACCGGTGACCACTTCATAAAAAACAAGAGAAGTCAGCAACGCTCCCATTAAAGCAGCATGATTACCATCATCGGCATGTAACTTTAAAGCAGGTTGAAGTGCTAATGCACGATCCCATGCTAATCCTACAGGAGCAACACAACTTGCCTGCAACGCCGCAATAGATAAATGTAAATCATGAACTTTCCTGCCCTCATTATCATTACCTCGTTGAGGATGTTCAGGAAATAATACCGGTGTAGTACTCTGTGTTTTAGCAAGTTGGATCCATGTTTGTGCTGCTGATGTTGGGTAATTAACAACCCCACTTTGTGAATATTTCTGGGCTTGCAAGACCACATGACTCCATTGATTAGTGGTAAGTAACTCAACGGATGAAGGATTACTTAAACGTTCTTGTAAATAATCGCCGCTAGTAGCGGATTTAATATAAGCAGTTTTTTCAGGTAAGCCATGTTCAATTAACGTTTTAAGTAAATAAGGAAGGCCGACCACATGGCTATTACCAAAAAATAAAACCCTATAATCATTAACACCACTATTGTCAGGAATAGCGATATTATCTGCACTTAATGTGGGGATTGTTGAGTTATAAGTATTCGTTACTGTGGCGTTTTTTTGACTGCTACTGCCACCACAATTAACTAAAAGAACAAATAAAATACTACAAACTAGCGACTTAAACATTGCCATCCTCCATAAAATTAACTGCTATAATTAAACTAATCTTGTTGTAACACTTTAGATAATAATCAATATCCATTAAATTAATCATTTCATTGGGTATAACAATAATAACGACCTTTTCTAAGTAATTACATGATGAATCATTGGTCATTGCTACATGTTAAACATATTAAAAGTAAATTATAAAGTTCAAATTATTTTATTGTTATTGTTAATATCCAATTTTACTTATGCCTGTACGTTAACAATTGCCGTCGCTAAGAACTTTCCACCCTACCATATACAAAATGCAGACGGTAGCTGGCATGGCATTAGTATTGATATTGCTGAAGCTTTAGTTAATGGCGTTGGTTGTCAGTTAAAAGTCAAAGAAATCCCTTGGATCAGAGCAATAAAGTTATTAGAAAAAGGTGAAATTCAGCTCTTATCAAATTACACACAAGACAAAAATCGTATTACATTTTCTCAATTTATCGGTCCTCATCATA
The DNA here is from genome assembly GCA_013215655.1 of Colwellia sp. GTDB lineage: Bacteria > Pseudomonadota > Gammaproteobacteria > Enterobacterales > Alteromonadaceae > Colwellia_A. The sequence continues at coordinate 9,749 of JABSOX010000038.1, forward strand.
TTGAAAAAGTTGTTTTAATCGCTCATAAAGAAATAAGCACTAACGTTAATAACGTCGCCATGCTGTCAGAGTTTAATGGTTTGATAGGTATAACCAGAGGAAACTCCTTTGGCGTAGAGTTTAATAAAAAGATATTAGAAAAAGAAAATATTATAGGAAAGATGGTCTATATACAAAATAATATTAATCGTCATAAAATGCTCTTTTCAGGCAGAGTAGACGCGATGTTTGATGATGAGCTTTCCGCTATTTACCTTTTAGCACAATACGGTGAAATTAGCCGTGATTTTGATATCCGTTTTTCTTTAAAAGGTAATCCTGTGTATTTTGGTATCAGTTCAATCGCTATTAAAAATGAATTGCGAACTAAGCTAAATAACAGTTGGTTAAAAATTATAGATTCTAATACGCTTAATAAGATCTACCAAAACTACGGACTTGAGCTCGATCAAAGAGAATTAACCGCCTACCCCACGGTTTTAATTAAGACAAAATAACCTATTCGAAAACCCTACAATCCATAGTTGTGGCAGTACCGCTTATTAAGACAATTATTTGTCATATTTGTCTTAATAATATTTAAAACCTTATTAATATACTATTTAGTTTAAGCCCTCGTTCTACAATACAAAATGGGTGAAACACTTCCTTTCAACATATAACACCGACAAAACCGATAACCAATTGAATTACAATAATTAATGCGATATGGTTATTTCCATTAAGAATTTTGAAGTAGGTTGCCCGTTATAAGTGAAAGCGGAAACTTCGCCTTCTGAAAATCGGTTATATTTCTAGGAGTTAACTTGAGTTCACGATTTAATAAAAAGGCTTTTATTCGATGGAAGGTCTATATTGATCGCTCAAAAATGTATATTGGATATATACAATTTTTGCTGATAATTTTTGTTTTTATCAAATCTCTAGGTGATAACTCCGTAACAGACTTTGTATTTACAAATCCTCTTATCGCAATACCTGTTATTTTAATCATATTTGTATTTTTCTCTTTGACAATTGGTTATCTTGATTCTCGGCTTGGATTTCGTGAAGAAGAAATTAGAAACCATTCAAAATCTAATCCCGTATTAATGGATATTCAAAAGTCTATTGCAGAGCTAAATGATAAAATTACACAAATGGAAAAAAGTAAAAATGATTGCGATAACTAAGCTGTCATCGAGACACACGGCTAATTAATAGGCTCATATTTTTCTAAAGTGCGAGCTTAAAATATATTTTTGTTGTGCGATAAAGGTACTATTGATAGCGCTTTGGACTTTTCAAATATTGGAGTAGTAATGAAGTTTGTTTTAAAAATTGGATTAGTATTAACGTGTGTAATTCTTTCAAATACAACGTTTGCAGCAAGTTGTGATTCAAGCTGCCAGTTAAACCAGATCAACTCATATTTTACAGCCTTAGATAAAATTAGTCGTCAAGGATCAAGCATTGACGATATCGACTCCTTATTATCTATAATGCATGATGACGTTAAATATATTCACGTAGAATACGAAGCAAATTTTAACAAAGTATCATGGCGTAAAGCGTTTATTCGTAACTTAAAGCGTGGAGCTTATCAAAATACCAACAATAATGAGATGCGCATAATAAAAACTATTATGGGTAAAAATCACATCGCCATAGAATACTCTCACGGTGTCATTCAAGAAAATAATACTTGGCAGCAAACAGAGCCTTTACTTGTTATCTTTGGTTTTAAAGGTGGCAAAATATCATTAATCAAAGAATTGTGGTAAAAAATCCTCGAGAATAATAAATAAGGACATTTCGAATATGAATAAGATTGAGCCAACTTTTAATGGCAGTGTTTCACAAATTGAACCACAGAAAACAGAAATGGATAGCGACAATCTAAAGATTTCGAAATTTCCTAGTTTGTTTCAAAGAGACTTTGGAACATTAGTTGATTACATTTTCGTTTTTTTCTGTGCCTACCATCTTGCTGTCAATTTATTACCCCAATCAAATGAAATTTCAGTTCAATTCGGTATTGTGTTACTCGCGCTATTCTTGTATGACTCAATTTTAACCGCCTATTTCTGTACACTGGGACAATTGTTATTTCGATTTAGGATCCGAGAATACGCCACTCTGCAACGAATTCCGATCCATTTATCACTGGTAAGATCGGTTCTAAAACTTCTTTTGGGCGGCTATTCAATGATTGCAATAATTTTTAATCGAGAGCGCAGAGCTGTTCACGATTACGCAACAGGTTCAATAGCAATATCGCCAAGTGATATAAGCGATGAAACTAATTAGAGTGTAGATACAAGCCAATTAAAAAGTGATAGCGAACCCTTTGCTCGGTTTCGTTTCGCTTCAAATATTAGCAAATTACAAATCTCCATATTGTGACAAATTACCAAAGAAGAGTATGATGAAAGTCGATGATATTAAAGTTTCATTCCTAGCAAAAATTACGAAACGTCTAAACTTTTCTATCAAGCATTGGATTTAAAAATGGATTTAACTGATAAAATCACAATCGTTGAAGCTGTCGCTAAAACAGGAAAAACAGGTTGTACTGCCTTAAGTTTATCTAAAAATGTATCGCCAGTAAGTTCCGTTATTCATCGTTTTTTAACTGATACCCCTGATTTATTTTGCAAAATTGGAGCAACTAGAAAGTACAGATTAAACCCCTTTAGTAAATTTAAAGGTAACGTGAATAAAATAAAGGCTGAATTACAAAAAACAGATGATAATAATAAAGAAATTTTCAATATTAATAATTTTCATTATTAAACTGCATAACACTAGTATTTGTTCAATAAAATTAGATATGTAACATTAACTAGGTCCATCTAACCTCACACTTTTACCAACTATCCTAACACCGGGGTTAGTCGTTTATTACAACCAACAACCTTAAGCGTATTCGTATTCACAAAATAATTTTAAAATTCCCACTTTTGATGATTAATTCCCTGAACAGGGAATTAATAACAATCCCTTCTCCTATATAAATAAAAATAACCATAGAAATCAATAGGTAAACTTTGGCATAAGATTCGCTATTTACTTGGCATAGCTTAACTATTTGATTTTTACATTATGGACCTAACCGCAACACTTAATAAAACACCAACAAAGATAAGCAAAAAATTAATTACTGGCTGTTTGGTAACATCACTGACATTTGTATCTTTCTGGGGATTATCGTCTTTTAATAGTGAACCTAAAATACAAAATAAAACCTTACGTATCGCCACCATAAAACAAGGTGATTTTAACGTAAAGATCGACGGTTATGGTCGTCTTAGAGCTAAGCATCAACGATTATTAACCAGTCAATCACAAGCCATTGTTGAAAGTATTCAACTTTATCCCGGCGCAATTGTTACCAAAGAGAGTGTCATCTTAACGCTTTCAGATCCTCGCCTTGAGCAAGATGTTGTTAATGCTCGTTTAGAGCTTGCTCGTCAACATGCTCAGTTCAAAGAACAAAAAATATCTCATAAAAGTCAATTATTAGAAAGAGATGCACAAATTGCTATATTAAAAAGTGAGTTGGAAATTGCTCAGTTAAGAGTAGAAGCAGAACAACAATTAATTGATAAAGGCATTGTCAGTGCACTCGACTTTAAACGCACCCAACTCAATGTTCGTCAATTAAAACAAAGAGTACAAATTGAATATCTTCGACAAGCTCAATTACAAGAAATGCAACAAGAGCGCTTAAAAATCAGTAAAGATTTAATCACTCAATTTGAACTTAATTTTGAAACCATCAATAACCGCTTTACGCGACTTACCGTACGAGCAGGCTTAGATGGTGTATTACAAACCTTACCGATTGAAATAGGCCAAAGTGTTATGCCCGGCACACAATTAGCGACTGTAGGCTCAGTAAAACAATTAGTTGCCGAGCTTCGAGTCCAACAAAATCAAGCAGATCAAATAACAATAGGTATGTTGGCCATCATTAGTACTTTTGGCGAAAATATCACGGCTAAAGTTTTACGTATTGACCCGATAGTAACTGACGGTAGAGTATTGGTTGAACTTGATTTACTTGGTGAACTTCCTAGTAATGCACGCCCAGACTTAACCGTAGAAGGCCAAATTCAAGTTAAAAGAATTAAAAATACCCTTTACGTAGAACAGCCACAAGATGCCTACGGCTTCAAAAAGAAAGATATCTTTAAAGTAACCAGCGACAACAAATCAGCCCTACTGACCACCATTGAATTTGGTACACTTTCAGGTAATACCATCGAAGTGATCAATGGTGCTCAAGTAGGGGAAAAAATTATTATTTCAGATATGACGCAATGGCATAACAGCCAAAAAGTTTTAATAACCGAATAATCATTTAGTCAAACTATTACATTAGTCCCTTAAGGAAGCATCATGAAAACGACAACAACTAATAATAACATCATAATTTCTTTAAAGAATTTATCTAAGAACTATACAAATTCTGACATTGAAATTCAGGCATTAAACAATATTAATTTAGAAATTTGTAAAGGCGATTACTTGTCAATAAGTGGTCCTTCAGGCTGCGGTAAATCAACATTATTATCCATTTTAGGATTGTTAGACTCACCCAGCCAAGGTGATTATTTCATCGAAAATGTTGATACCAATGCACTATCAATGGATCAACAAGCAGAGTTAAGAAACTTGCATATTGGCTTTGTTTTTCAATCGTTTAATCTTATTGATGAACTCAGTGTTTTTGATAATGTCGCTTTACCATTAACCTATCGTGAAGAAGCACTAGATAAAGAAGAAATAGAGAAACGTGTTATTGAGGCATTAACCCAAGTAGAAATGGAACATCGTCAAGGGCATAAGCCGAACCAACTTTCAGGTGGGCAACAACAACGTGTCGCTATAGCAAGAGCTTTAGCGGGTGCACCAACAATATTATTAGTTGATGAGCCAACCGGTAATTTGGACTCTAAAAATGGTGATGCGGTTATGGATTTACTCAATAACCTCAATAAACAAGGTACTACTATTTGTATGGTTACTCATGATGTGCGTTATGCAGGTCATGCCAGTAAACAGATACATTTATTAGATGGAAGAATAGTTAAACTTTCTGCAGCAAATGAAAGTATGACCTCAATCAATTCAGCCTCAGAAAACCTTGCTCAGCAACAAGCGGTGTAATTATGAATGCCTTTACTAAATTTCAACGTAAAACTAAAAGCCAGTTTTCTCTGGCCTATAAATCATTAAAAAATGCCCCCGGTTTTGTCGCTTCTGTGATGATCACCATGTCATTAACCTTGGCGACTTTATTTGTTATTTTTTCTCTGGTAAATACTTATTTCTTCAAACCACTGAATGTACTGGATGAAAAGAATCTTTATGTCGTTGAACAAGAGGTTACCACTCCTGCTGGTGTTCACTCTGGGTATCAAAGCTATAAATCTATTGTGCACTGGTATAAAACCCAAAGTAGCTTTGAAAAACTCACCCCGGTAAGTCCAAATAATATGGTATTTACAAACTTACCCGGTGAACCCAAAGTTGTTGCTACTTTTGCTACACCAGATTATTACGATATCTTTAATGTTCCACTTATTTTAGGACAAAAATTTTCTCCTGATTTAAAACTCGACCAAACATCGGATGGTGTAATAATTTCTGAAAAATTTTGGCAAAAGTACTTTAATAAAGACCCTAACGTATTAGGAAAAACATTAAACGATGGTGAACGTTTATTTAAAATTATCGGCGTTATTGCTGATACTTTTGAACCTCCTTATATGTTTTATGAAGGTCAGTCGGAATTATGGTTGCATTTTGGTTCAGATCGACGTTTTTTTAATGATGGTGAATGGGATAACCCTTGGGATAATACATATAAATCATTAAAACTTGTCGGCACGGCAAAAGTTGGAACAACTCAGCAAAATATCTTTAAAGACTTAAGTGATCGCATTGAAGAGATCCGCGCAGAATGGTTAAAAGGCTATGAAACATCAACAGATTTTAAACCTTTAATAACTCCTTATCGCATTATTGAGTTAGGAGATAAAGGTCATTTAAGTTTATTCCTTCTTGCTGGAACTTTAGGTTTATTGCTAATTGCAGTAGTGAATGTTTGTAATCTATTTTTCTCTCGAGCACTCGCTCAACATAAAACACTCGCTTTACAAGCGGTATTAGGAGCAAAGCGAGGATTATTGTTTACAGCTATTTTATCGCAGACTTTACTGTTAATGACAGCATCAGTGCTTAGCGCATTATTTATTGCTGCATGGGGTATTAAACTCTTTAAACACTTAGCCGCAGGAAAACTGCCCTTAGTGCAATCAATTACAATTGATACTAATCTATTATTGGTTGCCATAGCATTGAGTATTGTTTTGGCCTATATCTTTGCATTAGTGACTTCTCGTCTGGTAAATTACAAAGAATTGAGAGCGCAATTACAATCAAGTGGTAAAGGAAGTGTTAACCAAGTATCAGGTCGAACTGTTCGAGCATTAGTTGGCGTGCAAATGGCATTAGCTTCTACCTTGATCATTTTTGCTTGTCTTGCCTTAACAAAAACTACTGATACTCTTAATCGCCCCATGGGCAGTAAAGTGAGTAATATGTACTCGGTTACCGCCTTTATACGCGGTGAGAATGATGTATTATCGGTTACCGAACGTTTTGATAAAAATAAAAAAATTAAAGAGATTTTGGCAAAACAACCCAATATAAAACAGATATCCAGTGGTCGTAGTCCAGTTTCATTACGGATAACTCGTTCCAACCTAACCGATATGGATGGCAAACAAACCCCTTTTACTCCACAAGGTTGGGTTGGCGCAGATTATTTTGAACATACCGGTTTAAAAATACTTAAAGGTCGTACTTTTAGTGACGCAGCACTGCGAGGTGAAAAATTTGAAATGTTAATCACCCAAAGCTTAGCATTACAATTAGAACCTAACGGCGATGTACTAGGTAAGGTATATGATGGTCACGATCCAAAAGTTGAAGTAGTTGGTATAACTGAAGATTTTAACCATCCAAATTTTTATGACCAAGATAAAGGTGCACATATATGGTGGGCAAATCAACCTTTTGCATATGCCTACATTATCGAAACCAAACTTGGCTACAAACTGACTCAAGAAGACTTTTTATTAACCCTACGCAAAGAAGATGCGCGTTTTAATATTTGGGAATTTCGTTCACTAGAAGAAGAAGTAGGAAAACTAATCTATATGGATATTATCACCTTATATTTAAGTTATATTCTTGCAGGATTTACCTTACTACTTGCTAGTGTCGGCATATACGGTGTATTGAGCTATAACTTAGGTTTACGACGTTTTGAGTTTGGTATTCGTATGGCATTAGGCGCTAAAAAATCTCGTTTATATAAGTTATTGATTAAAGATGCAATTGCGCCCTTAATGATCGGCCTTAGCTGTGCAATAATTATTACTATTGCACTATTTAGTCAATACCATGAGGCATTAAGCCCTTGGTTAACCTTTGATTTAAAGTTTGCATTGCCAGCATTAATCTTAACGCTAGCCATAGCATTATTAGCAAGCTTTAGACCGATGCAAAAAATCATAAAAGAACGACCAATGAAAGCCCTACGTAATGAATAGAAGGTAACGAGTAAAAGTGTAATAAATAAAAGCATGAGTAAAAGGTAATATTTGATAAAAACTAAGCAGGCATTAATCCCTTGATATAATAATATTAATGCCTTACTTTTAAATACTTAAGTAATCAAACTACTTAAATTAAGAAAGAATGTTATGAATGTAGTACTTATTGTTGATGATCAAATTGATGTTCGTATGTCAGCGTCAATTGCATTAACCAATCATGGTTATAGCTGTATTGAAGCCGATAGTCCGCTGCAAGCCATGGAAAAATTAAAGTCTCAACGTGTCGACTTAATTTTGCTCGATATGAACTTTAGCTTTGATACGACATCAGGCCAAGAAGGCTTATCTTTTTTAAAAAAACTTAAAGATGAAGGCATTCAATTACCTATCGTGGTAATGACGGGCTGGGCAAGTATTGAAATTGCCGTACAAACGATGCAACTCGGTGCTAATGATTTTATTGAAAAACCATGGAAAAATGCCCGTTTAGTTTCTATCGTAAAACAACAACTCAACAGTGCACAACTTAATCAAGAAAACGAACGTTTTACCGCATTAAGTCGCTCAACTAAAGATAATAGCTTTGTTAAATCGCCACAAATGGTCGCCTTGTTGGAGAAAGCTAAACGCGCAGCAGCTAGCGGAGCAAATGTTTTAATTACCGGTGAAAATGGTACGGGAAAAAGCTTATTAGCACAATATATGCACGACCATTCTGAGCGTGCAGATAAACGTTTTGTCAGTGTTAATATGGGCGCAATTCCTGAGTCCTTATTTGAAAGTGAATTATTTGGTCATAAAAAAGGTGCTTTTACAGACGCCAAAGAAAACCGTTTAGGCCGTTTTGATATCGCATCAAACGGTACCTTGTTTTTAGATGAAATAGGCACTCTGCCCCATAATCTTCAGGCAAAAATATTAAGAGTATTGGAAACAGGCGAATATGAAGTCGTTGGTTCAAGCCAAACCCAGCAAACCAATGCCCGTATTATCTCAGCAACCAATGCAGATCTAGAGCAATTAATTGCTAAAGACAACTTTCGACGTGACTTACTATTTCGCTTAAATACTATCGAATTACATATTCCACCACTAAGAGAACGCCCTGAAGACATATTGGTTTTAGCTGAATATTTATTAAACAAACACAGTCAAAAATATCGTCGTAAAGGCATGACCATTCAGCCTGAAACACAAACAGCTATGTTAAAGCATCCTTGGCTTGGTAATGTCCGGGAACTCAGTCATGCCATTGAACGAGCGGTGATCATGTCAGATAATAACAGTCTTGATATCCAGTCTCTTGGTTTAGGCAATCACGGTAGTGCCGACAATAATACTCAACCCTTAATGACCTTAGAAGAAAGTGAAAAACGCACCATTATTCGTGCAATTGAACACTTTTCTGGCAATGTCGTTGCCGCGGGAGAATATTTAGGTTTAAGTAAATCGGCGATTTATCGCCGTTTAGAAAAACTCGGTGTCGACCCTAAGAAACTAGAACAATAAAAATATTTTACTAAGGAAGTCATAAGTGACCCATAAACTATCACTTGAAACAAAACTTATTGTTCTTTTTATATGTTCAGCATTATTGTTAATCATACCCTGTATTTACATCATCATCGATTTACAACTCGACTTACTTGAAGCATCAACGTTATTATTATTTTTTTTATTACCCGGTTATTGGTTATTTTCTCGTAGCTATAATTATATTACCGATATATTAGAGCGTATCGGTTTACAGCTCGACTCTATTGGCAATGAAGAATTTAACAGTTGGCATTTAGCCGGATTTCAAGGTGGCAGAATTGACGCGTTAAGAAGTGACTTTCAACGCTTAAGCAATAAACTCAATACCAAACGTTTTGAATATATGCATAATGAGTCGTTTTTATTTGAATTTATTAAAGAGCTTGAATTACCTATCTTGGTTTTAGACCACCACCAGCAAATATATTCTTCAAACAATAACTTTAACTTACTAGTGAAATCATCAACACATGATTTATTGGGTAAAAAAGTATCGTCCTTAGGCATAAGCTTAGTTGATAACAAATGGCAACAAACACCAGAATCACAGCTCCCTAAACGTTTTCAAATTGCGCAACATATCTTAAAAAGAAGTGGTCGAAACTATCAATTACTGGTGTTGTTTTCCATTGAACAACAACTTCGAGATAATGAAAAACAAGTATGGCAACGCTTGATACGAGTACTTAACCATGAAGTACGTAATTCTCTCACTCCGATTTACTCGATGACTCAATCTTTACAAGAAATGAAGCTGGCAGGTCCATTAAAACCAGAACAGCAACAACTTGAAAAAAACATCTTAGAAGTCATTGAAAAGCGTTCGTTACAACTATTAGATTTCGTTGAAAACTACAGTGTTTTTAATAAGTTAGCGCCAGCAAAAATAGCGAAAACAACGTCTACAGCATTAAATTTACGACTACAAGCGTTATTTCCAACCCTTGCTATTACAGAGCATCCTGATATTCATTTTGAAGCCGATATAGGTCAACTTGAACAAGCACTGATCAACATTATTAAAAATGCCATTGAAGCCAGTGTTGCCAATGTTGACAATGTTGACAATTCATCAATAACAGCCGTTGTCATGAACTGGCATCAAGATAAGCAAAATACAACGATACAAATCATCGACTCAGGACTTGGCATTGCCAATCCTGATAATTTATTTGTGCCCTTCTACTCCACTAAAGAAAAAGGTACAGGTATAGGTTTGATTTTGAGTCGCGAATTTATACGAAATCAAGGGGGAGATCTCACTCTTGAAAATAACAAGGTTAGCCAAGGTGCTATCGCAGAAATCATTCTAGTTGGTAGACGCTAAAGTACAAATTAGAGCAATATTTAAGAATATGTTCAGCACCAAATAAAGCTAGAAATAGCATAGGAATAAAGATGACCATCAAGTGCTTAGTTTTACTTTTATTATTATTATTATCACCATTCCACTCTTTGTTAGCCAATTCATTACCAATCACCACTTACTCAATTAACCCCGAAACAGTTAAACAACTGAACTTACAGTTGAAAATAAACAGTGAACGATATGGTATTGTTGGACAAGCAGTGCGCATCTTAAAAAACAATGAAGTGATTTATGATGGCAGAGATGGTTTCGCCAATGTAGAACTGTCGGTGCCTGTAAACAATAAACATCGTTTTCCAAGTTACTCAGTAACAAAGTTATTTACCAGTGTGCTATTAATGCAACTCGTAGAACGTGGTGATGTTGATATCCATCAATCAATACGCCATTATTTACCATACTTACCAGAGCATTGGCAAAATATAACAATTGAACATAGCTTAAGCCATACTTCGGGCATTCCTCGCTACTTTGATCAAGTAATTAAAACAAACCAATTTTTACCAACAAAAAAAGCGGTGTTTATATCATTAAGTGAACAGCCTGAACATTTTAAAATAGGTTCTCAAAATAGCTACAATAATACCAATTTTTTGATTTTATCAGCGATATTAGAAAGGAAAACAGGAAAGACCTATAGTGAGCTTGTACAAAGTATTATCATTGAACCGCTCAACTTAGTAAATACAGGACATGCCAGTGCTAAAGCGGTGATCAAAAATATGGTCAGTAGTTATGCAAGCACAAATGGAAAATTAATAAAAAACAGAGTTTTCGATTGGGCAGAGTATTCGTTTGCTCATTCAGCGCTTTATTCAACACCGGCTGACTTAAGCACTTTTATGAGCGCTTTAGTAACAGGTAAGTTTGTAAAAAAATCAACATTAAGAAAATTGTGGCAACCAATGCAGCTAAACAACGGTCAAGATGGACGTTATGCTTTTGGTTTTGAATATAAAATAAAAGATGGCTATCAACAAGTTGGGCACGATGGCGGCAACAGAGTTAAACTTCGTCATTATGTCAATAGTAATCAAACGGATAGTTATACCATAACCTACATGAGCAATGGTAATTCTCACGGTGTATGGACCGATATATTAGCGGATAGCTTAATGGCCATTATTGATAAAAATCAATTTATACTCGCAGACCTTAGCGAACAATTTATTTCTTTAGTATTACAAGCAACAATAAAAAACAACGATAAAAAACTACAACTATTCTATATTGAACTATCAAAAGCACTTAACCACGATGCAACAGCCTTAGAGCGTTTCCTTGTTGATTACGCTTATGGAGTTCGATTTGGTGCCGGTATACAAGCATCATTACCCGCGTTTGAGTTTTACACCAAAAAATTTCCAAAATCGGCTAATGCTTGGGAGTACTTGGCTGAAACTTGGCAGATTATAGGCAATAAAGAAAAAGCACGTCAGTATTATCAGAAGGTGCTTGATATTGATCCGAAGTCAGTCAATGCAAAAAATCAGATCGAAAAATTAATAAGAGATTAATAAGAAGAACCGAAGATAGTGAGTCAACTAAGGTCTTATTTTGGCTTGTTTATATTTTTCTTTATCAGAAAAAATAGCTTCTAGCTCATTGTTACGTGCCAACGCAGATATTTCCTTATCAAAGTAGTTTTTTAAAAAATGCCCTTGTGCCGTATCATGAAAAACCAGAAATAAAGGTGAATTTTCAAGAAGTACCAGTTTGGGTAACTTTTGTAATGACTCCAGTAAGTTATAGCCATACTCTAGAAAAACATCTACTTTACCGCTGTCCATCAACTTATTACACTGCGAATCTGATGTTTGAATAATATCTTTTGCCGATAAAAAGGAGACTTGTTTATATGAACTAGATCCCACTTCAGAACAAATAATCAAACTTTCATCTTTATTATTATACCGTTGTATTGCTTCTTTATTTTGACCAATGGCATATAAAGGATATTCATAATCAAGATGATATGATGAATAAATGACATCAGTTAATTCATTTGTACGATAAGCACCAACGAGAATATCGGCATCCCCTTGTTCAAATTCTCGAACAGCACGATCCCAAATTGAAACACTTGTATTTACTGTAAATCCTGTCGAAAATATAGCCCTCATCAGTTGCCAATAAACGCCTGTTCCATCAGCATTGGTATAACCACTCCAATGCCCAGAAGTAAAATTTAACTGCTTAATTTGAGGTGACTCAACTTTTACAGTAGAAACAATGCCATATTTAGTTTGTAATTTTGCAAGCACTCCTTCTTGTTCAAGTTTATTAAAAGCATTTAACAAAGGTTCTTTTAGAAAAGCGTATTGAGGAGAAAGATAATGATAGTCAAAATGTTTATCTACTCTCTCAATTATAAAATGCGGATTTTCAATAATATTTTTATCTAACTCAAAATCCATTAATAACACCGAATCAACTCTTCGTTTACGTAGCATTTGGTTAAGCTTTTCGGCATTTAAAATGGGAAATTTATGCACCTTACTTTTTAATGTATTGGCATACTGCTCTGAAACCAAGCTGCTCTTTGCATAGGTAATAGAACGAATATCTTCATTTAAACAATAACCACAACGCATGCGATCACTTACCTTTAGTAACTCAAAGTTTAATATTGGAAAAGGTATCTTTATCAATGAAGGATGATTTTTTTCAATAACATCGGCTCTCGCTAGCGCAGCAGTTAACTTATCATTTTGGACTAACTCTAACTCCTTTACACCGCTAATGTCTTGCCATTCAATAGTATGACCTAAAGAGCCATAAACAATTGTTAATACTTCTTTTACATATTGAGCTTTTAATGACTTGGGAGGCATTCTTAAATTTATAACATCTGCCAAAACGAATAATGGGAGAAATAATAAGATGAAAAAAACAAACTTTCTTTTTAACATTTATGAAGTTACCTATGAACACTGCATTTTTAAACATAGAATGACTGATACCAAGCTACAGTGAATTTAATAAACTCTTTCACAAGTATAACAACGGAACCGATATTGTCATCAATACCCACCAATAAAGCAGAACTTATTAATGCAATTAGAAAGTGCATATAACAAGCTTTGTCTTGATTATGACAACATACCTGAAGTGCTAACACGTATAAACGGTATTGAAGGTCATATCAAAGGAATACACATTAGCGTTAGGATACCTTGGCCTATTTAATAGGATGGGGAGAACTTGTATTGAAGTGGCATCATGAAAAATCTAAAGATAAACGTGTAGATTTCCTTGAAACTGGTTTTAAATGGCATGAATTAGGTTTGCTTGCGCAACATTTTCACCAGCAATATCAAGATAGCTCTTATCAAGAGCGACTAATTGAATTTGATACGACTATTACTAATATATTAGCTTTGATTAACAGCATTGACAATCAACGTTTATACGAAACCAAGAGGCACAAAAAATGGACTTTAGGCCGTATGATCCAATTCAATACTTCTTCACCAATGAAAAATGTTCGCACAAAGATAAGAATATTTAAAAAACTTAATCGGTCAACTTAAGCCACTATCAAAACAAGTTTTTGCTAATATCAAAGCTCAGATTTTATCTGCCAATTATCAATCAGAGTAATAAAATCATCTTGTTTTGATAATTTAAGAGCAACCGACAATACAGTATTGTCATCGATTTCAACTTCGTTATTACTTTTGTTAGGTCCTTTTTTAGCTCCTTTGGAAAAACTAACGCCAGCAGTTAAACCCACTCTTTTTTTAAGACCTGATACTCTTTCTTGTTGGATAACTTCCAAGTTGGCTAGTGCTTTTGGGGCAAGTTTCAAAATATAAACATCCATTGCTGGACTATCACTAAAAAAACCGTCAACTGCAGTCTCAGTTATCATACTGACAACTTCCAAAGGAAAATCTAATTTTCTTAGACCCTTTTTATCTTCAATGCTTGCAGACAAGTTTACTGAATCTATGGGGTCAAAATTTACCTTACTATTAATCGATACTTTCACCAAGATTCCTTTAGGGTCAACATTAAAAAAATCTACTGGTTTGCTATCAGAAAAATGCAACATCGTTGCATAAGGGATACTAGAGCATGACGTTAAAATAATTGTACATAATAAAATAAATGTTTTCATATGAGACCTTAAAAAGTATTAGAATTAAAACGTTTAAACTGATCAAAGCCATCAAATGATTTTTTGTATAAAGGCTTTAATAGCGAACGTTTAATAACTTGATTATTTGAACATTGATTATTATCCAGCAAATAAACGGCTTCAGCTAACATCGGGTCGTTTAAGTCGCCCCACCCTCCAGCAACTGTATCAACGGCAGGACAATCAACAGGAATACCATCAAAAAAATCACCAAATCCATCTGCATTATGATTATGATTGGTAATCGCTAATACAATTTGATCACATAATTGTGAAACTCTCATGCCTACTGGCTTGCCATAAGTTTTTTGACCCACTAATTTCACTTCAATATAAGGTTTAAGCGAATTAATCAATACTTCACTACCTGAGGCAGACTCTTCAGTGGTGATAAAAACAACCCGAGACATCGTTAAATAATGCTGAGCACCGTTAAGATTAAACATCTCAATATCACTTTGATGGTTAGCATTGTTCGTTGGTTTGTTGTAGATATTACCAGCAACAATATCACCACCAATTTGACTAGCAAGTTGATTAGACATTGTTGAAGTACCGCCGTGGTTATAGCGTAAATCAACGATCAGTTCATCGACACCTTCATCATTAAAGTAAGCAAATGCTTTATTAAGATCTGCTGAGCTTGGGTCAATAAAGCTATTATAAACAAGATAACCTATTTTACCCGCAGCAGACTCTATTACCTTAGTTGCAAATATAGTATTAGTTGAAACTTCGCTTAATAACATCGACTGAGTAACAATAGCGTCATCAAGTGTCCGCCAAGTAAAAGAAACTTCATTGCTATCATCAATTGCAGACCAAAACTCTGACCAAAATTCGTTCCAATCAGGATTCTCTTGGCTAATAACGTCATTAAACACAGTATTGTTTATCGCAATAATTCGGTCACCTCGGCTTAAACCAATTTTTTGAGCATTACTATTATCAAAAACAAAACTAACAACCAATTCGTTATTAAGCTCATCAACTTTCACTGCCATGCCATAACCGACATTTGTGGCATTAACAAATTGATCATCGTAATCGGCTTTTGTCATCATAAAGCTAAAACGATCAACGGGGTTATTTTCTTTGATGTTATTGAGTAGATCTTCTATCGAAGTAAAATCATCAAGAATAGTGCTGTGATCTAATGACTCATTCCATAAATACCAGTCGTCCATATAATCCCATAAAGCGATATTTTTTAACGTTTGATCCTGACACACCTTAGGATCTACAGTGATCACTGAAATTTGTTGTGAATCCCAACAACCTTGTAATAAAAGACAAAAAAGTAACATTGAAAAAATAGACTTCATAGCAAAAATTAACCATTCATTGACGATATAAAAACGCTACTTTAAAGATTAAAAACATCGTCAACAAGAGTGAAAACGGCAATAAGCGACGTATAAAACGTGAAGGGTATATCTAGCATCGAAATTAATTTTAATTAGTTGTTATTAAAAGAAAAATCAAAAAAAAACAATGAACATTATTTTGTTAATCGGTAGATGACTCTTACTTTATAAATAGATAAATAGACTAAATTAAACTAAAGCTTTTACTTGGTTTAAATGTTTTCGGCCAACAGGAATTAATTCATTAAATATATTCACGTCATAATCTGCCGATGTTCTTCTTTGTAAAAGCATTGGGTTTAAAGGATTGATCAAATAGGATTTGTGCACCCGCATAAAAGATTCTTCGCCAAAACTCTCCAGCAAACTTTGTAAATTACAGGCTAATTCTATTTTAGTTTTACGGTTGTTCTTTTTATAAATAACCAAACAATCATTGCCTAATGCCTGCACATAAATAATATCATCTAAAAAATGGGTTACTTTAGCCAATTCAGGAAAAAGTTTATGATCAACGACGTTATTCAATATTTTATCTTTTAAGGTATTACTGACTTCCAGCTGCTTAACTAATTTTAACTGGGTTTGCTTAAGCTGCTGCTCAATTATCATTTCATTTTGTTGCTGCTGATAATAGATAGAAACTAAACCCGCACTAAAAATAATAATTTCGATTGCTGATGTTAATTGTAATAATGACCATGAAAAATTAAAGTCAATAATATTGCCTGCAGATAAACCCATAATACTGGCGACAATAAAAAATAGTACTGTTGCCGTTAAATAATACCAAGCGGCCGTAATCTGCTTTTTTACCGCTAAAATTGCCGCACTGAAACAGCCAACAAAAATTAAAAAACTCACTAATAATCCTAGAGCATAACCCATTTGGTTTAACGACCCAGGTAGAAATGCTGCTAGTGTTAACCGCATTACGGCTAAAAAACTTAATATTAACTGAGTAATATTCAGCCCTTTATATAACCACAGAGAAAGTGTTTTAACTTGCAAATAATGTTTCGCAAATTCAGCTATCGCGACAACTAATAAAGCACCAATAATCACCGTTTTATTATGCAAATAATGCATATTTGGCAAGAGATACTCAAGCCAGCCCTGACCAGATAAAAACCATAAGCCTAATAGAAATAACATCGCACTATAGGCAAGATAAGACGGCTCTTTTAAGCGTAGATATAACATCAAATGATATAAGAAAAATAAGCCTAACATACCAAAAAATAAACCACTAAAAAGCGTTGAGTATTGTATATCCGCAAAGAATTCATCATTTTGAAAAACAAATAGTGACGCTCTTAAATACCGCCCTTGTAGTTTTAAATAAAATGACTCGGATAACATGTCACTCGGTAAATTAGAAACAATATTATGATGAAACTGTGGATTACCGTGTATGACTTTTTTTTGCCATATTTTATTCTTGGTTAAATAGTGCAGCTCTAACGGCGTGTATATGCGATTTTTTTTAAGTACAAGGATCAGGTTTTCGCTTTGAGTTGATTTAACAGCTTGGCTCTCCAGCTTTACTTTCAACCATAAATGGTTGAGCTTGCCAAGATTTACATAATTATCGTTAACTACGTTATAGGGCTCTTTAACTAATAGCAGTTGTTCTATCGTCCAATCATTTTGCGAAGATGGTACCACGCTAATACTTAATTGTTGTTCTGTCTGCAGTGGCGATGAGTTTTGGCTAATGATGAGAAAAAGTATACATAAAACAAGGGCGATAATGATCAACTGCCCTTGCTGTGTATAAGGTGATATTACTTTTTTTAAAAAATGTCGACTTTTAATATCTGTCGATACATTCAACTGAGAAGATGTCATAAATCAATAAAGTTATAGAAAAAGGAAAAGTTATGATAAAAATGAACATAACTTTTCACTGGTAGTTTGTAAAGGAGCAAAACAAAGTTTAATCAATACATCAACCAAATACACAACAATTACGACCAGAGCTTTTTGCTTGATATAAAGCGATATCCGCACGTTGAAAAACAGATAACCAATTACTATCATTTTCGACTTGAGTAATACCAATAGAAACAGATATTGGCGGTAAGGTCGTATTAGTCTCGCGCTGCACTAATTTTAATTTATTTATGGCGATACGGATTTTTTCAGCGACTTGATGCGCTTCGTTCTTGGTTTTATTTAACATCACCACCACAAATTCTTCTCCGCCATAACGTACAGCAACATCTGTTTCAGCAATATTATCTTTAATGCTTTTAGCGACCCGTTTAATAACATTATCGCCAATGAAATGACCAAATTGATCATTCACCTTTTTAAAGTTATCAATATCGATAGCAAGTGATGCATGGCTATTTTCTAAATTTACATCTTTAAGTTTTTCTTCACATCCTCTTCGATTCCAAAGCCCTGTTAAAGCGTCTAATAACGCTTCGTTTCGAGACTCTTCTAACTTAATTTTTAATAGATGCACTTCACTACTGGTTTTGGTTAACTCTTGTGTTAATGATTGATGCTGAAATTTTGATTTTTCGATGGTGCTAACCAAAAACTTAACAACTTGCTTCAATGATTTATTATCAGCACTTTGCGATAAAACATGATCAGCCTTTTTTAGGTTCTGTTGTGTTATTTTTTCATTAGCGACTTGCGATTCAATAGTTGAAAGGCTCTTTGAAAGTATTTTTTCAAATGGAGCTAAAATAACCTTTTCAATATTTTTACTATTAGAAACAAAGTTATAAAAAAGTTGGTCCAAAAAATCTGGTTCTAATGGTGCATCATTTTTAAGTTTTTGATCGATTAACTCAGTGATCTCTCTATTTCTTTTACTACTATAAAGGTAGATAACTGAGTAATTTGCTGGGCTTGGAGCAATTTTTTGTTCAAATAAAAATAAGTTTGCTTCTTCACTGATATTTAATGCATCTTCGTAACTGTCTTTAATTAACATACTTCCTTTGCTCTTATTATTTTATAAAGGCTAGCTTTGTACAGTGTGTAAAATTTTATAGGAAAAAATTAGGCGCAACAAGTTAAAATTAGCCGTATAAACCATATAAATTCATTATTTATTAATAATAATTCATTATTTAATAATAACAATTCACTAAATAGTAATATTTTGTCCCATATATCACTGATTAGCATTCATTTGTGAACACAAAAAAGCAGTGCCATAAAACACTGCTTTTTGGATTCAACAATTTAAACCCAGCTAGGCTCCTGCTAAACCATCATTTTTATTACCCAAACTAATCGTTTTATTGGTAATTAACGGTTTGGCCCAAAGCCCAATTGAAAACATATATGCTAATGGCACTAAGACAAATAATGCCCCTAGTCGAAAATCTCCACTGGTATCAGCGATAAAGCCAACAATAACGGGTACTACAGCACCACCCGCAATACCTGAACATAAAATACCGGCTACAGAGCCATGGTGTTCACGAACCGAGTTTAAGCCCAAAGACATGATGGCAGGAAACATAACGGATAAGAAGAAACCCGATGCAGCATAAGCCAATAAAGAAATCGACGTCGATGTGTATAAAGCCGTAAGGTAACTGACAATCGCGCCTGCAACAAATATCATCAATACTTTACGTGTATCTATTACTTTTAATAAAGCTAAACCTAATAAACAACCCACCGCCATTGCCGCCCAAAAGGCGCTCATGGTATCGGCACCAACCGTTAATGGGTCTACACCATGATATTCTTCTAAAAAGATCAACATTGAAGCGGCAATGCCTTGCTCCGCGCCAACATAACAAGCAATACCTAGGAAAAATAATAATACTGTTTTATTTTTTAGTAAACTAAGACATAACCCCATGCCGCCAACTTTTTCATCTTCATTGAGCTCAACACTGGGTAATTTTATAACAAATACAGCTAATAACAGCACCATCGATATTAGTGCAAACATCCAATACATTGAGATCCAAGGCATAGCAGCAGGCACTACATCACCCAAGAGTTGTACTACCAAGGATGATTCGTCGTTCATTTTAAGACTATGGACAAAATACGCATTAATTTGTGGTGTTAACATACCACCAACAGCGAAGATCATTTGTGCAGCCGTTGAGAAAAAAGCATAGTGCTCTTCACCACCAGCAATACGTAATAACGGGTTAATGACGACTTGCAAAAAAGCCATGGCACAGCCAATAAAAAACAACGACATTAGCGCCATCGACATTGACGGAGCAGAAGCAAAAGCTAACGCCCCCAAAGCAGATAATAAACATGCTAAGGCCATGGTTGTTTTACCGCCAAATTTTTCGGTAAAGATCCCCGCGGGGATAGAAACAACACCATAGGCAATAAAGAAAAATAAAGGGAAAAAACCAGCAACGGTATTATTGATATTAAAATCTTGTTTTATTAAAGGCAGTAACGGCCCCAAAATATTGGTGATAACTGAAATAGCCAAAAACGTTATTAAGACTAAAATCACTGCAGATATACTACGTTGTGATGCTGTCTCTAATGAAGACGTGGAACTCATTGTGTATTCCTTATTTTAATAATTTATCTAATCATTTTGCCTGAGCCCTAAAGGTAAAAGAGAGACTATTCTATCGCATAAACATACTTTTCAACGATCTACTAAAACAACACAAGAATAAATACTTATTCTTGTGTCATCACGACCACGTCGGTGCGGTATTTATCTAGTTTCGTATAATATGCTGTTCTTCCATCATCACTAACACTCAAAGTTCGACTTTCTTCTGTATCCATGACTTCTATCGGATATAACTCTTCAACCAATCCTGAAGATAAATCCATTTTAAATAACATTTTTAACTTTTTAACACTAGAATCTGCAGCATAATAAATTACGCCTAAATGCGCATCCCATGTAAAAGTATTTACCGTAGGCAACAGCATTTTATCTTTTGGCTTAGTCGATGTTAAATGATCAAGAAGACGGGTGTGAACTTTCCTTGTACCAATTTTTTGATAATGTAAATTATTTCCATCAATAATATCAAATTGAGCAATAGGATGACTCAATATAATTCGTTGTTGAGCTGTTGATAGATTCTTCTCCATAACGTGCCAAACATCATCTATTTCCTCATACCAATACATAAACAAACCATCTTGTGACCACTTTCCCATTTTTACATTATTTGTTGAATCGAACAGTATAGAGTTCCCTAACTCCATATCAAACTGAACCATACGGCTTCGACCTTTATTTAATATACTCACTAATAACTGTTTGCCGTCAGATGACCACGTTGGTTCGCTTAACTTATCATTGTCTTTAACCTGAAATAATAAAAGATTAGCACGCGTATCTATTGTTCGAATCCACAGTGAGTCGACCCCAGATTCTGTTGAAATAAAAGCAAGAGACTTATTATCAGGAGCAAGTGTTGGATAATTAGTTTGTGGCATATTTTTAAGAAA
The DNA here is from genome assembly GCA_013215655.1 of Colwellia sp. Lineage (GTDB taxonomy): Bacteria > Pseudomonadota > Gammaproteobacteria > Enterobacterales > Alteromonadaceae > Colwellia_A. Next base: position 31,208 of record JABSOX010000038.1, read on the forward strand.
TGGTGCAGATATCAACTCACCATCTACACCTTGCACCGAACGCCAAATATTATATTGAGCCTCTCTTTCGATATAAGCAAACTTATCATTTTTTCGATCATAATCAAGACTACTGCTGTTGATCTCAACTAAAAATGTTGTTTCTTTGGAATTTAAGCCGACCTGCCAAATACCCTGTTCTTGACTACGTACGATAAGATAATAAAGTGAATTACCCGCTTCACTCCAAACAACCTGACTCACTTCTTCACCAGAGGAAGTTACCTCGGTGAATTCTCCAGATAATGTATCAACCAAACCAATCACCCATAAATTATTATTGGGTTGAAAGTGCACGACAGCAATAGAATTTCCATCAGGAGAAAAACGAGGCCATAAATACCCCGAAGCATTTTCAGATGGTGCTAATAAGGTTTTATTTTTACCTGTATCTGTACTAACAAGTACCAAGCTTTCAATTTTTTTAATGTAGTTAAATATATTGGTGACGAGATACTGGCCATCTGGAGACCAATCCAAAGCATCCGTTTTTGACATAGGACATTCAGTTAATGTCTTTACTGTAGCTTCTTTAATGGTATAAACATTAATCGTACAACCTGTACTTTTAGAGAAGTGTTTATAAGCTATTTGGTTACCATCAGGAGAAAATGTCGGTGCGATATCATAAGAAGTTTCTTCATCTTCATGTGCAGCAGAGATGGTTATTAAAGACTTATTTGTAATTGATTGTAGTTTAACTCTTTGTCCCAAATTAGCGCGTAAATTACTCGCATAGGCCAAATACTTACCGTTAGGGCTAAAACGAACATTTCGCTCCATATCATCATCAAGCGTTAAGTAATTATTATCGTAAGTAATAGTAGGTTCTGCTGTTAATAATATTGCTTTATTACTGGTGATGAAAAATGCCAAGAAAATTAAAGAGGCGACAATAAAAATAAACAATACAAAACGTTTTTTCATATTATTCGTTTTAACCATCGGAGGATCAGAAGGCGATAATGCTGTTGCTCCTTTATCTACTGAAGTCAATATAGAAGTAAGCGACTCCGTTGATAACTGTTGAGAAGGTATAACGTCATAATTTTCATTCACTTTTGTTTCAGGCACTTTTGTTTTAGGCAATAAGGTTTCGTCATCCCTTTTTTCTTCTGAATGTTGCCAAGCAACGCTCTGTTTTAACCGATAACCTTGTTTTGTTACTGTCTCAATGGTGTGTTGTTGACGAGCAGAGTCAGAAAAAACTTTTCGTAAATCAGAAATGGCTCGACTCAATACCATATCAGAGGTATGCAAAGTCCCCCAAACCGCTAAAAGCAATTGTTCTTTTGAAAGTGTTTCGCCCTGATGTTTCGCTAATTCAATTAGAACCGCCAACATTTTTGGCGTAATTAATGTTTCTTTATCTTCATGAATAACCAAATTTCTCGAAGGGAGAACAGCATAATTTCCTATTGAAAAACTTGGTTCTTTAGTGGCTATATCTTTAGTCATATGTTTCCAAGTAAGTTTTTCAATAATAAGAAGTTATTTATACTAACAATAAAAAAAATTCAATAAAAAATCAACAAAATACAAAGTCTCTTTCAAGACGGTTACTACGGAAGTTCATAAAATATGAAGCTAATCAACTAGTAAAAAAATTATACCGAACAGGATCTCACCCAATGAAATTAAGATATAACCTTGTCAGAAAATGCTTAATAACCATGGCTATTTCATTTTCATCACTATCAACAGCCATCAACTATAGCGTTCATACAATAATGCCATCAAGTGGTAATGATGCACTTCGCTTTGATAAAAGTGGCAATCTTTATGTATCTTACTCTGGCGATTTTGGTGCAGCCGGTTTATCAGGAACAGTGGTTAGAAAAATAGCAACAGACGGCAACATATCAACTCATGTCAATGATTTAAGAGGCTCATTGGGTACTGACTTCGACTCCAACGACAACATGTATGTTGCCAATTACAATACCGGTGAAATTAACAAAATAACGCCCTCTGGTGAATCGTCTCTATTTATTGATATGGGTTCAGCAGGTTTTGCCAGTGGCATTGTCATCAATTCAAAAAATGAAATATTTGTCGCCAGTTATGCCGGTAATGTTATTTTTAAAGTTAGTATTAGTGGCACTAAACAGCTATGGATAGAAGATAAGCGGCTCGATGGTCCTGTTGGTATTGTATTAGACGAAAGCGATAATATTTATGTGGGAAATTACAACAATGGCAGAGTATTTAAAATAGATAACAATAAAACCATCACTGAATTAGCTTCTGCTCCGGTAGGTCTTGGTTATATTACCTACGCAAAAGGTATAGTTTACGGCACTGGTTACAGTAAAGATATTATTTACAAAATCCCCACAGACGGCAGTCCTACGAGTGAATTAGAAGGTTCAGCTCAAGCGGGTTTTAAATTTCCTAACGGTATTACCACCAGTCGCGACGGTAAAAGACTTTATGTCTCTAATTATCAGAATAATAAGATCATTGTTATTGAAGATTTTTAAGTTTAAATTTGATTAACTGTCTAAGTTTTGCATTCCCAATAACTCTTAAACGACCTGTTTAAGAGTTATTTCAAAAATAATACAGCTGAAAGCCACATCACCCAAATTGAATTATCGCTAATTATTAACAACTGATGTTCACAAGCTCCACATTTTTAACAAAAAAGCTTAAAGTTAACTAACACTATAAGAGGTTTATCAGCAGTAAGCAGTCAAATCTTTACGTCCGTTTATGCACAGCTGGCCTAAAAAGCAATCAAAACCTCGTCAATAATTAGTATTCCTCACTTCCGCTCAGTGATTAAAGTGAATATTGAATTTAAAGTCCAACCGTCTGCTGTTGGCAGAAAAGCAGTCCTTTAGTGACTGCTTTTTCATATCTAGGAAAGGACCACAATGGTAGTAAGTGTGATCATATTCTGTTGATGATTGGTAAACTCAAACATTATGCGTAGTCACATAAAAAACCGGCTATCTACTACCGGTTATTTGTAAATTAAAATGACATACTTATTTTTTAATTTTACGACTCTTAAAGCGTCCTAATAGTAATATACCCATCAACATAATAATTGAACCAAACCCACTAGTACCACCACTACTGCTTTTTGAAACAACTGCCATTTCTACCGCTGCTGCAGGCGCTGTGCTAACGTTAAGTGCAACTTTAACCGCTTGTGTACTTTTACCATTGGCGCCTGTATAAGAATAACTATAGCTATCTACACCGGTATAATCTGTATCGGGTATATAAGTTATACCCTGTGCACCGTGAACCGTTAATATACCGTGGTTTGCAGGTACAACTATGGTCAAATTCAACGCACTGATATCTAAATCAACAATATCATCGTTTGCAAAAACATCATTGGTCGTCGCTCTATTTTCAATAACATCAAATTGATCTGCCTGTGCAAAACTATTTGAATATAGTGGCATCGCTGCTGTTGCTAGTGATATTTTTCTCAGTTGATTAGGTGAACAATAATCCGTAATAAAGAGCTCATTACCCGTTGTTAAAGCCGCAATACCATTTGGACAGGCAAATTTTGCTTGATCACCATCACCATTTGTTAAACCCCCTTCACCCGTACCCGCTAACGCTAAAACATCACCTTCACGGCTAATACGATATATTTGGTGTCCGCCAATACCTGAGGCATAAACATAACCTGAAGCATAAGTAATATAACCGATAGTAAAGTATTCAGGTCCATCAATATGCGCTAATAATGTTAATTCACCACTATTAGAAATCGTGAAAATATCGCCATTATTGTAATTGCCAACATGTAGTAGCCCGTTTTCATCAAAAACAATGCCCACAGGTCCATTTAATAATGGATCTTCACTAAAAAGTGATACCTCGCCACTCGTGTTAATTCGTAATATTTGATTGGCATTATAAGAAGCAACAAAAATATTATCAGCACTATCTATGGCAATACCTGCAGGCACAACATCAAGGCTGGCAACGGTAGTAACGGTACCATCACTGGCGACCGATTTTATCGACATATCATTTACATTAGCAACGATAACATTACCATGAGAGTCAACAGCATTGCCTAATGGTCCGGCTAATTGATCCGTTAAAATTGAATGAGTACCATCGGTATTCACTTTGATAATACTGGTACCATCAAATTCCGTATATTGAGGATTAAGTGTATTGCCAACATTAGAAATATAAACGGTGCCATCTGGTGCCACTGAAACGCCATCATTAGCAGCGATTTCAAAACCATCTATTACAGTAGAAACAACAGGTTGTATTCTTAAAGAACGAATAAGGCCATTGCCATTAACACCGCCGCCACAGTATTCATTCCAGTAAAGCATATCGCCGTATGGATTTGCGGTAATACCGTTTGGACAGGCAAATGTTGCCGTTTCCGCAGCACCGTCATCCAAACCGGGGTCGCCTGTTCCTGCAATTGATGTGACTACACCTTCCAAAGTGACTCGATATAGCTGATGAGAGCCAATACCCGATGCATAAATATTGCCCGATGCATACGTTATATAACCAATATTAAAGAAATCAGGTCCTTCAATATGAGCAAGGAAAGTAGCAACACCTTCTGCTGATATCGAATAAATATTACCGTTATTGTAATTTGCGGTATAAAGGGTGCCCATCGCATCAAAAACGATACCGACAGGACCATTTAATTGCTCGTCGTCAGAAAATAAACTCACCTCTCCTGATGCCGTTATTTTGGTGATGTTATTGCTATTATAAGAAGCAACAAAAAGGTTGTTGTCATTATCTATCGCTACTCCAGCTGGATAAACATCCAATTGTGCAAACGTTGTTGTTATGCCATCAGGGCTTACTTTTTTAATGGTTTGATCATTAATATTTGCAACATAAATATTGCCCATACGATCAACGGCATTACCTAAAGGGCCTTGCATTTCTTCAGACAATACCGAGATATTCCCGTTTGCCGCTATTTTGATCAACCCAGTACCGCTAAATTCAGTATATTGTGGATTTAAGGTATCACCTACATTAGATGCATAAATATTACCCTTTGTATCGATACTCAGACCGTCATTAACCCGAAGAGGAAAATCAGTATAAGCTGTATTTACGGTAGTAGCAGCCGCTTGTCCGCAAGATAAAATCAGTAATGATTTCATCGTTAATTTTGATAGTTTTCTTAACATGTTATTTATCCCGACTTGCAAGTTTTGATTCAATGTGTGTAATTTGAATTTATCTTTGTTTTTTAGTTAAACTGAACGGAATTAATTTAGTGCTTTAAGTCATTAACGTATTGAAAGTAACTTTGTATTTTGTTGAAATTTTGTTGAAAGCCCTTTCTACATGGGGAAAACAAAAAACTGAAATGAGAAGTAGAGAATACCGTGATTGTTTTTACTTTCTGTCAGGCAAAGGTCTTTATAACGGAATTTTGATTATACCATTTCGTCTAAATAGGTGGTCAATGATTGCGCAGAAAAAAATTAACAAGAGCAAGGCGCTTGATTGAGTAATAGCTGGCTATTAGGATTGAAAGCACAGGTTTTTAGTTCCAGACAAAACCTAAGTACTCACATCCCTGTGAGCAACGCAGCACTTGTTGATTTTAACAAGCAAGAGTGAGCAAATATTTAGATGGATTGGTATTAATATCTAAACTGAAGGATTGATTACATAAAAATAAAAAGGCTTACAATTCATAAGAAAATAAGCCTTTACATTAGATTTTACGTTCTACTTTACTGGCTAAAATCGTTTTGGCTATTTCTTAAATGCTCTGAACAAAAACAACAACATCAAAACTGAATAACCAATAGTTCCACCACCTGATGATTTTTCCACTTTTGGTGGTGCTGTGGTTGTTGCTGTGTTGTTGCTGGTGTTGTGGTTGTGGTTGTGGTTGTGGTTGTGGTTGTTGACGTTACTTCATTAAGATTTTCGATAACGATAATTTTGTTACTTCGAAAGTTTGATACATAAAGCTTGGTTCCATCCGCATTGGCTACTATGTCATTTGGAAAGTTAAATCCGCCTAGTGATGACCCTTCTAATTCGGTAACAGCTCCACCATCAGTGGGAATTTGATAAATTCTATTGCTATCTATACCTGTGGCATAAACCATACCATTCGCATACGTTATATATGCGTTACCTTGATTATCTGGTGAACTATCTAGTTCCGTAACAGATTTAGCTCTATCGATTTTAAATATTCTGCCATTATTATAATTCCCCACATAGATATTTTCATCTTCATCTAGCGCAATTCCTACGGGAGCATTAAGGCCATTACCTTGTAACCAAATTTCACTTTCACCACTAGCCGAAACTTTATAAACGACGCTATCATTAAAACTGGTAACAAACAGCTCATCTTGTTTATTTATAACGATTCCATTAACATTAATTATATTACTGAATCGACTCTTTGTACCTTCAGGTGTTATTTTTGTAATTATTCCCGAGTTATAATTAGCAACGTACATATTTCCCATAGAATCAAAATCAATGTCTAGAGGCCCAGCTAAATCAGAAACCGCGATAGTTATTTCACCATCAATGGCTATTTTATATATTTTATCACCCGTTAAGTTGCCTGCAATATATGAGACATATAAGTTACCCTCAAGATCAAAAATTAGCCCATCATTACCGCTATTAGGCATAGTAGCAAACGTACTATAGTCTACAGCTGACGTTATCACTGAAAAACCTGTAAGTAATGCAAAAGTAAAACTTGCGATAAGTGTGTTTTTAAACTTCATTTTATTTTATCTCTTATAGTTATAAATTTACTTAACATTCTCTTTATTCGCCATTTTTGTATGAAAATAAGGAGAAACTCTAAACAACCGTAAGATCAAAACTGATTGGCTATTTAGCAAAACTGCTACCACTTTGAACAATTCATGAATGTAAAATATGACGACAATAAAGTCTTGAAATTATCTTTGTATTTTGTTGATATTTTGTTGAAGGCCCTTTCTACGTAGAAAAAAACATTGAGCTGAGAAGAGAGGTATAGGTTGGTTTTATTTTCTTTCAGACAAAAAAAAGCGTTTATCTGCTGGGCAAATAAACGCGCTATAAAAACATGAAACACTAAGGGAAATATAAACGTCTCGTATACTATGAGTAGCCATTTATAATAAAGTTCACCGTTATTTAAAAAATAATAAAAATAAATGTAAATTAATTTCAAATAACAAAAAAATTAGCTTAATCTTGACGCACTAGCCATTTCAACAAAGCTATGCAAATACTCGATTTCCACATCTTTTTCACGCAGTCCAATAAATATTTGTTTATAAATACCCTTTTTACCTAATCGCAACGCTTTGATTGGTAAGGTTTGCGTATATTGCTCAACTAACCATGCCGGTAATGCAGAAACACCACGTCCACTTGCTACCATTTGCAACATGATATCTGTGGTTTCAATGACCTTATGTTTATAAGGGCTACATTGTGCAGGCAACATGAACTTGCTAAAAATATCTAAGCGTTCCATTTCAACAGGATAGGTAATTAAAGTTTCATTGCTCAATTGCTCTGGCATTACATATTCCGCGGAAGCTAATGCATGATTTTGATCAACAACTAAAACTAACTCGTAATCAAACACCGGGGTATAAACCAAACCGCGTTTAAATAATGGATCGGGTGTTACTAAAGCATCAATTTCATGGCTAAATAAAGCGCCAATACCACCAAATTGAAATCGTTGTTTGACATCAACATCAACATCTGACCATTTTTTTAAATACGGTGAGACCACAGTTAATAGCCATTGATAACAAGGATGACACTCCATGCCAATTCTTAACGACCCTCTTCGCCCCTGTGATATTTGCTGCATCAACTGTTCAGTATGCTCAAGTTGCGGCAATATTCTATTGGCAAGAGATAACATCGACTGTCCTGCTTGTGTAAAACGTAATGTCCTTCCCTCTTTTGACCAAATTTTAACGCCTAGCTGTAACTCCAGTTTTTTAATCGCATGACTCAGTGCCGATTGCGTTAAACATAAAGAATCTGCAGCTTCGGTTAAAGTACCTAATCGATCAATCTGTCGGATAATCGCTAAATGGGTACGTTCAATCATTTTATCTCTCGCTCTTTTTTCTTAACTCATTATGAGTAACTTAATTATTGCTAACCAATTATTGCAAACTCGGCTAATGTTAATTCAGCACCGATACATGAGTGAAATTCATTTATCCATGCATTTATACCATTATTATTCATTGATTAGTTTATTTATCATGCCCTCAGACAATAAATACCCTTAACGAGAATAAATAGATGGCTACATTACATAATCTTGGCTTCCCAAGGATCGGCACTAAACGTGAACTTAAATTTGCATTAGAAAAGTTTTGGCAAAAGAAAATACCTGTAGAGCAATTACAAAATACTGCACAAGAATTACGTAAGAAACATTGGCAACATCAACAAGCATTGAGTTTTGTCCCTGTAGGCGACTTTTCATTTTATGATCAAGTCCTTGATACCAGTTTTTTATTAGGTAATGTGCCAGATCGCGTAGAAAATCTTGAAGGTACAAACTTAGATAATTATTTTCGTATCGCTCGTGGCCGCTCAGCTATTGATACCGGTTGCAGTTGTGTACACGCAGGTGAAATGACCAAGTGGTTTGATACAAATTATCATTATATTGTGCCTGAATTTACCGCTGACACAGAATTTAATTTAGATTGTAAAACATTGCTTAAACAGATTTCAGAAGCCAATATTCTTGGCCACAAAGCCAAACCTGTATTATTAGGACCTGTCTCCTATTTGTGGCTTGGTAAAGAGAAAGACCAATCTAATAAAATTGATTTATTAGATAAAATACTGATTGCTTACACTGAATTATTGGCTCAATTAGCAACACGTAATGTTGATTGGGTACAAATTGATGAGCCGATATTAGTCACTGAATTAGATAATGACTGGCAACAAGCAATCACTAAAACCTATCAATTGTTAGGTAATAGTCCGATAAAAATCCTACTAGCGACTTATTTTGGTCAATTAAAAGAAAACTTGCCATTGTTATGTGAATTACCTGTAGCAGGTGTTCACCTTGATGCGATTAATGCTAAAGATGAAGTCAGTACATTAATTGATAATTTAACAACAGACAAAAATGGCAATGAAAAAATTGTTTCATTAGGAATAATAAACGGTCGAAATATCTGGAAAACTGACATTATAGCTTTACTGAGTTGGTTAGAGCCCGTAGCAGAACAATTAGGTAAACGTTTATGGTTAGCCCCTTCATGTTCGCTGTTACACGTCCCCGTTGATCTTAATAATGAAGAAAAACTCGACCCAGAAATTCGCAGCTGGTTAGCCTATGCCATACAAAAATTGGCCGAACTTGAATTAGTCGGCAAAGTACTTAATGACGGTAGAGCAAGCTGTGTACAAGCATTAGCCGATAATGCCGCGGCCATTGAAAGTCGTCGCAGTTCATTACGTGTACATAACCAAACAGTTAAGAAACGTGTTGAAGCGATTAGTGACGATATGAGTAATCGACAATCACCTTTTGCTGAGCGTAATACACTACAAAAAGGCATTTTTAATTTACCTAAATTTCCAACCACAACTATCGGCTCTTTCCCACAAACGACAGAAATTCGCCAAGCTCGCCGCCAATATAAAAATGGTGATATTGACCAAGCAAGCTACCAAAAACTCATGCAGGAAGAAATACAACACTGTGTCGATATTCAACATCAATTAGGTCTAGATGTATTAGTTCATGGTGTACCTGAACGTAATGACATGGTTGAGTACTTCGGTGAACAACTTGATGGTTATGCCTTTAGTCAATTTGGTTGGGTACAATCATATGGTTCTCGTTGTGTTAAACCGCCGATTATTTTTGGTGATATCTCGCGTCCACAAGCCATGACAGTAGAGTGGAGTAAATTTGCACAAACATTAACAAATAAACCAATGAAAGGCATGTTGACGGGTCCTGTGACAATTTTGAATTGGTCATTTGTACGTGATGACCAACCACGTTCAACAACATGTTTACAACTTGCACTAGCAATTCGCGATGAAGTATTAGATCTTGAAGCTGCAGGCATTAATATCATTCAAATTGATGAAGCCGCATTACGAGAAGGTTTACCATTACGTCGTGCGCAGTGGCAAGAATATATCGATTGGGCAATACAATCTTTTAAACTGAGCGCCAATGGCGTAAGTGATAAAACACAAATTCATACACACATGTGTTACTCAGAATTTAACGACATGATCGCAGCAATTGCAGACATGGACGCCGACGTTATTACCATAGAAACTTCTCGTTCTGATATGGAACTACTTGACGTTTTTGATGAATTTAACTACCCCAATGATATTGGCCCCGGCGTATATGATATTCATACCCCAAATATTCCAACGGTTGAATACATGGTTAACTTAATGAAAAAGGCGGCAAAACGTATTCCAGCAGAAAACTTATGGGTAAACCCCGATTGCGGTTTAAAAACCCGTGGTTGGGCTGAAGTAAAACCCGCCTTAGAAAATATGGTTAAAGCAGCAATACAATTGCGAGGTTAATAAGTGACGAATTGCTAACAAGTAACTTGTTGCTTGATATCACAACTTAAGAAAAGCTATAGTTTAGAGATATAACTAAAAGCTATAGCTTTTTAATCACCAATTAATACTGATTATAGGTAGATGATATGGAATTACGTTCACTTAAATACTTTCAAGCTGTTTATGAACTTGGCAGTCTTAGTGCTGCTGCACGAGCGTGTTTTATTTCGCAACCTTCCATTACTAGCGCTATTCAGCAATTAGAATCGACCTTAAATATTAGTCTATTTGTACGCCATGCTCGTGGGGTTCTACCAACACCTGCCGCTGATAAACTCTACCCTCTCGCCAAAGAAATGTCTGATAACGCCAAATCTATTAGTCATTTGTTTTCAGATGGCCCAAAAGCCGTGCCCTTACGATTAGGAATAATGCGCTCATTGGGGGCGCAACGTATGAGTTTTTTACTGAAAAATATTTCTGAGAAAATTAACAACCTAGAAATAACCTTAGTTGAACCAGAAGAGCCCTGTGACGCCAGAGTTGTATTAGCGCAATCCGTTGCTAGTAACGAAAGTTTTGTCCCAATTTGGCAAGACAATTATCAACTCGCTGTACCTCAACATTGGTCAATAGCTAAAAAATCCATGATTGAAATTTCGGATTTAGAAGGCATCCCTTTTATTAGCCGGGCCCCTTGTGATGCATTAAATAAATTAACCGATGTAATGGGTAACGCCTCGATACGTTTTCAACCTAGAGCCAATATCAAAACCATAGAATACGCTTGGCAACTTGTCTGTGCGGGTATCGGTGCAGCTTTATTACCTGACTGGCAAGAAATTATTGATGCCGAAGGATTAGCATTAATTCCAATAAAAAACATCGACTTAATTAAACATATCGGCCTAGCATTTAAAACCAATAAAGAAGAGCAACCACTGATTGTGGCTTTAAAAGGAATTTGTGCAACAACGAATACAAAACGTCCTTCAATTAACATTTAACGAACAACTATATACCCGTTACCTAGAATCCACACACAGCAAACTAATAATAAATACATAAAATTCAGAACAATAAAGAATCTACAAAAATAAACGCCACGTCAATGTTGCAATAATGTTAACAGAAGCGCAAAATAACCATATCACAAGATATAATAGATCATCTGATTTAGTATCAAAAAATGTTAAGTATACCATTTCGTCTAAATAGGTAATCAATGATTGCGCAGAAAAAATTAGCAAGAGCAAGGCGCTTGATTGAGTAATAGCTAGCTATTAGGATTGAAAGCAACGCAGCACTTGTTGATTTTAGCAAGCAAGGGTGAGCAAATATTTAGATGAATTGGTATTAGTTAAGTTTATTGATAGCCATTTAATCTAAACATATGAATGAGTAGTTAATTAACATGAGTAATAGCCGAGCAAAAGCCAACGTAACTTTAATCATAACTTTAATTTCTGCGATGATTTCAGCATGGACATTTTGGTATTTATTTACCAAGAACAGTACTGAAATAACAAATCCCTCTGCACAAACGATCATGAAAAAAAACATTTCGCTTGTCAAGAAAGGCAAAGTCTGACGTTATGCCACTTTATTTAAAAGGGAATTAAAACGGGTTTAAACTATACCCTTCTTGCTGCAGTACCGCATTTGCGGTCATTGCAGACAATGCCATTTGCACGCCCTGATGTAGATTTTTATTCACTATTTCATAATAAGCTGCCGACTGACCACATAAATAGATGCGTACTTTGTTTTTTATCAATAACGATAACAATTCATTATTGGGATTATTTTTACCGTATTGTCTTTGATAACTCTCGTTATTCAGTAAATCAAAGCCAGCTTTACCATGAATAACTAAGGCAAGTTGAATGTTCGCTGGCAAAATACCATTAGCGGCATGCATATTAAAAAAACGAGCAACACTATTAATTCTGCCGTTTTCTTTATCTTCACTACCCTGCTCACTGGTATCAAATACTACTTTAAAAACGGCATCATTATTTAAAATCAAATCTTGCTTAACAGTGGCGTGTTTACCATAACCTTTAATGATAGGGCCATCTTTAAAACTATCGGCATTAGCAAAACAATGTGAGCTAATTAATAATTCCGTAATTAATAATGCCGTCATTAATGTTATATATTTCATCTTATTTTTAATCTCATTTAGTAAAACACTTAATTTTGTTATTATTTTCAGTGTATATTTTTTATTATGACAATTCTTTGTTAACCTTGCCTGAGGAAATAATAATATCAACCAGTAAAGGACAATTGATGCTCAAATTTATAATATTTATAACATTTATAACATTTTCCCTAGTATTTATATCACCATTAACTTTAGCCGACGCCACTCCGAATTATGAATTAGTCACTAAACTAAGTACTATCATTGATGCAAAACCGATCAAACGATTACCTCCTAAATACCCCGTCAACGAAGCAAGATCTGGTCGAGATGGCTGGGTGGTAATGAGCTATATTGTTGAACCTAATGGCTCTACCAGTAATATTCTAATTGAAGATTCTTCAGGAAGTCGAGGGTTTGAAAAAGAAGCTCGTCGGGCATTAAAAAAATGGACGTTTCTGCCCGCAAGTGAAAATGGCGAAGCCATTCAACAATGTAAAAATACCGTGCAATTAGATTTTAGGATGATGCGTGAAAATAAGAGTGTTACTAAAAAGTTTTATCGTTTATATAATAACTTAGATGAGGCACTTAAACTGAGTAATCAAGAGGATATAGTTAACTTGCATCAAAAAATGATAAATTTCAAACTTCATACCCATCTTGAAAGTTATTATAAATTCTCAATTCTTGCAGAATATGAAAAGCGTAAAGAAAACAAAGCGTCTCAGCTTAACTACCTAGATAAAGCATTAAGGTTTTCTGGTAGTTATGGTTACTTCAAACGATTAAATAACGAGGAAGATGTCTCTGCTGATGGTATTAAAATGAAAATAGGTGAAAACTATGAAAAACTAAAAGCTAAATTACAAAGTAAAACAGATAAAAACAAAGAGCAGATGTTCTATGCGTCTTATCATAATAAGCTTTTATTAGAACTTAGTTTAAACAAAGTCTCTGCCGCATTAGATTCTATTGATCATCTTTTATTATTAACCATTAACAAAAAACAACATCCTTCTTATCTAAAACAGAAACATTTACTTGAGCAATTCATTCAAAGTGATACGCCTATTTCCACTTCTGGGAATATTGGTGAAAAATCTTTCTGGCAACACAATTTACTTCGAAATCAATTTAGTTTTATTGATATAAAAGGTGCGCTGACTAAAATAGATTTACGTTGCAGCAATAAACGCCATGTTTATACCATTAATGATAAATCAACATGGACAATTCCACAGGTTTGGCAAGGTTGTTCAGTATATGTTTATGGTGAAGACAATTCTTCGTTCACATTGATAGAAACGAATAGTACAGCAAAAAATAATGAACTTGCTTTAAACAAGCCATAAAATTATTCTGGGGAAGATAATAATCTTCCCCAAAGCCAAAGTTTAAAACTGTCTAATGCCAAACCTTAATCATTCTTCTTTAGGCTCTAAACCTTCAATAGTTACGCCACTTAAAGCGCCTGTTCCACCTTGATCATTACTACGTAATTTAATCATTAAGCGTAAGTCATTAGGTGAATCCGCATGGTGTATGGCATCAGCATAATTAATTAAACCTTTTTGGTATAAATCAAATAAAGCGCCATCAAAGGTTTGCATCCCCTGCTCTTTTGATTTTTCCATGACTTCTTTAATACTACCTATATCACCTTTTTTAATTAGCTCTGCGATATAAGGAGAATTAAGTAAAATTTCAATGGCGGCAACGCGACCATGTCCATCTTTAGTTGGAATAAGTTGCTGCGCAATAATACCTCTCAAATTTAGTGCCAAATCAAATAACAATTTATCATGTTGATTTGCTGGTACTAAATGCATAATACGGTCAATGGCTTGGTTGGCATTATTGGCATGTAACGTGGCAATACATAAATGACCCGTTTCTGCGAAACTTAATGCATGTTCCATCGTTTCTCGATTACGAATTTCACCAATTAAGATAACATCGGGCGCTTGTCGTAGTGAACTTTTTAATGCGGCATCAAAGCTTTCGGTATCTAAACCTACTTCACGCTGCGTTATCATACATTTAGCATGCTCATGCACAAACTCAACGGGATCTTCAATGGTTAAAATATGGCCTCGTGAATTTTTATTACGATAGCCAATTAAGGCTGCCATTGAAGTAGACTTACCCGTGCCCGTACCACCAACAAATAAAACTAAACCACGTTTAGACATCACCACATCTTTTAATACTGATGGTAAACCTAAATCATCGGCCTCAGGAATATCGGTGACGATACGACGAATAACCATACCAGCCATATCTCGTTGCCAAAATGCAGAGACCCGAAAGCGACCAATATCATCAATAGAAATAGCAAAGTTACATTCTTTGGTATCTTCAAAGATGCCTTTATTTTTTTCAGTCATGGCATCATGTACTAGCCCCAAAGATTCATCTGCAGTTAATACATGTTCATCTATCGGCTGTAGCTCACCATTAATTTTAGCACTTACCGGAAGTTTGGCAGTAACAAACATATCAGAGGCTTCATGCTGTACCATTTTTTTTAATAAATCATGAAAATTCATATTATTACCTTAGTATTCTAATATCCGGATGAAAACTGACTTTTATCCATAGCTTTTTCCATTGCCGCTTGTTTTGTAATTATGCCGCGATTAACCAAATTCAATAAACATTGATCCATGGTTTGCATACCATGTGACATACCCGTTTGAATCGACGAGTACATTTGCGCAATTTTATCTTCACCAATAAGGTATCGAATAGCCGGTACACCGATCATAATTTCATGAGCAGCAACACGACCACCACCAACTTTATTAATTAAGGTTTGTGAAATTACCGCACGCAACGACTCCGATAACATCGAACGCACCATAGATTTCTCTTCTCCAGGGAATACATCAATAATACGGTCAATAGTTTTTGGTGCTGAGGTGGTATGTAACGTACCAAATACTAAGTGACCGGTTTCCGCTGCGGTCATCGCTAAACGAATAGTTTCTAAATCACGCATTTCACCAACAAGAATAACGTCAGGGTCTTCACGTAACGCTGAACGTAAAGCAGCACTAAAACTTAAAGTATCGCGATGTACTTCACGTTGGTTGATTAAACACTGTTTATTTTCATGAACGAATTCAATCGGATCTTCAATAGTTAAAATATGATCGTTTTTGGTACTGTTAATATAATCAACCATCGCCGCTAACGTTGTAGATTTTCCCGAACCTGTCGGCCCTGTAACTAAAACTAAACCACGTGGCGTATTTGAAATATCACGAAAAATATCGGGACAACCTAAATCATCAAGTGATAAAATTTTGCTAGGAATAGTACGAAATACCGCAGCAGGGCCTCGATTTTGATTAAACGCATTAACCCTAAAACGGGCTAGATTTGGTACTTCAAAGGAAAAATCGACTTCTAAATTTTCTTCATATTCTTTACGTTGACGATCATTCATAATGTCGTAAACTAGCGCATTGACGTCTTTTTCATCAAAAGCAGGTATATTTAGCTTCCTGACATCGCCATCAACACGTATTAACGGCGGACTACCTGATGATAAATGTAAATCAGACGCATTATTTTCAACACTAAACGCAAGTAATTCGGTAATATCCATACTGACCTCTTAGTAAAATACTACCGCCGTATTATTCGACCATAGTATTGGAAATTTAAAGACAACATTAAACAAAGTATATGACATCCATTAAAGATAATATCGCTTCCATTGAAGTGCAAATTTCACAAGCATGTAAAAACGCCAATCGTCTAACCAATGAAGTAATACTACTCGCTGTTAGTAAAACAAAACCCATCGATTTAATTGAACAAGCTTATCTTGCTGGACAACGAGAGTTTGGCGAAAGTTATGTACAAGAGTCGGTAGAAAAAATTGCCAAACTCACTCATTTAACCGATATCTGCTGGCACTTTATCGGCCCTATTCAATCCAATAAAACCCGTCAAATTGCAGAAAATTTTTCTTGGGTACATAGCGTCGACAGAATAAAAATTGCCAAGCGCCTTGATGGACATCGATATGGTCAAGATACTCCGCTAAGCATTTGTTTACAAGTGAATATTAGTGGTGAAACAAGTAAATCTGGCGTCACCATTGAACAATTACCTGAGCTAATAAATTTTGTTGAAAACTGTGAAAACCTTAAACTTCGTGGCTTAATGGCAATTCCGGAAAAAAACGCCCCCGCACAAGCATTTAGTCAAATGTACAAGCTATTTTTAGCATTACAAGAACAACATCCCGATGTAGATACCCTCTCGATGGGCATGTCTGCTGATTTAGAAGCTGCCATTACTGCGGGTTCAACCATGGTGAGAGTAGGTTCAGCTATTTTTGGACAGCGTGAGTACAAATAAAAAAGTCGTTAACTAGTTCATTTTCTTTCACTTACTTAGCTGATATTTCGCTACAATAGTGCATAAATAATTTTCATCAAATACTGAGAACAACAAACCATGACCAAAATAGCATTTATTGGCGCAGGTAATATGAATGGCGCGATTATTTCAGGTTTGATCAAAAAAGGATATGATGCAACACAGGTTATAGTGTCTAATCCTTCTGCTGAAAAACGTCTCGCTTTACATCAAAAATTGGGTGTTTTACATACCGACAATAATATTGAAGCGTCAGAATTTGCCGACACGATTGTATTGGGGGTAAAACCTCATTTAATTACAGCTGTTTGTGCGGATATTAGTAAACATATCGATATTTCAAACAAGTGCTTTATTTCTATTGCTGCAGGTTGTACGGTTGCCCAAATGCAAACTTCATTAGCAAAGCCTTGCGCCATTATACGTACAATGCCCAATACCCCCTCACAACTCGGTCTTGGTGTTACTGGCTTATATTCAGCTAGTGGCGTAAGTGAAAATCAAAAACTCGTTGCTGAAGAATTAATGTCATCTGTAGGGATCATTAAATGGCTTGCCAGTGAAGATGAAATAGATAATATTACTGTCGTTTCTGGCTCTGGCCCCGCTTATTTCTTTTTATTTATGGAAGCGATGGAGCAACAAGCGTTAAACTTAGGGTTTACAGCTCAAGAAAGTCGAGAACTTGTTCAACAAACCGCTTTAGGTGCTGCGCAAATGGTTGTGCAAAATCAAATACCGATCAGTGAGTTACGTGCTAACGTAACATCTAAAGGTGGAACAACAAATGCCGCAATTCAGTCATTCATTAAAGACGGTTTGCCACAAGTTGTAACAAATGCGATGAATAGTGCATTGCATAGAGCTAAAGAAATGGCGCAAAATAGCTAGTATAAAATACATATTAACTTATTCAATGAAATAAATTAGTTAATGGTTCAATAAAATTTCCGGAGAAATAAATGGCAGCAATTAATTACCTGCTTGGTTTTGTCTTTGACGCAATGTTGATGATATTAGTAATACGTGTGTGGTTACAGCTAGTAAGAGCTGACTTTTATAATCCCATGAGTCAATTTATAGTTAAAGTTAGTAATCCTCTAGTACTGCCCTTTCGCCGAGTAATTCCGGGGTTTGGTGGTATAGATTTAGCAACTTTAGTTCTCGCTTATTTAATTGCCTCACTTAAATTTATTATTATCCCGTTATTAAATGGTGGCGGGATTGATATAGTTTCGGCATCATTTTTAGGATTAATATATCTAGTTAAACAAACGGGGGTTTTACTGTTTATCATCATGTTGGTGATGGCACTAATGAGCTGGGTAGTACAAGGTTATAACCCAACGCAATTGATATTCCAGCAATTAACCGATCCTGTATTAAAACCTATTCGCCGCATAATTCCGAGTATCGGTGGTTTAGATTTATCCATTCTTGCCGCGTTTTTATTACTCAATGT